>NZ_JBNGZH010000017.1:0-19873 GCF_052049775.1 Candidatus Pelagibacter sp. | reverse complement strand
CTCATATTTAAACTATTTAGATTACTTTTTAAAATTGGTAAAACACCATGATACTTTTCTACAAAAGTAACATGTTTAGCTCCTCTTGAAAGACACTCTAAACCAAATGAGCCAACACCTGCGAATAGATCTAAAACTATTGAATTTTCAATATTGATCTTAAATTTATTTGAGTGATTAATAATATTAAAAATAGATTCTTTAGCTAAGTCTTTCAAAGGTCTTGTTTCTTTGTCATTTGGTTGTAAAATTTTTTTTCCTTTAAATTTTCCACCAATTATTCTCATTTTTTAATTACTTTATAACCAATATCTTTTCTAAAAAAACCATCTGACCAATTTAGATTGTTGAGAAGTTTATGAGTTCTATTTCTTGATTCCTCAAAACTATCTGATAAAGAAACAAAATTTAAAACTCGTCCACCTATAGCTAAAGTAGCGTCACCTTTTTTAATAGTGCCAGCATGAAATAAGTGATCATCAGTTTTTAATTCAATTTTATTGATATTTTTGATTTCAATATTTTTTTGGTAGGTTTCAGGGTAACCTTTTGAGCACAAGACAACACATAAACTTTTTTTATCATTCCAATTAATTCTGCTTTCATTTAATCTTCCATTACAGCATGAGTCAATAATTTCACCGAAATCTGCATTTAGTTTAGGAAGAATAGTTTGACACTCTGGATCACCCATTCTAACATTGTACTCAATTAAATAAGGTTCATTATTTTTTATCATGAGCCCCGCATATAAAAAGCCTTTGTATGATGATTTTAGATCTTT
This sequence comes from Candidatus Pelagibacter sp., assembly GCF_052049775.1. Taxonomy (GTDB): domain Bacteria; phylum Pseudomonadota; class Alphaproteobacteria; order Pelagibacterales; family Pelagibacteraceae; genus Pelagibacter. Next base: position 19,089 of record NZ_JBNGZH010000017.1, on the reverse strand, counting down.
AAGTGCTCTTAAGGTTGGATCAATTATATTATTCAAAATCTTTTTTTCGAGCTCTTCATTTATTAATCTTGATGGTGAATAAGCACCCATACCACCAGTATTTTTTCCTTTATCACCTTCCTGAACTCTTTTATGATCTTGAGCTGTACCAAAATTTTTGTAAGTAATACCATCACTTAAAATGAAAAAGCTCATTTCTTCACCCTCTAAAAATTCTTCAATAAGAACATTTTTAGCTGTACCAAACTTTCCATCAAATATTTCCTTAACTGCTTGATAAGACTCTTCTTTATTTTCACAAATATAAACACCTTTCCCTGCAGCCAAATTGTCTGCTTTAATGACTATTGGAAAATTTGATTTTTTTAAAAAATCTTTTGCTTGGTTAATATCATCAAATACTCCGAAATTCGCAGTTGGAATATCATATTTTTTACAGATGTTTTTTGTAAATATTTTAGACCCCTCTAATTGTGAAGCGACTTTACTAGGTCCAAAAACCTTAATATCAAAACTTTCCAAGTAATCTGTTAGTCCATCAACCAAAGGTTTTTCTGGGCCAATGACTACCAAGTCTATTTTTTTTGAAAAAATAAAATCTTTGATTTCCTCAAATTTATTTATATCTAGGTTAATGTTCTCAGCTATTGCATCGGTCCCAGCGTTACCAGGAAAACAATAAATCTTATCAATTTTTTTTGACTTATTTAATGCATGGCAAATAGCATGCTCTCTTCCCCCGCTTCCTATAATCCCTACAATCATGTATAAACATATAAACTATAAATGAATAAAAAATTAGCAAAAGTAAAATATTTACCAAATAATTTTCAAGTAATTGAAAAAGGTGACCATGTAATTTGTGCAGTTTCGGGTAAAGCAATCAGTCTTGAAAATTTGACTTACTGGAATGTGGAACTTCAAGAACCGTATTATTCATATGTTGAGGCTTCTAAAAAAAAAGAGGAATTAGACAATAAATAGTATTATTTCCAGCGATTATGGGACCATATCCAGTTATTAGGATTAGTAAGTATCATTCTCTCAAGAGTCTTATTTAATTCGATTGTAATATTTTCAATAGTATCTTCGTTTGAGAAGTGAATTGGCTTATGAACTTTCATTTTAAATTTGATACCCTCATATCTCTCTATAAAGATAGGTACAACAGGCATATTAAATTTTTTTATTAATTGTGCTGGAATGGTAGTAGTAAACGCTTTCTCATTGAAGAAATTTGATTTTATACCTTGTGAAACTCTCTGATCTATCATAAGTGCCGTCGAAAAACCTTGTTTATTAAGTTTTATTAATTCCTTTAATCCACCGATTCCTTTTTTAATTTGATTATTGCAGATGTATTTTTTTCTAATTCGCTCCATGAATTTATTTAAAAAAATATTGTTTAGTGGTCTATAGATTGCTCCAATTTTAATACCTAATTTGTCAATCTGCATTGCCATAAGTTCGAAATTACTAAAATGCCCCGATATAAATACAACTCTTTGATTTTGATCTTTAATATTTAAAAGAATATCTTTACCATCTATAGAAATATTTTTACTAAGACTACCATTTCTAAAATTTTTCATATAAAGATATTCTGCAAAAACTCTCCCATAATTGTTCCACATTGAAGATCCTATTTTATTTGTTTCTTTAGAATTATAATCTGGGAAAGCTCTTTTTATGTTATTATTGGTTATTTTTTTGGATCTAAAAATTGGACCAATAATTTCAAATAATTTTCCACTTAGAAAAGACGAGAGCCTAACCCCAATAATTTTGAATATCACATAAAAAATGCAAATTATGATAAATTGTATTAAGTATTTAATTATTTTCATAAACCTTTGAAATATCATTAATAAAAGTTTCTTGATTTATAATCTTTAATTCTGATTTTATATAAATAATTTTATTGTTGTTATTCAGTCTCATGTAATCTTTTTCGGTAGTCATTACTTTACAATTTAATTTTTCAGACATTGATATGATGTCATCAATCTCTTTTTGTAAGTATCTATAATGATCAGGAAATTCAATTTCCTTGACAATGTTTATATTATATTTTCTTAACATTGATATAAAAGTCTTATGATTTCCTATACCTGAAAAAACTAAATATTTATCACTTTTATCAAACTCATTGATATTCAGTGGAACATATTCACCTTGATAAATATTTATATTAGGATCTAAATTGTGAATATATTTTATAATATTATCAATATTTTCATTATTTCCATTTAGAAAAACATTCTTATATTTTTTTAAATTTTTAATATTTTCTCTAAGTGGTCCAGATGGAATAGTAAAACTGTTGCCAATCCAATTATCTATATTAAAGCAAACAATATTATAATCATAATCTATTGATGGATCTTGCAAACCATCATCAAAAATTGCAAGTTCAAAATTTTCGTCAATTGCTTGTTTAATAGAAGAAGATCTATCTTTGAGTTTAAATAATTTTCCGTGATTTGATAATATTTTTTGTTCATCAATTTGGTCTGAATAATATTTTTTAATAAAACAAGTTTTTATTTTATCTTTTAAAATTTCATTAATCTTCAAGCTTAAAGAGGTTTTGCCTGTTCCACCTAGGTAAATGTTCCCCACACAAATAGTTTTAATTTTTGAATATTTCTTTTTTTTTGTTATTAAGTTTTTGAAAGATTTCAAAATTGTAAGTAATAATGATATTGGGAAAAATAAATAAGAGAGAATGTTAGGTTTATTATAATCCCAAAATTTGGGTTTTTTAAATTTCATTATGAATTGACTTATCTAACTCATTTAAGGTTTTTTTAAGTATTGTTGTACCCAGATATTTCATTTTTTTTGCTTTTTTCATGTTTTTTTTAAAAATTATTGAATTTGCACATTGTTGAGGAGTGTTTATTGAAGATGATATTTTTAATTGACTTAAATATTTGTAAACATCTCTAAAATTATCAATATTGGGTCCGTGTAATATTTTTGCACCGAAGCGAGCAGGTTCTAGTGGATTTTGACCACCTCTCTTAATAATTGACCCACCTAAAAAAACAGTTGTGGCAATTTTGTAAAATTTCTTAGACTCTCCGAAAGTATCAACAATATAAATATCAATATTATCTAATTTTTTTTTTGATCTATGAGATATTGTATTTAACCCAAGCTCATTAATTTGTGAAATAATCTGGTTAACCCGATTAATATGTCTTGGTATTATAATTGTAATCATATTCTTTACTTTTTTTTTTAATAAAATGTGCGTTTTGGCTGCAAACAATTCCTCTGTATTATGAGTACTTGCTGCCACAAAAGTTTTATATTTTCTAAATTGTGAAAATAATTTTTTATCTGCTTGATTAGTCTCAAAACTATCATGTTCGATAAATTTTAAATTCCCTGTAGACTTTATATTTTTAACCTTCAATTTTTTTAGATAATAATTTGTCTCTAAATTTTGTGAGTATGCTTTGTCTATTAAACTAAAAATAGAATAAGAAAATTTTCTTATTTTATTCCAACGATCAAAAGATTTTTTAGTAATTCTAGCATTAAGTAAAATTAAAGGAATATTTCTATTTTTTATGAATTTAAACATACTTGGCCAGATTTCGGATTCTAAAAAAATTGCCACATCTGGTTTCCAGTGACTTAAAAATTTTTTTGAGAAAAAAACATGGTCTATTGGATAAAATTGATGAATAGTTTTTTTGAATTTAATTTTTTCTAATATTTTTGATGAACTCAAAGTGCTAGATGTTATTAATATTTTACTTATTGATTTATCGTTATCATATTTTTTTATTACTGGAATAACACTCAATATCTCTCCTACACTAGATCCATGAAACCAAATTAGTTTTCCATTTCCTCTTTTTCTAGAAAAAAAACAAAATTTTTCTTTAAATCTAAATTTATCTTCCTTATTTTTAAAAATTCTTATAATGATAATTATTGGAGAGAAGCACAGAATTATAGAGAGTAAAAATTGATAAATAAAAAAAATCATTACCTCTGAAATTGTTTATCATGAAAATTTTTATAAATTTTTGAATTAATTAATAAGTCTTCATGTTTTCCATAATCAACTATTTTTCCAGAGTCTATGATAAATATTTTGTTTGAGTTTAAAATAGTTGAAAGTCTGTGAGCAATAACAATTGTGGTTTTATCTTTTGTTAAGATCTTTAAAGCATCTTGTATTTTTGTTTCGGTCTCTGAGTCTAAAGAGGAGGTTGCTTCATCTAATAGAATAATTGAGCTTTTTTTTAGCATTGCTCTTGCTATTGAAATTCTTTGTTTTTCTCCTCCAGATAATCTTACGCCATCTTCACCAATTAATGTCTCATATTTTTCAGGTAGATTTTTTATAAACTCCTCACAATGTGAAAGTTTAGCTGCTTCAAAAATTTCTTCATCGCTTGCATCTAAATTAGCATATTTAATATTGTTCTTGATTGTATCATCAAAAAGAGTTGTTTCTTGACTAACTAAAGAAATATTCTTTCTCAACGAGTGTAATGTTACATCATAAATTGACTGATTATCTATTGAGATATCACCAGATTTACAATCGTAAAACCTAGGAATTAGATTTAAAATAGTAGACTTACCCGAACCACTATGACCAACTAGTGAAGTCATTTTTCCTCCTTCAAAATCTAAATTGATTTCTTTTAAAACATCGCCGTCAGAATTTTTATAACTAAACAATACATCTTTAAATTTGATGTTTGCATTTTTAATGTGAATTTCTTTTGCATCCTCATTATTTTTAATTAAGTTTTTTGTATCAACAACTGGTAAAATTCTACCAGCAGCAGATAGACCTTGATTGACTATGATATTTAATGTCGAAAGGGATCTTACTGGTTGATATGCTAGCATCATTGCTGCCAGAAATGAAAAAAAATTATTTACACTTAGCTCATTACTGGCAATTAATTTTCCAGAATAAAAGATTAAAATAGCAATCATAAATCCAGTAAGAATTTCCATAATTGGTGATATTCTTACGATTACAATTCCAATCTTTTTATTTTTTTCTTTAAGCTGATCTAAGTAATCATTTGCTCTGTTAGTTTCATATTTTTCTTTTTGGAAGATTTTAGTTAATTTATGATTTTTAAAAAGTTCAACTAAATATCTGGTCAAGAAGCCTGATTTCTCTTGAGCTTGAGTTGTAACTTTACCCATTCTTTTACCAAGTGATCTTGCAGCTGTACTGGCAATCGGTATCAAAATTATAGCTATTAATGAAAGTTTCCAATTTTGTAAAAACATTACAGTGAGCAAACCAATCAAAGTTAAACTATCTTTGAACAGATTAAGTATTCCATTGCTTAATAGATTTGTTATGTGAAGAACATCATAAGTTAAATTAGAGATAAATTTTCCTGAATGTTTTTCGTCTATTGATTGGGTATCAGCATTTATTAAAGTACCCAGCATATCTATTTGTAGTTTTTTTTTTATTTCCTCAGCAACATTTATCATCATCACCTTCGCTAAATAGAGTGATATACCTTTTGTTGTAAATGCTAAAATAATTAGTAGAGGTATCAAAATTAATAATGATTGATCTTTTTGAATAAAAATTTTATCAATCGCTGGGTCTAAAAGCCAAGCAATTGCAGAAGTACTTCCAGCTACTAGTAATGAAAAAAATATGGCTAAAAAAATTTGTCTTAGATATTTTTTTGTATAATCTTTATAGAGTCTTTTAAGAATTTTTGTCTTATTCATTAAAAAAACCTTCCTACCAAGATATTAAAAAATATAATCATCCCTAAATAATTATTGCTTTTAAAAATTTTTAAACAAGAAGCAGGATTTTTGGAGTCAAAATTATTTATTTGATAAAAAAATAAATGTATGATCGGAATTGTAATTGATAGAAAATATATTGAATTAAAATTCATCATCAATCCCCCAATTACAAGCGATGATATTAGAGATAAATAACATAATATTAAAAAAATTTTAGCCGTTCCTTTGAATTTTATTGAAGTCGATTTTACTCCTATAATTTCGTCATCTTTAATATCTTGGAATCCGTATATTGTGTCGTAGCCTAGTGTCCAAAATATGGCTCCAATATAAAAAATGATTGGTACTATACCAAATTGTTCTGAGATTGACGTCCATCCAAGTATTAATCCATAATTAAATGTAATCCCTAGGAAAAGCTGAGGCCAATATGTAAATCGTTTCATTAAAGGATATGTGAAAGCTAATGGCATAGAAGCAAGAGCAATCATAATTGTAAAATAGTTGAAATTTATAAGAACTAAAAAAGCGAGTAAGCAGAGAATAAAAGCATATAAAAATCCAATTTGAACTTTAATTTTTCCAGAAGCGATTGGTCTATTTTTAGTTCTTTTAACTTTTTTATCAAATTTTCTATCTAAAATATCATTAACTATACATCCAGCAGATCTCATCAAAACTGAACCAAGAAAAAAAAGCACAAGATAATAAAAATAAATACTTAAACTACCTGTAAAATCATAAATCAAGGTTAAACCCCAAGCACATGGCCAAAATAATAACAGATATCCAATCGGTTTTTTAAGCCTTGTCAGTTCAATAAATAAGTTTAGTTGGTTCATAAAATTTTACTTGTAAATAACAAAGCCAAGATTGATAATCAAATTGATTCGTATGAATATAGATTACACTGTTACCGCATTAATGTTTCCAGCAATCCCACTGATAATGGGGGTATATTCAAACAGGTTTCATACCTTAAGTTCTTTAATTAGAAAAATACATGATGAATATGTATTTGAAAAACACACTCCACCTGAATGGAAAGATCAATTGATAAATTTAGAGAAAAGAATTGGTGTTTTAAAATTAAGTATTTTATTTGCTGCTTTTGGATTTTTGTTCAATATGTTAACTGTTTTTGGGCTTTACTTACAAGAACTTTTTATTGCGAGAATAATTTTTGGCTCATGTTGCTTATCAATGATGATTTCAATCATATTTTTTATTATTGAAATACAGATCTCAACTAAAGCTCTCAGACTTCACCTTTCTGATATGGATATTCAATTTAAGGAATAATTACTGCTGGACCAGTTAATAATCTCGCCTCTAAATCTTTGTGAGCTTGTGCAGCATCTTCTAAAGAGTATTTTTTTGAAATTTCCACCTTAAATTTATTAGATAAAATTGCATCAAAAACTTTTTTTGCTGACTCAACTAACTCTTCTCTTTTGATTGTATAATGTGCGATAGATGGTCGAGTAAAAAATAACCCTTTAGCATTGATATCTTTTTTTACATCAATTGTATCAACGTATCCAGATGCATTTCCAAATGCTACCATCATTCCTCTTATTTTTAATGTTTCGATTGAACCTTTAAATGTTTTTATTCCAACACCATCATAAACAACATCAATACCATTTTTTCCTACAATTTTTTCAACTTCTTCTGAGAAATTTTTTTCAGAATAATTTATTACATGGTGACAGCCATTTTTTTTGGCAATTTCCTCTTTAGCTTTTGAACCAACTGTTCCAATTACTTCTGCACCTAGAGAATTAGCCCAAGGACATAAGATTTGACCAAGAGCTCCAGCTGCAGCATGATAAAGCACTTTATCACCTTTTTTTAATGGATAAGCTCTGTGTAGTAAATATTCTGCAGTGATACCCTTTAAAGTTATACAAGATGCCACCTCATCAGAAATACCATCTGGAACAGAAATTAATTTTTCTTCAGGCATAATTTGTTTTTCTGAATATGCTCCAATTGGCATTGATGCATGAGTAACTCTATCACCAACTTTAAATAATTTTACTTCAGATCCTATTTCTTCAATAATGCCACTAGCTTCAAGACCAATACCACTTGGTAATGGAATAGGGTAGAGACCTGTCCTGTGATAAATATCTATAAAATTTAGACCTATTGATTTATTTCTTATTAAGACTTCTTTAGGACCCAGTTTTCCTAAATCTATATCTTTAATAACCAAAACCTCTGGTCCACCAAATTTTTCTATTTGTATTGATTTCATCTTTTATTTTACAAAAGTGCCGTTATGGTAATCTTGAACAGCCTGTAATATCTCTGCTTTAGTATTCATTACAAAAGGACCACCTCTTGCAATTTCTTCATTTATTGGTTTTCCAGAAATAACTAAAAATTTAGCTTTTGATTTTGCTTTTACCTGCAAATTTTCACCTCTTGTGAGTAATATTAAAGTGCTATCTTTAACATTTTCATGTTTTTGCTCACCAATCTTTATTTCGCCATCTATTAAATAAATAAAACTATTGTGTGTAGATGAGAGAAGATAATTAAAATTCTTATCTTTATTTAGTTCGACATCAAAATAAACTGGCTCAACATTGTGACCCTTGACTGGACCTTCTGCTTTTTCAAACTTACCAGCTATAACTTTTACTTTTTTATCATTATCTTTATGTACGCTCATTTTATCTGCATCAATATAAATATATTCAGGTTTGCTCATTTTTAATTTTGCTGGCATGTTGATCCATAGCTGAAATCCATGAAGTTTCCCTTCTTTCATTGCGGGCATCTCTGAGTGGATAATACCACTTCCAGTTTTCATCCATTGGACATCACCAGCAGTCATTTTACCTTCACCGCCTGTACTATCTTTATGTTCAAAATCACCAGCAAGCATGTAAGTCACTGTTTCAATTCCTCGGTGAGGGTGTGGAGGAAAACCAGCTATATAATCATCACTATTTTCAGAGCCAAATTCGTCTAGCATCAAAAAAGGATCAAAGTAATTGGGTTCAACTCCAATACTTCTTTTTAATTTTACTCCAGCTCCATCTGAAGCTGGGATTGGATCAATGATTTGTTTTACTTCAATATTTTTCATCCGCTTTAATTAACGAATTAATTATTAATTTCAAGATCACTTTTTATCTAAACAAAAACCTTTAGCACCATTAACTACCAAGAATATAAAACCACCAGCTAAAGCAATATTTTTTAGAAAAGCTGTTAGCTGTACCTGATCAGTAAAATCATTGTGAAAAATAATAGCGGTTGCAAAACAAAATAAGCTTAAAGCTGCTGCAGCAATTCTAGTTTGATAGCCAATTACAATAAGAATGGGTCCAAATATTTCAAGAGCAATTGCAGGTATAATTAAAACACCAGGCAAACCAAAACTTTCCATCCAACCTATAGTTCCCTCATAATTATTTATTTTAAAAATTCCATTTAAAAAAAATAATGCGGATATTAAAACTCTTCCAAATAAATCTAGTGCTTTAATCATGTTAAATAAATTTTAGTAAATACAATGGCGGATTGTAACATTGTTTGCAAGCACAAAAAAAAATATTTTGTCACCTTTGGTCTTTATTCTAAAAATATTAAACTAATTGAATTAGTTTGTTAAGATCTGTAATTTGATATTTGGGTCTAAAATCTAAATTATCAAAAATGTTATTATTTCTATTTACCCAAATAGATTGGTAACCATAATTTCCACCACCAGAAACATCCCAAGTATTAGAACTTAAAAATGCAACTTCACTTTTATTAAGATTATATTTTTTTATAGGCATATCATAAACTCTAGAACTTGGTTTATATACTCCAACTTGTTCTATAGAAAATATATCATCAAATAAATTGTCCAAATGATTACTTTTAACTAATTCGTTCAGTAGTGATGGAGTACCATTAGATAAAATAGCTAATTTAAATTTTTTCTCTTTTAGAGTTTTCAAAGTTTCTGGAACTTCTTTATAGGGTGATAAAATTTTATATAAATTAAGTAATTCATTTCTCATTGAAGGATCAATATTAAAAGCTTTTATTGATTTATCTAAACTATCTTCTGTAACTTGCCAAAAATCTTTGTGTCGATCCATTAAACTTCTAAGCCAAGTATATTCTAATTGAGTGGTCCTCCAAAAATTTGCAAATCCCTCCCATTTATCTCCAATCTTATCTTTACATTTTTCTGCAGCTGAATTGACATCAAACAATGTTCCATATGCATCAAAAATTATTGCTTTAATATTTTTCATAAATTAATTTAACATATATGAGTAATATAAGATTATTTTTTTCGCGTACATTATCAAAAAATATGATTGATAAATTAGATAAATCTCAATCTCATTATTTAACTAAAGTAATGAGGCTGAAAATAAATGATACTTTTTCTTTATTTAATAAAACTGGTGAATGGGAAGCAAAAATTTTGAATATTACAAAAGATTTGGTTGAATTTAAATCTACCAAACAACTAAGACAAAAAGAAAACACCCAAGAATTATGGTTAGCATTCTCACCTATCAAATCAAATTACCAAAATTTCATGATTCAAAAAGCAACTGAATTAGGTGTTTCAAAATTTTTACCAATAGTTTTTGATCGAACAATTGTAAGAAAGATTAATAAAGATCGGTTAGAAAAAATAGTTATAGAAGCATGTGAACAATCAAATCGAATTAGTGTCCCCGCCATTGAGCAAGCACAAAATTTAAAAAGTTTTCTAAATTCTAATTCAATGAATTTAATTTTCACAGATTTAAATTCAGATAATAAAAAAATCGAAAAAACAAAGTTTTCAGATGAACCTATTTGTATCATCATAGGCCCTGAGGGAGATTTTTCAGAACATGAAAGGCAGGAGATTCTCTCTTTTAAAGGAGTACAGGCACTAAAAATTAATGATAATATTTTAAGATCAGAAACCGCAGTGATATCTGCGATTTCGATTATAAATTATGTGATTAATTGATAAATTGTCGCGAAAACTAAAGTGTAATTTTTAGAAAAGGGCTTTATATAGCTAGTAAAAATGAAAAAAATTTTATTTATATTTTCAAGTATTTTTATCTCTCAAAATGCTTTTGCAAACCAACCTGTTGATTGGCAATTAGGTTTCCAAAAAGCGGCATCTGAATCGATGAGAGATATTGTAGCCTTTCACGATAACTTGTTATTACCGATAATAATAGCAATAAGTGTATTTGTTTTATTTTTAATGCTTTATGCTTGTGTAAGATTTAGAGCTTCAGCAAATCCTAATCCATCTAAGAGAACTCACAATGTAACTGTCGAAGTTTTATGGACTTTAATTCCTTGCTTAATTTTAATTGTTATGGCGGTTCCATCATTTAAAATTTTATATAAGCAAGACACGATTCCGAAAGCAGATTTAACAATCAAAGCAATAGGCTATCAATGGTATTGGGGTTATGAATATCCAGATGAAAATTTGGAATTTGACTCATATATGATTGAGGAAAAAGATTTAAAAGCAAATCAACCAAGATTATTAGCTGTTGATAATGAAGTAGTTGTTCCAGTTGGCAAAGTAGTTAAAGTTTTAATTACAGCGAATGATGTTTTACATGCATGGGCTTTACCCTCATTTGGAGTAAAAAGGGATGCAGTGCCCGGAAGAATTAATGAAACATGGTTTAAGGCTGAAAAAGTTGGTACTTATTATGGCCAATGTTCAGAACTTTGTGGTATAAAACATGCTTTTATGCCTATTGCAGTAAAAGTAGTAAGTGAAGATGAATATCAAGAATGGTTATCTGAGGCACGCGTGAAATTTGCAAAAGAAGAAATAGAAAATGAAAAACTTAAATTAGCGAGTAAATAAATTATGTATACACAAACAGCATCACACGATCATCATACTCCAACTGGATGGAAACGTTGGGCATATTCTACTAACCATAAAGATATTGGGACAATGTATTTAATCTTTGCAATTGTTGCAGGAGTAATAGGAACTGCTTTTTCTGTTTTAATGAGAATGGAATTAATGCATCCCGGTGATGGCATTTTAGGTGGAAACTATCATTTATATAATGTGTTGGTCACTGGACATGGTTTAATAATGATTTTTTTCATGGTAATGCCAGCAATGATCGGCGGCTTTGGTAATTGGTTTGTGCCAATTATGATTGGAGCTCCTGATATGGCATTTCCAAGAATGAACAATATTTCTTTTTGGCTGTTACCTGTTTCATTAACTTTATTAATTTTATCAATTTTTGCCGATGGGCCTCCAGGACAAACTGGTGTTGGCGGTGGTTGGACGATTTATCCTCCATTGTCCTCAAAAGCTGGACAACCTGGACCAGCGATGGATTTAGCTATTTTAAGTTTGCACTTAGCGGGTGCCTCATCAATTTTAGGAGCGGTTAATTTTATTACTACTATTCTAAATATGAGAACACCAGGTATGACATTACATAAAATGCCTTTATTTGCGTGGTCTATATTAGTGACTGCATTTTTATTATTATTATCTTTACCAGTATTAGCTGGAGCAATAACAATGTTATTAACAGATAGAAATTTCGGTACCGCTTTCTTTGAAGCCCAGACAGGGGGTGATCCAGTCTTATTCCAACATTTATTTTGGTTTTTTGGTCATCCAGAAGTATACATTTTAATCCTTCCAGGATTTGGAATGATTAGTCATATTGTTTCTACATTTTCTAGAAAACCTGTTTTTGGATATCTTGGAATGGCTTATGCAATGGTAGCTATTGGAATTGTCGGATTTGTTGTATGGGCACACCATATGTACACAGTTGGATTAAGCACAGATACAAAAGCATATTTTTTAGCTGCAACAATGATTATTGCTGTACCAACAGGAATAAAAATTTTCTCATGGATCGCAACAATGTGGGGAGGTTCAATATCTTTTAAAACACCAATGGTATGGGCATTAGGATTTATTTTTATGTTCACAGTCGGCGGAGTAACTGGAGTTGTTTTAGCTAATGCAGGTGTTGATACTGCAATGCATGACACTTATTACGTAGTTGCTCATTTTCACTATGTACTTTCTCTAGGAGCTGTTTTTGCAATCTTTGCAGGCTTTTATTATTGGTTCTCAAAAATGAGTGGTTATGAATATTCTGAGTGGATGGGTCAATTACATTTCTGGTTAACGTTTATTGGAGTTAACTTGATTTTCTTCCCTCAGCACTTTTTAGGATTAGCTGGGATGCCGAGAAGATATGCTGATTATCCTGACGCATTTGCCGGATGGAATTATATATCTTCAATAGGGTCTTACGTGGCTGTAGCTGGTCTCGCTGTATTTTTTATGAATTTAATTTATGCATTTGCAAAAAAGAAAGCAGCCGCACAAAATCCATGGGGTGAGGGAGCAACAACGTTAGAGTGGACTGTGCCATCTCCACCAAATTTCCATACTTTTGAGGAATTGCCAAAATTTGAAGATGGTCAGGGTACACAAAAATCGCACGGCTAATAAAATAAGAGCATTAAGAACCGATGGATAATTCAAGGCTAAAAAAAAGAAGTTTAAGCCAAGAAGATTTATTTAATCTTTCAGAATTATTTAAATTAATGAAGCCAAGAGTTATGTCATTGGTAATTTTTACCTGTGCCGTAGGTTTATTAACAGCACCTAACATTGTTTCAACTAAAGATGCAATTATTGGAATTCTTCTCGTTTCATTAGGTGCAGGAGCAGCTGGTGCTTTAAATATGTGGTATGAGTCAGATCTCGATGCTTTAATGACTAGAACCTGTTTAAGACCAATCCCAACAGGGAAAGTCAATAGAAATCAAGCTTTGATATTTGGTGTTACATTATCAATAGTTTCAGTTGTAGCTTTAGATTATTTTACAAACAGAGTTTCTGCAGCAATATTATTATTAACAATATTGTTTTATGTATTTGTTTATACAATCTGGTTAAAAAGAAGAACTCCACAAAATATAGTTATTGGCGGGGCAGCTGGTGCTTTTCCGCCGGTTATAGGATGGACTATTGCTACAGGCTCTATATCACTTGAACCATTAACATTTTTCTTGATTATATTTTTTTGGACACCCTCTCATTTTTGGGCACTGAGTTTATACAAGTCCGATGATTACAAGAAAGCCAAAATACCAATGTTGCCACTAACCAATGGAATAGAAAGTACCAAAATCAATATATTTATTTATTCTTTATTGATGATACCAGTAATTATTTTTCCATATTTAATTAACTTTGTTAGTTTAACATTTTTAATTCCATCACTGCTATTAACTTTTTATTACAATTTTTTATGTTATGAATTGTTGGATTATAAAAAAAATAGATTTAACTCTAAGAAAGCAAAAGCTATCTTTGGATATTCAATATTGTATTTATTCTTAGTTTTTGTTCTGTTTTTGATTGATAAAATAATATGATTACACCAGATAAAAAAACAAAAAGAAAAAATATTATTACGGCATTGGCTATTATTGCGTTTATGATTTTTCTTTTCTTTTTTACTTTATACAACACAGGGGTATTTGATAGGTCGATATGATAGAAAAAAAGAAATTAACACCATTAGTTCTAGCTGGGATTTTTGTTTTGATGTTAGGTTTATCATATGCATCAGTCCCTCTTTATGAAATTTTTTGTAGAGTTACTGGTTTTGGAGGAACTACTCAAGTAGCAGACAAAGCGCCGAAAATTGTTTTAGATAAAGTAGTAAGTGTGAGATTTGATACCAATGTTAATAATTTACCATGGGATTTTAAAGCAAAATCGAATGTGATGGATGTTAAAGTGGGTCAAGTAAACAAAATTGAGTTTGAAGTAACCAATAATAGCAATGAACCAACTGCAGGTGTAGCAAGTTTTAACGTTTCACCCTCAAGCTTTGGAAAATATTATAGTAAACTTGGTTGTTTTTGCTTTGAAAAACAGGAATTAAAAGCTGGTGAAACTGCTACCTATGTGATGACTTTTTATTTAGACCCAGAAATGGTCAATGATGCAACAGTCAAAAATTTACAAGATGTAACTATGTCGTATACTTTTTTCTCGACAGATTACTATAAACGATCATAATTCAAAAAAATGTCAGCTGAAAAAAAACACGATTACCATTTAGTAGACCCAAGTCCTTGGCCTATCTATGTTTCATTTTCATGTTTAGTTTTAGCTGTTGGAGCCGTTTACTACATGCATTATGAGGTTTCATGGGGAATGTACCTTGGATTTGCTTTATTAATTTATGGAGCATACATGTGGTTTAGAGATGTAGTTATTGAGGCTGAGCATCAAGGACATCATACACCTGTGGTTCAAATACATCATCGTTACGGAATGACTTTATTTATCGCCTCTGAGGTGATGTTTTTTGTTGCTTGGTTTTGGGCTTACTTTGATGTGAGTCTTTTCCCAAACGACTTTGTTGGAAATGTATGGCCACCAAAAGATATAGAAACTTTTGATCCTTGGGATATACCATTAATAAATACATTGGTTCTTTTGTTATCTGGAACTACTGTTACTTGGTCTCATCATGCTCTCTTAGAGGATGATAGAAAAGGATTTATTCAAGGATTAGTTTTAACAGTTATATTAGGAGTTTGTTTTACTGCTTTACAAGCTTACGAATATCATCATGCAACATTTGCTTTTTCAGATCACATATATGGTTCAGTATTTTACATGGCAACAGGATTCCATGGTTTTCATGTGATAGTTGGTACGATTTTCTTGGCTGTATGTTTGTGGAGAGGGAAGTTAGGTCATTTTAACAAAGACCATCACTTTGGTTTTGAGGCGGCAGCATGGTACTGGCACTTTGTTGACGTAGTTTGGTTGTTCTTATTTGCTGCGATCTATATTTGGGGAAGCTAATTTTGAACCTTGAGACATAAATTTTTATTTTCAGTTTTTATTATATTTTTTGTCTTTGTTTTTATTGCCCTAGGCACTTGGCAGATAATTCGTTTAAATTGGAAGAATAATCTCATTTTAGAAATCGAAAATTCATTGAAAAATCCTCCAGTTCAACTTTCACAATCTAACCAACAAAATTATCTCAAAATCAAAACATCTGGTCGTGTTGATTTTGAGAAACAAATTTATTTATATAATTTAAATGACTCTGGAACACCTGGGTTTGAAGTTTTAAATCCTATTCTTATAGATGGTGAAAATTATTTGCTCAATAGAGGATGGATACCATTTGAAAAAAAAGATACTCCAGAGATAAATATATTGGATCAAAATAATATAGAAGGAACTCTTAAAACACAGGGAAGAAAAAATATATTTAAACCAGATAATGATATTAAAGAAAATTACTGGTTTAGTTTGAATAGAGAAGATATCTCAAAATTTACTGGTAAAGAATTTTCTAAGTACATAATATATTTAGATGGAAATTATCAGTTTCCTAGACCAAAAAAAATTACTGCTAATATTTCCAACAATCATAAAAAATACGCAATGACATGGTTTTCATTAGCGATTTCAATTCTTTTGCTATATCTATATTTTAGAAAAAAGAATTATTAAATGAATTATATTAGTACAAGAAATAATCAAAAAAACTTTACATTTAAAGATGTTTTCCTCAAAGGTTTGGCAGATGATGGAGGACTATTTGTTCCGAAATCAATTAAACCCTTTAAAGAGGAAGAATTAGATAATCTAAAAAACCTTAGTTACAATGATTTAGCGGCTGAAATAATTTACCCATTTATAGGAGATTTCATGTCTAAAGATGATCTAATCTCTTTGATTTCAAAATCGTATTCAAATTTCAGATCCGACGATGTTATTAAAATATCAGATCTAGGAGATTTAAAAGTATTAGAATTGTTTCATGGACCTACACTTGCCTTTAAAGATATCGCAATGCAATTAATAGGTAATTTTTATCAATATCATTTAGGCCGTGATCAAAAAAAAATTAATATAATAGTAGCAACCTCAGGTGATACGGGTGCTGCTGCCATAGACGCTTTAAAGGGAAAAAATAATCTAAATGTTTTTGTATTACACCCCAATAATAAAATTTCACCTGTGCAAAGAAGACTAATGACAATACATGAGGAGAGCAATGTATTTAACATTGCGGTGGAGGGTAATTTTGACGATTGCCAAAATTTAGTAAAAGCAATGTTTAATGACGAAAAATTTTCTAAAGCAATCAATATGTCGGGTGTAAATTCAATTAATTGGGCAAGAATTATTGCTCAATCCGTCTATTATTTTTACGCTTACTTTAAAATTGGAAGCGGCCAACCACTATCTTTTTCTGTTCCAACAGGAAACTTCGGTGATATTTACGCTGGCTATTTAGCAAAAAAACTAGGTCTTCCAATTGATAAATTAATCGTTGCTACAAATAAAAATGACATACTGCACAGAGCAATATCTGGTGGTGATTATAGTCAAAAGAAAGTTGAGGAAACAAATACTCCAAGTATGGATATACAAATTGCAAGTAATTTCGAAAGGCTTTTATATGATGTCAAAGATTGTAACTCAGAAGTTACAAAAAATGTAATGGCTGAAATAAAAGATAACACTTATAAAATTGATAAAAACGACTTAGATAAAATCAAAAAGAATTTTATATCTGAAATGCTTGATGAAAACGAAACTGTTGAAATGATTAAAACTATCAATGACGAATATCAGATGGTAGTGGATCCGCACACTGCAGTAGGGATTGGTGCTGTAAGAAAATTAGGATTGGAAAAAAATTGTGTTGTATTATCAACTGCACACCCATGTAAATTTCCAAAAGCAATAGAAGATGCAATTTCAAAAACTGAAAATTTACCAGATAGTCTTAAATACGTTAATGACAGAAAAGAAAAATTTGAACTTCTTTCAAATGATATTGAAAAAGTTAAGAAATATGTAATGAATTCGATATGAAAATTAAAATAAAAGATCAACTACCAGATACAGAGATTTTTCAACTTGTTGATGGAGAGCCTCAAAAAAGTAGATTAAGAGAAACTATCGGTAATGGTAAAGTTGTTTTATTTGGTCTACCTGGGGCGTTTACATCAACTTGCTCTAAGCTTCATCTTCCCGGATTTGTGGCAAATGCAGATAAGATAAAAGCAAAAGGAATACAAAATATATTTTGTTTATCTGTAAATGATCCTTATGTAATGAATGGCTGGGGTGAGATTAATAATACTGGAGATAAAATTAAAATGTTATCTGACCCATATTTATTATTTACGAAAGCAATTGGCGCGGAAGTTGATCGTAACGCTAAAGGAATGGGAATTAGATCAAATCGTTATTTAATGGTGATTGAAAATTTCACAGTTGTTAATATTCATGTTGAAAAAGAAACTAAGGAATGTGGTTTAACTTCAGCAGAGAATTTATTAAATAATTTAATCTAGGTAGGGCAGTTCTGTTCCCAGATGCCCAACTATAAGTTGGCAGCATCTCTAGCAAGTAAATCTACTTCATTATTCAATTCATCAGTTGAATGGGCTTTTACCCAGTTCCAACTTATTTCAAACTCATTATTTAGAAGATCTAATTCTGTCCAAAGTGCTTTATTGCTCACTTCTTTTTTGTTTGCAGTTTTCCATCCATTTTTTTTCCAATTGTGTATCCACTCTGTTATTCCAGACTTAACATATTTAGAATCTGTAAAAATTTGAACTTTGCTTCCTTTTGGAATTTTTTTAAGCGCCTCTATAGGTGCTAATAATTCCATCTGATTATTTGTCGTATCTTTTTTACTTCCTTTGAGTTCAGTTTTTTTCCCGTCATTTAAAATTATTGCTGCCCAACCCCCATTACCTGGATTACCAAGACATGAACCATCGGTATAAATTTTAATCATTAACCTAAATAATCTCTATAGTTTTTTAAATTATTATGAATTATCAGTTTTTGATAATATTCTCTTGGATCCTTAATTTTAATTAAAGCAGTTTTTGGAGTATTTGTGTAGTCGTAAAGTCTTGTAAGAAAATATCTCATCGCAGCAGCTCGGCATAAAATATTCAATGATTTTTTTTCAATTCCAGAGATTTTTTTAATACTCTCATATCCTCTAATTAAATTTTTAACCTTTTTTTTATTTAATTTAAATTGTGATTTTTTCTTATCAAAACAAAGAGCGTTGATACATATTGCAATTTCATACATAAAATAATCGTTTGCAGCAAAATAAAAATCAATAATTCCAGAGATCTTATTTTTTTTGAAAAATATATTATCTATAAAAAGATCACCATGTATTATTCCATTTGGCAATTTTTTTGGCCATTTATTTTTAATTTCTCTAAAATTACTTTTGAGAAATTTTT
>NZ_JBNGZH010000016.1:0-39679 GCF_052049775.1 Candidatus Pelagibacter sp. | reverse complement strand
CTTTTAAATTTACTATTTCTTTAACAAATCTTGATGAAATAATCTGATTTTCAACATCAGACATTAAAAAAAGAGTTTCAATATTTTTATTTAATTTTCTATTCATCCCTGCTAGTTGAAATTCATATTCAAAATCTGAAACTGCTCTTAATCCTCTTAAAATAATATTTGATTTATATTTTTTGCACAATTCAGTGGTTAAAGAGCTAAAAGAAATTACGACAACTTTTTTTTTGTTCAGTTTCAAATCATAAAATAAAGCTTTTTTTACAATTTCAATTCGTTCATCAGAATCGAATAAATAATCTTTATTTTCAACGTTAGATACTGCAACAACAATCTTATCAAAAAGTTTTAAACCTTTTTTAATAACATCAATATGGCCAAACGTAATTGGATCAAATGTTCCAGGATAGATTGCAACTTTATTCATTAAACTAAGTTATCATCTATTTTATCAGCTGAAACAACTTTTTCTTCTCCAGTTAATTTAATAATTCTAACACCCTGAGTATTTCTACCCGCAGTTCTAATTTCTTTTACCGCTACACGTATTACTCTTCCTTTGTTAGTAGATATAAGTATTTCATCACCATCATATACAGGGAAAGAGGATGAAATATTACCATTTCTTGGTGAATTTATAATTCCGATAATTCCCTTCCCACCTCTATTAGTTACTCTATATTCCGTATGACTAGTTTTTTTACCAAAACCATTTTCTGTAATTGATAATATGAACTTTTCTTTAGCTTTTAATTCTGATTGATCATCTTTTGATTTCTTCCCATTTTTTTTTGATTTATCATTATCTATAATTGAAAGAGAGACGATTTGATCGTTTGGAGACAAAACAATACCTTTAATCCCTTTAGAGGATCTACCCTTAAAAACTCTTAATTTTTTAGACTCAAAACGTATGCATTTTCCTAATTTGGTACTTAAAATTATATCTTTATCATCCTTGCAAATTTTAACTCCCACAATTTTATCATTATTGTCTAATTTCATTGCAATTTTTCCAGATGTATTGATTGAAGAAAAATCCTCTAAACTATTTTTTCTAATTTTTCCTTGGGCAGTAGCAAATACAATTTGATAATTTTTCATTTCAGACTCATTATCAGGAAAAGGCATAATAGAGCTTATTGACTGATGGTTTTTTAGTGGAAGAATATTAAACAACGATTTTCCCTTAGAAACTGAAGATCCCTCAGGTATTTTCCAGGCTTTTATTCTATAAACTAAACCTTCTGTAGAGAAAAACAAAACTGAGGTATGTGTATTGACTGATAGAGTTTGGACTACAGAATCTTCGTTTCTAGTAGTCATGCCAGTTTTTCCTTTACCTCCTCTTTTTTGTGTCTTAACACTATTCAAAGATCCACGTTTGATGTAACCCTGCAATGTAACTGTAATCAATACAGATTGTTTTTGAATGGTTTCTTCTATGTCGTAATTTAATACAGCATCAATTATTTTAGTTCTTCGTGGTGATGAATATTTATCTTTAATATTCTTTAACTCTTCGCTAATAACTTTTAACAATTCTTTTTTAGATGAAATTATTTTTTTATATTTCGTAATTAACTCAGCTAACTTCTTAATTTCTATTTCAATTTCATTTATTCCTAACGCTGTCAGTTTTTGTAATCTTAATTCTAAAATAGCATTCACTTGTAAAGTTGATAAGGAGTATAAAGTTTTTGATTTTGAACTTTCTACAAGTGAAATTAATTTTTTTGACTTATTAATTTTCCATTTGGTTTGTAAAAGAGATTTCTTTGCATCTTCAGGATTTTTTGATGATCTGATTATTTTGATAACTTTGTCTAAATTTTCAACTGATACCGATAAACCTATTAAGATATGTGCTCGCTCTTCTGCTTTTTGTAAATCAAATTTTGTTTTTTTGACTACAACGTCCTCTCTAAAGGATAAAAAATTTGATAAGAAATCTTTTAAGTTACAAGTTTCAGGTTTGCCATCAACTATTGCAAGTGTATTAAATCCAAATGAACTTTCAATTTGTGTATTCTTGTAAAGTTGTCTTTTTACTGTTTCAGGTTCTACTCCAGTTCTCAAATCTATTGAAACTCTGATTCCTTCTCGATTAGACTCATCTCTTATATCTCTTATGCCCTCAATTTTTTTTTCTCTAACAAGCTGAGCAATTCTCTCATTCAAAACAGATTTATTTACTTGATAAGGAATTGATGTGATAACCAATCTTTCTCTTCCATTTTTTAAACTTTCTATAGAAATTTCACCTCTAATTTTAAAAGAACCTCTGCCTTTATTATAACCTTGTTTAATCATATCTTTTCCAATTATTACTCCTCCAGTTGGAAAATCAGGTCCAGGAATGTGCTTCATAAGATCTTTAATTTTAATATCTTTATTTTCAATTAAAGCTAATGTTCCGTTAATTATTTCACCTAGATTATGTGGTGGTATGCTAGTTGCCATTCCAACTGCAATCCCACCTGCACCATTTACTAATAAATTAGGAAATTGAGCTGGTAAAACTGTTGGCTCTTTCTCTGTTTCGTCGTAATTATTTTTAAATGAAATTGTATTTTTTTCGATATCATCAATTAGATATTGTGAAACTTTAGATAATCTAGTTTCTGTATATCTCATCGCAGCAGCGGGATCGCCATCAATAGATCCAAAATTTCCTTGGCCATCAACTAAAGGTAAGCTCATTGAAAAATCCTGAACCATTCTTACTAGAGCATCATAAACTGACTGATCTCCATGCGGATGATACTTACCAATAACATCTCCGACAATTCTTGCAGATTTTCTAAATTGTTTTGACCAATCATATCCACCTTTGTACATCGCATACAAAATTCTTCTATGAACTGGTTTTAAACCATCTCGTATATCAGGAAGTGCTCTACTGACTATAACACTCATTGCATACGATAGATAAGATGAGCTCATCTCATCATGCATTGAGATTAATTTAATATTCTTATCCTCAGGAATTTCAGTTTTTTGCATAAATATTAAAATGGAATTTCATCATCCATGTCATTTGAAATTTGTGACATGTCATCATTATTAGATTGAGTATTATCATTTGAAATACTTCCACCTGAATTACCTCCACCTAACATAGTTAAAGATGAGTTATATCCTTGAATAACAATTTCAGTCGAGTATTTATCTTGACCAGACTGCTCATCTTTCCATTTTCGAGTCGTTAATTGTCCCTCAACATATATTTGGGCTCCCTTTTTTAAATATTGTTGAACAACATTTACCAATCCTTCATTGAATACAACTATACGGTGCCATTCTGTTTTTTCTTTTTTTTCACCAGTATTCTTATCTTTCCAAGACTGGCTTGTTGCCAGACTTAATCGTGCAACACTTTTGCCATTTACCATTTGTTTAATCTCTGGATCTGCGCCCAAACGACCAATTAAAAGTACTTTATTTAAACTTCCAGCCATAATATTTTTATATTTGTTAAATTTGTTAATTAGAACTATACCACAATTTACTCTGAATATTAATTTTATTAAGTCAAAGCAACAAAAATTATGATGAAAAAGATAGTTATTAAGGGAGCTAAAGAACACAATTTAAAAAATGTTTCTTTAGAGATACCCAAAGATAAATTTGTTGTCATAACTGGTCTATCAGGATCAGGAAAGTCGTCTTTAGCATTTGATACAGTCTATGCGGAAGGTCAAAGAAGGTATGTTGAGAGTTTATCTGCTTATGCAAGACAATTTTTGGATAAAATGAAAAAGCCTAATGTTGATTTAATTGAGGGGTTAAGCCCAGCAATATCAATAGAGCAAAAAAATACTTCTAAAAATCCAAGATCTACTGTTGCTACAGTTACTGAAATATATGATTACATGCGTGTTTTATATGCGAGAGCGGGTATACCCTATTCACCTTTTACAGGTAAACCAATAACATCTCAAACGATTACACAAATTGTGGATAAAATTAAAGAGCTACCAAAAAAATCAACTATATATATTTATGCTCCAGTAGTCAGAGGTAGAAAAGGAGAATATAAAAAAGAAATCCTTAATTATAAAAAAAGAGGATTTCGAAAAATAAAAGTAGACGATGTAATTTATGATATTGATAAAGTTCCTGAATTAAATAAGAAAATTAAGCATGACATATATATTCTAGTCGATAGGATAGTTTTAAATTCATCTTTAGGAAACAGATTAGCTGAAAGTATTGAAACATCAGTAAATTTAGCGAATGGATTAGTATTCGTTGAATATGAAAATGAAACCTTACCGAAAAAATATCGAAAAGTAGAAAAATTAATATTTTCAACTAAATTTGCATGTCCTGAAAGTGGCTTTACAATTGAGGAAATTGAGCCAAGACTTTTCTCATTTAATAGTCCTTTTGGTGCTTGTGAGGAATGTGAGGGAATTGGAATTAAACTAAATGTTGATCCAAATTTAGTGGTACCAAATCATAAAAAAAGTATTGCGGATGGAGCTATTGAGCCCTGGGCTAAAACAACCACTCTATATTATGCACAAACATTATCTTCTTTGGCAAAACATTATGGCTTTTCGTTAGATGAAAAATGGTCAAAACTTTCAAAAAAAATAAAGGATATTATTCTTTATGGATCTGATGATGAAGAAATCAAATTTTCATATGACGATGGTTATGAAAAATACTCACATAAAAAGACATTTGAAGGGGTAATAAATAATTTAGAGAGAAGATATTTAGAAACTGATAGTGATTGGAAAAGAGAAGAAATAGCTCAATATCAGTCAGATACTAAATGTGAAAGATGTAATGGTCATAGATTAAAAGATGAGGCATTATGTGTGAAAATTGATGGCTTGCACATTAGTGAGGTTACTGAAAAATCAATTTTAGATGCTGCAAAATGGTTTGAAAATTTAAAATTCAATTTAGATAAAAGACAGGTCAAAATTGCTGAACATATCCTAAAAGAAATTAATGAAAGATTAAATTTTCTTTTAAATGTTGGTCTTGATTATCTTACATTATCAAGAGAGTCTGGTACTTTATCAGGCGGAGAAGCGCAAAGAATTCGTTTAGCATCTCAAATTGGGTCTGGTTTAACTGGAGTGTTATATGTATTAGATGAACCATCTATTGGTTTGCATCAAAAAGATAATGTAAAACTGATCGATGCACTTAAAAGATTAAGAGATCTGGGAAATACAGTAATAGTAGTTGAGCATGATACTGAAACAATGGAAAATGCAGATCATATTATTGATCTTGGTCCTGAAGCGGGAAACAAAGGTGGTGAAGTAGTTGCGCAAGGAACTTTTGATGAAATAACAAAAAATAAAATTAGTATCACAGGAAAATATCTTTCAAACAAATTAAGAATTGATGTTCCCAAGAAAAGAAGATTAGCAAAAAATGGGAGGTTTCTCGAAATAACAGGTGCAACTGGTAATAATTTAAATAATGTTAATTTAAAAATACCTTTAGGTAGTTTAACTTGTGTTACCGGTGTATCAGGAAGTGGTAAGTCAACATTAATTTTACAGACATTATACAACGCATTAAACTTAACTCTGAATAATAATAAATCTAGAAAAATTCCAAAACCATTTAAAGGTTTTAAAGGCACAGAATTAATCGATAAGATAATTGATATTGATCAATCACCAATTGGTCGTACCCCAAGATCAAATCCAGCAACTTATACTGGAGCTTTCGGGCCAATTAGAGATTGGTTCACAGGATTACCTGAGTCAAAAACAAGAGGATATAAACCAGGAAGGTTCTCTTTTAATGTCAAAGGAGGTAGGTGTGAAGCTTGTGAGGGAGATGGAGTTATTACGTATGAAATGCATTTTCTCCCAGATGTTTATATACAATGTGATGAGTGTAAAGGAACCAGATATAACCGAGAAACATTAGAGATAAAATTCAAAGATAAAAGTATTGCGGATGTTTTAAACATGACAGTTGATGAGGGTTGCGAATATTTTGAAAATATTTCAAATATAAAGACTAAATTGCTAACTTTAAAAAAAGTTGGTCTAGGCTATATAAAAATTGGTCAACAAGCTACAACTCTATCAGGGGGTGAGGCACAAAGAATTAAATTAGCTAAAGAATTATCAAAAAGATCAACGGGAAGAACAATGTATATTTTAGATGAACCGACTACTGGTCTTCACCAACACGACATCAAAAAATTATTAGAAATTTTACATACATTTGTTTCATTAGGTAACACAGTGGTCGTTATAGAACACAACTTAGATGTCATAAAAACTGCAGATTATATCGTCGATATGGGTCCTGAGGGTGGTGTAAAAGGTGGAAAAATTATCGCTGAGGGAAAACCTGAGGAAATTTGTAAAATTAATGGAAGTTATACGGGTAAGTTTTTAAAAAATCTTTTACAATAAATACCATTGTCATCTCACTCTAAATCAGTATAAAATTATATATGGGCAATTTACTTTCATCTTTATCAAAAACTATTCACGTTTCTTTAGCCATTGCAGTTCTGTTATTTTTAGGCTTATTTTATCAAAATGATGGTTTTAGTTTTGATGCACTTTTTTGGAGTTGGTTTGCGAGATTTGTTCATGTAGTAGTCGGTATAATGTGGATTGGCTTGTTATGGTATTTTAATTTTGTTCAAATCCCAAACATGGCAAAAATTCCAGATGAACAGAAACCAGCTATTGGTAAAGTAATTGCGCCAGCTGCATTATTTTATTTTAGATGGGGTGCAGCATTTACAGTTCTATCAGGTTTAGCACTTGCAGGTCTTAATGGATATTTGCATGATGCAATGACTTTAAGTATAGGATCTGGGATTCCAAAACACACAGCCATTGGAATTGGTATGTGGTTGGGCTTAGTTATGGCATTTAACGTATGGTTTGTAATATGGCCTAATCAAAAAAGAGCTTTGGGTATGGTTGAGTGTGAACCTGATCTAAAAGCTAAGTCAGCAAGAACAGCTATGTTATTTTCGAGAACTAATACTTTGTTATCAATACCGATGCTGCTTACTATGGTAGCTGCTCAAAACCTTTATTAACTGCTTTCATCTTCTCTTAAAACAGTTTTTTGTGAAACTCTTAGTCTAACTAGGACTGTATTGGCAATATAGATAGATGAATAAGTTCCAAAAATTACACCAAATATCATAGCCAAAGAAAAACCTTTTAGTATCTCGCCACCAAAGAAAAAAATTGATAGCAAAGCTAATAAGGTCGTTATTGATGTAATTAAAGTTCTAGATAATGTTTCATTGATAGAGATATTAGTTAAATCGTAAATCTTAATGTCAGAATATTTTCTTAAATTTTCTCTTACTCTGTCAAAAATAACCACTGTATCATTCATGGAGTAACCAACGATAGTTAATACAGCTGCAATAATAGATAAGTTGATTTCAAGACCAAGCAATGAAAATAAACCTAGGGTTACCAACACGTCATGAAACAAAGCTAATATAGCTCCTAAACTAAATTGCCATTCAAATCTGATCCAAATGTAAATTAACATTAAAGTTAATGCCACTGCGATAGCTATTACTCCAGATTTAAGCAACTCAGCACTTACTTTAGGTCCTACGTTTTCAACTCTTCTAAAATCAAAAGTATTCCCAAATGATTTATCTAAATTTGATTTAATTTCCTCAATAATATTTTTGTTATTATTAATTTCAAATTTGATTAGAAAGTCTGTCTCATTGCCAAAATTTTTTACTGAAACGTCACCCAAATTCATAGAATTTAAATTATCTCTTAGAGATGACACATTAATTTTGCTGTCAGTTGATCTTAATTCAATTAATGTTCCACCCTTAAAATCTATTCCAAAGTTAAGACCTTTGAAAGTCAGTAAAAATAACGAAATAACGACTAAGGATATAGAAAGTATGTTAAATTGATTATAGTATTTGTTAAAAGCAATCATCTAAATTAAACCTTCTTTTTCTTTGTTTCTGTACACATACAAAACAGTCAATAACCTTGCTATGAAATACACCGAAAATAATGTTGTAAATATTCCAATACCAAGTGTAAGTGAAAAACCTTTGATTGGACCTGAGCCCATAAAAAATAAGATAATAGCTGCTAATAATGTTGTTATATTTGCATCAAGTATAGCGGTTCTAGATTTTGTGTAACCACTATCAAAGGCTATTAAATTATTTTTTTCATTTTTTAGCTCTTCTTTAATTCTCTCAAAGATTAAAACATTTGCATCGACTGCCATACCAACTGTCAAAATTATTCCAGCGATCCCCGGAAGAGTTAAGGTCGCCTCGAATATAGTCAATATTCCAATGAGTAAGAAAAGGTTAAGTATTAATGTTATATTGGTAATTAAACCAAATACCTTATATTTAACAAATATAAATACTATTACTAATACAAAACCAATTGCTAATGCAATCATCCCTGCATTAATTGAGTCTTGTCCTAAATCGGGACCAACTGTTCGTTCCTCAATAATATTTAAAGGTGCAGGTAATGCACCAGATCTTAATAAAAGAGCTAAATCTGTTGCTGATTGAAAAGTAAATCCTCCACTGATTTGACCTGATCCACTTGCAATTGTATCTCTTATAACAGGTGCGCTTATAATTTTGCCATCCAATACTATTGCTAATTGCTTGCCAATACCAGTCGATGTGGCCTTACCAAATCTTTTAGCGCCAACTCTATCAAGTGTAAATGTAACTACTGTTTCATTTGTCTCACTATCCATTCTTGGTTGAGCATCTAGTAGATTGTCTCCGCTTAAAATAATTCTTTTACTTACCAGAGCATCTCCTTCAGACTCATCTTCATAACTAAGTTTTTCTGCTCCAAAAGAGTCTTGATCGTTATTAGTTACAAATCTAAATGTAAGATTTGCAGTTTTACCAAGCAATGATTTAATTCTCATTGGATCATCTAATCCAGGTAATTCAACAAGAATTCTGTCGTTTCCTCTTTTTAAAATATTTGGCTCATTAGTTCCTATCTCATCAATTCTTCTTCTTACAATTTCTAATGCTTGATCTTGAGAAGATGTTTTTAGTTTAACAATACCTTGGGTTGAGTAATTGACAAAAAAAATATTATTTTCCTCAGTGATATCTAATTGATGAGATTTAAATCTTGGATAATAAGGATTTAATTCACTTTCCTCATCATTAAACGTATCTAGAATAGTTTGTTTAAAGTTTTCATCTACAGAAAAAGATAATTTTTGTCCTAAAATTTTTAAATTTTTAATTCTTATATTTTTGTCTTTGAAATAATTTCTAATGGTAATTGAAAGATTTTGTATTTTTTGCTCAATAACTGGATTATTATCAATTTCCAGTAGGAGGTAAGAACCTCCCTGAAGATCTAATCCAAGATTAATTTTCTTATTTAGTAAGATATTTTCAAACTTAAATAAATTTGATGAGGCAATTAAAATAAAAAATAGAGAAATTAATATTACTGATATTATTCTGAATTTTGAAAAATATAACACTTTACTTTAACAAAATTACTTTTTAACTTCTTGAGAGTTCATCAGACTTTGTACACCTGTACCTCTGATAACTTCAACAGTCACATTTTCAGCAACCTCAACTTCTATTTTATCGTTGTCTACAACTCTGGTTATGGTTCCTGTAATACCGCCTGAAGTTACAATCTTATCTCCTTTTTTTAAACCCTCGACCATAGCTTTATGCTCTTTAACTTTTTTTTGCTGTGGTCTTATCAAGAAAAAATAAAAAATAACAAAAATTAATATTAGTGGTATAAATTGACCTATTCCTGAACTTTCCATAAAACTCCTTAATTAAAAATGAATTTTTATACTATCTCTTAAGTTAAAACAACTTTAATTCAGACTAATTTTTTCTAGATTATTCATATAAGGTCTAAGCACTTTTGGAATACTTATAGACCCATCCTTTTGCTGAAAATTTTCTAATATGGCAATAAGAGTTCTACCCACTGCTAAACCACTTCCATTAAGCGTTCCAACAAATACTGTTTCTTTATTTGAATTTTTATATCTAGCTTTCATTCTTGTTGCTTGAAAAGTTGAACATGATGAACATGAAGATATTTCTCTATATTTGTTTTCTGAAGGTAACCATACTTCTATATCGTAAGTTTTTTCTGCACTAAATCCCATATCTCCACTACATAAAATCATTTTTCTGTATGGTAACTCTAATAAATCCAAAATTCCTGTGGCACAATTTGTCATTCTCTCTAATTCTTCAAGACATTTATTTTGTTCCACAATACTTACTAATTCAACTTTATAAAATTGATGTTGTCTAATCATCCCTTTTGTATCTTTACCATAACTACCAGCCTCTTTTCTAAAACATGGGGTAGAAGCAACAAATCTCATCGGTAATGTTTTAAGATCTAAAATTTTATCTTTTACAATATTGGTTAAAATAACTTCTGCTGTAGGAATTAAAAATTTTCTACTACTTCCCTCCTCTAATTTTACTTCAAATTGATCATTTTCAAATTTAGGTAATTGACCAGTTCCGAACATTGTATTTTCTGATGCTAATAAAGGTGGTGAAATTTCCTCATATCCATTTTTTGAAGTATGTATATCAAGCATAAAATTTGAAATTGCTCTTTCAAGTAATGCTAATTTATTCTTAACAAAAACAAACCTTGAACCGGTGGTTTTTGTGGCAAGATCAAAATCTAACATGCCAAGTGTTTCACCTAATTCGTAGTGTGATTTTGGAGTAAATTCAAAATTAGGAATCTGACCCGATTTAGTTAATTCAACATTTTCATTTTCATTAGATCCTATAGGTACATCATCATGAGGTATATTTGGAATACTTGATAAAATTTCATCTAAGTCTGATTTGATTTTTGATTGTTGATCAGTAATTTTATCAATAGATTGGGTAATTTCTTTTGATCTAGAAAATAAAGCCTTATCTTTTGTTTTTGAAATATCTTTCTTTTCTTTTTCTAATGTTTCTTTTTTTTGAATTAAATCTCTATTATCTATATCTAATTTTTTGAGTTTATTGAGATCTATATCGATTGATCTTTTTTTTAATGCTTTTGAAAATGCATCAAAATCTTTTCTAATTTCTTTAATGTTATGCATCAGAATTTTTTAAATTTTTATTCTCAATAAGTTTTACTGAAAATATTGATAATTCATATAGAATTAATAATGGTATCGCTAAACCAATTTGTGTGATGGGATCTGGGGGTGTGAGCAAAGCTGCGGCTGCAAATATAATAACCACAACATATTTTCTTCGTTTCTTTAAAAAATCAGAATCAACCAACCCTACCCTCGCTAATAAACTCAACACAACAGGTAATTGAAAGCTTATACCAAACGCAAATATAAGTTTCATTACCAATGAAAGATATTCGTTTACTTTTGCCTCTAGTTGAATTGGTAGATTTGTTGAAAGACCAGAACTTTCAAAAGATAAAAAGAATTTTATCGCTAAGGGCATTATTAAATAATAAACCAACATGCCCCCTAGTAAGAATAAGATTGGGGTTAAAACTAAATAAGGTAAAATTGCAATTTTTTCATGTTTATAAAGACCAGGAGCAATAAATTTCCAAACCTGCATCAAGATAAATGGACAAGTAACAAAAAAAGCTGTGAAAAAAGATACTTTCAAATAGGTAAGGAAAGTTTCTTGTAAAGCTGTGAAAATAAGTCGTCTATCAGTTCCATCATCTTTAACTGCTTGTGCATATGGCTCTACTAAAAAACCATAAAGGTGTTCAGCAAAAAAATAACATCCTATAAAAAAGATTATTAGAAAAATAAAACTATGAATTAGTCTTTTTCTTAACTCAGCTAAATGACTTACAAAGCCACCTTCATTTTCGTCATGACTCATCTTTTTTTTCTTCTTTTTTTTCTATCTTATTATCCTCAAGATCAATATTTGAGACTTCATTTTGAATATTATTGACATATTTTTTTGCAGAGCCGATCCATGAACCAACTTTTTTGAGCATTATCGGAAAGTCCTTAGGTCCCAAGACTACAATAGCTATTGCAACTACAATTAAAATCTCAAACCAACCAATAGTAGGCATGTGATTTATTCTTTTTTGTTCGAATCTTGATTATCGTCAGAAATATTTTTAGGTTCATTGTCATCAGTTACATCTGATGCCATACCCTTTTTAAAACTTTTTATTCCTTTTGCTACATCGCCCATAAGGCTAGAAATTTTTCCTCTACCAAATAATAATACCACAAGTATTACAACGATTGCTATTTGCCAAATTCCAATGCTCATAGAAAACTTATAACCTTTTTATCAATAATTGAAAAGTCTAATTTGTAGGCTTAGTTCTTCTCATCAGAGTCAAGAGTGCTACTTAACATTTCATCAATATTTGAATAAATGTCCTCTTTTTTATCATCTTGTTTTTCTTTATAGAATTTTCCAGTACCAAAAATAGCGTTATCAATATTGGTACTATCAATTAAACCTGCAGCTCCAAGTTCGTCTACTGTTGGTAAATCAGATAATTTTTGCAAATTAAAATGGCTTAAAAAATCATCCGTCGTGACATATTGAATAGGTCGACCAGGGACATTTTTTCGTCCACCAGGTTTAACCCAATTTAATTCCATTAAAATTTCTAATGTGTTTGTTCCAAAAGCTACTCCTCTTATTTCTTCTATCTCTGCTCGAGTAACTGGTTGATGATAAACAATTATAGCAAGAGTTTCTATTGCAGCTTTTGATAATTTTTTTTCAACAGTTTTTTCTTGGGTCATTAAATTTGAAAGATTAGGTGAGGTTCTAAAGGACCATTTTTTAGAAATACAAACTAAGTTAATACCTCGATTTGAATATTCAGCTTGTAATTTCAACAAAATTTTTTCGACATCTGTTTTTTTAGATATCTTATTTTCAATAGTTTCAATATCTAATGGTTCTGCAGCAGCAAAAACAATTCCTTCAATTTCCTTTTCAATTGAAGATAATTTAGTTGGAAAATTAATAATATTATCTTTTTTCTTAATCTTTTTTTTTATCATTTGTTTTCTTTTATATAAATATCATCAAAAAGGTTTTCTTGTTTTATGCTAAGGTTGCCCTCCTTGACTAACTCAAGAGACCCTGCAAATATTCCTGCTTTACCAGTTCGTTTATATTTTGATCCACTTTTAAAATTTTTCGGTATTAAATCATCTAATTTTTTCCAATCCATTAATTTTCCAAAAAAATCTTTTATAGTTTTTATACCTTCTTCTGTTGTAAAAACTGGTAATTTTGGAATATTAATTCTCTGAAAATCTTTAGTCATAATTATAGTGGAGTATGTTTTCATGAGGTCAAATAAATTTAATTTATACTCACTATTGTAGATGGGCCTTATGCCTGCTCTCATACCTCTAGTTCTAATTTCTCTTCCTAATCTTTTTCTTTTAAGCATCTGTTCAGATAATAACCTTATTAATTCGAGTTTCTTAAGTTGAAGTTTTAATTTTTCAGCTACTTCTTGAACTTTAAATTCTTCTTCAGGGGTACCTGGTAATAGTAATTTTGATTTTAAATATGCTAACCATGTTGCCATTAGTAAGTATTCTGAAGCAATCTCTAAATTTAATTTTTTTTCTTGAGTAATAAAATCATGAAACTGATCTGCTAATTTTGTAATAGATATATCCTCAAGATTAACTTTTTGAGCTTTTGCAAGATCTAAAAGAACGTCTAATGGTCCATTATAATTTTCAACATCTACTTTAAAAAGTTCAGAATCGTTTTCAATCATCAATCAATATTAACTTAAAATTTTGTAAAATTGTGATGTTTTTTTAATGATAAAAGGATTTATCAATGGTGAATTATTTCCTATAATTTTCATTTCATTTAAATTTCCATTACAATGTAAGGCTAAATTACAACCTGCACTAAACGTTTTGATTGTATTTTCTTTTAAATTACCCTTAAGACTTTTCATG
Organism: Candidatus Pelagibacter sp.; assembly: GCF_052049775.1. Classification (GTDB taxonomy): domain Bacteria; phylum Pseudomonadota; class Alphaproteobacteria; order Pelagibacterales; family Pelagibacteraceae; genus Pelagibacter. The sequence continues at coordinate 25,714 of NZ_JBNGZH010000016.1, read as the reverse complement.
GATAAATCATCAGAAATCAAAATATTTTTAAAACCAATTTTATTGCGAATTAATTTAATAAATTTTTTTGAGTGAGTAACACAATTTTCTTTGTCAATTTGAGTAAAAATTATATGAGCGGTCATAGCAAAAAAAGTTTTTTTATTTTTAAATGGAAGAAAATCTTTCTTGTTTAAATAACTCAATTTTTTATTAACCATCGGAGTAAAATGGTGACTATCTACTTTTGCAAGACCATGTCCTGGGATATGTTTTATGATTGTTCCAATACCATTTTGATGGAAATAATTGATACAATAATCTCCTATTTTAGATACAATTTTGGGATTATTCGAAAAAGATCTATTCCCAATGATATTTGATGTACCTTTAATTCTTAAATCTAAGACCGGGGAAGTATTAATATTAATACCAAGAGATTTTAATAAATATGAAGTTTTATCAATAAATAATTTATAAAAAAATTTAAATTCATCTACATTTTTAACGTATTTTTTTCCAAAAAATTCTGAAGTCAAATTATCGAATGATATAATATTTTTTAACCGATTAACTTTACCCCCTTCTTGATCAATTAAAATAGGATATTTTTTATCATTGAATAATTTTCTTATTGACGTGGTGAGTTTTAGCGTTTGATCAATATTTTTAATATTTCTTGTAAATAAGATAACTCCCCAAGGTTTATATTTTTTAAGAAATGACTTTTCTTTTGCTGAAAGTTTTGTTGATTTGATACCAACAATAAAAGATCGACGTTTATTCATTATTTTCTAATAATTTCCAAAAATTAAATTTTTTCTTTTTTTTATTGTTTGTTTGCTCGACGTATTCAATAATATTTTTCGTATCATCCTCTAAAATTGGTAATTTTTCTGAGTAAGTATTTATCTTATTTTCAATATTGTTGAGTGATCTATAAGATTTTTTTTTATAGGCATCAGAAAAATAATATTTTGCTGTAAAAAAAATAAAAAGACCAATAATAAAGACGAAAATGATATATTTGATTTCTTTAAACATTACATTTTTTCAGGAGCAGACACGCCTACGATATTCATTCCGGATTTAACAACATTTGATATAAGTTTTAATAAAACTAATTTGTCATTCGATATCTTCTTATTCTCATTTATAAATCTTTTTTCAGGATTATCTTTTCCCAAGTTCCAATAGGAATGAAATAGAGAGGCTAGTTCATAAAGATATACTGGAATTCTATGTGGTTCTAGCTTCTTACTTGATATTTCGATACACTTAGGCCACTCAGATATTTTTTTTAAGATGTTTATTTCATGGTCAGAATATTCAAAATTATATTCATCAATCTTTAAATCTTTTTTTAAATCTATTTCCAGATGTCTAAAAACAGATGAAATTCGAGCATAACAATATTGTACATAATACAAAGGATTGTCTTTTGATTTTTCAATTACATTATCAAAATCAAAATCAAGTTCGACATCATTACTTCTGTTCAACATGATAAAACGTGTAGCATCTTTTCCAACTTCATTAATCAAATCATCAACAGTTATATAATCACCTTTACGTTTTGACATTTTAAATGGTTTTTTATCCTTTATAAGTTTTACAAGTTGACTAACTTTACAAATAAGTTTTCCTTTAGAGTTCGACAAAGCATCGACTGAGGATGTAATTCTTTTAATATAACCCGCATGATCTGCACCTAAAATATTTATTAAGTAGTCAAACTTTCTATCCAATTTATTTTTGTGATAGGCAACATCACTGGCAAAATAAGTCCAAGCTCCATCAGATTTTTGTAACGCTCTATCTTTGTCATCACCAAAATCAGTTGATTTGAAAAGTAATTGTTCTCTTTCAACCCAATTATTATCGTCCTCACCAGCTGGAGCTTTAATTTTACCTTTATAAACAAATTTATTTTTTTGAAGATTTTCTACTACTTTTTCAACTTCTTGATTAAGTACTAATTTTTTTTCACTTACAAAATTATCGTGAATTATACCAAGGCTACTAAGATTTTTTTTTATTAATTTTATTGCCTCGTCTATAGACAGGCTCGTTAATTGTTCAGATATTGGATCATAATTAGTAAAATCTATTTTTGGATTTGAAGAAATGATATTATTAGCAAATTCAATCAAATATTCACCAGGATAAAGATCTTCATTATCTGTTGGAAAAGTTTCATTAAATTTGATTTCTCTTATTCTAAAATATACTGATTTTGTGAAATTAATTATCTGATTGCCATAGTCATTTACATAATATTCTTTAGTAACTTTATGATTATTAAATGATAAAACATTTGAAATTACATCTCCTAAAATAGCACCTCGGCAATGACCCACATGTAAAGGCCCTGTTGGGTTGGCAGAAACAAATTCAATTAAATAATTTTTCTTTTGCTCATTTGTATTTATTCCAAATGTTTTAGCGTTCTTAATAATTTCTTTTGAAAAATTTGTCCAAAACTCAGGTTGAAATTTAATATTAATAAATCCAGGTTTTACGATTGATACCTCTTTTATTGACTTGTCTTCATTTTCAAGACTCTTTGCTAATGTTTCAGCTAATTCCAAGGGGGGCTTTTTATTTATTTTTGACAAAACCATTGCAACATTTGTAGAAATGTCACAATTAAATTTCTCAGGTGGAATTTCTGTGTTTATTCCATCTAAATTATCTGGCAAAATTATTTTACCCTTTTTCGATAAATCTAAAATAATTTTTTTTATTTTGTCTAAGTATTGATCAAAAATGTTCATTTGATATCGTTATAAAGGTTGATAGCATATCTGTCAGTCATACCAGAAATAAAATCAGAAACTGATCGATATTTGTTTTTAGATAAATGTTCTTTTGAAATAAATTTTGCCGGATTTTTACTTATTTTGGCAAACAATCTTTTAATTATTAATTTACCTTTATTATTTTTATTTAGCACATTCTTGTTATTGTACATTTTAGACCTTAAAAAATACCTAATTTCATTATCAGAATTTTTAATTTTATCAGAGAAATCAACCATAAGAAAATCAGTTTTATTCAAATCATTTCTACTTTTTATTTTATTTTGATTAAGATTCTTGATGGTATTACTTATTAAATCTTTGATCATTAAATCTATTGAGTCTCTTATAATCTGGTAAGTTGCAATCTTGTAATTTTTTTTGTTAATCTTTTTTTTATATCTTCTATAAATATTTTTAAAAAAATCTATTTCTACTAACTCTTCTAATCTAAATAAGTTTGCTTTTATGCCATCTTGTATGTCATGGTTATTATAAGCAATATCATCAGATATAGATGAAATTTGAGCCTCTAGTGATGGAAAGGTATTAAAATTAATCATGTTTTTAAATTTTTTAACACCTATCAATTCATCAACTAAATGAAAATCCTCAACTGGACCATTGTGTTTTAAAAGTCCCTCTAATGTTTCAACAGAAAGATTTAAGCCACTAAACTTTAAATACTTATTTTCTAAAAACATAACAATTCTTAATGTTTGTAAATTGTGATCAAACCCTCCATGAATGCTCATACATTCATTCAAAGCATCTTCACCTGCATGACCGAAAGGAGTGTGGCCCAAATCGTGCGCTAAACTAAGTGTTTCTGCTAAGTCCTCGTTCAAACTGAAATATCTAGCGATGGATCTTGCTATTTGAGCAACCTCCATAGAATGAGTAATTCGAGTTCTATAATGATCCCCTTCAGTATTAACAAATACCTGTGTTTTATGTTTCAATCTCCTAAATGAAGCGCTGTGAATAATACGATCTCTATCTCTTTGATAAGGTGATCTATATTTTGACAAAGACTCCTTAAATATCCTACCTTTACTTTTGAATTGACCTATCTTTGAGTATTTTTTCATCCTTTAAAATAAAATATTAAGTATTATATTACTAATACCAATGATCAATTATGATTAAAGAAATTAAATTTACTGATAAAGCACTAAAACAGATCAATGTTTTGCTGTCTAAAAAAGATAAAGGGTCTTTTTTTAGAATCGCTATTAAAGGTGGTGGTTGTTCAGGATTTCAATACGAATTCACTTTTGATAAAGAAAAATCAAAAGATGATTTAAACTTTGAAAATATTTTAATTGATAAAACTTCAGCAGATTTATTAAAAGGCTCTGAAGTTGATTATGTTTCAGAATTAATTGGTGAACAATTTAAGATAACTAATCCACAAACTAAGTCATCTTGTGGTTGTGGTGTTTCTTTTTCTCTTTAATGATTATTTCTTCATGGAATGTAAATTCTGTGAGAGCTCGAATAGATAATATCAAAAGTTATCTCTTAAAATATAAACCAGATATCCTAATGATGCAGGAAATCAAAACAGAGGATGTAAACTTTCCCTATGATGATTTTTCTGCAATGGATTATGAAAGTCATGTGTTTGGCCAAAAAAGTTATAATGGGGTTGCTATTATATCTAAAGGTAAATTAAAAAATATTAAAACTGACTTAATCAAAGATAAACTAAAGCAATCGAGAATAATTTCAGCTGAACTGGAATATAAAAAGAAAAATATTCAATTAATAAACATTTATACACCTAATGGAAATCCTGTAGATACGGATAAATATAAATACAAGAAACAATGGTTGGATGATTTAATTAAACAATTAAAGAGTTTAAGTAAAAAAAATTCAAATATTATTCTTGCTGGAGATTTTAACATTATTCCAGCGACTGAAGATGTTTATAATCCAAAAAGTTTTGAGGATGATGCTCTGTTTAGATTAGAAATAAGGAAAAAATTAAGAGAAATGATCAACCTTGGTTTTAGTGATGTCTATAGACATTTTAATGAAACTAAGGAAGGTTATACCTTTTGGGACTACATGAGAGGTGCTTGGCAAAAAAATAATGGAATGCGAATTGATCACTTCTTAGTTTCAAATTCTTTGATTGATCAAATTAAAGGTGTAAATATTAATAAAGATCCAAGAGGTCGTGAAAAACCTTCAGATCATACACCGATTGAAATTACTTTAGCTTAGAGATTTTATTTTATTAACCAAGTCTTCATTAATATTTCGAGGGCCTTTATCTAATCTATTTTTGTGTCTTCTTTCACCTGGAAGTCTAACCCCATCAAAAGATTTCATTTTATCAAAAAATTCATCTGCGTGTTTTTGCCAATTTGTTCCTGAAGTTTTATCAGGTGAAATTGCAATAATAAATTCTCCCCCACTAGGTGGTCCACCATCATTATTATCTTTAGCCGCTGTTTCAAAACTAAAATTATCTCCAACCAAAGCACCAGCCATTAACTCAACCATCATTGCTATTGCTGAACCTTTGTAACCACCAAAAGGAAGTAATACACCACCATCTGCAATTGCGCCTGGATCAGTAGTCTCTTTACCATCTTTAGTTAAACCAGTTCCAAGTGGAACTTTGTGCCCTTCTCTTTTTGCAACTTGGACTTCTCCCATTGCCATTGATGCTGTGGCCATATCATAAACAACTGGAGTTTTGCCAGGTCGTGGCCAAGCAAATGAAATCGGATTTGTTCCAAACAATGGTTTGATTGCACCAGCAGGTGCTACAGCAGGTTTGTATGATGTGCATGCAAAAGCAACCAGACCCTCTTCTGCTAACTTTTCTGTTTCAGGCCACATAGCTGCCATGTGATGAGAATTATTTATTGCAAGCACTGCTACACCATTTTCTTTTGCAGCCTTAGCCAATTCAGGCAATCCTTTATTTAAAACTACTGGGGCTAAACAATTATTCCCATGAACTTTTATAACTGATGAGGAAATTTTTTTAATTTCAGGCTTTCCTTTTCCATTAATTTTTCCACTTTTTAAACCACTAACATATGCAGGTAATCTGAACAAACCATGAGATAAAGATCCATCCCGTTCGGCATTTCTAATTAGGTCAGACAGAATAGAAGCTGTTTCATCATCACAACCATTAGCTAATAAAGTTTTTTTGGCTAAATCGAAAATTTCATCTAATGTCAGGGAAACTGTACTCATCCCATTATTAGATATTATTTATAACTAAAGATCAATTTCTAATTAACAACCTTTGAAAGATTTTGACATATTACCTATTAAATCAAAATATAAATCCTTACCTGGATTAAGTGTAGCTCCTAATGGATCGATTACACCTGTTGCAACATTAGTATCTTTCGCTACAGCTTTTATAATATCAGGATTAAATTGAGGCTCTGAAAATATACAACTAACTTTATCATGCTCAATTACCTCTCTGATTTCAGCTAATTGCTCAGCACCTGGCATTACGTCTGTATTTACTGTAAATGCTCCAAGAATATTTATACCAAATCTTTTTTCAAAGTATTGATAGGCATCATGGAAGACTACTGATTTAAAATCTTTATTTAATTCAGACTTAACTTTTTTTGTAAGTTTATCTAAATCATTATGAGCTTTTTTTAAATTTGATTTATATTTAGCCTCATTTTTTTGATCATTTTCGATTAAATGCTCAGCCATCTCGCTTAAAATTACTTTTGCATTCATAGGATCTAACCAGATATGTGGATCAAATTCGCCATGTGCATGTCCTTCATGACCATGCTCATCGTGACCATCTTTTTTATGCTCATCGTCATGTCCGTGTTCATCATGACCATGTTCTTTTTCCTTTTTATCATGATTGTGATCGTCATGATCATCCTCTTTTTTTGCATGATCATCATGATCGTCTTCTTTATGACCATGATCATGCTCTTCAAAAATATTTCTTTCTCTAAATTTAAGTTTAGTTAAACCTTTAATTTCCATTAATTCAATTTTTTCAGCTTTTTTTGCAATATTTTTTAATGGTTTTTCCAAGAAATTTTCTATGTCCTCTCCTACCCAAAATATAATATCTGCATTTTGAATCATTTTTGCATGTGATGGTTTAAGAGCAAATCCATGTGGTGAAGCATAACCATCAACGATTAAATCTGGTTTTCCAACACCGTCCATAAGATAACTTGCAAGAGAATGAATTGGTTTAATTGTTGCCACTACTTTAATTTCAGCATTTGCTGGTACAAAAAATGTTAAGAATGATAATATTGATAAGATAAATGGTAATTTTTTTATGTTTTTCATATGTTGTATATTTAAATTGTTATAATATAACACTATGTAATAATATAACATTTATTAGTCAAGAAATAAAATGAGCTCTAATCAAAATATATTGGTAAAATTAAATGATGCTGGTCTACAGATTAATGATAAATGGTTAGTCAAAGGAGTCTCACTACAAGTTGAAAAAGGTAAAATAGTTACTCTTATAGGTCCAAATGGATCAGGGAAAAGCACAACAGCTAAAATTGCTTTAGGTATTTATAAGAAGATTGATGGCTCAGTTGAAAAATACACCAATAAAGTTGGATATGTCCCACAGAAAATTTCAATTGATTGGACGTTACCGCTAAGAGTAAATGATTTCATGGTATTAACTGAAAGTCTTAATAAAGAGACAATTGATGAAGCTTTGTCTTTAACTGGTGTCATTCATCTTAAAAATAAAAATTTAGGAGATTTATCTGGTGGTGAGTTTCAAAGAGTTTTACTTGCAAGAGCTATATCAAAAAAACCAGAGCTATTAGTGCTAGATGAACCAGTGCAGGGAGTAGATTTTACTGGTGAAATTGCTTTATACGAACTAATTAAGAAAATTTCTGATGAATTAGATTGTGGTATCTTATTGATTTCTCATGATTTGCACACTGTAATGACAGCCACTGACCATGTTGTCTGTTTAAACGGTCATGTTTGTTGCTCAGGTTCTCCAATGGATGTTGCAAAAAATAATGAATATAAAGCTTTATTTGGAGAACAAGCTTCTCAAATATTGTCAAGATATGAACATAAGCACGACCATATTCATACAGATGAGGGTGAAATAAAAAAAAATTAAATGTTTGATGATTTTTTTATAAGAGCTTTGGTAGCTGGAATTGGGGTTGCTTTTGTAACAGGACCTCTTGGTTGTTTTGTTATATGGAGAAGATTATCTTATTTTGGTGACACCTTAGCTCACTCAGCTCTATTGGGAGTGACATTAGCGTTTACTATGGAGTTTAATATTGCGCTATCGGTATTTATCATTTCATCTATGATAGCACTTATTTTAATTCAACTTCAAAAAAAAACCAATCTACCAGGTGATGCTTTGTTGGGTCTTCTAGCTCATTCATCTCTAGCAGTTGGACTTGTTGTTATAGGTTTTTTAACCTTTATAAGGTTTGATATTATGGGATTATTATTTGGAGATATTTTAGCAGTTTCAGTAGATGATTTGTTAATCATTTGGATTGGAGGAGCATTTATCTTATTAACTCTGAAATTTATTTGGAAACCTTTATTTGCTTCAACAGTAAATTATGAACTAGCAGAAGCAGAAGGCTTAAATCCAGACAGAGCTAAGGCAATCTTTACTATTTTAATGGCTGCAATCATTGCTATTTCAATTAAAATGGTCGGATTATTGTTAATTACCGGAATGCTAATTATACCAGCAGCAATGGCCAGAAATTTATCATCAAGTCCACAGAGTATGGTTATCTATTCAATTATAGGAGGCTTGTTATCTGTAATTATAGGATTGTTTACATCTTTAGAGTTTAATACATCTTCAGGTCCATCAATTATAACAGCAGCCTTATTATTATTCATACTTTCATTATTTAAAATAAAACAATCTATTAAATTGAAAAATTAGTGAGGAATCAGTAAAATGAAGACAATGCATAAAGAACATACTCTCACAAAAAATCAGCAAATTATTTTTGATTTAATTAATAAATCTCCTGAACCAATGAAAGCTTATTCGATCCTTTTTAATGTTCAAAAAAAAGGCATTAAAGCTCCCCTACAAGTTTATCGAGCGTTAGATAAGCTAGTGGAAATAGGAAAAATTCACAAAATAGAGAGTCGAAATGCATTTATTGCGTGTCACAATTCAAGCTGTCGAGTGGCTAAAGCTACAGCGTTTTCTATCTGTGAGATTTGTGAAAAAGTAACAGAAATAAGTAGTGCAGGTCTTTCCAAATACTTAGCTAACTTCAAAGACAAAGATGGCATGAAATACATTAAATATAATCTTGAATTTTTTGGATTATGTAAAAAATGTAAAGTTAAATAAAATACTTCTATTCAACAATCAAAGTGTCTTTTGAACCACCACCTTGGGAACTATTGACAATAGTACTTCCTTTTCTGAGTGCAACTCTAGTCAATCCACCAGTGGTAACATAATTAGTTTTACCACTTAAAACAAATGGTCTTAAGTCTAAATGCCTTGGCTCTATATCTTTATCAGTAATTGTTGGAGCAGTAGACAAAGTTTCTAGAGGTTGCGCAATATATTCTCGAGGACACTTTTTAATTTTTTCTGCGACTTCCTCTCTTTCTTTAGTTGAGGCTTTAGGACCTATCATAATTCCATAACCACCTGAAGCATTTGCAGGTTTAACTACTAGTTTAGATAAATTTTCTAAAACATACTTTTTTTGACTTTCGTCATGACACAAATATGTCTCAACTTGATTTAATATAGGTTGTTCGCCTAAATAATAAACTATCATCTTATTTACATATGAATAAACTACCTTATCGTCAGCAACACCTGTACCAATAGCATTAATTATACCTACATTCTTTTTTAACCAGCATTTGAATAATCCAGGAACACCAATGAGAGAGTCTTTATTAAAAGCTTTAGGATCCAAGAAATTATCGTCTAATCTTCTGTATATACAATCAACTTTCAAAGGACCTTTTACAGTTTTCATATAAACATTATCATTTTCAACAAATAAATCTTTTCCCTCTACCAGTGCAATACCCATTTGCTCTGCTAAAAAAGAATGTTCAAAATAAGCGGAATTATAAATACCAGGTGTTAGGACTACCATGTGGGGATGAGTAGTTTTTTTAGGAATACATTCATTCATACAATTAAAAAGTTTGTTGGTGTATTGATGTATTGATGCAACTTTATATCTCGTAAATAGTTCAGGAAAGACATCTCTCATAACCATTCTGTTCTCAAGCATATAAGAAACACCAGATGGCACTCTTAAATTATCCTCTAAAACTAAATAATCTCCATTTTTATTCCTGATTAAATCTACTCCAGATATATTTGCCCAAGATTTATATTTAGGTGAAAACCCTTCACATTCTTTTACATAGTAAGGTGAATTAAAAATAATTTCTCTAGGAATAACATTATCTTTAAAAATTTTCTTTTGATTATACACGTCATCAATAAATAAATTCAAAGCTTTTACTCTTTGCTTTAAACCTTTAGTTACCTTATTCCATTGTGATTTAGGAATTATTCTTGGAATAATATCTAATGGCCATTTCTTCTCCTCTGCTCTGTTATTAGCAGCATAAACTCTAAAGTTAATTCCTCTAGCACTTATTGTGCTTTGACAATTTTTTTCTATTTCTTGAAGTTTTTCTTTACCGTATCTTTCTAAAATATTTGAAATTATAACAGCATGTTTTCTTAGTTTATTTTCATTAGTAAAATAACCGTCGTATGCTTTTGTTGCATTATAATTATCCCAGAGTTTACCGCTCATTAAAAGATTGTTTAATAATTAGATTAAACAATCAATTGCGATATAGTTATATCAGCTATGCTGGAATTAAATTATATGTTAATTAATAATAAATTATTAATGAATTATGACTTATTGTGTTGGCATTAAAGCTCAAGATGGAATTGTTTTTGCCTCAGACTCTAGAACAAATGCTGGATTAGACAATGTTAATATTTATTCTAAAATGTTTGTACATGATGTTGGCGATAGAAGTATCATCATTGTCACCTCAGGAAATTTAGGAACATCTCAGGCAGTATACAAGTCTATTGAAAAAGATCTCAAAAGTGACAGCGGAATAATGAATTTAAATACCTGTAAAGATTTTGATCAAATTGCATCATATATAGGATCTTTAAATATAGAACATTCAGCTCCTAAAGGAATTAATACTGACACGGTTTTATTGGGATCTTCATTTTTAGTTGGAGGACAGATTAAAGGTCAGCCTCTTGAACTATACCTAATATACTCACAAGGTAATTATATTAAACCTGCCGACAGCAAACCTTATTTGGTCATTGGAGAGGTAAAATATGGCAAACCTATTTTAGATAGAGTTATCAAACCAAGTGTATCTATTGGCGATGCATCTAGATGTGCTTTAATTTCAATGGACTCAACACTTAAAAGTGATTTAACCGTAGGCCCTCCAATTGATTTTGCAGTTTATAAAAAGGACGAGTACAAGATTGCTTCGCAAAAATGCCTGAATATTACTGACACTGAATACACCAAAGTTTGTGATCAATGGTCTAATAGTATCTTTAAAATTTTTGACTCTTTCCCTAGATTCGACTGGGAAGACAATAAATAAGAATATTTTTTCTTTAATCTGTAATAAATTCTTAACAAAACCTAAATATAGAAAGAGAGATGATCATGATTAATAAAAATTATATAAAATGGATAAGCACATTTCTAGTTTTAGTTGGTATTCTATTAACAAACCTAAATATATATCCTTTAAATATATACTTTCACGGATTAGGTGTTGTTGGATGGACTATCGCTGGATTTGTTAGCAAGGATAAAGCGATACTTACTAACTTTGGATTACAAATACCATTGTTCTTAATAGGAATTTATAAGATTATTATTTAGTGAAAAATATATTATTTGTTTGTACAGGAAACTCTGCAAGAAGTATCATAGCTGAGTCTTTAGTTAATAATAGATATAATGATAAATTCAAAGCCTATAGTGCTGGTAGTAATCCTTCTGGAGAAATTAACAAAGATATAAAACATTTTTTAAATGATAAAGGTTTCAATCTTCAAAATTACTCATCTAAAAATTTTAATTTTTTTGTTAATGGAGAAATCAAAATTGATCATGTTATTACTGTATGTAATAATGCAAATAATGAAGTATGTCCTATTTGGCCTAAGGAAAATCAAATCATACACTGGGATATTGAAGATCCGGTAATAAAACTAAATGACGCTAGTGAGGATAAAAAATTTAAGATAATTACTGATACTTTTAATAATATTGATAAAAGAATTAAAAATTGGATTCTAAATGAAAAATACTAACAAAATATTTTTAGGTGAATTTATTGGAAGTAGTTTTTTAGTAATGGTTATTGTTGGGTCTGGAATAATGGCTGAAAATCTCACAAATGATAATGCTTTGAGATTAACAGCTAATACACTCGCAACTGGTGCTGGCCTATTCGTCTTAATAACTGCTTTTGCAAATATTTCAGGTGCACATTTCAATCCTTTTGTGAGTTTAGCGATGTTTTTAAGAAAAAAAATCAATGGAAAACTTCTCATCATATATATTCCTGCCCAAATACTTGGTTGTTTGCTAGGTGTTATGTTGGCTAATGTTTTTTTTGAACACGATATTCTTGAGTTATCGACAAAAAATAGAGATGGTTTTCATATTTTCTTATCTGAAATAATTGCTACTTTTGGTTTAATTTTTATTATTTTTGCTACTCAAAAAGATGGCAAAATAACAATAGCTGCTAGTGTTGCAACATATATTATGGCTGGTTATTGGTTCACATCATCAACATCTTTTGCAAATCCAGCTGTTGCAATAGCTAGAACTTTTACTGATTCTTTTACAGGAATTAATTATTTGAATACGCCTACATATATTTTAGCTGAATTTTTGGGAGCTCTTATTGCTGTATATTTTATTAAGAAGTTAATTAAATAAATACAACTTTATTGAGAAATAAAAAATATTTAAAAGTAGACATCAATATTTAATAGTTTATTGGTTGATGAATCCACCCCCTGATTCTAAAATTAGTTTATTCTTTTATAGAATTTTTTTTACTCTCACATTACATAGATCTTAAGTCATGAATCGATAGGAGCCGAAAACAATAATATAAAGGAGATAAAAAATGGAAATGACTTTAGTTTACACGGTTATAGGGTTTGCCCTTGCCGGTTATAGCGTAATCGCTAACGACTCAATCCAAACACTTGGTACATTTATAGCTTCAAAGAAGAAGTGGTTTAAATGGTATATACTTGCAGGATCTGCATCAGCTGTAATGATTTTTGCGTTAGCATGGGGATGGTATTCATATGATGGTGATATTTCTTATGGAAGATTAACTAGAATACCTTATCAAGAAATTCAGTGGTATCATGCAGTAGCACCTGCAATATTGTTATTATTAACAAGAATTGGAATACCGGTATCTACTACTTTCTTAGTTCTTTCAGCATTTGCTTCAACAGTTGTGCTTGAAAAAATGCTATTAAAAAGTGTAGTTGGATATGGTTTAGCGGCAATGGTCGCTTATATTGCCTGGATAGTAGTATCAAAATTTATCAATGAAAAATTAGATGAAGTTGATGAAAAATATATTGGCTTTTGGAGAAATGCTGTTTGGGTTTCTTCAGGTTGGTTATGGTGGGTTTGGTTATCTCACGATGTAGCTAATATTGCAGTATATCTACCTAGACAGTTAGATTTAACATTACTTTTAATTGTAATGGCTTACTTCACTGCATTATTATTTTATATTTTCTACATTCAAGGTGGACCAATTCAGAAAGTTGTTTTGGAGAAGACTGGAACTAGATATGCAAGATCAGCTACAATTATTAACGTAATTTATGCTGGTGTCTTATTCTACTTTAAAGAACTTAATGATTTGCCTATGTCAACTACATGGGTTTTCGTTGGTTTATTATGCGGTAGAGAACTTGCGATTTCAACAATGAACAAAGAATATAAATTTAAGTATGTCTTCCCATTAATTGGTAAAGACTTTCTTAAAATGATCTTTGGATTAAGTGTTTCAGTTGGAATTGTTTTAGCAATCCATTACTTAATTATTCCAAATAATTGGTTTTAAATATATTTTTGTGGTCATGTTAATTATTTAACACGGCCATAAATATCTTGATATCTAACTATATCAGTTTCTTTTAATATAGATCCTACTTGAGCTTCAATTATTTTTACTGGTTTTTTATAGGGATTTTCTATTCTATGGATTGCACCTAATGGAATAAAGATAGTTTCATCAGGTTTCATAGTAAAATATTTCTTATTTAATGTAATTTTAGGTTTACCATGAGTAACTACCCAGTGTTCTGCTCTATGATGATGTTTCTGAAGACTTAATATACCTTTGGGTTTTACATATAATTCTTTAATCAAAAACTCTTTACCATTAAATAAATTAACATAACTACCCCATGGTCTGTGGAATACATTCTTCTTTTTAAAATAATGTCTTTTATTTCGTCCATACATCTTACAGATTTCTTTCCAAGATCCTAAATCAGACCAAGGAATATCTAATTTAATAGCATTTATATCTTTGGTTTTTTCTAATATTGCATAATCAAAAGACTTTGCTGTTGCTTTGGTAAATGCTTGTTTGTTTAAAAAGTACACATTACTTTTATATTTTGCTTTTGTTACAGCTTTGTTACAATTTCTATAAATATTTGGTTGGTATTTCTTAAAATTATAAATGATTGAGTCTTTTCTCAAATAAAACATTCCAGAATTCCAATAACCTTTTTTACTAATTATTTGTTTAGCTTTAGCCTCTTTAGGTTTTTCTACAAATCTAGATACTTTGTTATTTCTGGTTAAAAAATAACCAAATTCACTTGAGGGCATTTTGGGTTTAATCCCAAAGATAAAAATATTGTTTTGAGTAAGTTTCTTTTGATTTTTTTTGATAGCTTTATTGAATAAACCAACTTTTTCTATCAAATGATCAGCAGCCAAAAACATTAATGGTTGTTCGTTTGGAATGTCTTTAATTAAAGCCGTACTTAATATAGCGGGTGCAGTATTTCTTTTTGCTGGCTCTAAAACTATCTTGAATTTTTTTATTTTGTATTTTTTTAAATGTTGTTTTACTTGTCTTAAATATTTTGCATTAGTGCTTATAATTGGTGCATCATATATAGCTGCTTTAACTCTCTCTAAAGTTTTGCCCAATAAAGTCCAATTACCAAAATCAATAAATTGTTTTGCTTGATGTTTTTTAGCCTTTGGCCAAAGTCTTGTTCCAGCGCCACCACATAAAATAACTGGGCGAATTTTCATTAAATTTTTGAATATTCCTTAACTTCTTTTTTCTTACCAGGATGGGTTGGGGCTCCTAAACTTGCTGGCCCAACTGTTTGTGCATATTTCCAAAGAGTGCCTGAGCCAAAATCAGATTTTTTAGCCTTCCATTTTCTTCTTCTTGAAGCTAATTGTGCTCTTGTTAAACGAACATTAATTGTTCCTTTTTTAGCATCAATATCAATTAAATCACCATTACGTAAAAGAGCAATCGGTCCTCCTAAAGCTGCCTCTGGACCTACATGGCCAACACAAAATCCTCTTGTTGCTCCAGAAAATCTTCCATCAGTGATTAAAGCAACTTTTTCACCTTTACCTTGACCATAGATTGCACCAGTTGTTGAAAGCATTTCTCTCATACCTGGTCCACCAACTGGTCCTTCGTATCTAATAATTATCACATCACCATCTTTATATTTTCTGCTTTGAACAGCTTTCATCGCACTTTCCTCGTTATCAAAACATCTTGCTCTTCCAGTAAATTGTAATTTTTTAAGACCGGCAATTTTTACAATTGCACCTTCTGGAGCTAAATTTCCTTTTAATCCTACAACACCACCATCTGGTGATAAAGGTCTGTTGTAAGCTCTTAAAACTTTTTGTTTTGGATTAAATTTAATACCTTTTAAATTTTCTTTCATAGTTTTACCTGTAACTGTCATGCAGTCTCCATGAATATAGCCACCATCATAAAGAGTTTTTAAAAGCATCGGCACACCACCTGCTAGCCACATATCTTTTGCAACATATTTTCCACCTGGTTTTAAATCAGCAAGATAAGGTGTTCTTTTAAATATTTTTGCAACATCCATTAAATCAAATTTAATTCCTGCTTCATTTGCAATTGCTGGTAAGTGTAATGCTGCATTAGTTGAACCCCCTGTTGCAGCAACTATTGTTGCAGCGTTCTCTAATGCTTTTCTTGTAACAATATCTCTTGGTTTAATTTTTTTTGCTAATAATTCCATAACCATTCGACCACTTGCTTTTGCATATTTATCTCTCTCTTCATAAGGAGCTGGTGTTCCTGCAGAATAAGGTAATGCTAAACCTATTGCTTCTGAAACACATGCCATAGTATTAGCTGTAAACTGACCACCACACGCACCCGCTGTAGGACACGCTACTAATTCTAATTTTCTTAATTCTTTTGCAGACATTTGACCTGATGAATGTTTTCCAACCGCCTCAAAAACATCAACTACAGTTACATCTTTACCTTTATATTTTCCCGGAAGGATTGAGCCGCCATATATAAATACACTTGGTACATTTAATCTAACCATGGACATCATTAATCCTGGTAAAGATTTATCACAACCTGCGATACCTACTAATGCATCATAACAATGACCCCTTACTGTTAATTCAGCACTATCAGCTATAACTTCTCTAGAAATTAAAGACGATTTCATTCCTTCATGACCCATGGCAATACCATCAGTAACAGTAATTGTGCAAAATTCTCTTGGTGTCCCTCCTGATGCTCTAACCCCCTTTTTCACTGATTGCGCTTGTCGCATAAGGGCAATGTTGCAAGGAGCAGCTTCATTCCAAGTTGATACAACTCCTATAAATGGTTTTGATACATCTTTTTCAGTTTCACCCATTGCATAATAAAAAGATCTATGAGGTGCTCTATCTGGACCTAAGGATGTATGTCTACTAGGTAATTTTTTTTTATTAAATTTCCGCATTATAAACTCTCAATAGTTAAAGATATTTTTTTGATATTATCTTTAAGACTACTATAGTTAGTTTTTTCTTGTTCAACAATATTTTTTGGTGCTCTATCTGTAAAGCCTTTATTAGATAATCGTTGAGAAATCTTATCTAGTTCGTCTTGATATTTGTTCTGACGTTTTTGTAAGTTTTCTTTAATCAAATTAAGATCAACATTTTCATCAAAATAAATCTTAAAAATATCACCAGAAATGACAAGTGTTGCAGAGGGTTTATCCTGTTCTTTATCAAAAAAATTATTGATACGACCCAGTTTTTTCAAAATAACATCATTATTATTAACTAATAATTTGTTTTTTTTGGCAATTTTATTAATCGCAACATCAACAAATGAACCAGGGCTGACATTTAATTCATTTTTAAATGATCTTAATTCGGAAATAATCTTAATGATTTTTTCAACTTCTTTGAGAGATTGGTCTTTTTTGATTTTTCCAGTAGGCCAAGTTTTATACATAAGAAAATTTTTATTAGACTCATCAAATTTGTTCTTTAACCATATTTCCTCAGTTACAAATGGTATGAAAGGATGAAGCATAACCAATATTTGCTTAAAAACATAAGCAGAAACTTCTTTTACCTCTGTTTTTGCCTTTTTATCCTCAGAGTAAAGAATTGTTTTAGACAGCTCAATATACCAGTCACAATATGAGTGCCATGCAAATTGATAGGCATTTTTTGCTGCTTCATCAAATCGATAATCTTCAATATTTTTTTGAATTTTATTTTTAGTTTCTATTAACTCCGAATAGATCCATTTATTGATATTTAATGAGATTTTTGGAACTTTATTGGTTTTTTTAAAATCACATTTATTAGTAATTAAAAAATTATTAGCATTCCATAATTTATTTAAAAAGTTTCTATATCCTTTAACTCTATCTTCTGAAAGTTTAACGTCAGTTCCTGGGGATGCCATAGAAAGTAAAGTAAAACGTAATGCATCAGCACTATATTTTTCAATTAAATCTAATGGATCAATAACATTTCCTTTTGACTTAGACATTTTTTGTCCTTTTTCATCTCTTACTAGCGCGTGTACATAAATATCTTTGAAGGGTTCTTTATTTAAAAATTCCATACCAAACATAATCATTCTAGCTACCCAGAAAAAAATAATATCAAAACCTGTTACTAAAACTGTTGTTGGATAAAATTTCTTTACATAATCTTTTTTATCAGGCCAACCTAAAGTTGCGAATGGCCATAATCCTGAAGAAAACCATGTATCTAAAACATCAGGATCTCTAGTAAGTTTTACATCTTTTTTATAATGTTTTTTTGCTTGTTTAATTGCATCATTTTCATTGATCGCAACAAAAATTTTTTGATCAGGTCCATACCAAGCTGGTATTTGATGTCCCCACCATAATTGGCGTGAAATACACCATGGCTCAATATTATTCATCCACTGAAAATAAGTTTTAGACCAGTTAGCTGGAAAGAAATTTGTTTTTTTTGTCTTAACAATTTTTTTAGCTTTGATCGCTAATTTCTTTGCATCAACAAACCATTGTTCTGTTAAAAAAGGTTCAATTACTGAATTTGATCTATCGCCATATGGAACTTTATTTTTGATATTTTCCTCTTTTACGAAAAAATCTTTTTCTTTTAATTCATTTAATATTTTTTTACGGGCATCAAACCGATCTAAGCCAATATAATCTTTTGGAGCATTATCATTTATTTTTCCATCTTCAGTAAATACATTAATTATTTCTAATTTATTTCTTTGACCAACATCATAGTCATTAAAATCATGCGCTGGCGTGATCTTAAGTGCTCCAGTTCCTTGATCTGGATCAGCATAATCATCTTTAATAATTTTTATTTTTCTACCTACGATTGGTATTGCGACAGTTTTGCCAACATGATTTTTATATCTTTTATCCTTTGGATTTACCGCAATCGCGGTATCCCCTAGCATTGTCTCAGGCCTCGTTGTGGCAATAGTGATAAATTCTGACGAATTGTCTATTGGGTATCTAATATAGTAAATCTTAGAATTCATCTCTCTTTGATCTACTTCCAAATCTGAAATCGCAGTTTTTAAAACAGTGTCCCAATTAACAAGTTTTTCAGCCTTATAAATCAATTTTTTTTTATGTAATTCTACAAAAACTTTAATGACTGATTTTGATAAATTTTCATCCATAGTGAATGCATTTCTTGACCAATCACATGAACATCCTAATTTTTTTAGTTGGTTGATAATAATGTCCCCATATTCATTTTTCCATTCCCATACTTTTTCTATAAATTTTTCTCTACCAAGGTCAATTTTACTTAAATTTTCTTTTTCTAATTTTTTCTCTACGAGTGCTTGGGTGGCTATACCTGCATGATCAGTTCCAGGTTGCCATAATGTTTCGTAATTATTCATACGATAATAACGAACTAATAAATCTTGAATTGAATTATTTAAAGCATGACCCATATGTAAGCTTCCAGTTACATTGGGTGGTGGAATTACAATTGAAAATTTTTTTGAATTTTTTTGCGGTTTAAATAATTTATTTTTCTCCCAATAACCATAAATTTTATCTTCAACTTTTGAATGTATATATTTATCGCTTATCATGGGTGTTATTAGTTTATAATTTAATAATCTAAATTAACAATAATCAAATTGGAACGTTATTTAATAGACTAATTGCAAATATTTTATATAAAACTCAGTGTAGCTATCTTCTAAAACATATGGCAACGTGGCGGAATGGTTACGCAGAGGATTGCAAATCCTTGTATCCCGGTTCGATTCCGGGCGTTGCCTCCAAAAAAAATCTTGTTTTAGTGAAAAAAAAAAGTAAGTTGAAATTTTAATATTCCTCGGTAGCTCAGTTGGTAGAGCAGTTGACTGTTAATCAATTGGTCGCAGGTTCGAGTCCTGCCCGAGGAGCCAGAAATTAAACGACCTTCGAAATATTACCTGCTACCTGTAATGATTTATTAAACTTTAACTTTTGATCAGCATTTAACTCTGAATATAATTTCACTAAAAAATTATAATTTACATTCATATGCCCTTCTTGTGATTTTTCTAAATTTATAAGATATTCTGAAAAATCCTCAAAAAAATAATTTATTGGCACTTTAAGATAATTTGATAATTGTAATAATCTAATTGAACTTACTCCATTAGTGCCTTTTTCATATTTTTGGATTTGTTGAAATGTTACGTTAATTGCTTTTGCTACTTTAGTTTGAGTTAAACCTAGTGCTAGTCTTCTAAGCTTAAGCTTGTTGCCTAAATGCTTATTAAAATTATCTTCCATTAAGACCCCTCTTAATTTTTATAAAAACTAATTCAACTAGTTTTTAATACCTACTGCAACAATAAATTTTTATTTTTTTTGCCTAAAAACCCTTATTAAGGGAAATGTGTCAAGCATTACTTCAACTATAATTTGAGAAATATTTCTTGAAATTAGCTTAAACTATAGTATCTGGCTGAGGAAAAGTTTAGTTCTATCGCTCTTTGGATTATCAAAAAATTCTTTGGTATCAGCTTTCTCTACTATCATTCCTTCATCCATAAATATCATTTGATCTGCAACTTCTTTTGCAAAACCCATTTCATGAGTAACTACAATCATAGTCATTCCTTGTTTTGCTAAATTTACCATAACATCTAATACTTCTTTAATCATTTCAGGATCTAAAGCTGATGTAGGTTCATCAAAAAGCATTATCTTTGGCTCCATACATAAAGCTCTTGCTATTGCAGCTCTTTGTTGTTGTCCCCCAGATAATTGTCCTGGATATTTTTGTGCTTGATCAAGTATTTGTACTCTTTCTAGATGTTTTAATGCTAATTCTTCTGCCTCTTTTTTGGGCATTTTTTTAACCCAAATTGGAGCTAATGAGCAATTATCTAAAATAGATAAATGAGGAAATAAATTAAATTGTTGAAATACCATTCCAACTTCAGCTCTAATTTGTTCAATATTTTTTGTATCCTCTGTTAATTCAGTTCCATCAACGACAATATTACCTTCTTGATGCTCTTCTAATCTATTAATACATCGAATTAATGTAGACTTTCCTGATCCAGATGGACCACAAACAACAATTTTTTCTTTTGGTTTAACTTCTAAATTTATTCCTTTTAAAACTTGAAAATCTCCAAACCACTTATTCATATTACTTATTTGGATAATACTATCTGACATAAATCTTTATCTATCGGTTTTATATTTTTGTTCTAGATTATAACTATATTTACTCATTGCATAACAAATAATCCAGAAAATTATAGCAGCAAATACATACCCCTCCATAGCAAATCCTAACCATTTCGGATTTGTTTTAGCTAAATTTAACATTCCAACTATTTCTAATAATCCCACAACAAATATCAATGGAGTGTCTTTTACTAATGCCAAGAAAGTATTTGCTATTCCTGGTATTACTAATTTAAGAGCCTGCGGTAAAATTACGAAAATATGCATTTTCCAATAACCCATACCTAATGATTTCGCAGCTTCATATTGGCCTCTTGGTAATGCTTGTAAGCCACCTCTTATAACTTCCGCAACATATGCAGCTTCAAATAAAGAAATTGCAATTATGGCTCTTACTAATTTATCAATGAAAAAGTCTTCTGGTAAAAACATTGGAAACATTACGGCAGACATGAATAAAACAGTTATTAGTGGAACACCTCTCCAGAATTCAATAAAACCAACTGATATATATCTAATTAATGGAAATTCTGATCTTCGTCCGAGAGCAAAAGCCATTCCAATTGGAAAACAGAATATAAGACAGAAAAAAGAAATTATAAATGTTAGCGACAGACCTCCCCATGCACCTGTTTCAACCCAATTTAAACCATCTAATTTTCCAAGCTCAATGTATTCTTCAAAAAAAAGAAAATATTTCAAAATAATATAAAGCGCTAAAGGAACTATTAAAAAGTAATAAAACTTAAATTTACTTGGAATAAAAAAACCAATGATGATAGATAAAATTGCAGCAATAATCCCATAAGAAAAGTCAAAAAATACAGGGCCACCGGAAATAAAAAAGAAAATAAACAAAAATGCAATTAAAGGATAAATAACTACATAATAAAGTGTTAAATATTTCTTAAATTTATCAGTCGCAAAGTATCCAACAGAGCCGAGTAATACTAAAGCTACAAATGATAGATTAATTCTCCATTGTTCTGCATTTGGATACATTCCATACATAAATCTTCTTATCCAAACCTTAATATATGTCCAGCATGCACCAGAACCCGTACAAACATCTTTTGTATCTCCTGCAAAACTAGCATCAATAACAAACCAGCTTAATATAGGTGGTATTGATTTAATGATTATGAATATTATTAATAATGATAAAACAGCATTAAAATTATTTGTATTAATATGTTTGTTTAAGAGGTCTAAATTTTTAATTCCACTATACTCTATTCGAATGAAATAAAGACCCACAAAACCAAGTAATAAAGGTAATAAGAAACTTAAAAAATTGGGTAAAAAACCAGTTAAATTTAATCTAAAAAAAGAGTTTAGAAAAACATCTAAAATACTAATAAAAAATAAAAAAGAACCAAGATACAAAAAGGTATTAAGATTAGTTCTATCAGGTTTTAAAAAATTAATACTCGACATTATTTCTCCTGAATAGCTATTTTCTTGTTGTACCAGTTCATTAAAATGGAGATTGAAATACTCAAAGTTAAATAAGTAAACATGGTGATTGATACTATCTCAATTGCCTTACCTGTTTGCATTAATGCTGTTCCAGCAAAAACTAATACTAAATCTGGATAAGCTATCGCTGCTGCTAAAGATGAATTTTTAGTTAAATTTAAGTATTGGTTTGTTGTTGGTGGAATTATTATTCTCAGTGCTTGAGGCATAATTACTAATTTAAGTACTTGATTTGGAGTAAGTCCAATTGATGCTGCTGCCTCTTTTTGACCTTTACCAACACCTTGAATTCCTGCTCTGACACATTCTGCGATAAATGTTGCTGTATATAAAGATAAAGATAATGTTAATGCTATCAATTCTGGAGGTAAGCTAACTCCACCCTCATAAATAAAAGATGTTGTTGCCAATTGTTTCAAAACAGGAATTTCAAAAGAAAGTCTTACGCCACCAATTAAAAAACTTAAAAGTGGAAGAATAAATATCAGTCCTATAGAAATTAAAAAAACTGGAATTTGTTTACCTTGATTTTCCTGAACTTTTTTGGCATGCGCTCGTATAACAATGATAGCTATGATTGCGGCTATAATTGAATAAAAGAAAATATTAAAATTTTGCCAAATAAATGCTGGGACATACAAGCCTTTTATAGTTAGAAAAAAAACTCCAAACATTGCTTCAGCATCTTGTGGAAGTGGCAAAGCACGTAATGCAGCAAAATACCAAAAGAAGATTTGAAGTAGTAGTGGAATATTTCTAAAAAACTCAACATAAAAAGCTGCAAATTTATTAATTAGATAATTAGGGGATAATCTTGCTATACCAACTATTACTCCTAAGATTGTTGCAATAATTATCCCAATGACTGAAACAAGAATTGTATTTAAAAGCCCAACTAAATAGGCTCTGAAATATGAGTGTGATCCATCATATTCAATTAATGAAAACTGAACGTCAAAAGAAGATTCTTGAGATAGAAAACCATAACCAAAATCAATACCTCTATTTTCCATATTGATTTGGGCGTTATAAGTAAAAAAACCGAAAACTAAAATTACAGCTAAAACTGTAATTAATTGTGGGACTATATCTTTAAGTTTAAAATTCACTTTGCCGATAATATATGAGTTTATAAAAAAAGGGCTAGAAAAATCTAGCCCTTTTTAATTAATTTAAACTACAATTATCTTGCAGGTGGAACGTAAAGTATTCCGCCTTTTGTCCATAATTGGTTTGGACCTCTGTCTGGTAAAATTCCAGTGTCAGCTATATTTCTCTTATAACTTTCACCATAATTACCAACTTGCTTGATAATTCTTAAGCTCCAGTCGTTATCTAGACCAAAAGCAGCACCTAATTCACCCTCAGCACCAACTAATCTTTTGATTGCTGGGTTGTCTGAAGTTTTCATCATGTCCGCATTTGCTGAAGTAATACCATATTCTTCAGCTTCGATCATAGTGTTCAAAGACCATCTTACGATATCTTCCCAAACTGCATCACCTTGTCTAACAACTGGTCCTAAAGGTTCTTTAGAAATAGTTTCTGGTAGAACAATGTGTTCATCAGGGTTTTTCATTTTTGTTCTTTGAGCAGCTAAACCAGATTTATCAGTAGTATATGTATCACATCTACCTGCATCGTAAGCAGCAACAACTTCGTCAGCTTTTTCAAATGCAACTGGCTCATAAGAAATTCCTTTTGAATTAAAGAAGTCTCTCATATTTAACTCAGTTGTTGTACCAATGTTTGTACAAGCTGAGATACCATCTTTGAATTGGCTAGTTGAAGTGATACCTGAGCTTTTTCTTACCATGAAGCCTTGACCATCGTAGAAGTTTACTCCAACGAAAGTAAGTCCGATATCAGCATCTCTAGAAAGAGTCCAAGTTGTGTTTCTTGATAAGATATCAATCTCACCAGAAGTTAAAGCAGTAAATCTTTCTTTAGCACTTAGTGGTGTAAACTTAACTTTGTTTGCATCACCTAATACTGCAGCAGCTACCGCTCTACATACGTCAACGTCAACACCAGTCCAATTTCCTGCAGCATCAGCATTAGAAAATCCTGGAAGACCTTGAGATACTCCACATCTTACAAACCCTTTTTTTTGAGTGTTTTTAAGTGTTTTAGATTTTTTAGCAGCCATAGACTCTGTTGTAAAAGTGAACAACACAGCAACCATAGCAACTAAAGAAGTTAATTGTTTTAAGTATTTAAACATATTTCTTCCTATTGTTTATTTATTTGTTAACAAATAATTCAAAATTACTTTTGAATATTCTTAATTTAAGCATGATAAAAATAAGTGTTCAAGGGAAATTTAATCTTATTTCAAATTAATTGAAAATCTAGTCAAGATAAATTTTAACCAAAAATGTGCTAGTAATGGCGCGCCCTGAAGGATTCGAACCTACGACCCTCGGTTTAGAAAACCGATGCTCTATCCAGCTGAGCTAAGGGCGCAAAATCATACTACATATACAATAATTAATTAATTTTTAAAAAGAAATTTTTTAACAAGAAGCAAAATTGTTAATAACTCAATTCGTCCAACAATCATGAAAAAAATAAGACAATATTTGGTAAAATATGAAAGGTTATAAAAAGTTAGATCACTTAAACCATATGAACTTGAATTGACAGTATTCATTAATGTTAAAATAGATAACTTAAACGAATTTTCAAAGCTAAATTCACTCAAAGTCAACAATGTAGTTAAAATAAAAAGTGATAAAATAAATACGAGAACTGATAAAAAATATTTACTTATCTCATTAAAGTCAAAATTAACTTCAGAGAAAAATAACTTATTCTTATATATATTTTTTGGCCTACTGAATGATAAAATTTGATTAACTGAATATATAAATAAAGAATAAATCTTCATAAATCTCAATCCTGAACTTGTGGAAAAAAAAGATCCTCCAATAATTACCAAAATCAAATAAATGAAAGTCAAATTTGTATTTGAATTATTTAGTGTAAAACCAATATTTGACATACTACTTGATATTGACAAAAAATAATTCAAAAAATTTTGATTAAAACTAAAAAATAAAAAAAAGATAATTAAGACTATAACGAAGTAAATTATTAAATTGAGATCTTCATATAAAAAATT
>NZ_JBNGZH010000015.1:0-7208 GCF_052049775.1 Candidatus Pelagibacter sp. | reverse complement strand
TGAATATGCTGAAATCATTTTGTAAATTAAATTTATTTTTAATTTTTTTTCTTATATTTGCCTCAATATTAAGAGCAGAGGTAATTAATAAGATAAATATAGAGGGAAACAACCGAATTTCCTCACAGACAATTGAAATGTTTAGTGGAGTATCTATTAGTGACAATGTAACTGAGGTAGATTTAAACAATATTCTCAAAAGATTATATAATACAAATTTCTTTGATTTAGTTTCTGTAAAAGTTTTAAATGAAACTTTAACTATAAAAGTAAAAGAAAATCCAATTATACAAAATATAAGTTATGAAGGTGTCAAATCATCCAAAATTTTAGAAGAATTAAAAAATAACTCTATTCTAAAATCAAGATCTTCTTTTAATAAAGTGTTATTAGAAAAGGATAAAAAGAAAATAAAAAATTTTTTAAAAAATTTGGGTTATTATTTCTCCAAAATTGAAATTTCAATTGATGAGTTAGAGGACAATAAAATTAATTTAAATTATAACATCTCTCTCGGAGAAAAAGCTAAAATTAAAAAAATTTCTTTTATTGGTGATAAAATTTTTAAGGATAAAAAATTAAAAAATGTAATCTTAAGTGAAGAATATAAGCCTTGGAAATTCTTATCTGGAAGAAAATATCTAAATGAGTCTATGATAAGTTATGATGAAAGATTGCTTAAAAATTTTTATTTAAATAAAGGTTTTTATAATGTCGAAATAAATTCATCATTTGCAAAAATGATTAATGATAAATCTTTTGAATTAATATTTAATATTGACGCTAATACAAAAGTATTTTTTGGCGATCTAACGTTAGATATACCAAATGATTTTTCTAAATCTCATTATGAAGTAGTTGAAAAATTTTTTGAAAGATTAGAAAATGAACCATATTCTGTTAATAGAATTGAGGATATTATTGAAAAGATTGAAGTAATAACTATTAATGAACAATATGAGTCTATTAAGGCTAATGTAAATGAAAATATAATTTCAAATAAGATAAATATAAGTTTTAAAATTGAAGAAACCGAAAAGTTCTTTATTGAACGAATTAATATTTTTGGAAACAATATTACAAGAGAGTCAGTTTTAAGAAATCAAATTGAAATAGATGAAGGTGATCCATTTAATCAAATTCTTTATGCAAAATCGTTAAATAATATTAAAGCTTTGAATTTTTTTGAAAAAGTCGAAGGTGAAATTTTAGATGGAAATCAATTTAATACAAAAATAATTAATATTAATGTAACTGAAAAAGCTACAGGTGAGATCTTTGCTGGTATTGGAACAGGTACAGATGGTTCAAATTTTTCTTTTGGAATTAAAGAAAATAATTATTTAGGTAGAGGAGTGAAACTTGATAGTAATTTAATGGTTTCAGAAGAGAGAATAAGAGGAAAATTTATAGTTTCTAATCCAAATTATAAAAATTCTGATAAAAACCTTGATTTAGCTCTTGAAGCCACCTCAATAGATAGATTAGCAACATCTGGTTACAAATCTAATGTTACAGGCTTCTCTATTGGGACAAAATTTGAGTTTTTAGATGATTTGAGATTAGGATTATCCACAAAGAATAATATCGAAAAAATTGATGTCGACTCAAGTGCATCCTCTAGGCAAAAAAAACAAGATGGAAATTATTTTGATAGTTTTATTGGACTAGATTTTATTTACGATAAAAGAAATCAAAAATATCAAACAACAGATGGTTTTTTCAGTAGTTACAATGTAAATGTACCAATTATAAGTGATACAAACACTTTAACGAATATTTATAATTATAAAATCTTTAAAGAGCTATACGAAAATAATGTATCATCACTATCTCTTTTATTTAAAACTGCAAACTCTTTGAGCAGTGATGATGTTAAACTATCAGAGAGATTATATTTGCCTGGAAGAAGATTGAGAGGTTTTGAGTCAGGCAAGGTAGGACCTAAAGATGGCAGTGATTTTATTGGGGGTAATTATGTATCGAGCATAAATGCAACTACAACTTTACCTGTTATTTTTCAAAATGTTCAAAATTTAGATGTTGTGATGTTTGCAGATGCAGCAAATATTTGGGGAGTTGACTACGATAGCTCTCTTGACAATAGCGGTATTAGAAGTTCAGTTGGATTAGGACTAGATTGGTTAACACCGGTTGGACCTTTGACTTTTTCATTTGCTCATCCAATTACAAAGGAGTCAACTGATATTGAAGAAGCATTCAGATTTAATATAGGCACAACTTTTTAATGAATAACATAAAAAGATTTATTATTTTTTTATTAGTTCTCTTTATTTTTTTGCCAACAGCATATAGTGAGAATAAAATTGTATATCTAGATTTAGATAGTTTAGTAAGTAATACAAAAGCTGGTAAAACAATTTTAAACAGACTTGATAAATCAAAAAAGGATGCATTATTAAAATTTGAAAAAAAAGAAAAGGAACTTAAAAAAATTGAAAATGAAATAAAAAGTCAAAAAAATATAATTTCTGAGGAAGAATTAAAGAAAAAATTAACGGAATTTAGAAAAGAAATATCTATTTTTAATAAGGATAAACAAAAAGTCATAAATGAGTTTAATCAAAAAAAGAAAGCTGAATTTGAAGAATTTTTTAAAAAGATAACACCAATAATTGAAAAATATGTAAATGAAAAAAAAATTGATATGGTACTTGATAAAAAAAATATTTTCGTAGCAAGTAAAAAGAAAAATGTTACTCAAGAAATTATCAAAATAATTGATATTGAAATTAAATGAGCACATCATTAAATAAAAAACAAATAATTGAATTATTACCTCATCGTGAGCCAATGTTATTAATTGATGAACTTTATGATATTAAAAAATTATTTTCAGCATCAGCTGTTGTAAATGTTAAAAAAGATAGTTTTTTTGTTGATGGTCATTTCCCAGGACAACCAGTTATGCCTGGTGTATTAATTGTTGAGTCTTTCGGTCAAGCTGCAGCTGCTTTAACAGCGCATGGTTTAGATAAATCAACATATGAAAACAAACTAGTATTCCTAATGGGAGTCGAAAAAGCAAGATTTAGAAACCCTGTTATACCAGATTGTAAATTAATTTTAAAAATAGAAGCTATTAGATCCCATGGTCGTGTATGGAAATATAAAGGTGAAGCATTTGTAGATGATAAAAAAATGGCAGATGCAATATGGTCCGCTACAATTGTAGATAAGAAATAATTAGCAATAATTTTTGATAACATATCGAGTCCTTCTTTGGTAAAAGCAATTATGTTTAATCCATTCTTTACTAAAAGTGGCCCTTTCAATATTTTGGAAATTTTAAGAATTTTAAAAATTGAACTTAAAATAGAAAAAAATCAAATAGTAAAAGACATTAAGGATTTATTTAGTGCTGAAAAAGATTGCATTACTTTTTTTCATTCAAAAAAATATAATGAAATAGCTAAGAAAACTAAAGCTTCTTATTGTTTAACAACACAAAATTTAAAAGATTATCTTCCAAAAAGTTGTACTGCTATTGTTGTAGATAATGTATTAATTTCTACTTCACTTGTAACTCAAAAATTTTACCCAAATTCAATTGAAGACGAATACGATAAGTCTGCAATTAATATTAATGACACTAATTTTAAAACTATAGTTAAAACTGGAAAAAATGTATTAGTTGGAGAAAATGTAAAAATTGGTAAAGATTGCTTAATTGGACATAATACAATTGTTGAACGCAATGTACAAATTGGTGATAATTGCAAAATCGGATCAAATACAATTTTGAGAAATACTATTATTAAAGATAACGTGACCATTTTAGATAATTGTGTAATTGGAAAAAAAGGATTTGGTTTCTTCCCTAATAATAATAAGAATATTCGGTATCCGCATATAGGTATTGTTATAATAAATGAAAATTGTGAAATTGGGTGTGGATCTACAATTGATCGTGGTTCATTATCAAATACAGAAATTGGTAAGAATACTTTTTTGGATAACCAAATCCATATAGCTCATAATGTAAAAATTGGTGAAAATACAATTTTAGCTGGACAAGTTGGAATCGCTGGAAGTTCAATTATCGGAAACAACGTAAAAATTGGAGGCCAAGCTGGTATTTCTGGACACATTAAAGTTGGTAATAACGTGGAAATAGGTGGTGGAAGTGGAGTCATAAAGGATGTGCCAGATAACGCTAAAGTTATGGGCTATCCAGCAAAAAGTATTAGAGAATTTTTGAAAAATAATAGATGATTCACACAACTGCTATCGTTGATCCAAAATCAAAAATATCATCCAATGTAGAAGTAGGTGCCTATTCAGTAATTGGACCAAATGTTGAAATAGGAGAAAATACTATTATCCAATCTCATGTTAGTATTAGTGGAAACACTAAAATTGGGAAGAAAAATAAGATATATCCATTTGCCTCTATTGGAAACGATCCTCAAGATCTAAAATTTAATGGTGAGGATACCAAATTAGAGATTGGAGA
The DNA here is from genome assembly GCF_052049775.1 of Candidatus Pelagibacter sp. Lineage (GTDB taxonomy): Bacteria > Pseudomonadota > Alphaproteobacteria > Pelagibacterales > Pelagibacteraceae > Pelagibacter. The sequence goes on along the minus strand of NZ_JBNGZH010000015.1, from coordinate 2,731 downwards.
TAACAATAAAATTAGAGAATATGTAACAATAAATCCAGGTACCAAAGGTGGGGGTGGTATTACTAAAATTGGTAATGGATGTTTGTTTATGGTTTCTTCACATATAGCACATGATTGCTTAGTTGAAGACAATGTAATACTTGCAAATAATGTTCCTCTCGGTGGACATGCACATATAGAGCAAAATGTAATAATCGGAGGTAACTCAGCTGTGCAACAATTTACTAGAGTAGGTAAGTTTGCAATGATAGGTGGAATGTGCGGTGTAGTAAGAGATATAATTCCTTATGCTATGGTTCATGGTAATAGAAGTATTCTTCAAGGGTTAAATTTAATTGGTTTAAGAAGACAAAATGTAACTAATAAAGAAATACTAGTTTTAAGTGAAGCATATAAAGAAATTTTCAAAAGTGAAAATTTAACAGATAATTTAAAGAATTTAAGATCTGAATTAAAAAAAAATAATCTTGTAAAAGATGTTATCGAATTTTTAGAGAAAGATAAAAAAAGACCAATATGCACACCTTTTTCAAAATAAAATGATTGGCTTATTCTTAGGTGACACAGATTTTCCAAAAGTTGTTCTCAAAAAGATAAAAAAATTAAAAAAGAAATACTTTATAATTGATTTTTCTAAAAATAATTTATTTGCAAAAGAAAAAAACTCTTACAGAATAAGCATTGGAAAATTTGGAAAAATTATAGATTTAATTAAAAAGCAAAAATCCAACAAAGTTCTTTTTGCAGGGAAAATCGCTAAACCAAAATTTTCCGCATTGAGATTAGATTTAAAAGGTATTTATTATATGCCAAGTATAATAAAAGCTGCCAAACTAGGTGATGCAGCTATAATAAAAGCCATAATAGAAATTCTTAAAAATGAAAAAATTAAAGTTATAAGCTCAATCCATTTTAATTCTGAGTTAACTGCAAAAAAAGGTAACTATACAAATTCTAAACCTTCTAGGGCAGATATTAAATCAATCAATCGAGGTATTAGACATTTAGCCAAGACAAATAGTTATGATCATATTCAAGCACTAATAGTAAAAGACAATAAGATGATAGCAAAAGAAGACAATAGAGGCACCAGAAAAATGATGTCTAAATTAAAGAAAAATTCAGGTGGTATTTTAATCAAATTTCCTAAAAAAAAACAAGATTTGAGAATGGATTTACCAACAATTGGGATTCAAACTATAAAAGATTGTAAAAAATATGGATTAAAAGGAATAGTTCTTAAATCTAAAAAAAATATCTTTTTAGATAAATTTAAAAGTATTGAATTTGCAAATAAAAATAAAATTTTTATTTTGATAAAATGAGAAAAATATTTGTACTTACAGGAGAACCTTCTGGAGATAAATTAGCTTCTACAGCAATTTCTAAACTTCAAAAAAATTATACAGATATTGAATATTTATCTGTAGGCGGGTCAAATTTAAAAAAAATAGGCATAGATTCTATCTTTGATTTGAAAGAAATAACTTATTTGGGTTTCACGAGTGTTTTGTTAAATATTTTTAAGATTAATAAAAGAATTAATCACACTGTTAAAGAAATCTTGAAATTTAATCCAGATATTTTGTTTAGTGTTGATAGTCCAGATTTTACTTTAAGAGTTGCAGAAAAGGTAAAAAAAATTAATCCTCAAATTAAGACAATTCACTATGTAGCCCCTCAAGTTTGGATTTGGAGAAAAGGAAGGGTAAAAAAGATTAAAAAATTTATTGATCATATTCTTCTCTTATTCGATTTTGAAAAAAAATTTTTTGATGAAGAGAATATAAATAATACTTTTGTAGGTCATCCGTTAATAGAAAATAATAAAAATGATAAAACAGATATCAGTAATTTTATTTCTAATAATAAAAAAATAATCTCTTTATTTCCAGGTAGTCGAAAATCTGAAACAAATGTTTTATTACCAATATTAATTGATTTTATAAATATGATGAACAAAAGAAATTTAAATTACAATTTTATTTTTCACGCTACTGAAGAAAATAAAAATAACATTGTTGAGTATCTTAAAGATAAAAATTTGAATAATATTGATGTAATTTCGGATGAAAATATAAAAAGGGAAATATTATCAAATTCAATTTTTGCTGTATGTAAGTCAGGAACAATATCTCTTCAAGTTTGTAACGCCAATGTTCCTTCAATAATTATTTATAAATTAAATTTTATAAATTTTATGATATTTAAATTATTGGTAAATGTTAAATTTGCAAATATCATCAATATAATTAATAATAAAGAAGTCATTCCTGAATTGTTGCAAAGTGAGTGTAATGCAAAAGAAATTTATAATTCTGTTTTATATATTCTAAAAAATCCAGAGATTGGAAAAAAACAATTAGAACAATGCAAACAAACTTTAAAAGGAATTAGATCGAATTCTTCATCATCTAATGAAGTAGCCACAATCTTAAGAAATAGTCTTGTTGGATAATCTTTTTTTAACCTCTTCTTTACCCAGAGATATAATTATATCATAAATACCAGGACCAAATTTTGACCCTGTTAAAGCCACTCTTAAGGGCTGACCAACACCTTTAAAATTGGTGTTATTAGATTTTATTAGTTCCTGAACTATCGGTTCTAAATTTTCCCTTGTAAAGTTGTTTATTTCTTTAATATTATCTTTAAATTCAGAGATAATTTTTCGTGCATTAGCATCAATTAATTTTAGATCTTCTTTATTAAAATTAACTTCATCATTAAT
>NZ_JBNGZH010000014.1:0-10193 GCF_052049775.1 Candidatus Pelagibacter sp. | reverse complement strand
TATTTCTTCATCAGTTTTTACTTTTTTTGATGTATAAATTATCTGATTTTCGTTGTTTCTGTGTCGAAACTTGAATTCTTTGAAGCTTCGATTAATTTTCATTTAAAATAGTTTTTAACTCGTTCAATAGTCTGTTGATTTAAAGAAACATCATATTTGTCGTTTAAAAATGTATCATAAGATTTTAATAATGAATTTTTGTTTTTAGAATTTTGTTTTGCAATATATTGTTTAAATTCATCTTTATTTGTATCGATGATTTGTTTTTCAAATTTTTTGACTTTAGCTAAATAAATATTGTTATTTTCATCGTTTATTAAGGTAAATGATTTTTCAGGTAAGCTATATAAGACTTCAACAGCATTAATATCAAATTTTTTATTATCTCGCACAGAATTCAATTTTATCATTTGGATTTTTTCTTTTCCCAATTCTAAAAAATCATTATTATAAAATTTTTTATTAGTTATTTCATTTAACAATTTTTGGTTGTAGTCAAATTTATTTTTTTGAAAAACTAATTCAAGTATTTCCTGCTTAATTTGGTTATCATTCAAGTCTGGTTCCTTTTGTGAAATGCTTTTGACATGATAAAGAATATAATCATTACCAATTTCAAAAATATCAAACTTATTATTTCTTAGCTCAAAAATTTTTTTTTCAATTTCGTTACTATTTGTTGAAAGTTTAAAGTCTTTGATGTCAATTGATGTTAAATCAAAATTAGATACTATTGTTGCAAAATCAAATTCATTTGAAATATCTATTTCTATTTGATCAATTTTATCAAAGAATGTTTGATTAAAATCATCAACTCCAATCAGATTTTTAGGATTTATTATGGAGTAACTGAAATCAAGATATTCTACTTTTAATTGATCTTTATTTTCAATTATAAATTTATTTAATTCTTTCTCAGTAATATTTTCTTTTTTTACGTAGAAATCCTTTAAATCAATAAATTCTATCTCAAGTTTCTGACTTTCTTCCTCATAAAGTTTATTTATCAAAAATTGTGGAGATGTTGTACCTGCACCGATATAATCAAAAAGATTTTTTTGCAATTCTCTCATTTTTAATCTTTGCTCAAAACTTGGTGCAGACAAATTATTTTCTAGTAAAAATTTTTCATATTTAATTCTTTGAAAAATACCATTTTCATCTCGAAAATTTTTATTTTCTTTTATTTTCTTTAATAAAATAAGTTCAGAAATACTTAACTCAAAATCTTTAATTTCTAAATCAAGTAATGTTGTAGAAACTAAACCAGAAAGAAGTTCCTCGATTATATTTTGGTCTAAGTTTTCTCTAATTGTTTTTTCAGGAATTCCAGAACTATTTAGGTAATCAATAAATTCCTCAGTAGAAATACTTTTTTCATTAATCTTCACTACATTGTTTGTATTTCCACTGCTAAACATACCTCCCATTCCCCAAAAAACGAATGGTAAGATAATTATACCAACAAAAACACCAGCAAGTTTTGTTTTTGCAAAATTTCTTAGACTACTAATCATTACTATAAATTTATTGATCTATAAAAAGCAAACCTATAAATTAAAAAACGTCTAATGACAAATAAATATATGTACTTTATCGCAAATTGGAAAATGTTTGGTATTTTAAATTCCTTAAATTCACTGAATAAAGTCGTCAAATTTTTTAAGAAATTTAAAAAAAGAAAATCTTTGAGAATAATTTACTGTCCACCAAATACCTTGATAGGAGAAATGTCAAAAAAATTGAGAGGATCAAATATTGATGTTGGTGCCCAAAATTGTCATGAACAGGATGCTTATGGTGCTTTTACAGGTTCAGTCAATTCTTCAATGTTAAAAAATATTGGTGCTAAGTATGTCATTATTGGCCACTCCGAAAATAGACAAGCCGGTGAAACTGATAAACAAATAAATCTAAAAATTAAAAGTGCATTGAAGTCTGGATTGAAGGTAATTTTTTGTATTGGCGAAACTCTTAAAGAAAAAAGAAAAAAAATTACCAAAAATGTTTTAAACAAACAGATTAAAGCAGGTTTAAAGAATATTAAAAAAAATAAAAAAATTATTATCGCTTATGAACCAGTTTGGTCAATTGGCACAGGAATTATACCAAAATCTGATGATTTATTTAAGACAATCAGTTTTATTAAAAAAGAAAAAAAGAATTATAAAGTTCTTTATGGTGGCTCAGTAAATCCAAAAAATATTAATAAATTGAAATCTATAAATTATATTGATGGTTACTTAATAGGTGGGGCATCTCAAGACCCTAAAAAATTTATTGATATAATTAAAAAAACATATAATTAACCCCTCATGGAAAATATATTGTTAATTTTGAACATCATATTCGGATTAATATTGGTGTTACTAGTTTTGATGCAAAAGTCTGAGGGTGGTGCTTTAGGAATTGGAGTTTCTCAGGAAAGTTTTATGTTTTCCAGATCAGCAGGTAATTTTATGACCAAAGCAACAGCCGTTGTTGCCACTTTATTTATTATTTGTAGTTTAGCACTTACAATTGTATCTAGAGGAGAATTAACACCTACATCATCTGTTTTGGATACTATTGAAGAAAAAGCAGAGGATACTCCCGCTATTCCAGAAAATAATAATTAATACTTTTAATTTTCTTTTTTATTCGCTATAAGATACTTCCATGGCGCGATTTATTTTTGTCACGGGCGGCGTGGTTTCATCTTTAGGAAAAGGTCTCTCTTCTGCATCTCTAGCTTATTTACTTCAATCGAGAGGGTATAAAGTTAGATTAAGGAAATTAGATCCTTATTTAAATGTAGATCCTGGAACAATGAGCCCATTTCAACATGGAGAGGTTTTTGTAACTGATGATGGTGCTGAAACAGATTTGGATCTTGGGCATTATGAGAGATTTACTGGAGTATCTGCAAAGAAGTCTGATAACATTACAACAGGTAAAATTTATAATGATGTATTAAAAAAAGAACGTGAAGGAAAATATCTCGGAAAAACAGTTCAAGTTATTCCACATATAACTGATAGAATAAAAGAGTTTATAAAGAATGACTCTTCGAAAGAAGATTTTGTTATTTGTGAAATTGGTGGAATTGTTGGTGATATTGAGAGTCTACCATTTATTGAGGCCATAAGACAATTTGCAAATGATATAGGAAAAAAAAATGCATTATTTATCCATCTTACCTTAGTACCTTATTTAAAGTCCTCAGATGAAATTAAAACTAAACCCACTCAACATTCTGTTAAAGAATTGAGAAGTATAGGTGTTCAACCTGACATTATAATATGTAGATCAGAAAGACCCATCCCATTAGAACATCGTAAAAAAATCTCACTTTTCTGCAACGTAGATATTAAAAATGTAATAGAAACTGTTGATGTAAGAACAATTTATGAAGCACCAATAAGTTTTTTTAGAGAAAAACTTGATGTTCAAGTATTAAATTATTTTAAGCTTAAATCAAAAAAACCTGCAAACCTTAAACCCTGGAAAAAAATAACTAAAATTATTTTACAAACTAAAAAGCAGGTGAATATTGCAATAATTGGTAAATATGTTGAGTTAAAAGATGCTTATAAATCTTTAGATGAAGCTCTTACTCATGGAGGTATTCAAAATAATGTAAAGGTAAATTTAGTAAGAATTGACTCTGAAAAATTAAAAGTTTCTGAGATTAAATCAAAACTTAAACACATTTCAGGTATATTAATACCCGGTGGTTTTGGTAAACGAGGAACAACTGGAAAAATAGAGTCAATAAAATATGCTAGAAAAAATAAAGTTCCTTTTCTTGGGATATGTTATGGAATGCAAATGGCAATTATAGAATTTGCTAGAAATCAATTAAATTTAAAAAAAGCAACTTCGAGTGAATTTGATAGAAATGGCATACCTGTAATTGGATTAATAAATGAGTGGATTAAAGATGGAAAAACTATCAAAGGAACAGATAAAAATCTAGGTGGAACAATGAGATTGGGTTCTTATGATGCGAAATTACAAAATAATTCTAAAATTAAAAAAATTTATGGAAAAAAAATTATCAAAGAAAGACATCGACACAGATATGAAGTTAACATTAATCTAAAAGACAAATTTGAAAAAAAAGGAATGAGTTTTTCTGGTTTATCACCTGATGGTTTTTTACCTGAGATTATTGAGTTAAAAAATCATCCCTGGTTTATTGGCGTACAGTTTCATCCAGAATTTAAATCTAGACCTTTTGCTCCACATCCTTTATTCTCATCTTTTATCAAAGCATCAAAAAATCATAAATGAATAGCATTAAAGTAAATTGTGGAAAAATAGACATTTCGAACAATGATAAGATTTGTATAATTTCTGGACCTTGCCAGCTTGAAAGTGAACAACATGCAATGGATATGGCAGGAAAAATTAAGGAAATTACTTCAAAATTTGGTCTTGGATTTATTTACAAAACTTCATTTGATAAAGCGAACAGAACAAGCTTAAAAGGCAAAAGGGGAGCTGGATTAGAAGCTTCTTTACCTGTGTTTGATAAAATTAAAAAAGAATTAAATGTCCCTATTCTAACAGACATTCATAATGCTGAGCAATGTTCAATCGTTTCAAAACATGTTGATGTTTTACAAATCCCAGCTTTTTTATGTAGACAAACAGATTTGTTAATTGCTGCGGCTAAAACAAATAAAATTATTAATGTAAAAAAAGGTCAATTTCTTGCACCATGGGATATGGTTAATGTAACAAAGAAAATTTCAGAATCTGGAAATGACAAAATATTAGTAACTGAAAGAGGTGCAAGTTTTGGATACAACACTTTAGTTTCCGACATGAGGTCGTTACCAATAATGGCTAAGAATGGTTATCCAGTAATTTTTGACGCAACACACTCAGTGCAACAACCAGGTGGTCTTGGAGAAAAAAGTGGTGGTCAAAGAGAATTTGTTGAATATTTAGCAAGAGCTGCAGTTGCAGTTGGAGTTGCAGGAGTTTTTATTGAAACCCATCAAGATCCAGATAATGCTCCATCTGATGGACCTAACATGGTGCCATTAGATAAATTAGAAGATCTTCTAAAACAATTAAGTGATATAGATAATCTTATTAAAAATTAAGTGAGTAAAATTCTTAAAGTTAAAGCAAGACAAGTTTTTGATAGTAGAGGAAATCCAACTATTGAAGCAGAGGTTCATGTAAAAAACAAAAGTGCAAAAGCAATTTGTCCCTCAGGAGCTTCTACAGGTACTTATGAAGCTTATGAAAAAAGAGATACCAATAATAAAAGATATTTAGGCAAAAGTGTTTTCTCTGCAATTAATTTAATTAATTCCAAAATATCAAGAGCTCTGAGAAATAAAAACGTACATAATCAAGAAAGAATAGATGAAATACTTATTAATTTAGATGGCACTAAACAAAAAACAAAACTAGGAGCTAACGCAATATTAGCGGTATCGATGGCTGCAAAAAAGTTATCAGCAAAAGTAAAAAGAATTCCTCTTTATAAATCTTTTTATGCAACAAAAAATTTTCAATTACCTTATCCATTAATGAACATTATTAATGGTGGAGCACACGCGAATAATGGTCTTAGAATTCAAGAATTTATGATTAGACCAGATAAAGCAAAATCTTTTTCTGAAGCAATGAGAATATGTTATCTAGTAATAAAAAACTTAAGTAAATTAATTAAAGCAAAAGGTTTAGCCACATCGGTTGGTGATGAAGGTGGATTTGCACCGATGATTAATAGTAACAATCAGGCCTTAGATTTGATTGTTTTATCAATCAAAAAATCAGGATTTAGAAATGGAAAAGACGTTTCAATTTGTTTGGATGTTGCAGCTAATGAATTATTTAAAAAAGGTAAATATTCTATTCACTCAAAAAAATATGTTTCTGTTGATAAAACAATTTCAGAGTACAAAAAAATGATTGATAAATATAAAATTAAATCGATTGAAGATCCATTTTCTGAAAATGATTGGACGTCGTGGAGTAAATTTATGAGATCTACTAAAAAAGTGCAGATAGTAGGTGATGATCTTTATGTTACAAATTTGGAAAGATTAAAAAAGGGATTTCTAAATGTTTCATCAAACTCAATTTTGATAAAACTAAATCAAATTGGTACAGTTACCGAAACACTTGATGTCATAAAATTTGCTCAAATTATAGGGTTTAATACTATTATTTCACATCGATCAGGAGATAGTGAAGATACATTTATTGCCGATTTAGCGGTAGGTACCAACTCCAATCAAATAAAAACAGGATCTTTAGCTAGATCTGAAAGAGTCGCTAAATATAATCAATTAATTCGTATAGAAGAAGAACTTGGAAAAAAAGCTAGAATGAATAAGATTCATTAATGCTTCAAAGATTAAAAAAAAATTACCTTTTATTAGTTTCTACTTTTTTGATTCTTTATTTCTTTTTTAATCTTTTATCTGGTCAAAGAGGGTTAATTTCATATTTTGAAAAAAAAGAGATTTTAAAAAACTTAAAACAACAAGAATCTTTAATAATTAACCAAATAAGTGACTTGGAATTTAAGAATTCATTGTTAAGTGACAATCTAGATCTTGATTATATAGAATCTTTGATTAGAGAAAGGTTCATATTTGGTAAAAAAAATGAAAAAATTTATATAATTAAAAAAAATGAAAATTAGACACCCGGAAAAGCAGAACAAACCGATAAATCCAATTAAAAAAAAACCAGATTGGATAAGATCAAAATTAGCAAATAGCAAAGAATTTTTTTTAACAAAAACAATTGTAAATAAAAATAATCTTGTAACAGTTTGTCAGGAAGCTAATTGTCCAAATATTACGGAATGTTGGAGTAAAAGACATGCTACGTTTATGATTATGGGTGATACATGTACAAGAGCGTGTGCTTTTTGTGACGTAAAAACTGGTAAGCCAGGAAAACTAGACAATCTTGAACCAATAAAAATTTCTCAAGCTGTAAAAAAATTAAATTTAAAACATGTTGTAATAACATCAGTTGATCGAGATGATTTAGATGATGGTGGTTCAAATCATTTTTTTGAAGTTATTAACCAAACACGAAAAACAAATCCAAATACTACAATTGAAGTTTTAACTCCTGATTTTTTAAGAAAGGGTGATGCTTATAAAAAAGTTTTAGAGGCGAATCCAGATGTTTTTAATCACAATATTGAAACTGTTCCTAGTCTTTATCTAAAAGTAAGACCCGGTTCTAGATATTTTGCATCTTTAGAACTTTTGAAAAATGCTAAAATGATAAATAAGAAAATTTTTACAAAATCAGGAATAATGGTTGGTTTAGGTGAAAAAAAAGATGAAATTTTACAGGTAATGGATGATTTAAAAGCTGCTGATGTAGATTTTTTAACTATTGGTCAATACTTACAACCATCTGTTAGACATCATCCTCTTGATAGATACTACACACCAGAGGAATTTGATGAATTAGGAAGTATTGCGAAATCTAAAGGTTTTTTATTAGTTTCTTCATCGCCATTAACAAGATCTTCTTATCATGCAGATGAAGATTTTGCTAAACTACAACAAAATCGGATAAACAATCATTAATGCCAAAAGCTTCAGTTAAGCGATTAATTGAATGTGAAAAAAAAGACTTAATTGAACTTGTTTTAGATATAGAAAAATACCCTGAATTTGTTCCATTTTGTTTTGATGCGAAAATATATGAAAACAAAAAAGATGGTGATTTACAAAAAATTATTGCTGATTTAACCATCGGTAAAGGACCATTTAAAGATACATACAAAAGTGATGTAGCCTTTAATAAAAAAACTGATTCAATTTATGTTAAAAACATAGAAGGACCATTAAATCATTTAACAAATAATTGGACGTTTAGTGATAAAAATAATGGTATTACTGAAGTTACCTTTGATATTGATTTTGAAATAAAGAATAAATTTTTAAATTCTTTAATGGTAGTCTCTTTTCAATTTGGTTTAGAAAAAATAGCTGATGCCTTTCAAAAAAGAGCTGAAGAATTATTTGGAAATTCTAAGAACTAAATCTAAAGCTCTTTTAACAGTGGCTTTTTGAATTGAAGATCTTTTTTTACTTTTGAATAAACACCTATTAATCTGCACTTTTTTACCTTTTTTAATACCGATATAGACTAAACCGACAGGCTTTTGTTTGGTGCCACCTTTGGGGCCAGCGATACCAGTTATAGAAACGTTAATATTGGCTTTTGATACTTTAGATAAGTTATTTACCATTGCCAAACAACATTGGTGGCTAACTGCACCATAATTTTTAATAATATTTTTATTCACTTTAAGAATTCTAATTTTAGCTTGGTTAGAGTAGGTGACTAGTCCTAAATCGAATACTTTTGAGGCACCACTTATTGAAGTAATTGAACCAGCCAATAATCCTCCAGTACAAGACTCAGCAACAGAAAGTTTTAATTTTTTTTTGGTTAAAAGCCTGACTAAATTTTTCATTAAATTAAATAACTGCTTAATAACATAAAACAAATTAATGATAGAACAACATATAATCCTGCACAAACATCGTCCATTATTACACCGAAACTATTTTTGTAATTTTTGTCAAAATAATTTACTGGAAATGGTTTTAGAATGTCAAAAAATCTAAAAAGTACAAAGCAAATTCCATAAAAAATTATAGCTTCATCAGATGTTTTTTGTGTTCCATGGGAAATTTCGTAGAGATAAATTGGTATAGATTGACCTATAAATTCGTCGATAATGACCTCTTTTGGATCTTTATTTTCTTTCTCCTTTATATGGGATGCTACTGCTATGAATGAATAAATAAAAATAATAAGCAAACCTGTTAAGACTATATTTGGTGATAACTTTAATATATGAAAAAAAAAATAAAGAAAAATAGTTGTAGCTAAGGATCCGAAAGTTCCAGGAATAATCTTAATTTTTCCTAGCCCAAACATTGTAGCTAATAATGAATTAAAAGTTTTAATCATATTTTGTGATTGAAATTATGGTTTCACAAGCGATAGCCTTTTCTTTTCCAATTAAACCTAATTTTTCCACAGTTTTACCCTTTAAATTTATTTGGTTTTCATTAATACCGGTTAATTTTGAGACTGATTTAATTATTTTGTATCTATATTTTGAAACTCTTGGTTTTTGACAAATTAAGTTTATATCCAAATTGTTTATAAAAAAATTAGATTTGTTCAAATTAATCATGATTGGTTTTAGCATTTTTGGAGATCTGATATTTTTAAATTTTTTTGTGTTTGGAAAATAAGTTCCAATATCTTTTTTTTTAATAGCTCCTAAAATAGAATCAATAATTGCATGTAAAATTACATCTCCATCGGAATGACCTTCAAGACCTGAATGAAAAGGAATTTTTACACCTCCAAGATAAAGTTTTTTGTTTTTTACTAACTTGTGGATATCAAAACCTATACCATAAAAAGTCTTGGGAGTTTTTATATCATCAATATATGTAATCTTATTATTTACTTTTTCACCTGGTATAAATTTGATTTTAAAATCATTATTTATAAATAACGTTGCTTCATCAGTGACTTTATTTTTTTGATTTTTTGTAATTTTATAAAGCTCTTTAAATCTAAATGCTTGAGGGGTCTGTGTTAATAATAAATTATTTCTGTTTAGATTGAATATTTGATTTTGAGTTTTATATTTTATTGTGTCTTTTGAACTGATAAATGGAACTACGGCTTTGTTATTTTTCAAATTTTTAGCAATATTTTTTAGTAATCTAATTGAAAAATTGGGCCTAGCAGCATCATGTATAAATACATTTTTTGGCTTATATCTTTTTAGAAAATTTAAAGCTTTAAAAGAGGAGTCTGATCTTTCCTTTCCCCCTCTAATAACACTTATTGATTTAGGATACTTTTTTTTTTTTAAATGTTTAAGATTATTTGAAACAATTAAAATTTTCTTAAATAGCTTTGAATTGAGGGATTTTTCTATGGAATGATCAATTATTTCTTTATTTCGGTAATTAAAGAATTGCTTGGGTATTTTTTTATTAAATCTCTTACTTTTTCCAGCAGCTAATATTACAAAATAGTTGTTCATTCGTTTAAATGCTATAATTCTAATTTATGTTAGAATTTTTGAAAAAAAATATAATCATTATTATTCTATCTAGTATCACACTATTTCTAGGTTTTTTAACCTTTTTGACATTTATTGATAGAAGTTTTGT
>NZ_JBNGZH010000013.1:0-25000 GCF_052049775.1 Candidatus Pelagibacter sp. | reverse complement strand
CTTCACAGGTATCCCTTCACAGGCTTACAGAACGTTCCGCTACCAGTTATAATTTTCGAAAAAATTATAAATCCACAGATTCGGTATATGATTTTAGCCCCGTTACATCTTCGGCGCAGAAACTCTATTAGACCGGTGAGCTGTTACGCTATCTTTAAAGGATGGCTGCTTCTAAGCCAACCTCCCGGCTGTTAAGGAATTTCCACATCCTTTCACACTTAATCATAATTTTGGGACCTTATCTGGTGGTCTGGGCTCTTTCCCTCTCGACCATGGACCTTAGCACCCACAGTCTGTCTGCTGAGGAACAATGTTTAGCATTCGGAGTTTTATTAGGTTTGGTAAGAATCTCTTCCCCCTAGCCCATTTAGTGCTCTACCTCTAAACATCTATTTACTCAACGCACTACCTAAATAGTTTTCGCGGAAAACCAGCTATCTACGAATTTGGTTGGCCTTTCACCCCTTACCACAAGTCATCCAAAGACTTTTCAACGTCAACTGGTTCGGTCCTCCGGCAAGTGTTACCTTGCTTTCAACCTGCTCATGGTAAGCTCATTCGTTTTCGGGTCTAATTCATTTAACTATTCGCCCTATTAAGACTTGCTTTCGCTGCGCCTACACCTAGATGGCTTAAGCTTGCTAAATAAATTAAGTCACTGACCCATTATACAAAAGGTACGCCGTCACTCTAAAAAGAGCTTCGACTGATTGTAGGCATGCGGTTTCAGGTTCTATTTCACTCCCCTAATAGGGGTTCTTTTCACCTTTCCCTCACGGTACTAGTTCACTATCGGTCACTGAAGAGTATTTAGGCTTAGAGGGTGGTCCCCCTATATTCGAGCAGGATTTCACGTGTCCCGCTTTACTCATGAATTTTAATAAACATTACTTTTACGGGACTATCACCCTCTATGGTTAGCTTTTCCAAACTATTCAAATTTTTTTATTAAAACTGCTGGCCTAATCCGGTTTCGCTCGCCACTACTAACGGAATCTCAATTGATTTCTTTTCCTCTGGTTACTTAGATGTTTCAGTTCTCCAGGTTATCTCTTTAAACTTATGTATTCAATTTAAAGTACCACATAAAGTGGTGGGTTTCCCCATTCGGAAATTTTCGGATCAAAACTTACATACAGCTCCCCGAAACTTATCGCAGTATATCACGTCCTTCTTCGGCTTTCAGTGCCAAGGCATCCGCCACACGCCCTTAAACGCTTGATTTATGCACAGAAAAAAATTCTGTGTTGAATCAAATTTTTATTTTGAACATTAGCTAATAACATTTCTAATGTTCGGATATAGATATTGATATTAATAATTATATTCACAATTTTTTATAACTAAGTGTTTGGTGGAGGATAGCGGGATCGAACCGCTGACCTCCTGAATGCAAATCAGGCGCTCTCCCAGCTGAGCTAATCCCCCTTAATCTTAAATTGGTGGGCCGAGAAAGACTCGAACTTTCGACCCCACCCTTATCAAGGGTGTGCTCTAACCAACTGAGCTACCGGCCCCCATGCAAGAGAAACACTAATTAAGAAGAGAAATGAGGACGGTCAACATTAACCTATGTATATTATTTAGAATAAAAATTTACTTTTATTCATCCTTAGAAAGGAGGTAATCCAGCCGCAGGTTCCCCTACGGCTACCTTGTTACGACTTCACCCCAGTCGCTGACTATACCGTGGTCAAGGGTATTAAACCTTGCCTTAAGGTAGAACCAACTCCCATGGTGTGACGGGCGGTGTGTACAAGACCCGGGAACGCATTCACCGTGGCACGCTGATCCACGATTACTAGTAATTCCAGCTTCATGCACTCGAGTTGCAGAGTGCAATCCGAACTGAGGTATCTTTTAAGGATTTGCTTAACATCGCTGTTTCGCTTCCTGTTGTAGATACCATTGTAGCACGTGTGTAGCCCAACACGTAAGGGCCATGAGGACTTGACGTCATCCCCACCTTCCTCCAGCTTATCACTGGCAGTTCTTTCAGAGTGCCCAACTTAATGATGGCAACTAAAAGTGAGGGTTGCGCTCGTTGCGGGACTTAACCCAACATCTCACGACACGAGCTGACGACAGCCATGCAGCACCTGTGTTTCGTCCGGCCGAACCGAAAACTTTAATCTCTTAAAGTCGCGACGAACATGTCAAGTGTTGGTAAGGTTCTGCGCGTATCTTCGAATTAAACCACATGCTCCACTACTTGTGCGGGTCCCCGTCAATTCATTTGAGTTTTAACCTTGCGGTCGTACTCCCCAGGCGGTGTGTTTATCGCTTTCGCTGCGACACTGAAAATAAATTTCCAACGTCTAACACACATCGTTTACGGCATGGACTACGAGGGTATCTAATCCTCTTCGCTACCCATGCTTTCGTTCCTCAGTGTCAGTAATGATCCAGAAAGCTGCCTTCGCAATTGGTATTCTTTCTAATATCTACGAATTTCACCTCTACACTAGAAATTCTGCTTTCCTCTATCAAACTCTAGCTGAAAAGTTTTGATGGCAGTTCCAGAGTTAAGCTCTGGGATTTCACCACCAACTTTTTCAACCACCTACGAACTCTTTAAGCCCAGTAATTCCGAACTACGCTAGGTCCCTTCGTATTACCGCGGCTGCTGGCACGAAGTTAGCCGGACCTTCTTATTCGGGTACAGTCATTTTCTTCCCCGACGAAAGAGCTTTACAACCCAAGGGCCTTCTTCACTCACGCGGCATCGCTGCATCAGAGTTTCCTCCATTGTGCAAGATTCCCCACTGCTGCCTCCCGTAGGAGTTTGGGCCGTGTCTCAGTCCCAATGTGGCTGATCATCCTCTCAAATCAGCTATTGATCAAAGTCTTGGTAGGCCATTACCCCACCAACAAACTAATCAAGTGCGGGCTCATCCAATGGTGCATAAAGCTTTCTCTGTAAAGACTTATCCGGTATTAGCACAAGTTTCCTCGTGTTATTCCAGGCCAAAGGGCAGATACCCACATGTTACTCACCCGTCTGCCACTAAGTATTGCTACTTCGTTCGACTTGCATGTGTTAGGCGTGCCGCCAGCGTACGTTCTGAGCCATGATCAAACTCTCAAGTTTAAAAACGGCGCACACTAGCTTCTATATAAATTCTAAGAATAAAATTTATATAATGTTGAAGTGTGTACGACAAATTTTGGTAACCTTAACCGTCCACACTTCTCTTCTTAAATTTTTACTTTTTAAATAACTAATTGAGCTAAAAAAGGCCCAATAAACCTCACTTATTTTATTGTAATACAATAATTTTATAGAGAAGTTCGATGCTTATAGGCTAAAATTAAAGGAAATCAAGCTTTTAAGAGGAAAAAAAACCATAAAAACCCCTTATTTTAAAGGGTTTTTTTTGATATTTCTAAAAAGCTAAACAACTAATAAAAGCTTCAATAAATTTAGATGCTTAAAAAAATAAAAGTAAGGTTAAAAAAAAACCTAGAGATATTTGCACTTGGGTTATTAATAATAATAACAGTAACATTCACATCTTATTACAATTATAACAAAAAAAATATATTCAAAAATTACTCAAACTTATTAGATAATGTTTACTTTAAAAAATCATTCTCTCAGATTTTAGACAACCTGGAGCCAAGATTTAAGAAAATTGAACATAAAGTTAATGTAGGTGAAACTTTTGATAAAATATTGGAAGAATATTCAGTTGAAAAATCAGAAATAGCAGAAATTAAAAAAAAATTAAAAAATAAAATCAATCTGGATAAATTAAATTTAAATCAAAGATTACAATTCACAATAGATCAAACAAACTCCCAAATTAAGGAATTTATATTTCAGGTTTCAAATACAGAGAAGATTTATCTTACTAGAGAAATAGAGACTGGTAAATTTGATCAAAAAATTGTTGTCACTAAGTTAAATAAAAAAGTTGTATATGACGAAAGTATCATTTTAGAAAGCTTATATAAATCAGCAAAAAATCAAAAAATTCCTGTAAATATCATAATTGAATTTGCAAGGATTTATGGTTTTCAAGTTGATTTTCAAAGAGACATTAGAAAAAAAGATAGTTTTCAAATTATGTATGAAATATTTTTAGATGATAAAAAAAATGTAATTGAAACTGGAAATATACTTTATGCAAATCTTAAGTTAAGTGGGGAAGATAACTCTTTATATTACTTTGACTCAAAAAAAAATGAGGGGCACTATGATAAAAGTGGAAAAAGTGTTCAAAAAGCTCTAATGAAAACTCCAATTAATGGTGCAAGACTCTCATCATCTTTTGGTATGAGAAAACATCCTATAGATGGATTTAATAAAATGCATAGAGGAACTGACTTTGCTGCACCTATGGGGACACCTATCATGGCCTCAGGGAATGGGGTAATAAAAAAAGCTGGCTGGTGTGGAGGAGGTGGTAATTGCGTAGTGATTAAACATAATTCTACTTATCAAACAGTTTATGCACATATGTCAAAATTTGCCAAAGGTATTAGAAAAGGAACAAGAGTAAAGCAAGGACAAACAATTGGATACGTTGGTTCTACTGGAAAATCAACTGGACCACATCTTCATTATGAAGTTATTGTGAATGGAAAAAGAATTAATTCTCAAACTCTTAAACTGCCCTCTGGTAAAGTTTTAAGAGGAGCTGAGAGAAAAGTTTTTGAGACAAAAAGAATAAAATTAGATGTTTTAAAATCAGAAAAAATTATTGGTCTAAACTAATTAATTTCTGAATGCTGATCTTTTAAGTTGTCATCTTTTTCAGATATTACGTCAACATTTTTTTCTTTATTTTCCTCTAAATTATGTATTTCTTGTTGGACTTTATTTTTAGAATTAAACTTTTTCTGAACTTCTTTTTCGTTTAAAATTCTCGTAAAGTGGTCTGCATGCTGAAAATAATTTTCTGATAAAATCTTATCACCACTCGATAAAGCTTCTCGTGCTAAATTGTTATATTTCTCAATTAGTTTAGGCGCATTGTGATTGTTTCTACCTGGAGCTTTTCTTTGAAAATTTTCAGAATTTGAAAAATTGTTATTAAATTTATTTCTTTCACCACTAGACTTAAAATTTCTATCATTTCTTCTAAAATTACTTCTTCGTCCGTTATTATTTCTAAATGTAACCATATTGTTTATCTAAATTTTACACTTATTATGCAGCGATCATGATTTGATAAATCTTTAACAACTTTTTTAATATAAAAACCCTTGTTCTTTAATATCTTCTTTATCTTAATTGTTTGATCAAAACCTATCTCTAAAAATAAATAGCCATTTTTTTTTACCAGTTCAGATGATTTATCAATTACTTTTCTGATTTCTGATAATCCATCCAAGCCACCTTCTAACGCATGTCTTGGCTCAAAACTTATATCTTTATCCAAATATTTTAAAAAATTTTTTCTAATATATGGAGGATTTGATACCACTAAATCATATTTGCCATAATTGAAATTGTCAATGTTTGATTTGTATAATTTTAACCTGTTTTTAACTCCTAATTTATGACTATTTATCTGGCTAATTTTTAATGATTTATTACTTATGTCTATACCAGTTCCTAAATAATCTTTTTTCTCTTTTAAAATTGACATTAAAATGCATCCTGACCCAATACCTATATCTAAAATTTTTAATTGGTTTTTATTTTTAGTTAATTTTAAAACTTGTTCAACTAAGACTTCGGTATCTGGTCTAGGTATTAATACATTTTCATTAATTATAAATTCATATTTCCAGAAGTCTTTTTTTTTTGTTAAATAAGCTATCGGCTTATTCTTTGCTCTTTCTTGAATTAAAAAATTAAAATAATCAAAATTTTTTTTTGTTATAAGTTGATTTAAATTTAAAATTAAAAATTTTTTGTCTTTACCTAGAACTTTTGACATTAATATTTCACTATCTAATTGTGCAGATGAAATATTATTACCTTTTAAAATTGATTGTCCTTTTTTTAGAGCAGTCTGAATATTCATAAATTATAGTTTACTTAAACTTTCTTCTTGTGCCTTCAAAGATAAAGATTCTATTATTTCATCAAAAGCTTCTCCCTCTAAAAATTCCTCTAATTTATGTAATGTCAAATTTATTCTATGATCTGTTACTCTTCCTTGAGGAAAATTATAAGTTCTAATTCTTTCTGATCTATCTCCAGTACCAATTTTACTTTTTCTATCTGCTGATCTCTCCTCATCAATTCTTGATCTCTCTAACTCATACAATCTCGCTCTAAGTATTTTCATTCCTTTTGCTTTATTTTTATGTTGAGATTTTTCATCTTGTTGTGAAACACTTAGACCAGTAGGAATATGTGTTATTCTTACTGCACTATCAGTTGTATTCACAGATTGACCACCTGGACCACCAGCCCTAAAAACGTCAATTCTAAGATCAGCCTCATTGATCTTTAAATCAACTTCTTCAGCTTCAGGTAATACAGCAACTGTGGCAGCTGAGGTGTGTACTCTACCTTGAGTTTCAGTATCTGGAACTCTTTGAACTCTATGTACACCGCTTTCATATTTTAAGGTAGAATAAATATTATTACCTTTTATAGAAGCAATAACTTCTTTTAATCCACCGGCATCACTTCTAGAAATAGATATTAATTCTAATGACCATTTTTTTTTGTGACAAACTTTTTCATACATTTTGAATAGATCACTTGCAAATAAACTTGCCTCTAGGCCACCCGTCCCAGCTCTTATTTCTATTATTGCATTTTTTTTATCAGCTTCATCTTTTGGTAATAAAAATAATTTCAATTTTTTTTCATTTTTATTAAATTGTGAATTTAAATCAGTTAATTCAACTTGAGCCATCTTAATTAATTCTTCATCAGAGTTCTTATCATTTAGAATTTTTTCCAGTTCGGTTTTATCATTTTTATATGATGAATATTTTTTTGCACTTTCGACAATTTCATTTAAATCAGAGTATTCTTTGGATTTTTCTGCAAAGAGTTTTTTATCTATTTTTCCTGAAGCTAAATCTTTTTCTAATGAAGAATGTCGAATAATAAGCTCTTCAATAGTTTTTTCTGGTATCATTTTTCCTTATTTTCTAATTCAGACGCTTTCTTTTCAACCTCGTGGATCACTTTAGTTATGATATCATTTGTCATAACTTTTTCGATTTGAACCCCAGATAGGTAAAGCATATTGCTTCCTTTTTGGCCCCCTGTAATTCCAACATCTGTCATCGCAGCTTCACCTGGCCCATTTACGACACATCCAATAATTGAGAGAGTTATTGGAGTTTTTATATGTGATAATTTTTCCTCTAAAATCCTCACTGTATCAATTACTTGAAAACCCTGTCTTGCACAAGACGGACAAGAAATTATCTTTACTCCTCTATTTCTAAGATTAAGTGATTTTAATATCTCATTACCAATTGTAACTTCTTTAACTGGATCATCAGAGAGAGATACTCTAATAGTATCTCCAATACCCTCTTTAAGGAGAATTCCTAAACCAATTGAAGATTTAATACTCCCGGATATAAAACTACCAGCTTCAGTAATTCCTAAGTGAAGTGGATAATCTATTTTCTTGGAAAGCTGACGATATGCTTCTACAGATAAAAAAACATCTGACGATTTTACACTTACTTTTAAATTTGAGAAATCCATATCTTCTAAAATTTTGACATTTCTTATTGCACTTTCTACAAGTGCCTCTGGACAAGGTTCTTTAAATCTTTCTAATATATCTTTTTCCAATGAACCAGCATTAACGCCTACTCTGATTGAACAATTATTATCTTTAGCAGATTTAATTACTTCAATAATTTTTTTTTTATCTCCAATATTTCCGGGATTTATTCTTAAACAACTTGCTCCATTTTCTGCAGCTTCAATTGCTCTTTTGTAATGGAAATGTATGTCAGCGACTATTGGAATATCAACGTGTTGTGTAATTTCTTTAAGTGCTTTAGATGATGACTCATCAGGGCAAGAAACTCTTACAATGTCAGCTCCTTCAGATTGTATTTCTTGAATTTGTTTAATTGTACTTTTAACATCTGATGTTAAAGTATTGGTCATTGATTGTATAGTTATAGGATTTTCACCTCCAACTTTAACATTACCAACATTGATAGTTTTGGTCTTTCGTCTTTTAATATCCCTAAAAGGTCTGAGGCTCATCTTTTTATTCTTGTAGTTTAAATTCTTTATGCAATGTAGCTAAGGCTTTTTTAGCATCTTTTTTATTAATCAAAACAGAAATTTTAATTTCAGATGTTGATATAACTTGGATATTAATTTTTTTATTTGCTAGAGCTTGAAACATTCTAAAAGTAACACCAGGAGTTGTTATCATCCCAACACCAATTATTGATATTTTAGAAACTCCTTTTTGGAACAACATTTTTTTAAATTTTATACTTTTGTTATCTTGGATTATCTTTTTTGTTTTGTTGAGGTCTTCGGCTTTAATCGTAAAAGTTAAATCAGTTTCTTTTCCATTCGGTGAAATATTTTGTACTACCATATCAACGTTTATAGAATTGATTGATAGTGGTTTAAAAATTGATGCTGCCACGCCTGGTCTATCTTTTACACCAACTAAAGTAACTTTTGCATCATTATGTGTTGAAGAAATTCCTGTAATAATTCTATTATTATTTAAATTTGTTCTTTTTGTAATTAATGTTCCAGGTTTTTTTATAAATGAAGATTTTACTTCAATATTAATTCTATTTAATCTTGCATCTTGAATTGAAACAGGCTGCATAACTTTAGCGCCCAAAGATGCCATTTCTAACATTTCCTCATAAGAAATTACTTTAATTTTTTTTGCATTTTTTAATTTATTTGGATCTGTGGTGTATACACCTTCCACATCTGTATAAATAATACATCTTTGTGCTTTAAAGGATTTTGCTATCATAATTGCACTTGCATCTGAACCTCCTCTACCTATCGTAGTTACTCTCTCGTTCATATTTACCCCTTGAAAGCCGGTAATAATAGGAATCCCTCCTTCTTTAAGAAATCTTAATAGTTTAATTTTATTCACTTGTTGAATTCTTGAGTTTGTGTAAGGACCATCAGTGAAAATCGGTATTTGCCACCCTAGCCAAGATCTTGATTTGAAACCTTTGTGGTTTAATCTTCCGGCTATTAAGGAGCATGCGACCTGCTCACCTGATGATACTAAAACATCATATTCGGAATCAATGAAATTGTTACTAATCTGTTTTGATTTTTTAATCAAATCATTTGTCACACCACTCATAGCTGAAGAAACAACTATTACTTTGTTTTTTTTCTTTTTATGTTCAATGATAATATCAGTAACTTTTTTAATTTTTTCAATTGTACCAACTGATGTTCCACCAAATTTTAATACTACAATTTCCATGATAAATATTTTTAATTAAAATTTATTGATTAAATACATCTTCAATATATTGTTAATCTTGTAATGAAAACTAGCACAATAAATAAAAAAGAAATAGAGAAATTTTCTAGAATTGCAGAAGAATGGTGGGATCCTACTGGTAAATTTAAACCATTACATAAATTTAACCCTATTAGAATTTCATATATAAAGGAAAAAATAATCAATAGTTTTAAGCTTGAAAATTCAGATAAGCCATTACAAAAAATTAGATTATTAGATATTGGGTGTGGTGGTGGTTTACTATCAGAACCTATGAGCAGATTAGGAGCAGAAGTAACTGGCATAGATGCATCAGAAAAAAATATACAAGTTGCAAAACTTCATGCGAAAAAAAATAATTTAAAAATTAATTATCTAACTGCCTCACCAGAAAATTTAAAGATAGATAGAAAATTTGATGTAATTTTGAATATGGAAATTATTGAACATGTTGAAGACGTTGATATTTTTTTGAAATCATGTTCATCACTATTAAAAAAAGAGGGTATAATGTTTGTTGCAACAATAAACAAAACTTTAAAATCTTATCTATTTGCAATTATAGGTGCAGAGTATATTTTAAGATGGCTACCAATTGGGACTCACGAATGGGATAAATTTATAGATCCAAATGACTTAATTAAAATTTCTAAAAAATATAATCTTCAAATACAAAATCTAGACGGAATGAAGTTTAATATTATTACAGACAAATGGTCGATAAGCTCAGATAAATCCATTAATTATATTGGAAAATTTAATAAAGTTTAATTACTCTTATCTTCAATCCATGGTATCATTTCAGCTTCAACTCCTTCTTCCTTAAGTTCTTGAATTTCATTTTTTGTAGCTGTGCCATAAATACCTTTTTTCTTATTTTCATTATTATAGTGTAATGATCTTGCTTCGTAAGCAAAATTTTCACCCACATAATCAAAATTACTTTTGATAAATTTTTGATACTCTTTGATCTTGTTTTTTATCTCATTTAATTTCGTGTTCTTTTTTTCAATATTATCGATACTATTTCTATTTATTAATTGAGGAGCCATTAAAGTTTTTTCAACATTTTGAGAATTACATTTATGACAATTTAAAAAATTTTTACTTTCGAGTTTTTCATATTCTTTAGATGAAGCAAACCAGCTATCAAATGAAAAATCACAATTTTTGCAAATCAACTTATATTTGATCATAATAATTATTTAGTAATAGTTCTATAAATTTCAATAGAATAAATCTAACTTCGATAATCTCCATTAATCTCAATGTATTTTTTTGTCAAATCCATCGTGTAAACTTTGAAACCTTTGGAACCGCAGGAAATATCAACATTAATAACAATGCTATCACTTTTCATATATTCCGATACTTCATCCTCATTATAATTAGAATTCAGCTTTCCATTAGAAACAACACTTATCTCACCAAATTTAATAGACAATTTTTCATGTTTAATTTGTACACCTGCTTTTCCTATTGCCATTACCACTCTTCCCCAGTTAGCATCTTCGCCTGAGATAGCTGTTTTTACTAAAGGTGAATTTGCAATTGAGAAAGCTATTTTTTTTGCATCATCTTCATTTTTGCACCCCTGAATATTAACAGTTATAAATTTTGAGGCACCTTCACCATCAGCTACAACTCTTTTAGCTAAATTTAATAAAACCTTATTTAAAGCTAAATCAAAGTTTTTAATTTTTTCATCATTAGCATTTTTAATTTTAGGATGTTTTGATTTACCTGTCGAAAAAATTGAAACCATATCATTAGTGCTAGTATCACTATCACAGCTGATAGCGTTAAAAGTATTAGAAATATTTTTCTTTAAAAGTTTTTTAAGCACATCATTTGGTAAATCTGCATCAGTAAAAATATATGCTAAGGTTGTAGCCATATCAGGTTGAACCATGCCTGAGCCTTTTGCAACTCCAAATATCTTTATATCACTTCCACCAATTGAACATTCTTCCATCGCCATTTTTGGTTGAGTGTCGGTAGTCATTATCCCTAATGCGGACTTCATCCAGATATACTTATTTTGTGTATATTTTATTTTCTCAATTAGTTCAGGAATTTTATTGATTATTTTTTCCTCTGGAAAAATCTCACCAATAGTTCCCGTGCATCCAAAAATTATTTCCTTTGAATAAATTTTTTTTGGTTGATCTTCATCCTCTTTCTGTTTTTGTGTTAATTTTTGAGAGATAATTTCTGCAATTTTTTCAAGACTTTTATAACCTTGTTTTCCAGTAAAACAATTAGCATTTCTTGTGTTCACTATTAATGAAAAAATTTTTTTAGCTTTTTGATTTAAATTCCATTTTATATTTTCAGAAATAATTTTAGATTGGGTATAAACAGACGCATAGTTAACTCCATCTCTAAAATAGAACATGACTAAATCATCTCGAGAACTATTATATAAGTCAGCACTAATCGTAGAAATCGCTACACCATCAATATGATCAAGATCTTGAAATTCGTTTAATCTCTTGCTTTTTGATTTAGATGATAGAAAATTTGTTAAATTAATACCCATTCTATTTAAAATAATTATTTAATGATTATATAAATGGTTATAAGTAAATAATAAATCAAAAACTGATGCTAAATCCACTTAACTTTTTCTCAAAACTAATTAGATCCAATAATCAAAGAGAACTTGATAGAATTGCTAAAATTGTAAGCAAAATTAATTCGTTAGAAGAAAAAATCAAAAATTTAAAAGATGAGGACTTTCCAAAAAAAACTATCGAATTTAAAGAAAAAATTAAAAAAGGAGAAAAAATTGAGCAGATATTGCCTGAGGCTTTTGCATTAGTCAGGGAAGCCTCAAAAAGAAAAAGAGGAGAAAGACATTTCGATGTACAATTAGTAGGCGGAATAGTCCTGCAAGAGTCTAAAATTGCTGAAATGAAAACTGGTGAGGGAAAAACGCTTACTATTACTCTTGCTGCATATCTTAATGCTCTTCATGAAAAAGGAGTACATATCGTAACTGTAAATGATTACCTTGCTAAAAGAGACTCTCAAGAAATGGGCGAGATTTATAACTTTTTAGGATTAACATCTGGTTACATAAACAATGATCAAGACGACTCTCAAAGGAAGCAAAATTATAATTGTGACATTACTTATGCAACTAATAGTGAATTAGGTTTCGATTATTTACGAGATAATATGAAATTTTCAAAAAATGAAATGGTACAACGAAAACACTTTTTTGCTATAGTTGACGAAATAGACTCCTGTCTAATTGATGAGGCCAGAACACCACTAATTATTTCTGGAGCAGCAGAAGATAGAACAACTCAATATTTGGCTATAGATAAATTAATCAAATTTTTAAATGAAAAAGACTACGAGGTTGATGAAAAGGACAAAAATGTACTTCTAACCAATGATGGAATAAACAATATTGAAAAAATTTTTTCAAATGCAGGAATTTTAAAAAATGATAACTTTTATGATCCTGAAAACTTGAGTTTGGTTCACCATGTAAATCAAGCTTTACGAGCAAATCATTTATTTCAAAAAGGTAAAGATTACATCATTAAAGATGATGAGTTGAAAATTATAGATGAATTAACCGGTAGAATTCTTGAAGGAAGAAGATTTGGTGATGGACTTCATCAAGCCTTGGAAGCAAAAG
Organism: Candidatus Pelagibacter sp.; assembly: GCF_052049775.1. Lineage (GTDB taxonomy): Bacteria > Pseudomonadota > Alphaproteobacteria > Pelagibacterales > Pelagibacteraceae > Pelagibacter. The sequence continues at coordinate 11,953 of NZ_JBNGZH010000013.1, read as the reverse complement.
AAAGAATTCCCATAAAAGTTGAAAATCAAACTTTAGCTTCAATTACTTATCAAAATTATTTTAAATTATATGATAAGATTTCTGGTTGTACTGGAACTGCAGTAACAGAATCTCAAGAATTTTATGAAATATATAATCTTCCAGTAGTTGTCATCCCAACAAATAAAAAAATGATAAGAAATGATTTTAATGACCAAATATTTAGAACAGAGACTGAAAAAAATGATGCTATAATTAGAAAGATAAAAGAGTGCCATCAAAAAGGTCAACCTTTATTGGTTTTTACCTCTAGTATTAATAAGTCTGAAATATATTCAAATCTATTAAACAAAGAGAGTATTAAACACGAAGTGCTTAATGCTAAAAATCATGAAAATGAAGCTGAAATAATCGCAAACGCTGGCAAAGAAAATTCTGTAATTATAACTACCAGTATTTCTGGTAGAGGAGTAGACATTCAGCTAGGTGGAAAGAAAGGCTCAATTCCAGATGAAGAATTAAAGTTGAATAAAGAAAAAATTAAATCACTAGGTGGATTATTTGTAATTGGAACTGAAAGAATGGAGTCTCGAAGAGTTGACAATCAAGCAAGAGGTAGATCGGGACGTCAAGGTGATGAAGGAAATTCAATTTTTTATGTAAGTCTTGAAGATGATTTAATGAGAATTTTTGGATCAGACTCAATGAATAATATATTACAAAAACTTGGTCTTAAAGATGGAGAAAGTATTGATCATCCTTGGATAAATAAAGCTTTAGAGAGAGCCCAGCAAAAGGTAGAGGCTAGAAATTTTGACATAAGAAAAACATTAATTAAATTCGATAACGTTTTAAATGACCAAAGAAATGTAATCTTTAGTCAAAGAGAAGATGCAATGAATAGTGACACAATTTTTGATTATTCTAATAGTTTTTTAAACGAAATAATTGATGAATTGATTAGACTTAAAATAAAGAAAAAGTCCAATCCTAAAAGCACTGATTTTGAAAATAAACTTAAATCAATTTTAGGAAAGAATTTTATATATTCATACCTAGAGGAACTTACAAATTGTAGTGATAAAGACTTAAGGGACTCATTAAATAAGAAATTTCAAGATACCAGGGAGGAAAGAATAAAATTGTTAGGTAAAGATCAATCACAAGATATAGAAAAAAGAATTTTTTTACAAACTATTGATATAAATTGGAAATCCCACATTCAGTATTTAGAACAACTTAGACAAGTTATCGGGTTAAGATCTTACGGTCAAAGAGATCCTTTAGTGGAATATAAAAAAGAAGCATTTCACTTGTTTGAAAGTTTGTTAAATAGATTGAAGCTAGATTTTACAACAATATTAATGAATCTAACTTTAGTTCAATCACAAACTAAAAATGCTGATAATGATGAAAAAAAAGAGAATTATAAAAAAGCATTTGATAAAAAAATAAGTAGAAACGATCCTTGCCCGTGTGGTTCTGGTAAGAAATATAAGCGATGCTGTGGAGCTTTATAAGAAGTAAAGAATCAATCCTATAATAAAAATTGTAAGTCCAACACCCGCAGCAAATATTTTTTTGGATTTTAAAAAGTGATTAAAATTACTTTTTTCTAAATTTAGCGAACTTAATTCATTTAAATTACTCATAAATCCTTTACTTCTACCTATTTTTAAAAATTTATTTTTTCTGCCATCAAATATTTCCTCTGGGGACATTTGTTTGAAATTTTCTAAATTTTTATTTAAAGCATTTCTAACATTTTCTAGTATCAAATCTTTGTCTCTATGCGCACCTCCAGATGGCTCTGGTATAATTTCATCTATTATTTCAAGTTCTAGTAAATCTTTAGCTGAAAGCTTCATCGCTTTAGCTGCATCAAGCATTTTTTTTGGATCTCGCCATAAAATTGTTGCACATCCCTCAGGAGATATAACTGAATAAATTGCATTTTCTAACATTAAAACTTTATTAGATGATGCAAGAGCAATTGCACCCCCCGAGCCACCTTCCCCAATAACAATTGCAATCGTTGGAACTTTTAATTTCATACAACATTCTATTGACTTTGCGATGGCTTCTGCCTGACCTCTTTCCTCAGCACCAACACCAGGATAAGCACCCGGAGTATCAATAAATGATACGATTGGTATATTAAATTTATCAGCCAGCTGCATTAACCGAATAGTCTTTCTGTAACCTTCTGGCCTCATCATGCCAAAATTTCTTTTGATTCTTGTGTCTAAATCCTCTCCTTTTTCCTGTCCAATAACTAAAACTGATAAACCGTTAAACTTTGCAAATCCACATAGTACTGCAAGATCCTCGCCATAAAAACGATCTCCTGATAACGGGATGAAATCTTGAAACAAATTATCTATAAAGAACTTTGACTTCGGCCTATCCTCATGTCTAGCTACCATTGTAGTTTGCCAAGGATCTAAGTTTGCATATACCATTTTTAATTTTTCATCTAGCTCGTTTTGTATCTGAGAAATTTTTTGTGTATCTACTTCTGAGAGTCCGCTTTGATTATATGGATCTTTAAGTTTATCTAATTCATCCTCTAAATTCTTTATATCACTTTCAAAGTTTAGATAATTTTTCATATTCTATGATATTAACTATGGAAATTGACAACAAAATGTCAATGCTACTATTAATTATTTGACTTAGTTTTATGGGGGTTTTAGAAATTATTTATGTTTAAAAATTATCAAAATGTGAACAATCTCAAAATTTCAGAAGAATTGCTGTCATTTGTAAATAAGGAGTTACTAAAAGATTTAGATATATCTTCTGAAAAATTTTGGGAAGGTTTTGATAATGCTGTACATGATTTAACAACTCATAATAAAGAGCTAATCCAAATTAGAGAGAATTTACAAAAAAAAATAGATGATTGGCATATAAATAACAAAGGTAATAGAGTCGAAATTGAGCAATATAAAAAGTTTTTAAAAGAAATCGGTTATTTAAAGGAGGAAGGACCAGATTTCAAAATAGAGACCAGTAATGTAGATGATGAAATTGCTAAAATTGCCGGACCACAACTAGTCGTTCCAATAATGAATGCTAGATACACTCTCAATGCAGCTAATGCTAGATGGGTAAGTTTATATGATAGTTTGTATGGTACAAACATTATTGAGTCAGAAGAAGGGGGGAGTGAAAGATACGACCCAAATAGAGGACAAGAAGTAATAAAATATGTCAGAGAATTTTTTGATAAATATATTCCAATTGACGGGACTAGTTGGAAAAATATATCTGCACTTAAAATAAAAGATAAAAATCTTATAATTTCTAAAGAAGATAAAGAGTATAAACTTAAAGATGAAAATAAATTTGTAGGTCACAGAGGTGATGTAAATAAGCCAACAGCAATAATCTTAAAAAATAATAATCTGCATTTTGAAATTATTATCAATCCAAAAGCATTTAGCGCTGCTCATGATATAGCCGGAATAAGTGATGTGATTGCAGAGTCTGCGGTTTCTACAATTTGTGACAATGAAGATAGTGTTGCTGCAGTTGATGCTGAAGACAAAGTAGCATGTTACAGAAACTGGCTGGGTCTAATGAGGGGGGATCTAAAAGTACAATTCGAAAAAAATGGAAAAAAATTAGAGAGAAAACTTAATCCTGATAGAAGCTACATTTCTAAAGAAGGAAAAGGTCTTAAATTGCATGGAAGAAGTTTGCTATTAATAAGAAATGTAGGCCACTTAATGACCAATTCATCAATAATTTTAAATGATGGTAGCGAAGTACCAGAGGGAATAATGGATGCTTTTATAACAACCACGGCTGCATTACACGATTTTAAAAAAAAGAAAAATTCAAGAACTGGATCAATCTACATTGTAAAACCAAAAATGCATGGACCAGATGAAACAGCATTTACCGACTTAATTTTTTCAAAAGTTGAGAAATTACTTGGCTTACCAAAGTATACTTGCAAAATAGGTATTATGGATGAAGAAAGAAGAACTTCTGCAAATTTAAAGGAGTGCATAAGAACTTTGAAAAATAGAGTTTTTTTTATTAATACTGGATTTTTAGATAGAACTGGTGATGAGATGCATACCTCCATGGAGGCTGGTCCAATGATTAAAAAGGGGGATATGAAATCATCCAAATGGATTTCTGCTTATGAAAATAATAATGTTGATATTGGTCTTAAATGTGGTTTTTCAGGTAAGGCCCAAATAGGTAAAGGTATGTGGGCAATGCCAGATAAAATGAAGGAAATGTTAAATGAAAAAATTAGTCATTTAAAAGCTGGTGCAAATTGTGCCTGGGTTCCTTCACCAACTGCAGCATCATTACATGCCCTTCACTATCATCAAATAAACATTTTTGATGAACAAAAAAAGATTATGAAGCGTGGACAATCTAAATTAGATGATCTATTGACTATTCCTGTGGCTGATAGACCTAATTGGTCAGTAGATGAAATCAATAAGGAAATTACTAACTCGGCACAAACACTGCTAGGTTATGTTGTCAGATGGATTGATCAAGGAGTGGGTTGTTCAAAAGTCCCTGATATAAATAATATTGGACTTATGGAAGATAGAGCTACATTGAGGATATCATCGCAACATATTGCTAATTGGATACATCACGGGGTTACAACAAAAATTCAAGTTATGGAAATCATGAAAGCCATGGCAAAAGTTGTGGATAAACAAAATGAGAACGATAGGAACTATATAAGAATGTCAGATAATTTTGAAAATTCTTTAGCATTTAAAACAGCTTGCGACTTGATATTTAAAGGAAAAGATCAACCATCAGGTTATACAGAGCCTCTTCTGCATTTAAACAGAATAGAAAAAAAAACTAGCTTGAATTGATTTCAGATCTGTTTTTAAAAGCAGAGAATAATGTTCCATCATCAAGAGCTTCTATTTCACCACCAACAGGTAACCCTTGTGCTAATCTCGTAATTTTAGCTTTTGTTTTTTTTAGACTCTCTTGAATATAAAATGCTGTTGTTTGTCCTTCAACAGTAGCACTGGTTGCTAAAATTACTTCTTCAATATTTTCTCTTTTTACTCTTTCAACCAATGAATTAATTAATAAATCCTCTTTTCTTTGTGTTGAAGACGAAATTGTTCCCCCTAAAATATGAAAATATCCTTGAAATATATTTGAATTTTCTATCGACCACTGATCAGCAATATCCTCAACTACACAAATCTTTTTGAAATTCCCTTTTGGATTTACACAATTAACGCAGTCTTGAAGATTAGATTTTAAAGATCCACATGAATTACATCTTGTTACATTTTTATAAATTTGAACTAATATGTTGGCCATAGGTTTTACAAGTTCATCTTTATTATTGATTAATTTTAAAACAATTCTCTTTGCAGATTTAGGTCCAAGACCAGGGAGTTTTGATATTATTTTTATTAGTTCATCTATCTCATTTACATTTTGCATATTTATAGTGGCCACTTAAAGCCAGGGACTCCAAATCCTCCAGCAGTTTTAGAAATTTCTTCGTTAGTTTTTTCTCTCAATTTTGATTTTGCATTATTGTGAGCAGCGGTAATTAAATCCTCTAGAACAGATTTATTTTCTTTTAATGTTTCATCTGAGATTTCTATTTTTTGCATTATGCCCTCTCCATCCAAAATAACTTTTACTGAATTAGCTCCCGATATGCCTTCTACTCTAATCTTTTTTATATTTTCCTGACTTTCTCTCATTTTTGCCTCAAGTTCTTTAGCCTTATCTAATATTTTAGAAAAATCTGTCATCTAATCATTTTCTTCTTTTGGATTAACGTCGATTAAATCTGCATCAGGAAATTTTTCTATTAAATTTTTATATAATTTAGATTGTTTAGCAGAATTGATATTTTTAATTATTTTATTTTTTTGCTTGTCTTTTATTGATAACTCACCTTTTGATTTACTTAATGTGATAATCCATCTGTCTCCAGTCCATTCAAAGAGTTTTAAAGATAAATCTTTAATAAAATTTTTATCTAGATTATCATTAAAAGATATTTCAATACGATTGTTTTCAAAATGAACTAAATTTACATTTTTTTCTAGTTCATACTTAAGTTTAATTTCTTTTTTTTCATTACAAATTTTTAAAAGTTGGTCGAATGAATTTACATTTAACTTTTCATCTGCTTTAATTCCATTATTATTTTCTATTTTTACCTCTTGCTCTTGTGAAATATTTTTAACCTGACTAATTGTTTCATTCTTTTTTTCGTTCACTATGATGTGTTTATCATCTTGCTTTTTAAATTGATCAATTTTATTCTTATTCAAAGTTGAGTGTTCTTTATTTGCTGTGGACTTTAAATATATTAATCTAATAAGAAACATTTCAATTGATAAATTTTGATTGTTAACAATTTCTAACTCCCCAAGCGTTTTTAAAGTAAACTGCCAAAATAATATTAATGTTTCATCGCTAACTTCATTAGTAATTCTTTTTATTTTTGAAAACTCCTCATCATTCAAAGTAAAATTCGTACTCTCCATATTTAATGAGTTAATATTTTTAAAGTAATAAACCAGCTCTAAAAAATCATTTATAAATACGTTTGGCTCAACCCCTTGCTCATAAATTTTTCTGTAAATTTCTACGGCTTTTTTTTCTTCTCCCCTTAAGATTAATTCAAATAAATCAATCAATTGTGATTTATCAAAATATCCAAAAATTTTTTGAGCAGAATTTAAATCTAGTTCTTTATCTTTATCCAAACTTAATAAGGCTCTATCGAGTAAAGATAATGCATCTCTAACAGACCCCTCAGAAATTTTTACAATCAGTCTCAAGGCATCATCTGATATTTTTCCCTTCTCTTTGTCTTTAATTTTTTTTATAAATTCAAACAATTCACCTGATTTAACTCTTGATAAGTCAAATCTCTGACATCTGGAAACCACAGTAATTGGAATTTTTTTAATTTCTGTAGTAGCAAAAATAAATTTTAAACCACCACCATTCTCATATTGAGGAGGTTCTTCTAAAGTTTTTAATAAAGCGTTAAATGCCTGCTTACTAAGCATGTGCACTTCATCAATTATAAATATTTTATACTTTGATGTGCTTGGACCATATCTTGAGAATTCAATGAGGTCCCTTACATCATCGACACCTGTTTTACTAGCGGCATCCATCTCTAGGACATCAATGTGACTGGAATTAGTAATTGCCTCACAGTTATCGCATAAATCATCTTTACATATTTTATCTATACCATTTGTACAATTAAGAGATTTAGCTACAATTCTAGCGATCGTTGTTTTACCAACACCACGAATACCAGTGAAAAGATATGCATTAGGCACTTTGTTTGCTCTAATTGAATTTATGATAGTTTCAGCAATAACTTCTTGTCCTATCAATTCAAAAAAATTTTGTGGTCTGTACTTAAGAGCTAATACTTTAGAATTTTTATTCATAATTAAATGAGGAGACTAGACCCGTTCCACTTTTAGTTCGGCTGCTGAATTTCTTCCCTGACCGGTTTCATGAAGCAAACGCCCTAGCCCCCAAAACTATTATAGCAGGTATAATTTCTAGTCTACAAGAAAAGATTATTTTTATTTTTCTCTTATTTTGTCTGCCTCAAAAACACCTAAGACGTGAAAATCTTGGCAATGTAATCCTAATTCCTCTAAGGATTTCTGAACTTTTATATCCTCAATATGACCATCAAGATCACACAAAAAAAAGAAAGAGTCGAACGTATTTTTTTCTGGATAACTTTGCAATTTTGTTAAATTCACACCATTAATAGCGAAACCACCTAAAGATTGGTACAAAGCTGCAGGTTTACTTTTAAGCTTAAATAAAAAAGATGTAATATATTTTTTATTTCCAAATTCTGGTTGAGATATATTTTTTCCCATAATTAAGAATCTTGTTAGATTGCCTTTTTCATTTTCAATATTTTTTTTAATTATTTCTAAATTATATGTTTTAGCACTCAAAGACGAGGCTATTGCAGCTTTTGTCTTATCTTTTGTTTTTGAAACCATTTCTGCAGAGCCAGCTGTATCAGCCCTCACATGCTCAATTAGGCTATTTGATTTTATGAATTTAGAACATTGAGAAAGTGCTTGTCCATGAGAATAAACATCCTTTATGTCTGAAATTTTTGCGCCCGGTAAACCTAATAAATTATGTTCTATTTTCTGAAAATATTCAGAATAGATATTAAGTCTATATTTAAAGATTAAATATTCAATTCCGATATTGCCTGTAATTCTATTTGACTCTGGAATAATAATTTTTGAATTATCATCATTTGAGGCTTTCAAAAAACATTCATCAAAAGTTTTACATGGAATAATTTCAGCATCTTTAAAAATTGATAATGCTGCAAGATGTGAGTAGGCTCCAAATGTACCTTGAAAATAAATTTTTTTCATTAAGATTTGTTTTCCATGATTTTTTTAACAGCCTCTAAATCCTCTATTGTGTCTACACCTATAGGGGCAAACTTCGCAAAAGCAACATTAATTTTTATGTTATTATCTAACGCCCTAAGTTGCTCAAGTTTATTTTTAATCTCACTAGTAGATTGTTTTAAAGAAACAAATTTCTCAAGAGTTTCTTTATTATATGAATATATACCCAGATGATGATAAATGTTCTCTTTTTCTTCAGTAATATTTCTCTTAAAATTTAATGCCTCCGGAAAATTTGTTTGATTTAGATTTTCTTTGGTCAAAACCTTTACTACATTTGGATTTTCTAATTGAACTTTATCCTGAATTGTAGAAGCTAAAGTTCCTAAGTTTGAAGAACTTTCAATCATCTTTTTATTTAAGTTTCTAATATCATCTATATTCATTAAAGGTTCATCACCTTGAAGATTCATTACTAAATCAATATCCACGGAATTGATTTTTTGAAACGCCTCATAAATCCTATCTGTTCCTGTTTTATGCTCATTTTTTGTTAAAATTGCTTGTCCACCATTTTGTTTAACATCGTCGACTATCTCTTGGTCCTCTGCCGCAACTATTACCTCTCCAATATTTGCTTCCTCTGCTTTTTTAAAAACATGCGAAATGATTGACAATCCTTTGATTTTCATCAAGGGCTTACCCGGCAATCTCTCGGCAGACAATCTAGAGGGAATTATTACCAAAGTTTTCATTATTTTTTTTAACTATGAGCACAATATAAACAGAGGCAAAATTGTACATCAAAATATATGAGCAATTTTAAATTTATAGTGTTATATGTTCAAAATATTTTAATTAAATGGATTCATTTGAACTAAACAAGATAATCGCTGCTGTTTTATTGGTTGCTCTAATCATTATTGGCATTGGAAAACTTTCCGATGCTATTTTTTACGTAGAAAAACCTAAAACTCCAGGTTATGTCGTAGAGGTGGAACAAGCAGTAACGGCTAGCACAGAAACTAAATCAGATACAGTAAAAGAAAAAGTTGATATTGCAGCCTTAATGGCGATGGCAGATCTTGCTCATGGAGAAAAAGTTTTTAAAAAATGTGCTGCATGTCACTCGATTGTCAAAGGTGGGAAAAATAATATTGGTCCTGCACTTTACAATGTAGTGAACAGACAAGTTGGTGTTGTCTCCAATTATAAATATTCTAAAGCACTTACAGAATATGGAAAGAATTGGACCTTTGAAGAATTAAATGGTTACCTAATAAGACCAGCAAAATGGATTAAGGGAACTAAAATGGCTTTCGCTGGATTGAAAAAAGAGAAAGATAGAGCCTCAGTTATTTTATACCTGAACCAAAATTCTGATAACCCACTTCCCTTACCTTAATTTTCCAAGACAATAAAGAAGTATTGATTTTTGTACGTGAACTCTATTTAAAGCCTGTACCCAAACTTTTGATTGTTTACTTTTAAAAACATTTTCATCAACTTCGCTTCCTCTTGGAAGACAATGCAAAAATATAGCTCTTGGACATTTTTTGAGAAGATTTTTATTAATCTTAAAATTTTTGAAATCCTTTAATTTTTTTCTTTTATCAACTTTATCGTTCATTGATATTACTTTGTCAGAAAAAATTACATCGGCACCATCAACTGCTCTTTTTGGATCATTATAAATCGTAATTTTATTTTTATTTTTTTTGATATAATTCATTATGTTCTTACTAGGTTGATATTTTTTTGGACAACCAACTTTTAATTTAAAAGAAAATTTAACTGAAGCAGCAATCAAAGAATTCAGAACATTATTTGAATCTCCAATCCAAGTAATATTTAATTTGGATATTGGTTTTTTTTTAATTTCCTCGACAGTAAATACATCTGACAAGATTTGTGTCGGGTGAGAAGATGGGCTTAATCCATTAATAATTGGAATAGTTAAATGTTTTTTAAATTCCTCCAACTTTTCATCATTATCAGTTCTTAACATGAAAGCATCACCAAAACTTGATAATATCTTAGCAGTATCTTCAATACTTTCACCTCCTTTAGTTAAATGCAGCTCATCTGGTCTGAGCGTTAAAGTCCGACCAGAGAGTTGGGAGATAGCTAAGAAAAAGGACAAGCGAGTTCTTAAACTCGATTTTTCAAACATTTGTATCAATAGTTTTCCTTTTAAAGGCATACCTTTATCATGGTCAAGATTGTTAAGCTTCTTTCTTGCTTTTTTTCTTTTTTTTGCATCAATCAAAATTCTTCTAAGATCTTTCGCTGGAATATCTTTTAGATTAATAAAGTGTTTCATTTTATTTTAGTTCTGCGCAAACTTTATTGATAATCTTAAGAGCTTGATCTAACTCATTTTTTTTGACATTCAACGGAGGTAAAACACGTATAACATTTTCTGCTGCTCTAATAGTCAATAACTTTTCATCCATAAGTTTTTGAATAAATTTTGATTGATCTTTGTAAAGCTGAATTCCTATTAAATAACCTCTCCCTCTAATATCTTTAATAACTTTTGGATACTTTTTCTGAATAATATTTAAATTTGAAAAAAAATATTTAGATAATCTTTTAATATTTTCCAAAAACTTTTTATTTGAAACTATATCCATTACAGTATTTCCAACTGCCATTGCCAAAGGATTACCTCCAAAAGTGGATCCATGAGTTCCTGGAGTCATTCCTGCCGCAACTTTTCTATTCATTAAAACTGCTCCGATTGGAAACCCACCCCCAATACCTTTTGCAATTGGCACTATATCTGGAATACATTTTGATTTTTCAAAGGCAAAAAAACTGCCTGATCTCGAAATGCCACATTGGACCTCATCTAAAATAAGTAATATTTTCTTCTTATTACATAATTTTCTTAATTCTTTTAAACACCAATCTGGTACAACTTTAATACCACCCTCGCCCATAATAGGTTCTATCATAATTGCAGCTGTATTTTTGGTTATCTTTTTTTTTAAAGATTTATGGTCTCCAAAAATAAAATGATCAAAACCACCTACGTGTCCAAATCCTTCAGTCATTTTCTTAGATCCGCTTGCAAAAATTGTAGCTAAAGTTCTTCCATGAAACGAGTTTTTTACACACAAAATTCGTGTTTTGTTTGGTTTGCCTATTGAATAAAAATATCGTCTCGCGATTTTAATAGCAGCCTCAGTAGCTTCTGCACCACTATTTTGAAAAATTACGTAATCTGCAAAAGTTTTTTGACATAATTTTTTTGCTAATTTCTCTCCCTCGGGAATTTGAAAAGCATTGGATACATGCCAAAGCTTCTTTGATTGTTTATTTATAGTTTCAATTAATTTTGGATTAGCATGACCTAAACAATTAACCGCTATGCCTTGTACAAAATCTAAATATTTAGTTCCAGTCGCGGTATAGAGATATGATCCTTTGCCTCTAACAAATGAAATTTTTTTTCTATTATAATTTTTTGCCAAATAGCTCATAGATTTTTATTATTTTAAAATTTTGTATAAACAATATTATTATATACAAGTCAGGATTGAATATTTCTATTTTACTTGTTAAGTAAT
>NZ_JBNGZH010000012.1:0-2525 GCF_052049775.1 Candidatus Pelagibacter sp. | reverse complement strand
ATTATACTAATATAAAAATTTTAGATAAAATTTCTTCGAAAAATATTTTGATAAAACTCAAAAATGGAGAACCAAAAAAATATAAAGATCTTCTTATTAGAAGTATGAAGTGTAAAAATTCTGAATTTGATGATAATCCAGAAATTACAGCTTATGTTCAAGTGAGTGATTTAACAAATAAAAACAAAGATGATGTGTTTGTTTTTAATGGTTGGATGTTCTCATCAAGCCCGTCCATAACTCCATTTGATCACCCTGTATATGATATTTGGTTAGTAAGTTGTTATTAATCTATTTTTTCATTATCTAACCAACTTACATTGAAATTTGATTCAATGAATTTTTTATGATTTAAAAGTTTTTTGTGTAAAGGTATTGTTGTTGTAATACCCTCAATAACAAATTCATCCAATGATCTATTCATTCTTTGAATTGCTTCTCCTCTATTTCTGCCATGACAAATTAGTTTACAAATCATGCTATCATAATATGGAGTTACTTTATAACCTTGAAATATTGCTCCATCTACTCTTGTTCTAAAACCAGATGGTTGATGACACATTCCGATAGTACCTGGAGATGGCTGAAAATTTTTTTCTGGATCTTCAGCATTTATTCTACATTCAATAGCATGGCCTCTAGGATTTATATCTGATTGTTTAAGTGCTGTTTCACCAGTAAAAGCAATCCATATTTGTTCTTTAATTATATCTATTCCAGTAACCATTTCTGTAACAGGATGTTCGACCTGAACTCTTGTATTCATCTCTAAAAAATAAAATTTTCCATCTTCATATATGAATTCTACCGTACCAGCTCCTTGATAGCCAATTTTTCTAACCATATTTACAGTTTTATTAAATAAATCTTTCCTTATTTCATCATTTAAAACTGGACTTGGAGTTTCTTCAATTAATTTTTGATGTCTTCTCTGAACAGAACAATCTCTTTCATGCAAGTGAATTGTTGCATTTTTTCCAGCTAAAATTTGAACTTCTATATGTCTTGGATTTTGAAAAAATTTTTCTATATAAACTTCATCATTACCAAAATATTTTTTTGCTTCAGATTTTGCTGTAGAAAATAGTGTCTCAAAATCCTCCTCTTTTTGAACAATTTTCATACCTTTGCCTCCTCCACCTCCAGAGGCTTTAATTAAGACCGGGAAACCAATTTTATTACACAATTCTTTTGCTGCAGCCACATCTCGAACACCACCCTCAGACCCCTCTATGACAGGTAATCCATTTTCTTTTGCAATTTTTTTTGCTTGAATTTTATCTCCCATCATTTCTATATGTTTTGCAGAAGCACCAATAAATTTGATTTTATTCTCTTCAAGTATCTTTGCGAAGTTTGCATTTTCAGATAAAAAACCATAACCAGGATGAACTGCCTCAGCATTAGTTAAATCTATAGCTGATAAAAGTGCAGGAATATTTAAATAACTATTAGCCGGTTGATGAGAGCCTATACAAACACTTTCATCTGCTAATTTTACATGCATACTTTCTCTATCTACGTCAGAATGAACAGCAACAGTAGAAATTCCCCATTCTTTACAGGCTCTTATAATTCTAACTGCAATTTCCCCACGATTTGCAATCAAAATTTTTTTAAACATTATTCTAAAATGATAAGAGTTTGGCCAAATTCAACAGGTTGACCATCAGCTACAAGTATCTTTTTTACTATTCCATCAGAACTTGAGGGGACATGATTCATAGTTTTCATAGCCTCCACAATCATAACGGTGTCGCCTTTTTTTATTTTCTTTCCAACCTCTACGAATTTTTTAGCTCCTGGTTCAGGTGCATGGTAAGCAGTGCCAATAATTGGTGATGTAACTTCAATACCAGATATATTATTTTGACTTTCCATATTTTTATCTGAGCTTATTTCTTTAGATAAAGTTTGATTTGTTTGATTATTAATTGAAATATTATTTTTCGAGACTTTTATTTTGGTATCTTTTTCAGTGTATTCCAGTTCAGTAAGATTAAATTCATCCAAATAATCACTTAACTCTTTTATTATTTTTTTATCTATTTTCATTTTGGATTAGCTTTTGCATTGAAATTATGGCTAAAATATAACCATCAGCATTTAGGCCAAATATTCCACCAGTAACTACGTCACTTATTAAAGATTTTTTTCTAAATTCTTCACGTTTATAGATATTTGAAATATGCACTTCAATAATAGGTTTTTTAAAAATTTCTAAAGCATCTCTAATTGCAATTGAGGTGTGCGTAAATGCAGCGGCATTAATTATTATACCATCAAATTTTTCTCTAGCATTTTGAATTATATTGACCAATTCCCCCTCAACATTTGATTGTGCAAATTCAGTCGAAAGCCCTAATTCTTTTGATTTTGCCAAGCATTTTTCTTTAAGTTTGTCAAAAGTGATCGATCCATATTGTGATTGTTCTCTTTCACCTAATAGATTAATATTTGGACCATTAATAATAATTATTTTATTATTCATTCAGCTTTTATAAACGATGAAAAAAAAAATAAAA
>NZ_JBNGZH010000011.1:0-18104 GCF_052049775.1 Candidatus Pelagibacter sp. | reverse complement strand
GAGATATTAATAGTTGATGATTGCTCTAAGGATGGAACAATTCAAATTTTAAAAAAATTAGGTAACGATAATAAAATAGTTATTTATTTTCATGATAAAAATTTAGGTAAAGGAGCAGCTATTCAAACAGCACTTAAGAATCTAACTGGAGATATTGTCATAATTCAAGATGCAGATTTAGAATATGATCCTTCAGATTATGATAAATTACTAACCCCTTTTTTTGAGGCTAATGCTGATGTTGTTTATGGTTCAAGATTTTTGGGTGGAGGAAAATACTCTCGTGTACATTTTTTTTGGCATTATTTAGCTAATAAAATTTTAACTTTTATTTGTAACCTTTTTACTAATTTGAATTTAACTGATATGGAAACTGGTTATAAGGTCTTCAAATCCTCAGCTTTAAAAAGTATATCACTTAAAGAAAAAACTTTTTCATTTGAACCCGAAGTGACTATAAAATTATCAAAAAAAAAATTTAAGTTCTTTGAAGTTCCAATAACTTATAATGGTAGATCATATGATGAAGGAAAAAAAATTGGATTGAAAGACGCATTTATCGCGCTAAAAACAATAATTTTATATTCTTTAATAGGCTAGATATTTCTTAATTTATCTTTGACTAAAATGTTTCTTTAGGTATAAATACCTCGCCTGGTGATTATAGCGAAGAGGTAATACCCGATCCCATTCCGAACTCGGAAGTCAAGCTTTTCAGCGCCGATGGTACTTTGTCTTAAGACATGGAAGAGTAGGACTTTGCCAGGCTAAACTCTTTAAACTATGAAAATAAAAAGTTCACTAAAATCGATAAAAAAAAGAGATTTAAATTCTAAACTCGTAAGACGTAGAGGAAGAGTTTATATAATAAATAAAACCAATCCCAAATTCAAAGCAAGACAAAAATAATTTTTATGGATAATGAAAACCATAAAAAAACTTGGAATAATTTTACCAAATTTGTGTTGTGGGGAACTGTCGCGGTAGTGACAGTATTGATATTAATGGCGTTGTTCTTACTATAAAACTTTCAAATGAAAATTGGATCAGTCTTAGAAAATCAAAAAACCGAAAAAAGAATTTCAATTACCCCTGAGATTGCAAAAAAGTATAAATCTATTGGACTAGAAATATATTTACCAAAAAATTATGGAGCACATTTAGGAATTTCTGATGAAGAATACGTAAATTTAGGTGTTAAATTTTGTGATGATGAAAAAGAAGTTATAAATCTCTCAAATATTGTTGTTCAATTAGGACTATTGTCTGATGATAAATTCTCATTGTTAAAAGAGGACCAAACTTTAATTGGAGTACTAAATCCATACGATAACAAAAAAAAGTTAGACGAGCTTACAAAAAAAAAGATAAAACTTTTTTCTTTAGAATTATTACCAAGGATAACTAGAGCTCAGTCTATGGATATTTTATCTTCACAAGCCAACTTAGCAGGATATAAGGCAGTTATTGAGTCATTTGCTAATTTTAAGAAAGCCATACCCATGATGATGACAGCCGCTGGTACAATTCCAGCAGCAAAAATTTTAGTTGTTGGAGCTGGTGTTGCCGGATTACAAGCAATAGCTACAGCAAAAAGAATGGGTGGAATTGTCTTTGCCACGGATGTAAGGATGGCGTCAAAAGAACAAGTTGAAAGTTTAGGTGGAAAATTTTTAACAGTTGAGGGTTCTGAAAATTTAGAAACTGAGGGTGGTTACGCAAAAGAGGCCTCTGATGATTTTAAAAAAAAACAAGAGGAATTACTCTCTGAAACTCTAAAAAAAATTGATATAGTAATTTGTACTGCGTTAATTCCTGGAAAAAAAGCTCCAGTCATTATTAAAGGGGATATGATTAATAATATGCAAGCTGGGTCTGTTATTTATGATTTAGCTGCTATACAAGGTGGTAACACTGCATTTACAAAAGCAGATGAAATTATTGAAAAGAATGGAGTAAAAATTATGGGTGAAAGTAATATTTTAAATAAACTACCTATGTCCGCTTCTAGCTTATATGCAAAAAATATGTTTAATTTCATTGAAAACTTATTTGATAAAGAAAATAAAAAACTAAATATTAATTTAGAAGACGAAATAATAGAAAAAACACTTATTAAATAATATGGAAATTGATCCTTTAATATTCAGGCTTAGTATATTTATCCTTTCAATATTTGTTGGATATTATGTTGTTTGGAGTGTTACTCCATCATTACACACACCTTTAATGTCTGTAACTAACGCAATTTCATCTGTAATAATTGTTGGGGCTATTATAGCAGGATTATCTGGTAATTCAGATAGCGTGTTTAATACTTCTAGTATTTTTGGTTTTTTAGCTATTGCATTGGCAGCAATAAATATTTTTGGTGGTTTTTTAGTAACTCAAAGAATGCTTGCAATGTACAAAAAAAAGAAAAAGGATAAAAAATGATATCAGCGAACTTATCAGCAGTTTTTTACCTAATTTCTGGTGTGCTTTTTATTTTAGCTTTGAGAGGTCTGTCTTCTCCAGAAACATCAAGACAAGGTAACTTTTTTGGTATTCTTGGAATGATAATAGCTGTAACTGTTACTTTTTTATCTATAGGTAATTTTTCAAGCGGATTTGTCTATGTTTTAATATTTATTTTAGCTGGAGGTTCAATTGGAGCTTTTATTGCTTATAAGATACCAATGACTGCGATGCCAGAGTTAGTTGCAGGATTTCATAGTTTAGTTGGCCTTGCAGCAGTATTTGTAGCAATTTCTGCTTTTTTAAATCCAGAGGCATTTAATCTAGGAATGCCAGGAAACATAAAGCTTGGTAGTTTAATTGAGATGTCAATTGGAGCAGCAGTTGGAGCTATCACATTTTCAGGTTCAGTAATTGCTTTTTTAAAATTACAAGGAATTATGTCAGGATCACCAATCACATTTAAAGGTCAGCACCCTTTAAACGCTATAATCTTAACTTCTATAATTGCTCTAATTTATTTATTATGTTCAACACAATCATCAAATTTATTTTGGATATTATTAGCTGTCTCATTTTTGATTGGTTTTCTTCTAATAATACCAATTGGTGGAGCAGATATGCCGGTGGTGATTTCTATGCTTAATTCTTACTCTGGTTGGGCAGCTGCAGGCATAGGTTTTACTTTAGAAAATACAGCATTAATAATTACAGGTGCTCTGGTAGGATCATCTGGAGCCATATTATCTTATATAATGTGCAAAGGAATGAATCGCTCATTCTTTAATGTAATTTTGGGCGGCTTTGGTGCAACTGATGAAAAGTCAAGTAGTTCATCTAAAGAACAGAGACCAGTTAAAAGTGGAAATGCAGATGATGCTGCATTTTTGATGAAGAATGCCTCATCAGTTATAATCGTTCCTGGTTATGGTATGGCAGTTGCTCAAGCACAACACGCATTAAGAGAGATGGTTGATACTTTAAAAAAAAACGATATTAAAGTTTCTTATGCTATTCATCCTGTTGCAGGTAGAATGCCAGGTCATATGAACGTATTATTGGCTGAGGCAAATGTACCTTACGATGAAGTTTTTGAATTAGAAGAAATTAATAATGATTTTGCAAATGCAGATGTTGCCTTTGTAATTGGTGCAAATGATGTGACTAATCCTATTGCAAAAACTGATCCACAAAGTCCAATTTATGGAATGCCGGTATTAGACGTTGAAAAATGTAAATCTGTTTTATTTGTCAAAAGAAGTCTTTCACCTGGATATGCAGGCATTGACAATGATCTTTTCTATAAAGAGAATACACTTATGCTTTTTGCTGATGCAAAGAAAATGACAGAAGATATTACAAAAAATTTATAGTTCATGAATATAAAAGTTTTTTGTGATATTGCTGATTTAGAAAATATTAAAAAGTTTAATAGAAATAAATTTGTGAAAGGGTTTACTACAAACCCAAGCCTGATGCGAAAAGCAGGAGCTAAAGATTATAAATCTTATTCAAAACAAATACTCAAAGTTTGTAATAAAAAACCAATTTCATTTGAGGTTTTTGCTGATAATCCAAAATTAATGATTGAACAAGGCGTTAAGATAAATAAGTGGGGTAAAAATGTATATGTAAAAGTTCCTGTTATAAATTCTAAAAAAAAATTCACTGGTAAAGTTATTAAAGAATTGAATGGAAGAAATATCAAACTTAATATAACAGCTGTTTATACAGCTAAACAAACAGCAAATATTTTAAAAGTGATTAACAAAAAAACAAAAGTGATTATCTCTATTTTTGCTGGAAGAGCAGCAGATACTGGCAAAGATCCTGTGCCTGAATTTATAAAAAGTATAAGAATTGCGAAAAGTTTTAAAAATGTTCAAATTTTATGGGCAAGTGTAAGAGAACCTTATAATTTTATTCAAGCAAAACAACTAGGTTGTCACATAATAACTATACCACCATCGATCATTGAAAAAATACAAAAATTTGGAAAATCTTTTGATCAATTAACTCAAGAGACAGTTAAGAATTTTTTGATTGATAGTAAAAAATCTAAATTTAAACTTTAGTAGTATTGGTTGCGGGGGACGGATTTGAACCGCCGACCTTCAGGTTATGAGCCTGACGAGCTACCAGACTGCTCCACCCCGCGATATACTTAAATTCTGTTTTTTAGTTTATTAAGTTTTTTAACTCTCTTAATATTTTCTTGAAGAATTCTTTTTTTCTTTTCAGAAGGTTTTTCATATGTATTTTTTAACTTTATCACTTTAAAAAAACCATCTCTCTGAAGTTTTCTTTTTAAAACTCTTAGAGCTTGTTCTACATTATTATCTTTAACTTCTATTTTAATAAATACCTCCAAAAAAAAGTGTAGTTAACATTTTTATATTTTTATGTCCATTAAATTTATTCATGATAAAGGATTATATTGATTGTTTTTGTTTTTCTTTCTCTTTTTTTTCTCTTTTAATTCGTCTTTCAGCTTTTTCTAATGCTTGAATTAAATCTTTTTGAGTAAATAAATTTAAAGCAACAGGGTCTTTTGGATTCAAATTATTATAATTCCAATAACTTTTATTTCTTATCGAAGTAACAGAATTTTTAGTAACCCCCACAAGCTTAGCAATTTGTGAGTCTTTTAGAATAACATGATTTTTAATTAGCCAGAGTGCAGAGTCTGGTTTGTCTTGTCTTTTTGATAGGGGAACGTATTTTTTAATTTTTTTTTCTGAATTCGATATTTGAATGTCAGTATTTTTTATTTCTAGCGGCCTTGATTGATCTTTTGAGGATAATTCAATTTCCTCTCTTGAAAGTTGTCCTGAGATTATTGGATTATAAGCTTTAATTCCTTTGGCAACTTCGCCATCAGCTATGCCCTGGACTTCCACTTCATGCAAATTACAAAAATCAGCTATTTGTTTAAAAGTGAGTGTCGTGTTTTCTACTAGCCATACAGCCGTTGCCATAGGCATTAAGGGAGCATTTGTCATTAACTTTTATTTTCTGATCTAAAATTTTGGAATTTTTTGTTAAATTTACTTATTCGACCTTTGTCTAATAATTTTTGTTTTCCACCCGTCCAAGCAGAATGTGATTTAGGATCAATTTCTAATTTTAGAACATCTCCCTCAGCGCCCCAAGTAGATCTTGTTTCAAACTGTGAACCATCTGTCATTTCAACTTTTATAGAATGGTAATTAGGGTGTATTTTTTTTTTCATCACGAGACTTATAACAAAAGAAATTTTTAAAACAATTAAAAGTTGCCCAGTTTTTCAGTAAATTTCGTGTTAATTTCTACTGATGTAGCTAAAACTTTTACATTTTTAATATTATTAAGATCAATATCATTAATCATTCCACCAGCTTCTTTAATCAAAACTATACCTGCGGCTATGTCCCATAAATTTAAGTTACTTTGTGCGTATCCATCTAGTCTTCCAGATGCCACATATGCAATATCAAGCGCTGCACATCCGGATCTTCTATAAGTAAAGCTTGGTTCGCTCTTTAATTTTCCAACTGCAAATAAACATTCATCCAAATTATTTTTTTTCGAGACTCTTATTCGTTGATTATTAAAAAAAGCTCCATTATTCTTTTCAGCATAAAACATTTCATCTTTAATTGGATCAAAAATCAATCCACTTATAATCTCATCGTTTGATTTCAAAGCGATGGATATTGCAAAATGTGGTATTCCATGTAAAAAATTTAATGTTCCATCAATAGGATCAATTATCCATGAGTTAGTAGTATCTTTATTTTTTTCAACACCATTCTCTTCACTAATAATTGAATAGTTTGGTCTTGCTTTTTTAAGCTCCTCTATAATTATTTTTTCTGCTTTAACATCTGAATTAGTTACAAAGTCCCTTGGTCCTTTTTTGGATACTTGTAACTTCTCTAATTCACCAAAATCTCTTATTAAAATTTTAGATGCTTTTTCGCATGCCTTTATCATCACATTGAGATTTGCAGATATTGAATTCATAAATTAAATTTTTTTGATGTATTCTAAATTTCTGGTATCTATGACAACATTATCTCCCGCTTCAATAAATGGTGGTACCTGAATACTTAAACCATTGTCTAAAACTGCAGGTTTATAAGATGATGAAACAGTTTGGCCTTTTAATGCAGCATCTGTAGTTTCAATTTTACAAGTTACTTGGTTTGGTAAATTTACAAAAATTGGGTTATCATTATAAAAACTTATTGTTACCTCAAGATTTTCAGTCAATAATTTCCCTTTTTCACCTATTAGACTTTTTTGAATTTCTGTTTGTTCAAAATTTTTTGGATTCATGAAAAAGTACTTTTCTTGGTCCTCATATGAAAATGAAAAATTAGTTTCTTCTAATGAGGCTTTTTCAATTGTTTCACTAGATCTGAATCTTTCATTAAGTTTGGTATTTTTGTTAATACTTTTCATCTCCACTTGTGCAAATGCTCCACCTTTTCCAGGTTTAACATGTTGTGTTTTCAGTACCTGCCACAAATCATTTTTATATTCTAGCAACATGCCCACTCTAATTTCACCTGCATTAATTTTCATATTAATTTTTTAATAGCGTTCTTTGGTTTAAGTTTTTTATTTTTCCAAATGTAGCCTGAAATAGCTAAAAAGTTTGCCTTATTCAACAAAAGATTTTTATAATTATTAAAGTTAATACCACCGATTACAACAATTGGGGTATTTGTAATCTTTTGAGCTTCTTTAAGTAAACTTATGGATGCTTTATATTTAACTTTTTTTGTTTTAGATGAATTAAAAGCTCCAAAAGCTAAATAGTCAGCTTTACTTTTAATTGCTGATTTTGCGAGTTTAATTGAATTATGACATGTAATTCCGATTATTTTATTCCCAATTAATTTTCTTGCCTCTCTAATTTTCATATCACTTTGACCAAGATGGCATCCATCGGCATTTAATTTTTTTGCAAGATACACGTCATCGTTAATTATAAATTTTACCTTAAATTTTTTACATATCTTCTGAATTTTACGTCCAATTATTAATTTTTTTTTGAAACTATTTTTTTTAAGTCGTAGTTGAAAAAAACTTGTTTTTTTTTGTTTTAATACTTCATTCAAATTTTTAAAAAAATTTTTTTCAATTTTAGGTGGGGATATTAGGTAAATAAATCTTTTTTTATTATATCTCAAGATCTTTTGACCATTTTCCTTGGGCAGCCAATGTATTCATTTTGGCTCGGTGGTTAAAAATCTGCTGAGTACCCTCAATATCCTTAATATCTTGTGACCAATACTTTAATGCACCTTGTTGAAGGGCCCTCCCGTAAGAATAGCTCATTACAAAGTTGGTATTATTGTGTTTGTTAATTAAATTTAAGTTCTCTGTCGACTCAATTTCAGACTGACCTCCAGATAGGAAAGCTATACCTGGTACTTCAGAGGGCACTGAGGATTTTAAACATTCTAAAGTTAATTTTGCCACTTCTTCATTGGTAATTTTTTCTTTAGATCTGTTTCCTGCTAAAATCATATTTGGTTTGAGTATAATTCCCTTCAAATCTACTTTATGTGTTATTAGTTCCTCAAAGCATTTTTTTATAACTTCAGAAGTTTTTTCTAAACACTCTTTAGCAGAATGATCGCCATCCATTAAAACCTCAGGCTCAACTATTGGAACCATGTTGCACTCTTGAACTAAAGCAGAATATCTCGCTAATGCATGTGCATTAGAGTGTATTGATAGTTTGCTTGGATAATTTTTAGTTATATTATAAACACCTCTCCACTTGGTAAATTTCGCACCTAATTTGTAATATTCTTTTAATCTTTCCCTTAATCCATCAAGACCCTCAGTAATTTTTTCATCTGGAGAACCAGCTAAAATTTTTGCCCCTGTGTCTACTTTGATACCTGGTAATGAGCCTGTATCTGATATTAATTCTGGAATTGTATTTTTTTTTGACGATATTTGTTTAATTGTTTCATCGTAAAGAATTACACCTCCAATACAATCTTTCATTGAGGATGAGCTAAAAAGTGTTTCTCTGAACAACAATCTATTTTCTGGGGTTGAGGAGACATTTACACTGTCCAATCTTTTAGTCATTGTTGTAGTGCTTTCATCTGCAGCTAAAATTCCTTTACCGTTCTCTAAAATTTTTAATGCTGTTTTATTTAGTTCTGACATTTTAATTCAGGGCTTTTATACCAGGAAGCTCTTTTCCTTCAAGATATTCTAAAAAAGCACCACCAGCAGTTGAAACAAAATTAAAATCTTTAATTGCATTTAATTGATTAACAACTGCCACAGTATCCCCTCCACCAACTACAGAATAAATTGAATTATCTTTATTTTTTTTAATAATTGTTTTTGCAATCTCAATGCTACCTTTAGCAAAATTTGGATTTTCAAAATAACCAGCAGGACCATTCCAAAGAACTGTTTTGCTATTTTCAATTATATTTTTAATTCTTTTTAGTGCTTTAGGTCCCACGTCTAAGATTAAATCATCATCTGCTATGTCTTTAAGATCTTTTATCTGAGCATCGTCATCTACACTTTTACCTATCAAGACATCTTCTGGATAAGTAATTTTACAGAGTGTATTTTTTGAAATTTCAAAAATTTCTTTTATTATACTTTCACAATTTTCTTCACTAATTGATTTTCCAATTCTACTACCTTTGAAGCTCAGAATATTATTAGCCATACCTCCTACAAAGATTATGTTGTTTAATTTAGGTACTAAGTTTTTGATTATATCTATTTTTGTAGAAATTTTTGATCCACCAATAATACAAGTAATTGGTTTTTTGATTTCAATAGTAACTTTTCTTAAAGCATTTACTTCAGTCTCAAATTGTAATCCAGCAAATGATGGCAGAAATTCTGTAATTTTACAAATTGAAGCATGTGTTCTATGTGAGCAAGAAAAGGCATCATTTACGAACAAATCTGCAAAACTAGCTAGGTGTTTTGAAAAATTTAACTCATTCTTTTCTTCTTGTGCGTAAAATCTTATGTTTTCAAAAAAGATAACTTTCTCCTCAGGCTCTTTAAATAAATCATCTCTTTTGATTTTTAAAATGTCCTCACTTATAAAGTTGACTCTAGTTTTTATCTTTTTTTCTAAGTAATCACAAATTGGTTTAAGGGAGAGATCTTTATTAAATCTGCCTCTCGGACGTCCGACATGAGAAATAATTAAAATTTTTGAATTTCTTTTTATTAAAAAATCGAGAACAGGTATAATTTTAATTATTCTAGTTTCATCAACAATTTCACCATTTTTCAAAGGAACGTTTAGGTCTAATCTTAATAAAACTCTCTTACTATTAAGATTGTCATGATCTTTAATATTGTTCATTAAGAATTCTTGTGAAGATATTCTGCAATATCACACATTCTATTTGAGAAACCCCATTCGTTATCGTACCAGGCTGAAATTTTACCCATATTTTTACTCACCACTTTTGTTAAACCTTCGTCTACTATTGAAGAAGCAGGATTGTGATTAAAGTCGATTGAAACAAGTTTTTCTTTTGTAGTTTCAAGAATTTTATTTTTTTTGCTAAAATTTTGAAATGCTAAATTAATCTTATCAATAGTAATGTCTTTTTTTGTACAAAAGATGAATTCAATTAATGAAACATTGGGTGTAGGGACTCTCATAGCTACACCTTCTAATTTGCCTTTAAGCGAAGGTATAATCTCACCAATTGTTTTTGATGCACCTGTTGAGGTTGGCACAATAGACTGGCTTGCTGATCTAGCTCTTCTTAGATCTTTATGAGAATTATCTAATATTCTTTGATCACCTGTAAAGGAGTGAATTGTAGTCATAAACCCTTTTTCAATTTCGAAATTTTCGTTTAAAACATGAGCCACAGGGGCAAGACAATTTGTTGTGCAAGAAGCAGCAGATATAATCTTATCCTCTTTTTTTAATTCAGTCTCATTTACTCCATAAACAATAGTTTTGTCAGCATCTTTACACGGAGCAGAGACAATAACTCTTTTCGCACCATTATTGATATGTGTTAGTAATTTTTCTTTTGAGTTAAATTTTCCTGTACACTCTAAAACATAATCCACTCCATATTTATTCCAATTAATATTGTTTAAATCTGTTTCTTGCCCAAATAAAATTTTATTTTTGTTGATAATAATGTGGTTTTCATCAAAATCTATTTGTGCATTAAATTTTCCGTGAATAGAGTCATATTTTAATAGAGATGAACATGTTTCAGAATTAGTTCTATTATTAATGTATTTAATTTCTATATTTTTATTTTTATTCTCGATAATTGATCGAACAATCATTCTTCCGATTCTACCCATTCCATTTATTCCAACTTTGACTGTCATAATTTTTTTTTAATTTTTTTTACTATAATTTCTGAGTTTAATCCAAAGTGATTATATATATCTTTATAAGGCGCACTTTTTCCAAAATCATCAATTCCAAAATTAAGTCCTTGGCTGCCTGTATATTTTTTCCAATAACCAGTTTCAGAGGCCTCTATAGAAATTACAAGCTTAGTTTCATTTAAAATTTTATTTTTGTAGACTTCATTTTGTTGATCAAATAATTCCTGGCAAGGCATTGATATTACTTTTGAGTAAATGCCATCTGTGGCTAATTTATGACTAACGTCTATTGCGAGACTAGTTTCGGATCCTGTTGCTATAATAGTTGCACTTATTCTATTACTCGTTCTTAAAACTTCATAAGCGCCAGCTAAAGACAAATTTTTTGATGATTTTTTTGTACGAACTGGATTTAAGCTTTGTCTTGTAAGGGCTATTACGCTTGGAGAACTTTTGCTATTTAACGCCAATTGCCAACACTCAAAAGTTTCTATTAAGTCAGAAGGTCTAAAGATATTCAAATTTGGTATTGAACGTAAACTTGTCAATTGTTCTATTGGTTGATGGGTTGGTCCATCTTCTCCAAGACCAATTGAGTCATGCGTAAAAACATAAATAACTTTTTGTTTCATCATAGCCGCTAGTCTTATTGATGGTTTACAATAATCACTAAATATTAAAAAAGTTCCACCATAAGGAACAAGCTCACTATGAAGTGAGATACCATTCATAATACCACACATCGCATGTTCTCTTACTCCAAAATGGATATAATTTCCGGAAAAATCATTTGATTTAATAATTTTATGATTTTTGGTTTTAGTATTATTGGATCCTGCTAAATCTGCTGATCCACCAATTAAGTTTGGAAGTTTGGATGCAATTTCCAAAAATTTTTCTGAACATTTTCTAGTAGCTATTGGTTGTAATTTTTTTAAGTAGTCTGATTTTGCTTTGTCTATTTCTGCATTGATAGTATTTTTATTAAATTTTATTGAAAATTTTTTTTTGTTCTTATTAGCTTTAATTGATGCCTTTTTACCAATTAATCTCCATTGATCCATTAAGTTTTTTGGAATTTCAAAAGTATTATGTGGCCAGTTCAATTTTTTTCTGACCAATCTTATTTCATCTTCACCTAATGGACTGCCATGAGATGAGGCTTTACCACCTTTATTAGGGGATCCGTATCCAATCGTTGTTTTACAAGAGATTGCTATAGGTTTTTTTGATTTTTGTGCTTTTTGAAGAGCCTTTGTTATTTCTTTAAAATTATGTCCATTAATTTTTAAATAATTCCAGCCATAGCTTTTGAACCTTTTTTCATGATCATCAGATACTGCTAAGCTAGTTGGACCATCTATCGAAATTGAATTGTTATCAAAAAGTAATATCAGGTTTTTAAGTTTAAGGTGTCCAGCAAGACTCAAAGCTTCATGACTTATTCCCTCCATCAAGCAGCCATCACCCGCTAAAACGTAAGTTTTATGATTGATAATTTTTTTTCCCAATCTCTTTTTTAAAATTTCTTCTGAGATTGCAAAACCAACTGCATTAGAAATTCCCTGTCCTAAAGGACCTGTTGTAGTTTCAATGCCAGTGCTTGGATGATACTCGGGGTGTCCCGCACATATTGAATTTAGTTGTCTAAATTTTTTAATTTCTCTTAAAGAAATACTTTTATAACCCGTCAGATAGAGAAGTGAGTAAAGTAGCATTGACCCATGACCTGCTGACAGAACAAATCTATCTCTATTAATCCAATTTGGATTTTTAGGATTAAAGTTTAAGAAATCTTTAAAAAGAACAGTTGCAACATCAGCCATTCCCATAGGCATACCTGGATGCCCAGAATTAGCTTTTTGGATAGCATCTATAGACAAAAATCTGATACAATTCGCTAATTCTTTATAAAGTTTACTCAAGTAATTATCCTGCCTAGACTAAGAAGATTCTATTTAATAATATAATCATATATATATGAATTCTGTGATCGAAAAAGAAAAAAAACTAAATTTAGCATTAGCAAAATTAAAAAATTTAAACTTAAAAAACCCTGACGTTAAAAAAAATATAGAGAATTTAAGTAGTCAAAAAAATCAATTAGAAATTGAAAAGCAAGAAATAGAAGAAAAATATAAAAGTTTAATTAATGATTATAATAATTTAAGTAAAAAATTAGACGAATTACAAAATCAAGAAAAAGCTGAACAAAAAAGACAAATTGAGTTTTCTGAAAAAATTGATGAATTAAATCAAGAAACAGATATTTTATTAGATGAAATAGATAAATGGCAAACGTAAGTATTAAGTTTAACGGAAAAGAATTTTTATTGTCTTGTGAGGACGGCCAGGAAGAGCATCTTGAAGAATTATTAATTCAAATCAATCAGAAATTTAATAATCTTAAAAACGATCTTGGCAATCTTGGAGAGAATAAACTTCTATTAATTACAGCTGTTAAAGTAATGGATGAATATTATGAAACTAAAAAAAAAGTAGATCAAAAAAAGAATGAGTTGAGAGATCTTTCAAATAAATTTAAAGAGCTTAAATCTTTAATTTATGAGTACAGAGACAAGAAAGAGCTGGAAATAAACTCACTTAATAAAGAACACCTTAAATTAAAAAATGAAATTGAAATAAATCAAAGGAGTTACGAGAAGTTAATAGACGAGGCTGCTGATGAAATTTCAAGTTTTGTTGAAAAAGCAAATTTAGAAAATATTTCTAAGTAAAATTCTAGTGAATAAATCTGAAATCAGAAAAAAATTATTAAAAGCCAGAAAACTAAATAACAATAAAAATTTACTAATAAAATTAAGTCATATTCTGAAAATTTTAAAAAAAGAAAAAGTAAATAAAAAAATAATTGGTGGTTATTATCCATATAATCATGAAGTTGATCCAATTAAAATTCTAAATAAACTTGAAAAACTTGGTTATCAAATATCATTACCAAAAATTAAAAAAAATAATCAAATGGATTTTTTATACTGGTCAACAAAAGAGCCTCTATCAATTAATAAATATGGAATACCTGAACCTACATCAGATCAAATTGTCTATCCAAGTATTCTTTTGGTGCCACTTGTAGCTTTTGATAATCATTTAAATAGAATAGGTTACGGAGGTGGTTATTACGATAGGTATATTAAAAAGCTAAAAAAAAACAAAAAAATTATATTAATTGGGTTAGCTTATTCTTTTCAAAAAGTAAAAAAAATACCAGCTAACAAGTATGATATGAAACTGGATTTTATTGTAACAGATAAAAATTTTATATGAGAATTTTATTTTTAGGAGATGTGGTAGGAAACTCTGGTTGTTCAAAAATATTGAATAATCTTTTAAGCCAAAAAGAATTGAATAAAATTGATTTTGTAATAGTCAATGCAGAAAATGCAGCTGAGGCAGGAGTTGGATTAACAAAAGAAATCTGTGAGGATTTTTTTAAATGTGGTGTTGACGTTATTACCACTGGTAATCATGTTTGGGATCAAAAAGATATTATGAAATTTATTGATAATGAAAATAGGTTACTTCGCCCAAAAAATTTATTTGAGCCAGCACCAGGCAAAGGATTTGAAGTTTTTCAAAATGAAAAAAATATAAAAATTGGAGTTTTAAATTTAATGGGAAACGTTTTTATGAAAAAATGTGATGACGTATTTGAGATTTCAGAAAAATTTTTAAAAGAGCACAAACTAAAAAAGGATTATGATTTTCTAGTTGTTGACTTTCATGGAGAAATTACTAGTGAAAAAAATGCGATAGGATATTTTTTTGATGGTAAAGCTACTCTAGTAGTTGGAACACATACACACATTCCAACAAATGATGCGAGAATTTTGAAAAATGGGACAGCTTATCAAACAGATGCAGGTATGTGTGGTGATTATGACTCAGTTATTGGAATGAATAAAGATAATTCTTTAAATAGATTTATGAAAAAGGAGTCAACAAAACATTATCCGGCTACTGGTGATGCTACTTTAAGTGGAGTGATTGTTGATTGTGATATAAAAACTGGTTTAGCAAATAAAATTGAAAGCTATATTTTTGGAGGTCAGTTAAAAAATACTTAATTAGTTTATGGCAGGGCATTCTCATTGGGCAGGAATAAAACATAAAAAAGGTAAAGCTGATAAGCAAAGATCTAAAATTTTTTCTAAGTTGTCGAAAGAAATTACTGTTGCAGCAAAACTTGGGGATAAAGATCCAGCAATGAATTCAAGATTAAGATCTGCGATACAAGCTGCAAGATCAGCAAATATGCCCAAAGAAAATATAGAAAGAGCGATTGATAAATCTTCAGTTAGTACTGAGTCAAATTTTGAAAATTTAAGATATGAAGGCTTTGGACCAGAAAAAGTAGCAGTAATAATAGAAGCATTAACAGATAATAAAAATAGAACAGCGTCCAGTATTAGAACAATTTTTCAAAAAGCAGGTGGCAATCTAGGAACCCAAGGTTCTGCTTCTCATAATTTTAATCAATTAGGAATAATAAAGATCGATAAAAAAGAGGTTTCTGATGATCAAATTTTTGAGCTAGCCACCAATGCTGGAGCTGATGAATGTAAATCGGAAGATGATTTTCACGAAATACAATGTCCTGTAAGTGAAATTTATAATGTTAAAAAAGAATTAGAAAAAGAAATTACTAATTTTATCTCAACAGAAATTGAATGGGTGCCACTTAATAGTGTAAAAATTTCTAAAGAAAAAAATGGAGATTTAGTAAATTTCTTTGAATTACTTGAAGACAATGATGATGTACAAAATGTTTATTCTAATGCTGAATTTGTAAATTAAATTATGTTAATAATAGGTATAGATCCTGGAATTTCTGGTTCAATTTGTTTTTTAGATAATGGAAAAATCCTAAACGTAATTGAAATGCCTATAATGACAGATGGGAAAAAAAATAAAAAACAAGTAAATGGCTCGCAAGTTTATAATGAAATTAGCAAAAGAATTAAACAATTTGAAAAAAATCAAATTAGAGTTGTGATTGAACACGTTTCTGCAATGCCTGGTCAAGGTGTTACTAGTATGTTTAATTTTGGACAATCGTTTGGAATTTTAAAGGGTATTTGTACCGCGATGCAACTACCCATGTACTTTGTAAGGCCCGCAAAATGGAAAAAATATTTTAATCTTTTAAATTCTGAGAAAGATGCCAGCAGGACAAGAGCAATAGAAATATTTCCTTATTTTTCATCTCAATTATCAAGAAAGAAAGACTCAAATAAAGCTGATGCAATTTTGATAGCAAGTTTTTATCATGAAACTTACAAAATTGACGAATAGCTTTTAATATTCAGACAAAATCATGACACATTTAAGTGTGAGAAGACGATATGGAAGCTGATATCACGTCTCAAGCAGTTGGGCTAGCCTCAAGTGCTGATTTTTCTTTAATAAATTTATTTATTAGAGCTGACATAATTGTTAAGTCAGTTATCATAATGCTAATCGCTTGTTCTATATATTCATGGGCAGTAATTATTGAAAAATATAGATTGTTTAAAAAAATTAATCAATCTACCGAAGAGTTTGAAGCAAAGTTTTGGAATTCTAAATCTGCAGAAACTTTTTATAATAATCTACCAGCAAACGTTCAAGATCCAATGGCTTTAATTTTTAAAGATGCGATGCAAAATTTATTGAAGAGAAAATCTAGAACAGACTTAAACAATAGAATGACCACAATGTTAGAGACGGGTATTGAAAAACAAATATCAAAAATCACTAAAGGTTTTACTTTTTTAGCAACAGTTGGATCAACAGCTCCATTCATAGGCCTATTTGGAACAGTTTGGGGAATTATGAACTCTTTTCAATCTATAGCAATTTCAAGAAATACGAGTTTGGCAATTGTTGCACCTGGAATAGCTGAAGCACTATTCGCAACTGCGTTAGGTCTACTAGCAGCAATACCTGCGGTTGTTGCATATAATAAATTTAATAATGACTCAATAAAGTATTCCCAAAAATTAGAAAATTTCTCAAAAAGATTTTTAACGATTATCTAAAATGGCTTTTAAATTTAATCGTTCATCAAAAGAACCAATGAGTGAAATAAATGTAACACCATTTGTGGATGTAATGTTAGTGCTTTTAATTATTTTTATGGTTACTGCCCCTTTGTTAACTGTAGGAGTTCAGGTTGATTTACCAGAAAGTTCTGCCGACTCTCTTCCTGAGGAAGCTGAACCACTGACTTTGACAATAAACTCTAAAGGTGAAATTTATATTCAAGAGTCAAAAGTTGAATATGAAAAAATAATAGCAAAAGTCTTAGCGGTTTCAAAAAATAGAACTGATACAAGAATTTATGTAAGGGGTGATAAAACAATTAATTATGGAAGAGTATTGGAAATTATGGGCTTACTCTCTGGGTCTGGTTTCACCAAAGTAGCACTTATATCTGAACCATATAAAGAAAGGTAAGAAGTGAATAGAAGTATAATTATATCTTCTGTATCACATCTAGCGTTAATAATGATTACAGCTTTTAGTTTACCATTCTTAGCTAAAAAACCAATTGATCTTCCTCCTATAGTATCTGTAGAATTAATACAGATCACAGATAAAACCAATATTCCATATGCACCAAAGGCAAAAAAAATTATTGAAAAAATTAAAGAGAAAGAAAAAAAGTTGGTATCTGAACAGGCTCCTCCAAAAAAAGTAAAAAAAATTAAACCAGATGCAGTTCCAATGCCAGATGATAAGCCTAAGAAAGCTGAGAAAATAAAAGAGGATAAACAAAATCCGGAAAAAATTGATAATGAGGTTAAGCAAGTTTCAGAATTTGAAAAAAAAGAGTTATTTGATCCAAATAATATTGCAGCATTAATTGATAAATCTAAAGTTGAAAGCGCTGAAGCAATAAAAAAAAATAACAAAATTACGCAAGATCAAAAGAAGAATGTTGAAAATGCAGGTTTATCTTTAAGCGAAGAGGACGCGTTAAAAGCTCAAATTTTTGGCTGTTGGAGTATTCCCTTGGGTCTGCCTTATAATGAGAATTTATTAGTAAGAATTAAACTTCAATTGAATCCAGATGGAACAATTCAAGAGTCAGAGATTTTGGATCATGCAAGAATGAATAAACCTGGTCAAGGTTTTTATAAGGTTTTAGCGGAAAGTGCTTTAAGAGCAATAAAATTATGCCAGCCCTTAAGAGTTCCGACAACTGGTTATGAGAGATGGAAAGAATTACAACTAAATTTTGATGCAAGAGAAATGTTAGAGGGGTAGAATATTTTTATGAG
>NZ_JBNGZH010000010.1:0-2101 GCF_052049775.1 Candidatus Pelagibacter sp. | reverse complement strand
AGTAGAGATTTATAGCAAATTATAAAAAACATCAAATAACCCTTAAAAATGGGGACTTTTTCCGATTGTGGTTATGAAAATTCCAAAAAAGTAGGGCAGTCTAAAAGCATTGATTTAGTTGAATAGTAGAGCGATGCACTAATTGAATATAGCATTTAAACGCCCATAGAGGGGTCTATTTTTTGAATAGGTTAATATATGGTACAACCGAGGGATGAATTATGTCATTTAGAAAATAATCTCGCAAAAAGGCAAAAAAGCATTGATTTTACTCACTTTTTTAACTTAAAAAAGGTTTAAAATAGCTCTAAATAGCTACTTTTTCAGATCTTAGTAATTTAAGCTTTTGCCTGATTCCACCTCTACCAGAGTAACCTCCAAGAGCTCCATCAGATCTAATCACTCTATGACAAGGTATTTTTGGTGCATATGGGTTTTTAGCACAAGCATTAGCCACAGCTCTGGCTGATTTAGGGCTGTTTATGGCAGCAGCAACTTGTTTATATGTTCTTATTTTACCTTTTGGTATAGTTTTGAGGTATTTCCAGACTTTTAATTGAAATTTAGTGCCTTTAAGATGCATTTTTTACTAAAAACCCCTGTTTCTTTGCACTTTTAAGAGTGCAAAGAACAGTTGTTTTGGCACGTCGTTGATGCGCTACCGCCATGCCTCCCGTTCTGCATGTTCAGCGATGCTTTGCAGAACTTTCTGCCCCCTGGATTTGTACCTCTCGGCTTTTGTCCAATTGGCCAGTTAAGGGTTGCCCCTTAATTCATATTTATCTTAACAGATGTAATTTTAAAGCTGTATCACCTTTTAATTGATTCTTAAAATTTATAGAAATTCATGTGAATATTGGGGATAAATCAAGCTTTGAAAACTAAGATAAAATAGCTGATTAAAAATAAGATTGCCAAGATAGATAAAAAAATAGTCTCAATGCTTTTGCCGTGATTTTTATATTGAATTGAACTTAAAATAATAAATCCCACAGAGGTAATTAAAAACCATACCGCAGGAATTTCTCCATCAATTGAACCCATAATTTTTATATTTAAACTATTGACATTAAAAATCACTTGATATATTACTAGTGATAATTAATTGTTATCAATAGTAATTGTATGAATGAACTGACAACAGACCTAAAATCGCTTCATGAGGCAACTTTAAATAACCTCAAAAGCTCAAAAGCAAATAATACTTTAAGAGCATATAAGTCAGACTTCAAAGATTTTGGGGCTTTTTGTGCTAAGCATGGTTTGAATTCTTTGCCATCAGAGCCAAAAATAGTTTCATTATACCTTACACACCTTTCTAAAAATTCGAAAATAAGTACTTTAAGAAGACGTTTAGTGTCAATTAGCATGGTTCATAAACTAAAAGGGCATTATCTCGACACCAAACATCCAATCATTGTAGAAAACTTAATGGGAATAAAAAGGGTGAAAGGAAGCATTCAAAAAGGTAAAAAACCTATATTAATCAGTCATTTAAAATCTTTAATTAATGTAATAGATCAACAAAAAATTGAAGATATTAAAAAATTTAGAGACAAGTCAATAATCTTAATTGGCTTTGGAGGAGGATTTAGACGAACTGAGCTTATTTCAATTGATCATGAAGATTTAGAATTTGTACCTGAGGGTCTTAAAATCACCATTAAAAGATCCAAAACCGATCAATTTGGTGAGGGAATGATCAAAGGTCTACCCTACTTTACTAATAAAAAATATTGCCCTGTGGTTAATCTTAAAAAGTGGCTAGAAATTTCTAAAATTGAATCTGGACCTATTTTTAGAAGATTTTCTAAAGGTTTATCTTTAACAGAAAAAAGATTAACTGACCAATCAGTAGTTTTATTAATGAAAGAATATCTAAATTTAGCAGGTATTGAGAATAAAAATTTTGCAGGTCATAGTTTAAGATCGGGTTTTGCAACTGTCGCTGCTGAATCTGGTGCTGATGAAAGTAGTATTATGGCAATGACTGGTCATAAAACAACGCAAATGGTCAGAAGATATATTAGAGAAGCAAATATATTTAAAAATAATGCTTTAAATAAGATTAAGATTTAAACTTACTATATCAAAAAAGTTT
>NZ_JBNGZH010000009.1:0-8751 GCF_052049775.1 Candidatus Pelagibacter sp. | reverse complement strand
CAAGAAATAACTTCTTATGACTTCATTAAAGAAAACAGATTGTATTTCTTAAAATTAAAAAATTCTAATTTGTTTTTAATATCTATATCTTTTTTAATTTTAACAATATTATGGGTATTTCCATTTTTAGGTTTTGGTTCTCCAATTGCACTACTAGGAGGGTTTATTTTTGGAAAATGGTTGGGTACTATAATTGTGGTTATAGGTATGAGTGTTGGTGCAACACTTCTTTATATTTTTGGAAACTATTTTTTAAAAGATTTAATTAGAGATAAATTTTTAAATAGATATCAAAATTTAGAGATAAAATTTAAAAAGTCCGAATTTTATTATCTTTTAATATATAGATTTATTGGAGGAATACCTTGGCAACTTAGTTGCATTTTGCCTACAATTTTTGATGTCAGAGTAAAAAATTTTTTTTTCGCATCATTAATAGGAATTATACCTCAAATTTTTTTATGGGTTTCTTTAGGTAGTGGTTTGGAAATAGTAATAGAACAAAATTCACAAGTTCCCAAAATTACAGACATAATTTTTTCTTCTGAAATATATATTCCAATTTTAGCCTTTTTTAGTTTAGTCTTGATTACAATTTTTTTTAGAAAGTCTTTTTATAAAAATTAGTGGTGCTCCCACCAAGAATCGAACTTGGAATTTATCCTTACCATGGACACGTTATGCCATTTAACTATAGGAGCATTTGGATCAATTCTATTTTTATTGATAATAGAGCATTTTTTCCAAATTATTGCCTTAATTTTTTGATTAATTTGATTTATATCTTACCAAGGAAATTTTATGGGTATTCATTACGATTATAAATCAACCAAAAGTGCTAAGCTCATGGAAAAGCAAGCTAAAAGAGAAAGAAAACTTGCTGAAAAAAAAGCAAAAAGACTAGCAAAAGATGGCACTAAAAAAGATGATAATAAGGATAAAGCATTAGATGCATCTAAACCAATAACTTTAGATTTCCTTACCAATCCAAATAAAGAATGATTACTAAAAATAAAAATGAGCGCTTAAGCATTGCGCTTAGGAAAAATTTAAAAAAGAGAAAATTTTTTCAAAAAAAAAATAAAAAGAAAACAAAATAATGTCGATCCAGCCAGACACTTGGATAAAAAAAATGTGTAAAGAGCACAAGATGATCGAACCATTCTTGGATCATCAGGTCTCTGAGGGAAAAATATCATATGGACTAAGTAGTATGGGTTACGATGTCAGAATTTCTGATGAGTATAGAATATTTACA
Organism: Candidatus Pelagibacter sp.; assembly: GCF_052049775.1. Classification (GTDB taxonomy): domain Bacteria; phylum Pseudomonadota; class Alphaproteobacteria; order Pelagibacterales; family Pelagibacteraceae; genus Pelagibacter. The sequence continues at coordinate 7,493 of NZ_JBNGZH010000009.1, read as the reverse complement.
AATGTTAATAGTTCGCTAGTGGATCCAAAAAACTTTTCTGATGAAAATTTTATTGAGCGAAAGGGGCCATATTGTATAATCCCACCTAATTCATTTGTTTTAGCTAAGACCATTGAATATTTTAGAATTCCAAAAGATGTTCTTTGTATTTGTGTTGGAAAAAGTACTTATGCGAGAACAGGAATTATTTGTAACGTAACTCCAATTGAAAATGAATTTGAAGGTAATATTGTTATCGAATTAAGTAATACAACTCCTAATCCTGCAAAGATTTATTCAAACGAGGGTATTGCTCAATTTTTATTTTTTAAATCAGATACTCAACCAGAAACAACATATAAATCAAAAAACGGTAAATATCAGGGACAAACCACCATACAGGTTGCTAAAATTAAAAAGTAATTTATGGATAAATTTCTGATCAATGGTCCTTGTAAAATCAAGGGTAAAGTCTCGATTTCAGGTTCTAAGAATGCATCTCTACCAATTCTTGCAGCAACTTTATTATTTGAAAAACCAGTAATTATTAAAAATTTACCTAGAGTAAGAGATATAGATACAATGCTTAATTTATTAAAATCTCTTGGATCAAAAATAATTTTATCTAAAGACAAAAAAACTGCAAAAATTATTAATAAAAAGAACATGAAAACTTTTGCAAGTTATTCACTTGTAAAGACAATGAGAGGTTCAATATTAGTGTTAGGTCCATTAATTTCTAAATTTTATAAATCTAAAACATCTTTGCCTGGTGGATGTCTCATAGGGGCAAGACCTGTAAATTATCATCTTAGTGCATTAAAGAAGTTAGGAATGGAATATAAAATAAGAGACGGATATATTTTAGCCAAATCGAATGGAAGACTCAAAGGCAAAAAAATAAAGTTTCCTAATATTAGTGTAGGCGCTACAGAAAATTCTATAATAGCTGCATGTTTAGCTAGAGGCAAAACAATTTTGAAAAATTGTGCCGTGGAACCTGAAATTAAAGATTTAACAAAATTCTTGTGTCAAGCAGGTGCAATTATAAAATGGTCCGGAAGAACCTGCACCATCATAGGAGTTAGTTCTCTTAATCAAACTAGTTATACAGTTATGGCTGATAGAATAGAGGCAGGAACTTTTTGTGTAGCGGCAACGCTTGCTAAAGGTAATCTACAAATTAAAAATTTAAACCCAAAAATAATTTATACTGAAATAGAACTGTTAAAAAAAGTTGGGGCAAAGATTAAAACCTCCAATAACAAAATTTTTATAAAAGGACCTGACAAAATTAAACCTATTAAAAATATAAAAACTAAAGAGTTTCCAGGCATTCCAACAGATCTTCAAGCTCAATTAATGGTATTAATGTGCAAGAGTGTTGGGAAAAGTTCTATAACTGAAAGTATTTTTGAGAATAGATTTATGCATGTTGCTGAGTTGCAAAGATTAGGTGCTAAAATAGATATTCAAAACAATAAAGCATTTATTGAGGGCAATACCAAATTTATTGGTGCTGAGTTAATGTCTAGTGACTTAAGAGCCAGTGTTGCTTTAGTATTAGCTGCAATGGTAGCGAATGGTAAAAGTATTGTTGGAAGAGTCTATCACTTGGAGAGAGGATATGAAAATATCGAAAATAAATTAAAAAAAATTGGTGTTAAAATTAAAAGATTGAAATAATGAGTAAATATTTAGCAAAAATAATTGCGAATGATCAAGAGGGGCTACAAATGATTTCCGCTTGTAGCTCAGGTGCAAAAGTGAAAGTTACAGATATAAAGTATCTAGCATCTAATAAAGTTTTTTTATTATCTATTGAAAGAAGTAAAATTGAAACTGATCAAAATGGTAAGAAAATCAATAGTATCTGTCGATTTGATTTTGTTGATAAAGTAAGATCAAAAAATATCAATCAATCAAATAAAGATTTAGTTTTAGAATTAATTGGAATTGATTATTTGAAAAATAATGATGATTATGAAATAAATCTTATTTTTAATAATAATGCCCACATAGTTTTGACAACCGAAACTATCGAAGCGCGGCTTGAGGATCAAAACGAAATTAAATAATTATGAAAATATTAAATAGTAAAACTAAAAATTTCGATAGAAATTTGGATTATTTACTTTTTAAAAGAAGAAAAAGCATTAAATCTGACAAAGTCTCTGTAACTAATATTATCAATGACGTAAAAAAAAATGGTGATAAAGCATTGATTAAATATGAAAAGAAATTTAATCAGAATTCTAAAATCATTCCTAGTGCTTTAAAAATTTCTAAGTTAATAAAGTCTTTAAATCCTAAGGTCAAAAAAGCGATCGACACAGCCTATAATCGAATTTACAAATTTCATTCTTTGCAAAAATTTAAGAATATTTCTTATACGGATAAATTTAAAAACAAACTTGAATATAAATATTTACCATTAGAGTCTGTGGCAATTTATGTTCCTGGTTCACTTGTATCTTATCCATCAAGTGTGCTTATGAATGCTATACCAGCAATTGTTGCAGGAGTTAAAAGAATTGTAATGATAAACCCAGGTTTCAAGGGAAACCAAAATCCGGCTGTTTTATACGCGGCAAGAAAATGTAAAATTAAAGAGATTTACTCTATTGGTGGTCCATCTGCTATAGCAGCTGTTTCTTATGGAACTAAAAAAATTAAAAGAGTTGATAAAATAGTTGGACCTGGGAATTCATATGTAGCAGCTGCAAAAAAAGAAGTTTTTGGAGATGTTGGAATCGAAGGCATGACCGCAGGGCCTTCTGAAATAACTATTGTTTGTGATAAATTCTCAAATCCTGAATGGGCTGCAAGTGATTTAATTGGCCAAGCAGAACATGATCCTCAAGCACAATGTATATTGATTTCAAAAGACAAAAAACTAATTAGTAAAGTCCAGATGGAAGTTTCAAAACAATTAAAAAATATTCCAAGGGAGTCTGTGGCAAAAAAAAGTTTAAAGAGAAATGGAATTTTAATGTATGTAGCAAACGATAGTAAAATAATTAATATCGTGAATAAAATTGCACCTGAACACTTGGAATTAAATGTTAAAAACTATAAATCTTTTATACCAAAAATTAAAAATTCTGGGTCAATTTGCTTAGGAAAATATGCAGTTATGGCAATGACAGATTATAACATTGGATCAAATCATATATTGCCAACTAATGGGTCAGCAAAATATTCTAGTGGTATAAGTGTTAATGAATTTTATAAAAGAATTTCTTACATAAACTTATCAAAAAAGGGTATTGAAAGTCTTGGGCCATCAGTTATAACTCTTGCAAATTACGAAGGGTTAGCAGGACATGCTCAATCTGTAAAAAAAAGAATAAGGAGAAAATAAATTTGTCAAAACAAGACTTACTTGAATTCAAAGGCAAGGTAACTGATTTACTTCCAAATGCTATGTTTAGAGTTCAGCTTGAAAATGGTCATGTTGTAACAGCTCATACAGCGGGCAAATTAAGAAAAAACAGAATTAGAGTATTACAAGGTGATAATGTGACAGTCGAAATGACTCCATATGACCTTACAAAAGGCAGAATAATCTTTAGGGGTTGACCTTTTGCCTCGGTAGCTCAGGAGTAGAGCAGAGCCCTGAAAAGGCTTGTGTCGGAGGTGCGAATCCTTCCCGAGGCACCATCAAAATATCTTGAAATTAATTTAAAAGAACCTAACCTCATATTAAAATAAATAACTAAAGGACGAGTGAATAAGATGAGTACAATACAAGGAAAAGTAAAGTGGTTTAACGGCAAAAAAGGTTACGGCTTTATAGAAAGAGACGATAAAGAAAAAGATGCGTTTGTACATGCAAGCGCAGTTAAAGCAGCGGGCATGAGATATCTTAATGAGGGTGATAAAATAGAATTTACTCTTGAAGATGGTCCCAAAGGCCCGTCAGCGGTAAATTTAAAAAAATTAGACTAATTTTCTAAAATTATAAAAAGGGCGATATATCTACAAGCGGATATACGTCCTTTTTCTTTTAAGGGTTGCATTATCGTTTTTTTTGTCTAAAAAGCTCTCAATGAAAAAATTTGAGATAAATAAATTAGCGTCAAAAAGTACTTTAAGAAAAACTCTTAAAGGAACTAGTAGAGTTGCGCACGTTCACTTCCATGCTGGCTAAAGCTAGCGAATAATCATTTATATTATAATTTTAAATAACAACAAAATAAGATAAAACAAAAAAGGATATGCCTTGATGGTGAAATAGTATCACGTCGGTTTGTGGATCCGAAGTCGTAGGAGCGTAACCTACTCAAGGTACCAAAAAATGAGTGAAAAAAATAAATTAATTCCTGGATTACCTTCAGGTTTTGAAGATAGATGGAATAAAATATTAATTCTCAAAAAAAGACTATTAAAAGTCATTGAGAATAATTTTATTAAATATGGTTTCGATCCTTTAGAAACCCCATCATTTGAAATTAGTGAAAATATAGGATCTTTTCTTGCAGAGGATGATAGTAATCCTATGTCTGATGTTTTTTCTTTTAATGATGGTGAAAAGAATATTACTCTTCGATACGATCTTTCCAGTCCTTTAGCAAGATTTGTTGCTCAAAATAATCAAGAACTTCCATCCATTTATAAAAGATACGCCATTCAAAATGTATTTAGAAACGAAAAGTCTGGTAATGCTAGATACAGAGAATTTACACAAGCAGATTGTGATATAGTTGGAAATGTTAATTCAGCACAAGCCAATGCTGAGTTGTGTAATCTGATCTCTAATACTCTAATAGATTGTGGTTTAAAAAAAGATCAGTTTACTATCAATGTAAGTAATAGAAAAATTGTTCAAGGCTTAATTGAAGATTTGAAAATTGAAAAAGAGAAACAAATTAAAGTAATGAGAGCCATAGATAAACTTGATAAACCTGGGTTTGGTTTGAAGGGTGTTGAAGAATTATTAAAAAAAGAAAGAAAAGACAAAAGTGGAGCTATAACAAAAGGAGCAAACTTAAGTGATGGTCAAGCTTCAAAAATCTTAAGTTTTTTAAGAATAAAAGATTTAAAGGAGCTTAAAGAAAATTTTAAAAACCCTATTACTCAAGAAGGTATTAAAGAATTGGAAGAATTATTTGAGGTTTTAAATTTTGGAAATTATTCTGATCAAGTAAAAAGTAATTTTACAATTGTTAGAGGACTAGATTATTACGATGGGTTTTGCGTTGAAACTAATCTAAATTTTAAAGCAAAAAATATTAAGGGTAAGGAAGTCGATATTGGAAGTATTTGCTCAGGTGGGCAATATAATAAATTAATTTCAAGATTTAAGGGTGTAGATATTCCAGGCACAGGAGTAAGTATTGGCGTTGATAGATTGCTTTATGTAATGATGCAATTAAATCAAATAAAAATTGATACACAAAATCCAGTTATTGTTTGTGTAATGGATGAAAAATATCTAAAAAATTATTACGAAATTTTGGATGATTTAAGAAAAAATAATATTAATGCTGAAATATTTTTAGATAGTAAAAAAAATCTAGGTAAACAACTTACTTATGCTAATAAAAGAGAATGTTCTGTTGCAATAATCTGTGGTGAAAATGAATTTAATGAAAATAATGTTACCATAAAAAACCTTAAAGGTATTAAAGGTGAAAACAATAAAACATTTCCAAAAGCAAATTTAATCGATGAAGTCAAAAAACTTATCTGAAAATATCCTTAGATCAGTAAAATCTAAGGGTTTTAAGTATATTGATTTGCCATCAGTAATTGAGGCTAATCACATTGTTCAAAGATCAGGAGAAAATTTTAGAAAATTTATTTTCTCTTTCACTGATCATAATGGAAGTGAGTTATGTCTTAGACCAGATTTGACTATTGTATCTTGCTTAAGATATTTGGAAAATAATTTAAAAGAAAAGCAAAAAATTTTTTATAGTGGCCAAGCTTATCGAAAATCGCAAAATAAAAAGGACTCTATTATCAGAAACCAAATCGGATTTGAAATTTTAGGATCTAAAGATGAGAAAAATGATGATAAAGAAATTATAATTACTTCTCTTAAATTACTTAAAAATATTAAATATTCATCTGGAGCACTAATTATTGGAAATGTTGAAATTTTTAATTTGTTAATTTCGAAATTAGATATACCAAAAAGATGGAAGCTAAGATTATCAAGACACTTCTGGAGAGAACAATATTTTAATGATTTGTTAAAAAGATTAGAGACCAATTCAGATGTTGACCCAACAATTGTAGAAATAGATAAAAAGCGTTACATTAAAATGCTCAAAGAGGATTTATCAATTGTTGTTGCAGGAAGAACAATTGATGAAATACTGAAAAGATTTGACCAAAAAATTAAAGATCCTCGAGGAGCCAATAAAGGGAAAAATGTTTCAAAAATAATTAAAGATTTTTTAAAAATAAAATGTCCAATAAATAAAGCAGCTACTGAATTAAATAAATTTTTTAAAAAATATAAAATTAATTTAGCTGTTGATCAAAAATATTTTCCAATCTCAAGCAATAAAGTCTCAAAATTAAATGTAGTATTTTCAGCATCATTTGGAAGACAACTAGAATATTACACTGGAATGGTATTTAAAATTGATATCAAATCTAAAAATTCATTAAAAAATATAATTAATGGTGGTCGTTATGATGGTCTAATTTCAGACTTAGGATCAAAAAAACAAACCCCAGCAGTAGGAGCTGCTATAAATTTATTAGATTAAATGATTATTTGGTTATCGTCATATCCAAAAAGTGGAAATACTTGGTTAAGATCTTTATTATCGTCTTATTTTTATACAAATGACGGTTCGTTTAATTTTAATTTATTGAAAAATATTGATCAATTTCCTAGCGCTCCTTACTTTTCAAAATATAGCGATTTATTTTTAAAGCCAGAAAGTACGTCTAAATTCTGGATTAAAGAACAAATTAGAATTAACAAAGATAAAAAATTGAGATTTTTTAAAACTCATAATGCAATGTGTAAAATTGATGGAAATAGTTTTACAGATAATAACAATACTCTTGGTGCTATTTATATCGTTCGTGATCCAAGAAAAATTGTAAGTTCTTTATCACATCATTATCAGATAAGCGACATTGAAGCTTTTGAATTTATGAATACTGAAAATAAAGCTATTGTTGAAAAGATAGAAAATAGATACCTGGGATTTAATGCATTATTCACATGGCAGTTTCATATTAATAGTTGGGTAAAATGTGAAAAATTTCCAGTTTTAACAATAAGATATGAGGATTTAGAAAATGAGACATTTGCAACATTAAAGAAAGTTTTTGAATTTATAAAAAGAATAAGCAAGATGAGCATTTCTTTCGATAGAGAAAAAGCAAAAAAAACAATTAAATCATGTCAATTTAAAATAATGCAAAAACTTGAAAGTGAAAATGGTTTTGAGGAGTCCATGATAAACAAAAAAACAAAAGAAAAACTGAAATTTTTCAATTTTGGTAATAAAAATAAATATCAAGAATTATTGGATAAAGAACTA
>NZ_JBNGZH010000008.1:0-137420 GCF_052049775.1 Candidatus Pelagibacter sp. | reverse complement strand
AAACAAAATTATTTAAACTATTTTACAACTACAAAAGACTCTTGGGGTAACACTTATATTATTAAATATGAAAAACCTTCATACTATGGAAATTTAAAAGTGGTTGGCATTCAACCTTCAAATCAAAATAATATATATTCATATAAATTATATCAAAATGGATTTACACAAAATACTATTGATAGAAATGGAAATTCTTTAAGCGTTTATACATATATGATGGATGCTTTATCTCAACAATCATCATCGGGCGATGCTTTGATATTGGGTTTTGGTGGAGGTATCATTCCAAAAAAATTGTCTACCAAAGGTTATGAAATAGATGTTGTTGAAATTGATCCAACAACTTTAGAAATTGCAGAAAAGTTTTTCAAATATAAAAAGAAAAATACAAACCTTTTTTTTGAAGATGCAAGAACTTATGTGAGAAATTGTAAAAAAAGATATCACTTAATTATTATTGATTTGTTTTTTGCAGATGGAATACCTGATCATTTAACAACAATAGAATTCTATAATGACTTAAAAAATTGTCTTTATGATGATGGAATTTTAATAAGCAATTCAATTACAGATTTTTCAAATAATTTAACGTTAAATACTGTTTTATCTACTTTTAACGCTGTATTTAAAAATTTATATTATTTTTATGACAAAACTTATTTGGAAAAATCATCTATCAAAGTTACAAATCTATACACCCTTGCAACAAATAAAGGTGAATTAAAAAATTTCAATTTTAAATTTGATCATGTTCCAGAGGATATGAAAATAAAATTATTTTCAACACTAAAAAATATAAATAAATTTAAAGAGGAAGAAATGAATAAAAAAAATATAATTTATGATGAAAAAAATACTTATTCTGAAATTTTTTCCAAGAGCATGCAATCTTTCAGACGGTTAGTAAGCTCGTCAATTCCTTCAAGAATTTTAATAAACTAATAAAATAATTTTATTCTGGATATTCTCTAGTTGCTTTAGCTTTACCAAGTTTTTTCTTTTTGTCTCCAACTGCAGTTATTGTCCATTCATATGTATGAGATCCTGAAGGAGGGCAAGGGCTTTTATACTTGAAAGCACCAGGTTGAATCACAGTTTCGCCACCATAATTTTTAATTTTTCCACCTCCATGATTATATTGTGGAACATCTTTATCTTTCATTTTAAATCTTAATTCTTTAGTTCCCTCTGGAACATTTACTAAGTTAAAAATTGGATTTTCAACTTTGTTAGGATTTCCACTTGTACATTTTTTAATATCACCCCATTCAAATGTAAAAGAAAACTCAGCATTGGCGTTTATTGTTGATATTAGATATATGGTTAAAATTAAGATTAGTTTTTTCATAAGAAAATGTAATATTAAATTATCTAATTTTCAATCAAGAATTTTAAGACGGAGAAAAAATTAAAATTTCATGTGAATTTTTTATGTGTTTATTTCCCTTTTCAATTCTGTTTTTTCCAATTCTAGTCTCACCTTGACCCATTGTATATTGCCATGTTGGATATGACTTTTTAAAATCTTTGTAATATTTTCTTATCGTCGGGCAATCGTTATAAGATAGTATAAATCCACCCTTATGTTTTTTTAACATGTCTCTTAGCCTTTCATGTTGAAAATCCCTATGGTGAACAGGTATATTTCTCATAGGGTAAACTCCTTTAAACATTTTAGAGTCAGGCCCAATGAAATAGGGTGGGTCACAATACAAAAAGTCGTTTTTATGTTTTTTTAAGACTTTTTCAAAATCTCCTTGTTTCACGGATAATTTTCCGGGTTTAAAATTTTTAATTTTTTCCAACATTTTTTGATATTTTTTTTTATTTAAGTAAATTTCTGATGTCCAACCCATAAAGCCTGGACCATAAGATAAGTTGAAATTATAAACATAATAAACTGCTAAGGTTAAAGGGTCTAATTTAATCTCTTTTTTCCAAACTTTATTTAAGATTTTTCTAATTCTTTCAAATTCTTTAAAAGAAGGTTTTAGCTGACTAAGTTTTTTATAAAGTGCTTCTGGTTTTTTAATTTGAAAGTTCCAATAATTACAAAGAATATCAAAAATATCGTAACCAACTACATCGAGTCCTAAAAATTTACTCATTGCTATCTCAACAGATCCTCCACCAAAAAAAGGAGATACTACTTTTTTGACATGATTTGGTAATAATTCAAAAACATGTCCTACAGCTAGAGATTTTCCTCCAGCATATCTAATTGTAGATAAAGCAACTCTTTTATATTTGTTTCGACTTTTAGTATTTTTACTTTTAATAGATTTTAAAAAAACCTTCTTTTTATTTTTAAAAGCTATTTGAAGATTTTGCATATTCATTGATATATAATATTTTGTAAATGATATAAACTCAGGATTATGTCTAAAAGATATAGTGGAAAATCGTTTAAAGACTCTAGTGTCAAAAAAAAACCTAAATTAAATTTTAAAGAAAAAAGAAAACTTAAACGCGAAAAGCGAAAAAAATAAAAATTAAGAAAAAAACCTTAATTTATTCAAGCCTAGTGTAGTTTTTTTAAGTTTTCAAAAGTGTTTAAATATGTATAAGAACCCGGATTTATGAATAATACTATAAGAAACATCACCATAATTGCCCATGTTGATCATGGTAAGACAACCCTAATTGATAATCTAATGAAGCAAAGTGGTTCATTTAGAGAAAATGAGGTTGTTGATGAAAGGCTGATGGACTCTGGAGAATTAGAAAAAGAAAGAGGAATTACAATATTAGCTAAACCTGCCTCGATTAATTGGAAAGATTCTAGAATAAACATAATTGATACCCCCGGCCACAGAGATTTTGCTGCTGAAGTTGAAAGAGTACTTAGTATGGCTGATGGAGCATTATTACTAATAGACTCTGCTGAGGGTGTGATGCCTCAAACAAAATTCGTTTTAGCAAAAGCATTGAAACAAGGCTTAAAGCCAATTGTGGTTATAAATAAATTAGATAAATCAGATCAAAGAGCTAATGAAGTTCTAGATGAAACATTCGACTTATTTGTAAGTTTAGATGCTAATGAAGAACAACTAGATTTCCCAGTTTTATATGCCAGTGGAAGATCTGGATGGGCTGATCATGAAGTTGATGGTCCAAGAGAGAATCTGAACCCACTTTTAGATAAAATTATAGACCATGTTAAACCAGCTGAATTAGATAAATCAAAACCTTTTGCTATGCTTTCTACACTTCTTTATGCTGATAGTTTCTTAGGAAGAAGCTTGGTTGGTAGAATTTCACAGGGAACAGCAAAAGCTAATCAAGCAATAAAAGCAATCAATTTAAATGGAGAAAAAATTGACGAAGGAAGATTAACTAAAATTTTTAGATACGAAGGAACCAAAAAAGTTCCAATTGAGGTTGGTGAAGCTGGAGATATTGTAGTTGTTGCAGGTTTAGAAAAAGCTAATGTTGCAGATACTATTTGTGATCTTGAGGTTAACGAACCAATAGAAGCCACTCCTATAGATCCTCCAACTATGTCAATTACAATCACTGTAAATACATCACCTTTAGCTGGCACAGAAGGTAAAAAACTTACAAGCACACAAATTAGAGATCGATTAGTTCAAGAGGCACAAAATAACGTTGGAATTACATTTACTGAAAATGAGGGAAATGACTCTTTTGTGGTTAGTGGACGTGGTGAATTAATGTTGGAAATTTTACTTACTCAAATGAGGAGAGAAGGTTTTGAAATGACAGTGAGCCCTCCAAAAGTTCTTTATAAAAAAGATGAAAATGGAAACAAACTTGAGCCAATAGAAGAAATTACAATGGATCTTGATGAAGAGCATTCATCAAAAATAATTGATTCAATGAATAGAAGAAAAGGAAAATTAATAGAATTAAAAGATACTGGTAAAAATAAAAAGAGGCTTATATTTCATGCACCAACAAGGGGTTTGATGGGATATACAAGTAGATTTTTAACGCTGACAAAAGGAAACGGTGTCATCAATAGAATTTTTCATGAATATGGTCCATTTGAAGGTGAAATGGAGGGCAGAAGAAATGGTGCTCTAATTTCTATGGAACAAGGAAAGGCAGTTGCTTTTGCAATCTTTAATTTACAGGCAAGAGGAGAAATGTTTGTAACTCATAACGATCCTGTTTATCCAGGAATGATTGTGGGACTATCACCTAAGCCAGGAGATATGATTATTAATGTCATGAAGGGAAAAAAATTAACCAATATGAGAACGCAGGGTACTGATGAAAATGTTGTCTTAACTCCTGTAAGAAAAATGTCGATTGCTGAACAATTAAGTATGTTAAATACAGATGAGGCTTTAGAAATTACTCCAGAGTCTTGTAGATTAAGAAAAGCTATTCTTGATCCTCATGAAAGAAAAAGAAGTGAAAAATCAGGCGCTGCTGCCTAATCAAAAATTTTATCAACTAAAAATAGACCTAGAGCAACGCACGGACCAATACCAAAAGCGAATAAAAGAGTTCCAACCCCTACTGTTCCACCTAAATACCAACCAATACTTACAACAGAAATTTCTAAAAAAGCTCTAACGGCTGCCACTGGTAAGTTAGTTACTTTTTGTAAACCAATCATTAATCCATCTCTTGGTCCTGCACCAAGATTAGAAACTAAATAAATGCCCCCACCTATTCCAACCATCATTACAGAAATTACTGCTAGGATTAATTGATTAAGATAATTAGACGGGGTTGGTACAAACTTAATACAAAGATCAATCATAAAGGCTATAATTAATGCATTAAATATTGTGCCCATTCCTGGTTTTTGGCCTAGAGGAATCCATAAAATTAAGACAGCAATACTTATTAAAAGAGTAATTGTTCCAATACTTAAGTTAACATTCAAGGAAATACCTTGAGCTAAAACACTCCACGGAGAAGCGCCTGTAAAGGAAACAATCAATAACCCTTCACCAAGACCAAACAACGTCAGACCAAAACATAAAAAAAAGAAAGTGGAAAATTTTGGTTTAAAATTATATGGCTTGTCAGAACTCCAACTAACTTTTGGTATTTTCTTTATTTTTAAAAACATCTTAATAAGTTATTTCTATTATAGATAAAGTCCACTAATGTAATTGCCAAATGAAAAAATTTATAGCCATCTTATTTATTGTAATTTTTCCAGTTATTTCCATGGCACATATGGGTCACTACAATAAATATAACAAAATTGAAATGGAGATTTTTAGAAATGGTGAATTAATTGGATACAATTATTATTTTTTTGAGAGAAATGGCGAAGAAACTATTATTACAAATCAATTTAAATTTTCTGTTGATCTATTAGGAGCTACAATTTTTCAAGTGGAGTCATATGGTGAAGAAAAATATATCAAAGATCAGTTGATATCTTTTAACTCTAAAACTCTTCAAAATGATAAAGAAAAATTTGTAAATTTAGAATTAAATAAGAAAAGTAAAAAATATGATATCAAGGGCTCCTCATTCAATGGCGAAGCAACAACTAATAACGTTATTGGAAATTGGTGGAATCATAAAATCTTACAAGCAGGATCTCAAATAAGCCCAATATCTGGAAGTATTAAAGAACAGGTTGTTACTTTTATAGGAAAAGAAAAAATTGATCTTTATGGAAAAATTTATGATGCTGATCATTTTACACTTAAATCTAAAGATATGAATATTCCTAAAGATAAAAGATTAGACTTTAATATTTGGTACGATCAAGAAAATTTAAGAATTTTAAAAGTGACTTATTCCAGGATGGGTAATTGGGAGTACAGATTAAAAAGCTTTGAATAATTTATCTTGAAATTTTCTTAAATAAATCCCGTGCACTTATCCACCCTGACTCTAGTCTTGGCCCTACAAACCAATCAGCACAAACACCTATTTTTTTCTTTGGATCCCAATAACTTTTAATTTTGAAAGGTTTTGAATTAGAAGAGTATTTCCAACCATGATTAAGAGAGAAGTTAATTTTAGTTTTTTTAATATTTGAAAGTTTAAAGAACTTATCAATCATAATTTTTGAATTCTCTTTCTTATTTTCTTTATTTTGATTAATCTTTTTATTTGCCCAATTAAACGTACTTTGGAGAGTCCATAAATCATATTTTGATTTAAATCTTTTTTTTGAGTTTTCATTACCCGCCCAACCAAGTATTGGATCTTCGAAAAGATAGCTACTATTTGATTTCTTGTTTTTTTTTATAGCAATCATAGTAGTTATATTTGCATCCATTTTAATTGATTTTTTTAAAAAAGAATTATTTATGAATCTTTTAGAGAGTTTTTTTAATTGTGGAAAAGGACAGGTCAAAATAATACTTTTAAAAGATCTCAATTTTCCATCAGCAAATGATAAATGCCAAAGTTTGTTTTTATAATGAATTTTTTTTAATTCACTTTGATAGTTACAATTGATTTTTTTTAATAAGTACTTGCTAATATCATTGTTTCCATTTTTACCTATAATTTTCAGATGTTTTTTATTTTCTTTTTTTTTGGAGTTAAGAAAAATGTGTTTACCACCCCAAACCTTTAAAATTCTTTTTTTAATTAAATCTTTGGTAAATTTTTTAAATTCTGGGGTTTTTGGCGAAAAGTATTGAGTGCCATGATCAAAGCCTATATTACCTTTCATTCTTTTGAAAGATGCACGTCCTCCTGGACCTCTCGCTTTATCAAATAGGATTACTGAATTTTTTTTATTAAGAAGATTCGCAATTGTAGCTCCGGAAATACCTGAGCCGATTACGCAAAATTCACTCATTTACCAGCAACAACCATTCCCTCAATCATCATGGTTGGTGAATTGGTTGAATATTTAAACTCTAAATCATTTGCGAGAGTAATATTCTTAAACATGTCTTTAAAATTACCTGCAATAGTAATTTCATTTATAGGATACTTAAACTCTCCGTTTTCCACTAAAAAACCTGTTGCACCTACAGAATAATCACCAGTTACAATGTTACTTCCGTGTCCTATAGTTTCTGTAATATAGAGACTTTTTGATTTTGAATTCAATAAATCTTTAAAACTAATATTTCCATTTTCAAAATAAAGATTGCTTGTCCCTCCACATCTTCCATTTGATTTAAGGTTTAATTTTTTTCCATTGTAAGTATCAATCAAATAATGTTTTAAAATTCCTTGGTCTACTAACTTAAGAGTATCAGTTTTAACCCCCTCGCTATCAAAATTTCTTGAGCCTAAACCTTTGAGTATATCCGGTTTATCTAAGACATTAATTTTATCAGAAAAAATTTTTTGGTTAACTTTATCTTTTAAAAAAGAGGTTCCTCTTGATATTGCTGATGATGAAATCGCACTTGCAAAAGTACTTAGTATTCCCTTAGCAATTCTTTTGTCAAAAATTATAGCAATTTTTTCACTACCTATTTTTTTGGGGCTTAATTTTCTAATTGTTTGATCAGCAGCTTGTTTACCTAATTCTCCTGCGTCATCCAAGTCTTTCAGAAAACATTTACTAGAATATTCATAATCTCTCTCCATACTTTTTTCATCTTTGGCAACTGTGACACTCGAGGCTGTAAATGAAGATGTTTTGTAGCCAGCACAAAAACCTTCACTATTGGCTAAAATAAAATTTGATTTATTTTGAGTAAAACTAGATTCTGTATTAACAATCTTTTTATCATTGGAAGCAGCGGATTCTAATTTTTTCAAATAATCTATTTTTTGATCGTTTTCTATATGGGTATCGTCATAAAGATCTAAATCCTTAACTTCTTTAGCCAATAAATCTTTATCTGGTAATGAATTAAATTCATCCTCAGGAGTATTTTTTGTTGTCTCAACACATTTTTCAATCAAAATGTTTAGATTATCATCAAGTAAATTAGAAGAAGATATTGATGACTTTTTTTTTCCAATGTAAGTGGTAATGCTTATTCCAAGATCATCTGATCTATTAGACTCGTCTAGTTTTTTATTTCTAAAATTAACAGTTTCAGATACAGAGTTATTAACAATCACACTGGACTCGGTTGCGCCTAATTTCTTAGCTAAACCTAAACAATATGATGCTTTTTTCTCTAGAAATTCTTGATCTTTGACCATTTAAAGTTTTGTGCCGCCAACAGTCATCTTATTAATTAGTATAGATGGTTGAGCAACGCCTACAGGAACACCTTGACCAGCTTTTCCACATGTTCCAATACCAGGATCCATCATCATGTCATTCCCAACCATAGAAACTTCTTTTAAAATTGAAGGGCCATCTCCAATAAGTGTCGCGCCTTTAATTGGAGATCCAATTTTACCATTAACAATCTCATAAGCTTCAGTACAATTGAATACAAATTTTCCAGAGGTAATATCAACCTGTCCGCCACCAAAACTCACAGCAAAAATACCTTTATCGACAGCTTTAATCATCTCATCTTGAGTCTGATTACCACTCAGCATCATTGTATTTCTCATTCTTGGAAGAACGATATGTCTATAGTTTTCTCTTCTTCCACTACCAGTAGATTTGGTTTTCATTAAACGAGCGTTTAGACGATCTTGCATAAAATTTTTTAAAATCCCATTCTCAATTAAAACAGTTTTTTCTGTCGGAGTTCCCTCGTCATCAATCGTAAGACTACCTCTTCTGTTATCAATAGTACCATCATCAACAATTGTAACTCCTTCACTTGCAACTTTTTGGCCCATTAAATTATGAAAAGCTGAGGTTTTTTTTCTATTAAAATCCCCTTCTAAACCATGACCAACAGCCTCATGAATTAATATTGCTGGCCAACCAGGTCCTAGCACAACTTTCATTTCACCAGCTGGCGCAGGTTTACTCTCTAAATTTACTGAAGCTATTCTCAAAGCCTCATCACAAACACTTTTCCAGTTATCATCTTTTAAATAAGAGTCATAAGATTGTCTTCCCCCAACACCATACACACCTGTCTCTTTTCTTCCATTTTTCTCAAGCATAACGGATACATTGAATCTTATTAAAGGACGAACATCAGTTAAAGTTTCTCCACCAGATCTAATTATTTCAACTGATTTTTGTTCTCCCAAAAAATTAGCTGTAACTTGTTTAATGTTGTCATCTTTTGAACGTAAATAATTATTTACTTCATTAAGTATCTTAATTTTTTCATTAAGAGATTTTTGTTCAATAGGGTTAATGTTTTCGTAATATTTCTTATTAGATTTAGGAATTTCATGATTATAGGTACCTTTGACAGATTTAAGTGTCGATTTTAAATTTTCTGAAGATTGCTTTAATGAGTTTTTTGAAATTTCGTTAGAGTGAGAATAAGCAACTACTTCATCAGAGATAGCTCTAAACCCAAATCCTAAATCTGAATTATAACTAGAATTTTTTATCTTATTATCATCTAGTAAAATTGACTCAGATTTAGAATTTTCTAAGTACAACTCACCATCATCACATTTCTGAAGAGTATCCGAAATAATATTTTCAGCCTCACTTCTTGATAGGTCAGATTTTTCAAAGAAATTACTCATAGGAGACATTAAATAGATTGTTTCAAAGATTTTTCAACTAGAGTATTTTACGCATGTACATATATGGGACAAATAAGTAATAAATCATCTAATTATGAAAGTTTATTTTAATAATTCTTGTAAAATTTGTAAGGCAGAAATTGATCTCTATAAGAAGGAAGAAATAGAGGAAATTGATTGGGTTGATATTACAGATAATGAATTAGCTGAACAAGAAACCTCCAAAGATAGTAAACAACTTTTGAGAAGACTGCATGTCAAAGATGGTGAAAAAGTTATTGGAGGTGCGGAAGCTTTTTTATTATTATGGAAAAAAATGCCAAAATATAAATTTCTTTATAAATTTTTTAAGTTACCAATCATCTTTAATATATTTTCAATTGTATATGAAATAGTAGCTTTTTTTCTTTACTTAAAAAATAAAAAGCAACTTAAAAAATCTAACTTGTAAAAAATAATAAAAATTTGCTTAATAGAGACATGGAAGATACAAACATCACTAAGACTATTGAGTACATTAATAAAATAATTTTATTCTTTTTTCTTCTTAATCTAACAAAGTCCTTATCATCCAAATCAGAAATATCTCTCTCACCAACTACTGGATAATCATACGTAAACCGCCATGTACTATCACCAAGTCTTGGGTCCAAATTATTAAAATATGTGATCCACGCAATAATGTATCTGAAAATTAAATATAAAATTATTAGAAAGGCAGATCCTAAAATCATTATAGATAATACCTAATTTAATATAAATGTTTAATTATTATTTTTGGCTCTTTTCCTTGCAATGAGTTGCGTTAAAGAGTCTACCATTGTATCTGAGGCTTTGAAAATATCTACATTTCTAAACTCATGAGAAAGATTTTTTTCAGGATTAGTTTTATCTTCAATAACAATTCCTTCATCTGGAGAATTATTTTTAATATAAATTAATAATAACCAGTCATCATCTTGTGACTCATCCCATTTAATAAAAACTTCACCTGTTTCAAATCTTCTGTCTATACAACGAAAAATAGACATATCGCGGGTGATATGTCTTTTATTTAACTGAAATACTAGGCTACTTGCACTTCTGTAAAAACTTTCTAATGCAAATTCAATTTTTTGTCTTGCTAAAGTATATTCTTTTTCTTTTTCTAATAAGGTTTCTCTATCTTCATCACCTTGAAGTTTAACCCCTAATGCTTCAACCCTTTCTTTAATTTTTTGATCTCGAAGTAATCGATATTTTTCCTTAAGTTTATCAATTCTTTCTTGTAAACCTGCATAGTCTTCTCTTTTTTCTTTTAAAGAAATTTTCTCAAGTTTTTCTAGTTCTTTGACTTCTCTAATTCTGAATTTTTCAATTTGTTTATCTAGTCTTAATTGTTTTAAAAACTGTTTTTGTTTTTCAGCTTGCTCAATTCTCAAAAGTGCTTGCTCTTTTCTTAGGAATAATTTTATATCTTTTACTCGTTGTTTTTCTAATCTAGCTTCTTCTTTAAGTGTTTGTTCTTTTAGTTTAACTCTGAGAGCTTGTTCTTCCTCTTTTTGTTTAGCCAACTCAATTTTTTCTGCCCTCTCTCTTTCAATTTTTTCTATCTTAATTCTTCTTTTTTCATCACGTTTTAAAACTTTATAACTTGAAATTGTCTCTGAAATTTTGTCAAAAAAACCTTGAATATGTTTTTCTAAACTAAAATTAAATTTAAAATTGAATTGAGGTTTTAGGGATAGCTGTAATTTAACTAATTTTAAAACTATACTTTCGTTTTGGGTTTTTTTAATTTGTTTTAAATAGTTAGTTTTTTTTAATTTTTTAACCTTCTTTTTCCTTTTTTTGATAACTCTTTTTTTTTTAAATCTTTTAACAACTCTTTTAGTTTTTTTACCTTTTCTTCGAAACTTATAGGATTTGGCTTTTTTTAATACTTTTCTTTTTTTTTTTGATTTTTTTTGTTTTTTTTTCATTTCTGAGAAGAAATGATTCTATCAATAATTTATTGATAAATATAGTCTCTAGTCACAGGGGTTGATCTATAATTTTTAGTGAGTTGAAATTGATAAACAACTTGATCACCCCACTTAAATGCCATTTCACAACCAGCGAGATAAAACTCCCACATTCTAAAAAATTTTTCATCGAACATTTGGATTATTTTATCTTTATTTTTTAAACAGTTTTCTTTCCAGTGTCTTAAAGTATGAGCATAATGAAGTCTTAAAACTTCAATGTCGGTTACAATTAAGCCAGCTTTTTCAATAGGATTCGTTACTTCACTTAAGCTTGGTGTATAACCACCAGGAAAAATATATTTTGTAATCCAAGGATGAGGGTCTCTTGGCGGGTTAACAGACCCGATAGTGTGAATTAACGAAACACCATCATCTTTCAACAATTTTTCAATTTGTTTAAAAAACTTTTTATAAAATTTCCTTCCAACGTGTTCAAACATGCCAACACTCACTATTCTATCAAATTTCTCATCTAGCTCTCTATAATCCATCAGTTTAAATTTTACTTGGTTCTGTAAATTCATTTCTTTTGCTTTTTGATTACAATAGTTTAGTTGATTTTCTGATAGGGTTATTCCTGTAACTTCACACTTAGCATTTTTAGCAATATCAATTGCTAATGATCCCCAGCCGCATCCTATGTCTAAAACTTTTTGGTCAGGTTTAATATTTAATTTTTTAATTATATGTTGAATCTTATTATTCTGTGCAGTTTCAAGACTATCATTTTCATTTTTAAAATAAGCACATGAATATTGTCTTTTAGGATCTAAAAACAAATCATAGAGATCATCTTTGATATCATAATGATGTGAAACATTCATTTTAGATTTTTTGATAAAGTTAAAATTGGTAAGATACCGGTAAGACCCCCTTAGTTTATTTAAAAGATAACTAAAAATGTTTAACTCGTTTCTTCCAATATTCATCAATGCTAGATCTAAAAAATCTGTCAGAGATCCATTTTCGATAACTATATCTCCGTTTGTATATGCCTCTCCAAAGTAAAGATCTGGATGGAATAGTAATTTATAATGAAGTTTCTTATTTAGAATTTTTAATTTGATAGGATCGTCAGTTGGTTGACCAATAATATAATCCTTGGAGTCAGCGTCGGTCAGGATAAACCCTCCTTTTTTAAATACTTTATTAAGAAATCTTGCTAAATACATCTCAAGCTGCCAATTGTGATTTTGTTTCAAAATTTAAATCTTTTAAACTCTGCAAAAGATTTCTCTCATCAGTTTCGTTAAGTAAACTTAAAGGTGGTAATAGATTTCCATAAATTTTGTTCTCTTTTGAAAACAGAGTATGAAGAGCTGAAATTAAATTATATTTTTCAAAAGTATTTCTGACATTGACTAATTTTTGGTTTAAAGAATGATCTTTCTTTTCTTTAAAATCATCGTAAACTTTTCGAGCTAATTGAGATGTAGCATTGCAAGTTGCAGTAATAATTCCTGAACAACCATTTTCTAATCCTTTAAGCAATTTTGACTCTGAACCTGGCATAACTGAAAAATTTTCCAACTTTAGCTTTTCAAATAAATTGTAAGAACTATCCTTCACACCTACAATTTGATCAGGAAATTTGTGAACCAATTTTTCCACACATTCAATACTAAATTTATATCCACACAATTTTTCAAAATTATAAAGTATAATTTTAGACTCTGGTACTGCATCAATGATTTTTGTGTAAAAGTTTATTACATCCTTATCATGATATTTATAATAAGCTGGTGGCATGATTAAAAATTTTTTAAAGTTTAGAGAAACTGAAATTTTCATTAAATTAATTGTTTCATTTAAAGAATTTAATCCTGTTCCGATTAAGTGTTTTTCTTTGTATTTACTTTCTGAAAGGTGATTTAGTAATTTAATCTTTTCAACGATTGGAATTAATTGCGCTTGGCCAGTGCTTCCAAATATTGCAGTTCCATGACAACCTTGGTCAATTAAATTTTCTGCATGTGATATAGTTTTTTCAATATTTAAGCTCAAATCAGAGTTCAAAACTGACATCGAAGCTGCATATATCCCACTTATTTTTGTCATAATAAAAATTTATATAAAATATAAAAATTAGTAAAGTTTATAAATCGAATATGAAAATATTAGCTGTCCAAAATAGAATGGGTATTGGAGATACAGTAATCTTTTTACCCTTTATTAAGGCAATATCAAAAAAATACAATTCACCAGTAAGTCTCCTGGTAAGAGAAAATTCTAAAGCGACAGAGTTCTTACATCAAACTAATTACATTAATAAAATTCTTATCTTAGAAAGAGATAAAAAATTAAGTAATAAACATGGGGGTTTTTTTGGAACTTTAAATTTAATGAAAGAATTAAAAAAACAAAGTTTTGATAAAATTTTCATTTTTAATTCTTCTTTTAGATTTAATATAATTGCAAAATTATCAGGAATAACTGAAATTTATCAGTATCCATTATTTAGTAAAACTGATCAGCACATTATTAATACGCCAAAAAAATTTTTAAAAGATAAATTGAATATTAAAGAAATTGAAGATCCTGAAATACATATTGATGATGAAACTATTTCACAATCAGTAAAAAAATTTAACATTGATAGAAATAAAATTAATATACTCTTAGGAATTGGTGGCTCAGGCCCTACGAAAAGGGTTCCCTCAAGAATATTTATTAATTTTATGGAAAAAATTTCAAAAATTAAAAAATGTAAGTTTTATCTTGCCACTGGTAAGAATAGTGATGAGCAAATTATTCTTAATGAAATACTTCAGTCTAAATTTAAAGACACATGTTTACCTTTAGATGATTTATCGATTAAAGAAATTTTGCCGATCATAAAAAACTGCAATCTGTCTGTTTGTAATGACTCAAGTTTTAGTCACTTATCTGCGGCATTGGGGACTAAAACGATAACTTTGATGGTTGATACGCCAATTATTTACGGAAATTATAACTCTAAAATGTTCCCTGTAATTCCAGATGGTGAGGAAACTGTCAAGCATCATACCTCTGGAAAAGATAGAATAAATCCGCAGAAAATATTTGATAAAGTTTTAGAGATTCTAAATTAAGAAATATCGTTCAAAACTATATCTTTTGCTTCATTTACTATTGAGGACAATCTAGCTGTCTCTGGTGAAATATCCGGATGGATTTTTTTTTGTATTTTAACATAAGCTTTATTTACATCTTCTTTTGTAATTTTTTTATTCACATCTAAATTTAGTATTTTATATGCTTCAGTTACTGAAATTGAAGATGAGTTATTTAGGTTCGATTGATTAAAAGAAAATCTTCCTGATCTTCTCAATGTTTGAATTAATCTATAAAGCGATATTAATTGAAAAATAGATAGACCTTTTAATTTTAATAATGCAAGACTAGCTAATGTAAAAGGCAACGTTAATAAAAAACGCCCACCGATGGCAAATAAAATTGCTAATACAATAAATCCGAGTATTAATAAAATCCTTAAACCTTTTGATATTTTTTTTGAAGAAATCTTAGTTATAAATTTCAATAGAAAGTATAAAATAGTCAAAATGACTAATGTATAAATTATGATATTCATATAGTTCTTCTTTTTTATGAAAGTACCACAACTTAGAAAAAAACTGGAAATAAAATCTTGTCACAACACGAGTTGGGAAGATAATTACAGCTGGATACATCAAAAAGATATTCTTGAAGTCTTAAAAGACAAAAATAAATTAAATCCAGAAGTAAAAAAATACTTAATTGAAGAAAACAATCATACTGACTATCATCTTAAAGATACTAAAAACTTACAGAAAAAACTCTTTGATGAAATAAAGGGAAGAATAAAATTAGATGATGAGTCTCTTCCTTTTAGAGATCACACTTATGATTATTGGACAAAAACCACAACAAAAGGAAATTATTCTATCAAACTCCGTAAAAAAATTAATACAGATAATGTTGAAGAAATTTGGAACGGAGATAAAGAAAAAGAAAAATTAGGCGTTGAATATTTTGGAGTGGGAGATTTAGAAGTAAGCCATAACGATAAGCTACTTGCATATTCTCTGGATACCAAAGGATCAGAGTATTACAAAATCTTCATAAGAGATATTTCAACAAATAAGTTGGTCACAAAAGAAATAACGGATACATCTGGCAGTATTACTTTTAGTCTAGACGATAAATATATTTTTTACTCAAAATTAGATGAAAATCATCGTGCCCGAAAAATATATAGACATAAAATTGGGGACCATTTAAGTGAGGATTATTTGGTTTTTGAGGAAAAAAGTGAAGCTTTTACAGTTGGAATAAGCTTAACCTCTGATGAAAAATATTATCTAATAACAACTTCTGATCACAACACATCAGAGCAATACTACTTTGGCGTTGATGAAATAACTCCAAAACCAAAATTAATAATTAAAAGACAAAGAGGAATTTTATACTCTATAAATTCTTGGGCCAACAATTTTTACAATCATACAAATAATGATGCTGAAGATTTTAAGATTGATATCTCTTCAAGCTTAGAGAACCAAAATTGGAAACCTTTTGTGCCTTCAAAAAATGAGGTTTTAATTGGTGGTTGTGTGTTTTTAAAAAATTGGATAATTCGATCAGAAACTTCTGATGCATTAGATAAGTTATTCATAAGAAATATATTAACAAATTTTGAGGAAGAATTAATTTTTTCAGATGAAAAAGTATACGTACCAAATATTTCTCTTAAACAAAAAGATCGAAACACAGACGAAATTTACCTCGGATATTCATCGCCGAAAACTCCTTCAAGAGTTTATTCATATAATCTTTCAGATAAATCTAAAAAATTAGTTAAAGAACAAGAAATTCCATCAGGCCATAATTCAGAAGATTATATCGTAGAGAGAATTGAATATAAATCTCATGATGGAAGAATGGTTCCTTTAACAATAACAAGACATAAGAAAACCAGGATTGATGGAACTGCAAATGTCTTATTGTACGGTTATGGTTCATACGGAAATTCAATGAGCCCTAGTTTTTCATCTACACGTTTGAGTTTGATCAACAGAGATATCATCTGGGCTACAGCCCATATTAGAGGTGGAATGGAAAAAGGTATGAAATGGTGGAAAGAAGGAAAATTAACAAACAAAAAAAATACTTTTGAGGATTACATTTATGCAGCTAAATATTTAATTGAAAAGAAATACTCTTCTGCTGGTAAGATCATTGGTATGGGTGGATCTGCAGGTGGATTATTAATGGGAGCAGTGGTAAACCAATCTCCAAAATTATTTTTAGGAATTATAATGGCGGTTCCATTTGTTGACTCTTTAACTACTAACCTTGATCACTCTCTACCATTAACAGTTGGTGAATTTGATGAGTTTGGTAATGCCAAGGATAATAAAGATCACTTTGATTATATATTTTCTTATGCTCCTTATAATAATATAAAAAAAATGGACTACCCTCATATGTTAATTACCACTAGTTTAAGTGACAATAGAGTATTGTTTGATGAGCCTGCTAAATTTACTGCCAAGCTAAGAGACTTAAAAACAGATAATAATTTATTACTTTTAAAAACAGAAATGGATGCAGGTCATGGCGGAAAATCAGGTAGAGATGGCGCTATAGAAGAAATAGCTTTAGACTATGCTTTTGCACTAAAAATTTCAAAAAAAATTTAATTTCTCAATCTTGAAAAAACTTAAATCGTTCTTATATCATCCATGTAGGTCGCCTAATGGGGCTTATAAATAAACTTGCTTAACAAAGGAGGATATATGACAAGTAAGGATCTATCTATATTTAACTCATTAAGACCATTCTCGATTGGGTTCGACGATATGTTTGATCAATTTGAGAATATGTTGGGAAATGGTGCAATGACAATGCAATCCAATTACCCACCATACAACATCAGAAAGACTGGTAAAGATAACTACGCTATTGAAGTTGCTTTAGCAGGTTTCAACAAAAAAGATGTTGAGGTTGAGTTCGAAGATAATTTATTAACTGTAAGAACAAAACAAGTTGATAAATCTGAGGATAAAAATGCTGATGGAGAGATCATTCATAAGGGAATATCTCAAAGACAATTTGCTAGATCATTTACAATTGCTGATGACGTAAAAGTAAATGGTGCCGAGCTCAAAGATGGTCTTTTAACAATATCTTGCGAGAGAATTGTACCAGAGCATAAGAAGAAAAAACTAATCGAAATTAGATAAGTTAAAGCCTTGCTTGCGGGGCAACTAGCTCCGCAAGTAAACTAAAAACATCCTTTTGATGAAAATCCAATTACCACTGAGTTAGTGTCTACCTCAAATTTTCTTTCACAAGAAATTCCATATTTTTTTGTTTTATATACAAGAACTTGATTTCCTTTTTCGTTCTTAAAATCTTCATCAGGATTTCCTAGATCAATTTTAAGTTCACTGGATAATTGACCTATGTATTTACCCAACCTTTTATTTTCTTGCTCAACAATTTTGTCAGTTTTTTCTTGTACAGTCTGACATGCAGTGACCATTAAGAAGAAACCAAGTAACAACACGATTAATTTAAAATTTCTCATTTTTATATTCTAGCTTCTAAATATGACCAAAATATAAACTTCTTAGTTGAATTATGTTGATAAAATTAGATTTGGCTAAGTATTTGTCAAAAGAATCGTCTATTTAATCAGGATAGGAGGAATAATGTTAGACAAATATTTTGAGTACAAAAAACACAAAACAGATTTTAAAACAGAAGTAATAGCCGGAACTACTACTTTTTTAACCATGGCTTATATCATGTTTTTAAATCCGTTTATTTTATCAGGTGAATTTGCTGGACCCGAAAAAGGTTTCTTTGATTTCGGCGCAGTTTACACTGCAACTATTCTAGCAACTGCCCTAGCTTGTTTCATAATGGCATTTCATGGAAAAACTTGGCCTATTGGTCTTGCGCCAGGAATGGGGATTAATGCTTTTGTAGCTTTTGGAGTTTGTGCAGGTATGGGATATACGCCGCAACAAGCTTTGGGTGCTGTATTAGTTGCTGGTGTATTATTTTTAATTATATCATTAACACCAATAAGAGCGTGGCTTATCAACTCTATTCCTAAGAGTTTAAAGTTAGGAATTGGCGCAGGAATTGGTTTGTTCTTAGCAATTATCGGTCTTCAGATAATGGAAGTAGTTGTTGATAATCCTGTAACATTAGTACAGCTTGGAAATTTAAGTGATCCACTTGTTTTATTAGGATGCGCGACTTTTATTGCAATAATTGTTTTAGATAAGATGAACGTTAAAGGTAATATCATTATTGGTATTTTAGTATTTAGTATAATTGCTTGGGCTACGGGTCTTGCAAAGTTTAATGGTATCGCAAGTGCTCCACCTTCAATGACTTATCTTTTTGAATTTGATTTATCTGCAGCTATGACAGCTGGAATGTCTACAGTCATATTTACTTTATTGTTCGTAGACTTTTTTGACACTGCAGGAACTTTAACTTCAGTTGCCAATGTAGCTGGAAAAGTGGGCAAAGATGGAAAAGTTAAAGACATCAATAAAGCAATGTTATCAGATAGCGTAAGTACAGTTGCAGGAGCTGTAATGGGAACCACAACTGTAACTAGTTACGTTGAGTCTGGGGCTGGGGTAAAAGCTGGTGGAAAGACCGGCATGACCTCTTTGGTAATTGGTATATTATTTTTAGCATGTATATTTTTTGCGCCCTTAGCAACTAGTTTGCCAAAACAAATTGATGGTGCTGCTTTACTTTTTGTTTCAGTTCTATTTATAAGAAATATTACTGACATAGAGTGGAATGATGTTTCAGAGTCTGCTCCAGCAATTCTTGCAATGATCGCTATGCCTTTAACTTATAGTATCAGCAATGGTATTGCTCTAGCTTTCGTATCATATGCATTGATCAAGATATTTACTGGTAAATTTGCAACTACTTCACCGGCTATTTGGGTAATAGCAATTTTGAGTGTTGTAAGTTTTGCAGTTGCTTAAATATTAATTGAACAGGGCTAGTATAAACTAGCCCTGTTTATTTTTTCTCACAATCTCCTCAATAGACAATTCTTCATAATGTTCTGTAGGTTGAACAATCCATGGATCTGAATCTAATCTGATAGGACAAAAATCAGGTTCGAAAGTTGACGATTTCTTTTTCCATAAACAAGCAGTTTTTACTTCTTTTATATATTCTTTAGTTGGGCCATAATTTTTCAACCACTCAATGCTTTTATTTAGCGTTAAACCAGTATCTGAAAGATCATCTATTAGAAGAACCTTATTAAAATCTTTGTTATTTGCCAAAGAACTTATTTCTCTTGCAAACATCAATTGGCCCTGTTGATCCTCTAAACCTTTACCTGAATAACTTTGAATAACAATATATGCGATTGGTAATTTCAAAATTCTTGATAAAATATCAATAATAGGAGCTGCCCCTCTCATAATACCAACTAATACAGTTGGTTTATATTCTTCATGAATTTGTATTGCTAACTTTTCAACAATTTGAGTATATTCATCAAAACTGATAATTAATTTCTCTGCCATGAAATTTATTATCATAATTAAAAATAATTAAAAAGGAGAAATCATGAAGGCTTATTGGATAAGTTTGTATACTAAAGTTAATGACCAAGAAAATTTAAAAAAGTATGCAGAGACAGTAACTCCAATTATTAAAAGTTATGGTGGTTTACCTTTGGTTAGAGGTGGTAAACATACAACTTTCGATGGTGATGATTTTTTAAGAACTGTGGTTTGGGAATTTCCAAATTACGAGCAAGCTTTAAAGTGTCATCAATCTAAAGAATATCAGGCTGGTTGGGATTTAGCCAAAAAGACCACTA
The DNA here is from genome assembly GCF_052049775.1 of Candidatus Pelagibacter sp. Classification (GTDB taxonomy): domain Bacteria; phylum Pseudomonadota; class Alphaproteobacteria; order Pelagibacterales; family Pelagibacteraceae; genus Pelagibacter. The sequence continues at coordinate 117,089 of NZ_JBNGZH010000008.1, read as the reverse complement.
TAAGACACATGCAAATCGTTGAGGGATTTAGTACTGAATAGGTTCAGGATCTATACTTCTCCATAAATACCATGTAGCTACTGAGCAATAAGGTGAAAATCTTTTTTGAAGTAAAGACACAAATTTTTCTGGTGGAAAATATTTTTTATTATAATTTTTAGAAATCGCTCGCAAAAGACCAATATCTTGTATAGGCCAAATGTCAGATCTATTATAAGTAAAAAGTAAAATCATTTCAGCCGACCATCTACCTATTTGTCTTAAATTAGATAAATAAACTATAGCTTCCTCATCACTCATATTCTTTATTAATTTAGGATTAAAGGATTTATTAATGATTTGTTTTGCTAAACTTTTTATTCCTAAGACTTTTTGCCTACTTAATCCACAATTTTTAAGTTGTGTTGAGGTCAATTTAGATACAGTTTTTGGATTAATTTTATTTTTACATTTTTTCTTAAATTTTAAAAAAACTGAATTTGCTGCAGCAACACTTATTTGCTGACCAATAATACTTTTGCATAATGAAAAAAAAATATCCTTTCTTGAAGTAAGAATCGTTTCATTGGGACTTTGATAATTTTTAATTAATCTTGACATTATTTTATCCCTTTTGGATAAATATCTTTTAGCTTTATTCCAATATTTTGGAACTTTAGTCATTGATTGTTTTAGAAGTGATTATTTTTTTATTGTAAATTTCTCTTCTAAAAATAATTAATGTTGAAATGATTACCAAAGAGGCTCCAAGAAGAGTTTTGATTGTTGGAACCTCACCCCAAATGAAATATCCAAAAATTATTGCAAACAAAAGAGCTAAATATTTTAAAGGAGTTACCAAAGAAACCTCTGAATATTTATATGACTGACCTAACCATAAATTTGCAACGCCTCCAAAAATGCCTACCAAAGATAATAAAATAAAATCCTGTAAATTAGGCATAACCCATCCTTGTGGAATAGTTAAAAAACTCAATAAGGTTATTGATAAGGAGAAATAGAATGAAATTAACCAAACTGGTTCTGTGGTCGATAACTGTCTTATTGATATCGCTACATAAGATAGACCAAGACAAAATATTATGGGAAAAATATAATAAATGTTAAGTTCACTTATCCCTGGTTCAGTGATTACTAATATTCCTATAAAACCAACTATTACAGCTAACCATCTATAAATACCAACTTTTTCACTCAATAAAAAAATTGAAAATATAGTTGTAAAAATTGGAGCAGCAAAAGAAATACTTACTACAGTTGCGAGGGGTAATTTTCTTAAAGCAATAAAAATTGCTACTAAAGCAATTAAACCCGACAAGCACCTTAGGGCATGCAAGCCTGGTCTTTTGGTTTGATAAAAATTGTGAAGTCTATCTCTTGGTATAATGAAAAAATAAAATAGTATTCCAAAAAACCCTCTAAAAAATAAAACCTGTCCAATTGGATAATCGACTGACCACTTGACAATTATATCCATTAGTGAAAATGCACAAACAGACATAAACATGTACAAAAATCCTAATTGATTTTTACTAAGCATACGAATAATTTGTAAATTAATTTAAATCATAATCAATGGAAATAGCAGTTTTAGCACTTGGATGTTTTTGGGGACCTGAAATCAAATTCAGCAAAATTAATGGTGTTATCAAAACTGAAGTTGGCTATTGCGGTGGTAATAGTTCACAAACCACCTATAAAGAAGTTTGCACAGGGAGTACAAATCATGCTGAAGTTGTTAAGATTGATTATGATGAGAAGATAATTACTTATGAAGAAATTTTAAAAATTTTTTTTGAAATTCATGACCCAACTACACTCAATTCTCAAGGACCAGATTTTGGTACACAATATAGAAGTGAAATCTTTTATTTGAATGATAATCAAAAAAAAATTGCAGAAGATGTTCTGGACCAGGTTAATAAAAAGTTATCAGGGAAAGTAGTAACAAAAATTTCCTTACTAAAAAACTATTGTATTGCTGAGGAATATCATCAAAAATATTTAGAAAAGAGATAATGTCATTAGTAGAAACTGATTGGCTCGAAAATAACAAAGACAAAGTAAAAATAATTGATTGCTCGTGGCACATGCCACAAACGAAAAGAAATGGTTTTGAAGAGTATAAAACTCAACATATCCCGGAATCAATTTTTTTTGACCTAGATGATAATTCGGACAAAAATACAAATCTTCCACATATGTTAGTGAATAAAAATGAATGGGAAAAAATAGTCTCAAAGATGGGAATCAAAAATGAGGATATGATTATTATTTATGATAATTCTGATGTTGTTAGCTCATGTCGCTGTTGGTTTAATTTTATCTATTATGGTCATGATCCTAAACTAGTTCATGTTTTAAATGGGGGTTTAAAAAAATGGATAGAAGAAAAAAGAAAAGTAACAAATAATTTATCTAAAGTTATGAAGTCAGACTACAAAAGTTTTGAAAATCAGGAATTAGTTAAAAACAAAGATTCAATTAATCAAAATATAGAAACCCAAAATTTTAGGGTTGTTGATGCTAGAAGCAAAGAAAGATTTGAAGGAAAGGTTCCTGAGCCTAGAGAGGGATTAAAAAGTGGAAATATTAAAAATTCTGTGTGCATACCATTTGGCTCTTGTCTTAATCAGGATAGAACTTTTAGAAATAAACAAGAACTTGAAAAAATTTTTCAATCTTCCTTAAAAAACTTAAATGATAAAAATATTGTCTTTTCATGTGGATCTGGGGTAACCGCGTGTGTTTTGGCACTAGCTTATTCTTTAATAAATGATAAATATCGTCCCTGTATTTATGATGGCTCTTGGGCTGAATACGGGTTAATTTAAAAAAATGAAAAGATCGACTAAAACTATATCAATTATTTTAATATTTTTTCTAATCATTGCAGCGGTAATTATTGGTAGAACAATGATTGGAAATCATTTTAAAAAAAAATTCAGTAAAAGACCCCCTCCAGGAATAATTGTCACCGAAGTGGTAAAAAAAGAATTTGCTGAAACAATAGAGACATTTGGTACTGCAATCTCAAAAAAATCTGAAACTTTCAAAATAAAAAAAGATGATCTTTTTGAAGATTTAAAATTGAAAGACTTTGTTCAAAAAGGAGATGTATTAATCAAGTTGAAAAGTGGAAATATTATAGCTCCATTCAGTGGAGTACTTGGTTATACTGGTCTTACGGAAGATATTCTTGTATCTAATAATATATTCATCATAACATTAGATGATAATTCAACTATTTACTCAGACATTAAAATTCCAGAGAACTATTCGGCATCTATTAAAAAAGGTCTTCCAGTTGACGTAAAATTATCTAGTTTTAAGGATAAAACTTTTTCAGGTGAGGTTGATTTTGTATCAAGCAGGATTAACGCTGATACAAGAAGTATATTATCCAGAATTAAGGTACAAAATAATGATCTCGAACTAATCTCGGGATCTCTTTTAGAAGTAAGCGTTAAATTTAATCTTAGAAACTCATTAAGTGTACCTGATACAAGTGTGATGATTGAAGGTGACAAATCCTATGTTTACAAAATAAATGGCGAAAATGTTGCAAATAAAACTGAGGTTAAAACCGGTCTAAGAAGTAATAAAAATATCGAGGTAATTTCTGGATTAAGTGAAGGGGAAATAATCGTCGCGGAAGGATTAAAAAAAGTAAGACCTAGAGGAAAAATAAAACCTATTACAAAATAAATGTTTATTACCGAACTAAGCATAAAAAGACCAGCTGTTTCTTGGGTAATGTCTTTAATCTTAATTATTTTTGGTTTATTTGTCTTTTGGAAATTACCAGTTAGAGAATTACCCAATGGAATACAACCGCCTGTAGTCCAAGTCCAAGTAGATTACAAATCTGCATCAGCATCAATTGTAGATCAAGAAGTTACTCAAGTCGTTGAAGATGTTATTGGAGGTGCTGAAGGTATAAAAAATATAGACTCAAAATCTGAGAATGGAAGAAGCACAATTAATGTAGAGTTTGATACTAGTATTGATTTAGACAATGCTGCTAACGATATAAGAGAGAGAGTTGCGAGAGTTGTAGATAATTTACCATCTGAGTCTGATCCTCCTCAAATATTAAAAAGGGCAGCTGGTTTTACTACGACTATGTGGTTGTCGTTATCATCTGCAACTTGGAGTGATCTTGAACTAGGTGACTATGCAGAAAGATATTTAGTGGATCAGTTTTCTAGTATTAAAAATGTTGGAAGGATACTTGTTGGTGGTCTAAGAGAATTAAGTATCAGAGTTTGGATAGATCCAATTAAACTTGCTGCAAATGATTTAACTATTAAGGAAGTCGAACTTGCAATGCGTGGAGAAAATATAAGTCTTCCAGCTGGTACTCTTGAGGCAGATAACATTGACCTAACATTAAATTTAGATAAATCATACAACGATATAAATTCGATTAAACAGTTACCAATAAAAAAAACGAATAATAAAGTAATTTTGTTATCTGATGTTGCTGATATTGAATTTGGACCTGTTTCAGAAAAAACACTTTTTAAAGCTCAAACAAAAGATCAGGTTAATTTAAGGACAGTTGGTATTGGTATTTACGCGAGAAGTGGGGCCTCGACAGTTGAGCTCTCGAACGAAATCAAAAAAAAGATAGTAGAAGTTAAAAAATCTTTACCAAGTGAACTAGATTTAAGAGTTTCGTTTAATAGGGCAAACTACGTGGAGGCTGCTATTGAAGAGGTATATAAAACCCTTTTGATTGCTTTTGTATTAGTAGTGCTAATAATTTATTTATTTCTCGGGAATCTTAAAGCTGTAGTCGTTCCAGCAATCGCTCTTCCAGTAAGCTTAATAGCATCTTTTTTAGGTCTTTATATTTTTGGATTATCAATAAACATATTTGTTCTTTTAAGTTTTATTTTAGCGATTGGAATAATTACTGATGACTCGGTGATTATGACTGATGCAATATATCGAAGAATTGAAAATGGAGAAACTCCACTAGTTGCTGCTTATAAAGGATCCAAACAAATTTCATTTGCAATCATAGCGACAACATTAATTTTAGTAGCTGTATTTTTACCACTAATATTTATCGAGGGAATATCAGGAACATTATTTAGAGAAACAGCAATTGCATTATCATTTTCAATAGTTGTTTCATCATTTGTTGCTCTTACCTTGTCGCCAATGCTCGCAAGTAAATTTTTAAATAAGAAGGCTTCAAAGAGGACTTTTATTCAAAAATTTGAAAAAATATTTTTAGGATTTTCAAAATTTTATAAAGAGACTTTAGATGTAATTGCTCACAAAACAAAATCAGTAGGTTTTTTTATTATATTTATAATTATTTGCTCTGTATTATTGTTTAGTTTCTCTAAAAAAGAATTATTGCCAATGGAAGATCGTGGTGCTTATTTAATTATTGGCGCAACGGATGAAGGAAGCTCTTTTGAGTACACACAAGAACAGGCACAAAAAGTCGAAGCTAGATTAATTCCACTTTTACAAGCTGAAGATAGTCCATACTCAAGATTTATTATGAGAGTACCTGGCTTTGGTAGTTCTGCAAACTCATATAATAGTTTTATCATAATTGCACTTTTAGATGACTGGAAAAATAGAAAAAAAGGACAGCAAGTTGTTTTAAGAGAGGCTATTGGAAAAATTGTTACATTGCCTCAAGCTCTTGCATTTCCAATATCTCCACAATCAATCAGAGTATCTAATTATAATAAGCCAGTACAAATGGTTATTTATGGAAGTACCTATGAGGAACTTGAAGAAATTCAAAAAAGAGTAATTAGAAAATTAAGATCAAATAAAAGTCTCTCAAGAATTGAGTCTGATTACAATCGAAACAAACCTGAGGTGAAATTAGTTATTAATAAAAATAAAGCTAAAGATTTAGGTGTATCAACAAAAGCAATAGGAGAAACACTTGAAACTCTTTATGGGGGAAAAAAAATTACAACTTTCAATAAATTAGGTAAAGAATACCCAATTGTAGTTCAGAAATATTTGTCTGATAGAAGGAATAAAGAAGGAGTTTCAAAAATTTTTGTTCGTTCTGAAACAAATGGAAAACTAATTTCTTTATCAAATTTAGTTAGTTTTAAAGAGGAGGGTTCAGCGAAACAACTTGCAAGATACAATAGACAACGAGCAGTCACGATATCTGCAAATATTAATGAAGGATACACTTTAACCGAGGCGATAAAATTCTTTGAGAGTATCATGGCAGATTTGGCTCCAAAAAATCAAATTACCTGGAAAGGTAAATCCGAGGAAATTAAAGAGACTAGTAATGAATTATTTATAATTTTTGCTCTCGCATTGCTCACAGCTTACTTGGTAATGGCAGCAACGTTTAATTCATTCATTCATCCATTCATTATAGTTTTAACAGTTCCTTTGGCAATTTTTGGTGGTTTAGTATTTATTTTATTTTTAAATAGTTCAGTTAATATTTTTTCTCAGATCGCTTTGATAATACTTATCGGTATATCAACTAAAAATAGTATTTTAATTGTTGATTATGCCAATCGAATAAGGACTACAGGAAAAAGTATCGAATTAGCTGTGAAAGAGGCTTGTGCAGTAAGATTTAGGCCTATCATTATGACATCATTAAGTACAATGATCGCGATGATACCTTTGGTTATAGGAAATATTGGCCCAGGTGCAGGTGAAGGATCAAGATTAGCTGTGGGAGCAACCATATTGGGTGGTATGATAATTTCAACTTTTTTCACATTATACGTTACTCCATCTATGTATTTAGCTTTAGCAAAAAATACCAAAAGGATTGATGTAATAGATTTGGAGTTAAAAAAAGAACTATCTAAAAAATAATATATTTATTTTTATTTAAAGAATTGCTGCAACTCAATAATTGTTTTTTATAAATATTTGATTGTTTCTCAACTTTTTTAGCTAATCCAATAACTTTTTTATTTTTTTTATAATGCTTAAAATTTCCCCAGCCCTCATGATAGGCCAAATATTGTTTAAAAGCGTCTTGTTTAGAAATTTTTAAAATTGTTTCTGATTTACTAGTATACCAACCAATAAAATCAACACTATCTTTAAATCTAGCTCTTGTTGCTAACTTATTTCCTGTTTCTTTTTTATATTGTTCCCAAGTCCCTTTTACTGCCTGAGAATATCCAAATGAACTTGATGGGCGTTTATAAGGGATTACTTTAAATATTTTTTGTCTAGCTGGCTTAGCTAACCAGTCAAAATCTGACTCCATTTTTATAATAGCTAATTGAATATAAATAGGAGTACCCCATTTTTGCTCTGTTTTTTTTGCATACTTGTACCAGAGATAACGCTCATTAAATATTGAACAACTATTTGCAGTATTTGATGGAATTGATGAACATCCTGTTAAGAAAAAAATAAATAATATAACAAATTTATTTTTTAGTGATCCCATATTTATTTATAAGATTCCTAACAAAAATTACAACTATCACCCCTAATAAATTTCCAAACAGATCTGACCACTGAAAACTCCTTTCAGGAATTAATATATGAAACACCTCTAATAAAACTGAAATTACTAAAAGATAATATAAAACTAGTTTTAATTTTTCTGAATTTAAAAAAGTCAAATACCCTAAAATAGTAACCAGTCCAAAAGCGTAAAAGTGGTTAGAGGATATTTGGAGAAAATCTGATGTAATTTGTGGTTGAACTTTACAATTATCAAAAAAAACACATCCCAATAAACTCCCAGGGAATAAATATAAGATTATTAATAATAAATTAATTACATAAAAAAATATTTTAAATTTTGAAAAAAAATTTATCATTTAATTTGATAGTTTTATTTATAAATTTAATTTAAACATAATTATATGAGTTTTTTAATATTAGTGAGGCATGGACAAAGTACTTGGAATCTAGAGAAAAAATTTACTGGTTGGGTTGATGTTGATTTGACCGAAAAAGGTATATTAGAGGCAAAAAAAGCAGGATTTTTATTGAAAAACAAAAACATCAAAATTGATTTTTATTACACTTCTCTTCAAGTAAGAGCAAATAATACTCTTAAAATAATTCAACAAGAATTAGATGATAAAAAAAATTTTACTAAAGCTTGGCAATTGAATGAGAGACATTACGGAGCACTAACTGGTTTGAATAAAATTGAAATGAGTAAAAAAATTGGCGAGGATAAAATTTATGAGTTTAGAAGATCATGGGATCTAAGACCAGATCCACTAAAAAAGGAAAGTCCATATCATCCACTTAATATTGATACTTATAAACAAATTCCGAGAGAATTATTACCTGACACTGAGTCTTTAAAAGACACTTATGAAAGAGTTATAAATTTTTTTGAAGAACACGTGAAAGAAAATCTAAAAAATAATAATGTTTTAATATCTGCACACGGAAACTCTATAAGGGCTCTATGTAAGAATTTATTTAATTTAGATAATAAACAAATTTCTAATTTAGAAATACCTACTGGAAACCCTATGTTAATAGAATTTAGAGAAAATTTTGCAATAGCGAAATGTGAATATCTTGATAAGGAAAGAGCTAAAGATCTTTTAGTTTTTTGAAGACATCTAAATTTGTTAAATGATAAAATTTTTTTTTGCTTTGAAAACCATTTAATTTATTTTCATTTCGTAAATTATCCCATATTTTTGTAATAGAAAAATTTGAGACTCTATATTCTTTAAATAAACTTTTGTTCAGAATTTGACAACCAATATATATCAAATCGTTTTTTTCATTTTTTTTTATCAAATTATTTTCCAATGTGAAATCACCTAAAAAATTTTTATCAAAACTCAATTCTTTATTTGATAGCAGGAGAACATTATTTAGTTTATTAGAAAAATAAAAATTTTGCATTTGAGTGATTTCATGAAGATAATCTTTGTGCCATAAAGTATCAGGGTTAAAAATTATAAAATCGTTATCATCTGAATAATTGATCAAATTTAATATTCCTCCACCTGTATTAAGTATCTCATTTTCCTCTTTGATTATTTGAATATTTATTGGAAACTTTTTATTTTCAATAAATTTTGAGATTTGATCACCTAAATGAAATGTGTTGATAAAAATTTTTTGAACACCCAATTTCAAAGTTAAATTTATGCAGACTTCTAACATTGATTTATCATTTAATTTCAAAAGAGGTTTGGGTGTCTTTAAAGTAAGTGGATTTAACCTCGATCCGAACCCTGCGCATAATATCAAAGCTGTTTTTATTCTCATTTAATCTTTTTAAAATTTTGACTTAATAAATTTTTCAAATCAATGAATGTCTGATTTTGATCAATTCGCATATTAATCAGTTGCCATGTATAAGGAATAAATCTTAAGTAATTTTTTTTTCTATCCCTGAGTGCTAGGCGGGTAAATATTCCAATAATTTTAAGATTTCTTAAAACTGATAATATTTCAAAATCATTCTTAAATTTTTTAATATCTAAGTTTTTTTGTTTTTTTGTATAAAACTTAAAAATTTTCTCCTTAAAAGAGTAAGAAGTTTTTAGTCTCACATCATCAATTAAAGAAGCTAAATCGTAAGCTTTGTTACCAATTAATGCGTCCTGACTATCAATAAGACCTATTTGGTTTTTAACTGACATTAAATTTGAAACATGAAAATCTCTGTGAACGAAAATATTATCTTTTAATTTTAATTTCAAAGTTAATTCTTTAATAATCTTTTTAAACTTTTTACAAAATCTTTTTTTCCTCAATTTTGATAAATTATTTTTTGCATACCAATCACAAAATAAATTTGCTTCATTTATTAAAATCTTTTTATCATATTTTGGAATTATATAATTTTGATTTTTAAAATTTTTTACTTTTCTATGTTTGATAGATTGTATTTGTATTAACAATTCAATTATTCGATTAAAATAGCTTAGTTTATTTTTACCCTTTTTTTTTAATGTTTTGAAAACAGTTTCATTTCCAAAATCTTCTATTTCAATGAAATTTTTATCATATCTCTGGGTATGTAATCGTGGTGCTAAAATTTTGTTCTTATTTAAAATTTTATTTATTGCATCGTATACAAGTAAATTTTTAAATTTTTCTTTTTTGGCATAAACAACGATAGAGGATTTACCATTTACTTTTTTTCTAAAAAAACTTCTAAAAGATGCATCCCCCTTTATTTTTATCAATTTTGGCATTCAGGAATAGAAGCTATAAACCTTTAATTTGCACAGATCTAGTTTTGTGATCTTTTCCATACTCAAAAACTAATTCTATCAAATTTTTTGGTTTTTCTTTAATTATTTGTGGCCATTCTACTAAAGTAATTATGTTTTTATTATCCTCAAATAAATCTAAATTTTTAATTTCCTCAGTAGATTTTAATCTAAATAGATCATAATGATTTATCTTTAAATTATTTATTTGATACTCATTTAACAAATTAAAAGTGGGACTCGTAACTTCTGTTATCTCCAATTTATTAAGTTTTTGAAATTGATTAATAAGATATCTAATAAAAGTAGTTTTTCCTACTCCGATTTCACCATATAAAAAAATAAAGCATCCAGGCTTGATTTTTTTTATAAATTTACTGGCGAGTTCCTCTGTTTCTTTTTCTGAAGATAGATCTATTTTATCACTTTTAATAGCGGTAGGCATTAGGTTTAAAAGGACCTTCGACTCCGACACTTATATAGTCCGCCTGTTCTTTTGATAATTTGGTTAATTTTGCTCCAACTTTCTTAAGATGAAGTGTGGCAACTTTCTCATCTAAATGTTTTGGTAAAACATAAACTTTGTTGTCATAGTTTTTATGATTATTCCAAAGCTCTATCTGGGCAATCACTTGGTTAGTAAACGATGCGCTCATTACAAAACTTGGATGACCTGTGGCACAACCTAAATTAACTAATCTTCCTTCTGCTAATAAAATAATCCTTTTTTTACTTGGTAATTCTATTTCGTGAACTTGAGGTTTTACTTCAGTCCATTTATAATTTTTCAAAGCTTCAACTTGAATTTCGTTATCAAAGTGTCCTATGTTACACAAAATTGCTCTATCTTTCATTTCTCTCATATGATCAGCTGTAACAATATCTTTATTACCAGTTGCTGTAACGACGATGTCAGCTTTGCTAATTGCCTCTTCCATCAAAACCACTTCGTAACCCTCCATTGCTGCTTGTAATGCACAAATTGGATCAGCTTCTGTAACTAATACTCTAGCACCACTTTGTCTTAAAGATGCAGCACTTCCTTTACCAACATCTCCAAATCCAGCAACTATAGCAATTTTTCCAGACATCATAACATCTGTAGCTCTTCTTATGCCATCAACTAAACTCTCTCTACATCCATAGAGATTGTCAAATTTAGATTTGGTAACAGAATCATTTACATTTATTGCAGGCACTAACAAAGTTTTATCTTTTTCCATTTTATTAAGAGCTTTAATGCCTGTTGTTGTCTCCTCTGAAACACCTTTCACATTTTTAAGTAATTCTTTATACTCTTGATGCATCATTGCAGTGAGGTCTCCTCCATCATCTAAAAGCATGTTAGGCGCCCAATCTTTTTTACCCTCAATAGTTTGTTTAATACACCAAATATATTCCTCTTCGGTTTCTCCCTTCCAAGCATATACTGGTATCCCAGCTTTGGCGATTGCAGCCGCTGCATGATCTTGAGTTGAAAAAATGTTACATGATGACCATCTTACCTCCGCACCTAAAGCAACAAGTGTTTCAATTAAAACAGCTGTTTGAATAGTCATGTGCAGACATCCAATAATTTTCGCTCCTTTTAGCGGTGACTTTCCAGAATATTCTTCTCTTAAAGCCATTAAGCCAGGCATTTCACTCTCTGCTATTGAAATTTCTTTTCTTCCAAACTCAGCTTGGGTCAAATCTTTAACTTTGAAATCTTCCATGGTGCGTCTTCTAACAATAAAGAATTAATTAATCAATAGAACTCTTTAAGCATTTGGAAATATAATTTCCATACTTGCTCCTTTTTTGTCTAATCTGTTAGATGCTCTTATTGTAGCATTATGTAAATCGACTAAATTTTTAACTATATTTAAACCAAGTCCTGAATGTTGTCCAAATTTATCAGGTCTATTACTATAAAATCTTTTAAATATTTTATTGGTATCTTTTTCTTTAAATCCTTGTCCTTCATCTAAAATATTGATTGAAACTTTGTCATTGTCTAATTTTGAAACCTTAACAATTACATCTTTATTATCACCACTAAAAGATATTGCGTTATCCAAAAGATTAGCAACTATTTGTTCAATCCTATTTTCTATTCCATTTATAAAATATTTGTTTTTTCCATCGTTCGAATAAGAAATATTTATTCCTCTTTTTAATTTATAAATATTATTAAAATCATCTACGACTGATTTAATAATTGGCTCGATATCAAGTTTTTTAATTTTTTCTTTACTTAACGCAACTTCATCTTTTAGCATTTGTGAATAATCTGTAATTAATCTTTCAATTCTTTGAACATCATGACTCAAAATATCAATTAATTTAATCCTTTGCTCAACATCAGTCGAATCATGTAAAATTTCAGACGCACTCTTGAGAGAAGCTAGTGGATTTCTTATTTCATGAACTAAATCTGTTGAAAAATTTTCAGCATGTGAAATCCTTTTAGTTAATTCATTTGTCATATCATCTAGTGATTTTGAGAGTAATCCTAGTTCATCATTTCTTTTTTTTAAAATATCAAGATTGGTAACTTTCGGATCTTTATTTCTGATTGTTTCAGTGTACGTTACTAAATTTTTAATTGGTTTTAAGAAATATCTATTTAAAACAAAGGAGAAAATTAATATTACTAAACCAATAGCTAAAGCTGTTCTAATTACAAAAGTCTTTCTTTCATCTATAGCTGCTTTAACATCATTTGCATTTTCTGTAATAGCTAAATAACCAATGTTTTGACCTTTTTGCATTACATTTTTAATTGTTGTCAGCTTAAATTTATTGAACTCTTCTTGGGTAAAAGTAAAAGGTGTTCCAAAATTTTTAGAAGATGCGTAATTTAAAAGCACATCATTAAGAGAAACAACGTTATTATTTCCAACATCAATATTTTTTTTCTCAGTGATTTCTTTAGTTTTTTTTTCAGTTAACACTTCAAATTCAACAATATCTAATCTTTGTGAAAATGATCTTGGATCAAGATCTAAGGTATCTGTATCACCAATTAAGTTAAGTTGATTATCAAAAAATATCACTCTATCTAAATTTTGAAAGAGAAATCTTGTGGAAAAAAGAAATTTCCTGATGTCATCTTCTACAAATTCGACATTTAATCTTTTCAAATTATCAATTGTATTATTAATCACTTCAATGTGATTTGACGATTTTTTTTTTATCAAATTTGGTTGAACATTTTTTAAGTAAATTAAAAGAAAAATTCCAATAATTGTAAAAAAAATAAAATTAATAAATAAAAATTTTTTTAATATAGATAAGTTTTTAAGAAGGTTGCTTAACATTAGCTAACATTCCACCTATATCCACTTCCGTATCTAGTTTCTATAGCTGAAAATTCGGGGTCAACCTTTTTAAATTTTTTTCTTATTCTTTTTACATGACTATCTATTGTTCTGTCCTCTATATCGGTATCTTCTCTATAAGCTATATCCATCAACTGAGCTCTTTCTTTGATTATACCTGGTCTTTTTGCTAATTCCTTAACTAATAAAAATTCAGTCGTAGTAAGTTTATCTGGTAATTGTTTACCATTCCATTCACACTCTAATTGTGAAGGATCTAGTTTTAACTTACCATGAGATATTATACTTTTGTTTTCCTCTATAATTTCTTTTGAATCTTTCTTTCTAAGTTGCACTCTTATTCTCTCAATCAACACTTTAATTGAAAATCCTCCAGATTTTTTTATGAAATCATCTGCTCCTAACTTCAACCCAAGCAATTCATCAATTTCATCATCTTTAGAGGTCAAAAAAATAACTGGTAATGAAGTTTTTTTTCTTAGCTTTTTAAGTAGTTCTTCTCCATCCATTTTTGGCATTTTAATATCAACGATTGCTAGATCTGGCGGGGTTCTAGTTAAGCCAATTAAAGCGCTTTCACCATCAATATATGTTTGAACTTTAAATCCCTCTTTCTCTAAAGCAATACTCAGACTTGTTAAAATATTTCTATCATCGTCGACAAGGGCAATTGTTTGTTTCTGCATACTCAATTATAAAAATACTAAATTGTTCTAATTTGGGCAATTAAATTAATGAAGTGTACCCCAATTTTCTCCGGTATTTAGATCAACTGTTAAAGGTATGGAAAAAGAATGCTGTTCACTCTTAACAACACTAGACATTTCATCAATTATAATTTTACTGATTCTTTTTGCTTCTTCTTTGGGAGTTTCAAAAATTAACTCATCATGGATTTGCAATAACATTTTTGTTTTTTGATTTTTTTGATCACTTAATTTTTTATTAAGTCTTATCATGGCTAATCTCATTATTTCTGCCGCGGAACCTTGAATTGGAGCATTAATTGCTGCACGCTCTTGGAAATTTCTAATATTATAGTTTTTATCGTTGATATTAATAAAATGTGATCGTCTTCCAAAAATATTATTCACAAATCCACTTTTTCTACAAAACTTTATTGTTCGGTCCATATAAATTTTTATTTCAGGAAATTTCAAAAAATAAGCATTAAGGAATTCCTCAGCTTCATGATTTGTTACATTAATTTGTTTTGCCAATCCATATTGTGAAATTCCATAAATAATTCCAAAATTTATAGCTTTAGCTTTCCTTCTCTGATCTTGATTTACTTTTTTTATATCAACATTAAAAATTTGACTAGCTGTAAGTGAATGAATATCTTCGTTGTTTTTAAAAGCTTTTTTTAATCCTTTCACATCAGCCAAATCAGCTAAAATTCTCATCTCAATTTGGTTATAATCTGCAGAAATTAAAACATGATCTTTTTTAGCTATAAATGCTTTACGGATATCTTTACCATCCTCAGATTTAATCGGAATATTTTGTAAGTTTGGATCGCTTGAAGCTAATCTGCCAGTTGTAGTAGCTGCTAATAAAAAAGAAGTATGTACTCTTTGGGTGTTAGGATTGATATGTTCCGGCAAAGAGTCTGAGTAGGTATTTTTCAATTTAGATACCTGTCTCCAATCCAATACTAATTGGGGAAACTTATGACCTTTAAATGCTAAATCTTCTAAAACCGAAGCGCTTGTTGCAAAACTCCCTTTTTTTGTTTTTTTTAAATCTGCAATTTTAAGATCATTATATAATATTTCCCCAAGTTGTTTTGGTGATGCAATATTAAATTCTTTTTTAGATATCTTAAAAACTTCATTTTGAATTTTAACAATCTTTTTTTCGAATTTAGCGGATAATGATTTTAAAAATTTATTATCTATTTTAACTCCCTCAATTTCCATAAAAGCAAGAATTTTTAATAAAGGCTTTTCAAATATCTCGTAGATATTTATCATTTTTTCATCTTTCAAACTTTTTTGAAATTTTTTGTATAATCTAAATGTAATATCAGCATCTTCGGCTGCGTAATCTTTGGCTTTTTCAACATCTACTTCACTGAAATTAATCTCCTTTTTTCCTGTGCCAACTAAATCTTTAAAAGATATTGTTTTATGGTTTAAATGAATTTCTGACAATATATCCATATTATGTCTATTTTTTCCTGCATCAAGAACATAGGACATCAGCATAGTATCTTCCATTGAAGTCATATTAATTCCGTGTTTGAAAAAAACTATAAAATCAAATTTTATATTTTGGCCTATTTTTTTGATACTAGGATCCTCAAGTAAAGGTTTTAACTTTTTTAAAACTAAATCTTTTTCGATACATTTGTAAGATTTATGACCGATAGGAATATAACAAGCTTTTCCAATTTTTGAGCTTAATGAAACACCGACTAGATCTGCCTGATGAGGATCTAATGAATTTGTTTCGGTATCTACTGCAACTTCACCTAACTCCTCAGCTTCAGTTATCCACTTGTCGATTTGTTCCAAATTTTCAATTAGATGATATTCTTTTTTATTGATCGCTTTTTGATTTTTTTCAATTTTAACCTCGTTTTTGATACTTGTTAAATTTGGTTCTCCATATGCAGATATAGCTGAACTCAACAATCTATTAAATTCCATCTCCCTCAAAAATTTATAGAGTTTATCTTTATCAATACTTTTTAATTCAAGATCAGTTAGATTTTTATTTACTGGAGCATCACTTTTTAATGTCACTAGTTTTTTACTTATTAAAGCCTTATCTTTATTCTCAATGAGTGTTTCTCTTCTTTTGTTTTGTTTAATTTCATGAGCAGATTTTAAAAGTTTCTCAAGGTCTCCATATTTATTAATTAATTCTGCAGCTGTTTTAACACCAATTCCGGGAACTCCTGGTACATTATCGCTGCTATCACCAGCTAGAGCCTGAACATCAATTACCTTACTTGCGCCTACACCAAATTTATTTTTAATATCTTCTTCTGAAATAAACTTATTTTTCATTGGATCATAAATTCGAACATTTTTTTTATATAATTGCATTAAATCTTTATCTGAAGACACTATTGTTACTTTTGCACCTTCTTTTAAAATCATTTCAACATACGTTGCAATTAAGTCATCAGCTTCATAATTTATCAATTCCAATGAAGGTAAATTAAAAGCTAATACTGATTTTCTGATATAATCAAATTGAGGAGCTAAATCATCAGGTGCTTCAGCTCTATTAGCTTTGTAATCACTATAAATTTCGTTTCTGAAAGTTTTTCTAGCAGAGTCAAATATAACTGCAAAATGTGTTGGTTTTTGTAAATTTTGATTTGATTTTGAATCCTCTAGAAGTTTAAAAAGCATACTGCAAAAACCACTCACTGCACCCGTCGGTAATCCATCGCTTTTTCGCGTTAATGGTGGTAACGCATAATACGCTCTAAAAATGTAACCTGATCCATCAATTAAATAAAAATGATCTGTTTTTTTAATTTTTCCCATTAGAAATTAATATAGATTATAGACAGAAATAAGAGTATTATTTTTTATGGAACTTATAAAGCAAAATACACAAGCCCAAATAATTAAATCAATACTTGTAATTTTTTTAGGTTCTGTGTTACTTGCTGTCTCAGCAAAAATTAAAATTCCTTTCTATCCAGTTCCAATGACAATGCAAACGTTTGTAGTTCTTTTTATTGGAATAAGCTTTGGATATAAAATAGGTGTTGCGACAATTGGTTTATATTTAATTGAGGGGATTGCAGGTCTGCCAGTGTTTTCAAATTCCCCAGAAAGAGGAATAGGTTTAGCTTATTTTACAGGTCCTACAATGGGCTATCTAATTGGATTTCTTTCAGCTTGTTTTTTAGCTTCTTTTGTAAAATTAAAAGATAATTTTTTAATCATTTTCTCAAAACTTATACTTGCAGTATCAACAATCTATATTTTTGGTATTTTGTGGTTAGGAACACTAATCGGATGGGACAAACCTATATTCGATTTAGGTGTTAAGCCTTTTCTATTAGCTGAAATATTTAAGATAGCTTTACTAGTGCTTATTGCTAAGAAAATTTTAAAATTTAGAAAACTTATTTAGGTGATCTTTTAGATAAAATTCTTTGAAGAGTTCTTCGGTGCATTTTTAGTCTTCTTGCTGTCTCTGAAACATTTCTGTTACACAATTCAAAAACTCTGTGTATATGTTCCCATTTCACTCTATCTGCTGACATTGGATTTTCAGGTGGAGCCGCTTTTTTAGCAGGATCAGCTAAAAGAGCTTTTTCAACATCGTCTGCATCTGCAGGTTTAGCCAAATAATCGATTGCACCCTCTTTTATTGCTGCAACAGCAGTTGGAATATTTCCATATCCTGTTAACATTATTATTCTACTTTCAGGATTAGAGGTTTGTATTTGTTTTACAACTTCCAAACCATTACCATCACCCAATCTCAAATCAACAACAGCGAATCCTGGTTTTTTTGCTTTGACTGTATCAATCCCTTTTTGCACACCTTCAGCTTGAATAACTTCAAAACCCTTTTTTTCCATTGCCCTAGCCAATCTTTCTCTAAAGGGATTGTCATCATCAACAATTAATAGTGATTTATTGTTGAAATCAGCTAAATTTTGCAAGGAGCTTTCATTTTTCATAAGTCCAATATGGGAATTTTTTTCCACAATTCAATAGGTCATTATTTGCTTTACATTAGGTAAGTATTGAATTAATTGCTCGATTTATTAAAGTTTTTTTAAATAAAAAGGCTTTTTTTTGTTAAATTTTTTTTGGGGGGCATGAAAAATGCAAAAATTTAAGTCGGTTGAAGAACTAGTTAATCAACTGAGACCAGACAAACCGGTTTATTGTATTAGAAAGAAATCAATTCTTTCAGCTTCCAAATTTTTTCAAAAAAACTTCCCAGGTAAAATTCTATATGCTGTTAAAACAAATCCTCATCCTGAAGTAATTAAAGCTTTATTAAAAAGCGGCATTAATCAATTTGATGTTGCCTCAGTGGAAGAGATAAAAGCAGTCAGAAAATTTGATCAAGTATCTAAGTGTTCTTTCATGCACACAATTAAAAGTAGAGAAGATATAAGTGAAGCATACTTCAAATATGGAGTCAAAACATTTGCACTTGATACTAAAGATGAATTGATAAAAATTATTGAGAGCACCAGCAATGCAAAAGATTTAGAATTATTTGTAAGGGTAGCTGTATCAAATGAACATGCTGAAATTGACTTATCAAAAAAATTCGGTGCTATAAATTCAGAGGCGGCAGGACTTTTAAGATTAGTAAAACAACATTCAAAAAAGATTGGATTAAGTTTTCATGTAGGATCGCAATGTATGCATCCAATTTCATACTCAAAAGGAATTTCCGAAATTGCAAATATAATAAAGAAAACGAAAATTGTTCCTGATTATTTGAATATAGGAGGTGGCTTTCCAACTATCTATCCAGATTTAATTCCACCTTCTTTAGAGGGTTATTTTGATGAAATTAAGAAAGGTTTAGAAAATTTAAAGATTGAAAAATTACCAGAAATAATTTGTGAACCAGGTAGAGCCTTAGTTGCTGAAAGTGGCTCAACTATAGTTCGGGTTAACTTAAGAAAAAAACAAAAACTTTATATAAATGATGGAACTTATGGAACACTTTTTGATGCAGGAACACCAAATATTGTGTTTCCATCTAAAATGATAAAAGATAATTCAAACAGAATTATTTCAAAAAAATTAACTGCATTTGATTTTTATGGACCAACATGCGACAGCATGGATTACATGAAAGGTCCTTTCCTTTTACCTAATAATATTAAAGAAAATGATTATATAGAACTTGGTCAATTAGGTTCATATGGCCTTACCTTTAGAACACAGTTTAATGGTTTCTATTCTGATAAGATTTATGAAGTTGAAGATAATGCTATAATGAGCCTCTATAACAAAGACAGCAACAAAGATACTTTAGTTGCTTAATGTCAAAAAATAAAAATCTAGGACATAATAGTAAAAAAGACTTTCTTAAAAATCCAGTTGAACATATAGATATTACATCTTTTGACTCTAGAAAAATTATTTCATCAATGGAGAAAATGTCATTTGTATCGAGAGAAACTGCAAATGCAGCAAACATCTATAATGAAATGTTAAAAGATAAAGATTGTACAATTTTTCTAACTTTAGCTGGTTCGACCTCAGCAGCTGGTTGTATGAATATTTACAAAGATTTAGTCAAATACAATATGGTAGATGCAATCGTTGCAACCGGTGCTTCGATAATTGATATGGATTTTTTTGAGGCACTAGGATTTAAGCACTATCAAGGCTCTCAATTTCAAGATGATACTGAACTTAGAAAAAATTATATTGATAGAATATACGATACATACATTGATGAAGATGAATTACAAATTTGTGATAAGAAAATTTGTGAAATAGCTGATAACTTAGAGCCTAGAAGCTATACCTCTAGAGAATTTATTCACGAAATGGGAAAATATCTTAAAAAAAACTCAGTAAAGAAAGACTCTTTAATTGAAACTGCTTATGATCACAATGTGCCAATATTCTGTCCTGCTTTTACTGACTCTAGCGCTGGTTTTGGTTTAGTAATTCATCAAGAAAAGAACCCAAAATCTCATATTACAATAGACTCTATAAGAGAATTTCGAGAATTAACTGAAATAAAAATTAAATCAAAAAGTTCTGGATTATTTATGATAGGTGGCGGAGTGCCAAAAAATTTTATTCAGGACACAGTCATATGTGCTGAACTTTTAGGTAAAGATGTTGAAATGCATAAATATGCTTTGCAAATTACTGTAGCAGACTCAAGAGATGGTGCGTGTAGCAGTTCAACTTTAAAAGAGGCAAGTTCATGGGGTAAAGTTGATGTCACTAAAGAACAAATGGTTTTTGCTGAGGCAACAAGTGTATTACCTTTGATTGCAAGTGATGCATATCATAAAGGTGAATGGAAAAATAGAGATAGAAAAAACTTTACAAAAATTTTTGGATAAAACGTTGCAATATCTTTCAAATAAAAAAGGGTTTCTTGGAATAGATAATAAATTCAATTTTAAAGAAAAAGTTGTAATTGTTCCTTTTGGTTTGGAAAAAACTGTGAGTTATGGTGGTGGGACTAAAAATGGCCCAAAAGAGATAATTAAAGCTTCACATCAAGTTGAATTATATGATGAGGAATTAAATTGTGAACCTTACAAAAAAATAGGAATTAAAACTTTAAAACCTTTTAAGATTGATAAAAATATTAAAAAAGCTTTAAAAAAGATAGCTAGTATAAATGAAGAAATTCTTAATAATAAACTTTTTCCAATGACTTTTGGTGGTGAACATTCAATCACACCAGGATGTATTGTTCCATTTGTTAAAAAACATAAAAATATCTGTCTCTTACATTTTGATGCTCATGCAGATTTAAGAGAAAGTTATAATGGTGAAAAATTTTCACACGCATCTGCTATCAGAAGATGTTTAGATTATAAAAACGTTTCAACAGTTTCATTTGGAATTAGAAATATTTCTAAAGAGGAGATACCTTTTTTAAAAAAAAATAAATCTAGAATTAGTATTTTTTGGGCAAAAGATAAGACAAAATGGAATTTAAAAAAATTTAAAAAACTAATTAAAAATAAGACTGTTTATCTAACTTTCGATGTAGATGGATTAGATTCGAGTATCATGCCTGCAACTGGAACACCTGAACCTGGTGGTTTACTATGGGATGAAGTTTTAGATATAATTAAGATCGCAGCCAAAAACTCAAACATCGTTGGCGCTGATATAAATGAGCTCGCACCGATTAAAGGATTTAATTCCTACAATTTTCTAGTAGCAAAGTTGGCTTATAAAATATTATCTTATAAATATTTATATTAAATCTAAACCGGTTTAAGTGTTTTCAGCAGTAGTCTGAAAGGGATTAACATCATTAAAGCAACAAAAATTTTTACACTTAAATCTCCTAAAGACAATGTGATCCAAGGAATGTCTGTTCCATAAAAAGATATTGAAAAAAATATAAACGTATCAATTGTTGAACCTATCAAAGATGACGTTAAAGGTGCAACAAACCATTCTTTTTTTCTCAATTTATCAAAAATTTGAACATCTAAGAGTTGGGCAACTAAAAAGGCAGTACCCGATCCAATTGCAATTCTTATAGATATTAAATCTGTAAAGTTTGTTGAGAATAAAAGCGTAAAGCTAATACCTATAGCAAAACCAATATAAACAATTTTTCTGGCAACTATCTTGCCAAAAGATCTGTTGGCTAAATCTGTGATCAAGAAAGCAATCGGATAGCTAAAAGCTCCATAAGTTAATATTTCTTCTAAACCATAATGTTTTATAGGAAACTGAACTAAATAATTAGATGCCAAAACAACTGCTCCCATTAAAAATGAGAGTATAAAAAAAATTTTATTCATTAAGCTGTCTTAGATTGAACTTGTTTTTTTTGAAATGGAGACTTAATTAATAAACTTTTCTTCATCTTCTTTAATCTTGGAGATAAATTTTTATTTTTTACAGTCTTTAAAAACTCATCAAAACTTCCTTTTTTATCTACAGATCTTACAGCAGCATTACTTACAGTGAGTTTCATACTTCTCTTTAAAAGTTCACTGGTAAATTTTACTTTTTTCAAATTAGGTAAAAATCTTCTCTTTGTCTTATTATTAGCATGACTAACATTATGACCTTTAAGGGGAATTTTGCCGGTAAGTTCACATTTTTTTGACATAATATTTTCGACTATATAAAGTGAGTTGATGATTGCGTCAAGTTTATAAAATTTAAGAAATTGTTTTTTTTCCTATGATTTCACTATAATGTTTTATTCCATCTCTTATCAATAATTCCTTAAGCTCTTTTTTAATAAGGTTTACAATATTTGGTCCTCTGTATACCATACCTGTATAAAGTTGAACATAACTCGCTCCAGCTAAAAACTTATTGTATGCACTTATTCCAGAGTCTACTCCACCAACACCAATAATTTTAATTTTATTACCAAGAGTTTTATAAAATTTATTAATCAGTATTGTAGACTTTTCCTCTATTGGTTTACCTGATAAACCTCCTTTTTGATGCTTTTGAATGTCACTTAATTTGTCTCGAGTAGAATCAGAAGTGTTCGATAAAATAACTGCTTTTATATTATTGCTTAAAAGAACATCGGAAATTTTGGGTATTTCCTGATCTTTAATATCTGGTGAGACTTTTACTACAATTGGAATTTTTGAATTTAGTTTTGTTTTTTCACTATTGATTATATTTAATAAACTATTCAATTTTTCCTGATCATGAAAATTTCTCAACTCTTCAGTGTTGGGAGATGAAATATTAATCGTAATATAGTCTGCAAATTCATGGAAGGTTTTTAAACATTCAACATAATCCTTCAATCTATCATTTGTATCTTTATTAGGACCTATATTAATTCCAAGTAAACCAATTTGTTTATTACTTGAGATCCTATCAACAATGTTTTTTGCACCTAAGTTATTAAAACCCAATCTATTAATTAATGCTTCATCTTCAACTAATCTAAAAACTCTTGGTTTGGGGTTACCATATTGTTTAAGAGGTGTAACTGTGCCCACCTCCACAAAACCAAATCCCAATTTAAATAAAGAATTATAAACTTCAGCATTTTTGTCAAATCCTGCTGCCATCCCAATTGGATTATCTATATCTTTTTCAAATAATTTAGTCTTAAATAAATGGCTATTTTTATTTTTATCCAAAACATTTGGCACAAAATTAAATTTTAGTGACTTTATTGCCAAACCATGGGCTGTCTCTGGATCAAGTTTAAAAATTAGAGATCTTAAATTTGAAAACATTATTTAATTTTATTTATTATAAGATCTTTAGTTTCTTTAACACCAAAAAAACTTATAAAAAAACCCATTCGAGGGCCATTTTCGACTCCAAATACAACTTCATAAATTAATTTAAACCAGTCTCTCAAATTCTCTGAATACCCATTTTCTTTTCCTGTTGAATAAATTAAAGTTTGAATTTCCTCAGGAGACATTTTGTCATTACATTTATTTAAGGTTGATATTAGGGCCTCAAGCGCTTTTTTTTCTATCTGATCAGGTATTTTATATTTTTTTTTGGCTTTTATTACATCATTAAAATATTTAATAGCATAACCAACTAGATTATCAAAAATGGGGTGATCTTTTTCAGAAATATCTTCCTTATATTTTTTTACGAACTTCCATAATAATTCTTTGTTTTCGGCATTACTTGTTTCTACAAGATTTAATAACATAGAAAATGACATAATCATTTTTTCTTTTGGAACAATACCATTATGAACATGCCATACTGGATTCATCAGTAACTGAAGCTCATCTTGAGTTTTAGCCTTTTCAATAAATTCCAAATATTCATCGACAGCCTTTGGAACTATCTCATTATAAAGTTTTTTAGCTCTTTTTGGATTTTGATACATGTATAATGATAAACTTTCTGGTGAGGCGTACTCCAACCATTGCTCAATTGTTATTCCATTCCCTTTTGATTTAGAAATCTTTTCCCCTTTCTCATCCAAAAAGAGTTCATAAGCAAAACCAGATGGGTTTTTTTTTCCAATTAGTTTAACAATTTTAGTGGATAATATTGCACTTTCTATCAAATCTTTTCCGTACATTTCAAAGTCAACATCTAACGCATACCATCTCATGGCCCAATCTACTTTCCACTGAAGTTTACAATGACCATCTAATATGCTTGATTCTAAATCTTTACCTTTATTATCAAACACAATTTTAGACTTAGAATTATCAATTTCTTTAACTGGAATTTCCAAAACATGTCCTGTTTCTGGACAAATAGGAAGAAATGGACAATAAGTTTTTTGACGTTCTTTTCCTAAAGTAGGCATAATGATATCCATTATTCCATCATAATTATCTAAAATAATTTGAAGTGTCGGATTAAAAAAACCTGATTTATACAATTGAGTAGAGCTTTTGAAATTATATTTAAAATTAAAATTATTTAAAAACTTTTTTAATTTCTCATTATTATGTTCACCAAAACTATTATATTTTTCAAAGGGATCTGGTACATCTGTCAAAGGTTTATGAAGGTTTTTTTCTAACAATTCTTTATTGGGTACATTGTCTGGTACTTTTCTAAGACCATCCATATCATCAGAAAAAGTGATAATTTCTGTTGGAAGATCAGTTAATTGTTTTAACGCATTAACCATCATAGAAGTTCTGGCAACTTCTCCAAATGTTCCTATGTGAGGAAGTCCACTTGGGCCATATCCAGTCTGTAGTGTAATTTTACCTTTTTTTTCTAAAAAAGATTTTCTTTCTCTAAGCATTTTTTTTGCTTCAACGATCGGCCAAGAGCTTGTTTTTTCTAAGTTTTCTTTTTTTATCATGAATAATTCAACAAAATCTTTAATTAGCGAACTACTTAATTCTTATAGAGTTGAAATTTATTTACCATAAAATAATGTTCTTTCAAAATGTCGAATTATAAAACAGTTTTTTTTACTCTTGGAATTCTTCAGATAATTCTTGGTATTTTTATGCTTATTCCAATAATTGTTCAATTTATTTATGGTCAAATAGATTCTTCTTTTTTTGGCGCAGCAATTGTTACAATCATTTTTGGAACCTTATTTTTTCTCTCCAATCTAGATCATGAAAAAAAACTTAACTTGCAACAAGCATTCCTTCTAACTGCATTAGCATGGTTAAGTATTGCTATATTTGGTTCATTACCCTTTATATTCTCTAATTTGGAATTTTCAGTCACAAATGCCTTTTTTGAAAGTATGTCAGGTATTACAACAACTGGTTCAACAATCATATCAAATTTAGAAAATATGCCTAAAGGGATATTATTTTGGAGAGCAATACTTCAATGGTTGGGGGGTATTGGTGTCATAGTGATGGCGATTACATTAATGCCCATAATGAATGTCGGGGGAATGCAATTATTCAAAATTTCAAACAATGATTCATCTGAAAAAATTCTTCCAAAATCTAAAGAGGTTGCTCTAAGATTAATTTATATTTATTCTGGATTAACAGCGCTATGTGCAATCACTTACAATATTTTTGGAATGAATATTTTTGATAGTATTACACATTCGATGACAACTATAGCAACTGGTGGATTCTCTAATTATAATCAATCCATTGGTTTTTTTAATAGCTTAGCGATAGAAACTACGGCTATGGTATTTATTATTTTAGGAAGTGTACCATTTATCGTGTACATTAAATTTTTAAATGGCAATAGGTCTATTTTTACATCAGATTCTCAAATCAAAACCTTTATTAAGATAATATTTATATCAATTTTCATTTTATCAATTTATCTTACTTTAAACAATTCAAGTTCATTTGATTTAAGATCAATTTTCTTTAACGTTATTTCTATTCTAACTGGAACCGGTTATGTCAATGCTCAATTTGACAATTGGGGTAGCTTTCCTTTAGTATTATTTTTAGCTTTGATGTTCATAGGTGGCTGTGCTGGTTCAACAACATGTGGCATAAAAATATTTCGTTTTCAAATTCTTTATTCATTTGTAATTAATCAACTAAAAAAAATTATTTACCCTAAAGGTGTTTTTGTATTGAAATACGATAAAAATCCAATTGATGATAAATTCATAGCATCGATCATTTCTTTTATTTACATGTACTTAATAATATTTTTTTTATTGTCTGCGTTATTATCTTTAAATGGACTTGATTTTATAACGGCAATTTCAGGTGCTGCCACCTCTATTTCAAATGTTGGTCCAGGTTTAGGATCAATAATTGGACCTAATGGTAATTTCTCCTCATTACCAGATTTTTCCAAATGGATTTTAACAATCGGTATGATCTTGGGAAGACTGGAGTTATTTGCTATATTAGTGTTATTTTTACCTTCATTCTGGAGGAATTAAAAAATGATAGAAATTAAAAAACAATCCCTTTCAGAAACATTTTCAGTTTATTTCGATAAAAGAATGTTAAAAATATTATTGCTTGGTGCTATCTCTGGTTTTCCTTGGGTATTGATAGGTAGTAGTTTAAGTTTATGGTTAAAGGAAGATGGATTAAGCAGATCTACAGTTGGTTGGGCTGGTCTTATATTTGCAGTTTATGCATTTAATTATTTATGGGCTCCTTTAATCGATCGTATTCAAATACCATACCTAACAAAAAAAATTGGACATCGAAGAGGATGGATCGTCCTAATGCAGATATTAATCTTAATCTCATTATTTTTGTGGAGTGTAATTGATCCATCAGAAAATTTAGCTCTTGTAATATCAGTAGGTTTACTGATTGCAATTGCTTCAGCAACGCAAGATATTACTGTGGATGCTTTAAGGATTGAGCAAATTAGCGAAAACGAAGGTAAATCAATGGCTGCGGGCGCAGCAATGGCTGTCGTTGGGTGGTGGAGCGGATATAAATTAGGCGGAGTTTTGTCATTGTTTTCCGCAGATTTTTTAGAAAATTTAGGTTTTCAAAATTATTGGCAACTAACTTTTTTAATCTTAGGAATTTTAATAATTCTAATGAATATTGGATTAATGTTTGTCAATGAAACTGACTCGAATGAAAGACAAATTAATCAGATAGAAAATGATCGATTAATTGCTGGTAAATTCCAAAATTCGAATTTTCTTACTAAAACTATAACTTGGATCAGTGGAACAATCAGTGGACCTATAATAAGTTTTTTTAAAAAAAATGGCTTTCAAATAGCTTTAGGAATCCTGGGGTTTGTTTTTTTATTCAAAGTTGGAGAGGCTTTTTTAGGGCGTATGTCTATTATCTTTTATAAAGAAATTGGTTTTAGTAAATCAGATATTGCTATTTACTCAAAAACTTTAGGATGGATAACAACTGTCATCTTCACTCTGCTAGGTGGACTATTTGTAATAAGATCTGGTGTTTTAAAAGCAATGTTTTTAGCAGGAATTTTAATGGCGAGCACAAATCTCTTGTTCAGTCTTTTAGCGTGGAGTGGTAAATCTGAAATACTATTTGCAATTGCTGTAATCTTTGACGACATTGCAGCAGCTTTTGCCACTGTTGCATTTGTTGCATTCATATCATTGCTAGTTGATAGAACTTACACAGCAACTCAATATGCTCTATTAGCTTCAATAGGTACTGCTGGAAGAACTACATTAGCATCATCATCGGGCGCTCTAGTTGATTGGCTTAATGGAGACTGGGGGGTATTTTTTATTTTAACTGCTATAATGGTAATACCATCTTTAATTATATTATGGATAATAAGAAATAAATTAAAGATTAATGAAAAATAATTTTTTTTATAATTTTTCACTTGGAAATATAAATGCAAAACCTTCTAATAACTCTGAAACTTTATCGCAAATCCTGTATGGTGAAAAATTTAAGGTATTAAAAAATCAAAAAAACTGGGTTAAGATTAAAACTAATTTTGACAATTATATTGGTTATATTAAAAAAAATTATTTTTACAAAAATTTTAAGCCGACTTTTAAGATAAAAAAAGCAAAATCTAGAATATTTATTAAAAAAAAAAATAAGTTTTTACCAACAAACAATTATCTTTTCTTTGCATCTGGCATATCGGTTTTAAACAAAAATAAAAGGCTAATTGAGTTTAAAAAGGACAGATGGATAAAAAAAAGTGATATTGTTAAAATTGATTATCTTGAAAAAGATTATTTAAAAATAATGAAATTATTTAAAAGTAGTAAATATCTTTGGGGTGGAAAAACATTTGATGGTATTGATTGCTCTGCTTTGATCCAAATTTACTTTTATTATAATAGAATATTTTTTCCAAGAGATACAAAAGATCAGATAAAGTTTTGTAAAAGAAAAAAAGGTAAAAATTTAAGTAAAGGAGATATGATATTTTGGAAAGGACATGTGGGTATATGTCTAAGTAAGTCTAAATTTATTCATGCTTATGGACCAAAAAAGAAAGTGGTAGTAATGCCAACTAAACAAACAATTCAATTAATTGATAAAACTGCAAATCTAAAAGTTAAAAAAGTAAGTAATATTGGTAATTATTAATCTCTACCAAAGTCAGGTTTATTTACATCCTGTTTTAATTTGATTATTTTAGACCTAACTTTTTTTGTTTGAATTAATTTTTTAAGAATTGATTTATTATTTTTTAAATTAATGTCTGTCTTAAAAGATTCTAAATTTTTGATAAATATATCAATTGCTCTTGAAACATTTTTTCTATTATTAAAAAAAATGTCTCTCCACATAATTTCATTTGATGCAGCGATTCTTGAAAAATCTCTTAATCCACCTGCACTATATTTAATTAAGTCATATTTTTGTTTTTTCTCAAAATCTTGAGCTGATTTAACCAAATTGTAAGCTATTAAATGTGGTAAATGGCTTGTAATTGAAAATATTTTATCGTGTCTTTCCGCATTCATAATTACAGTTTTTGAACCCATTTTTTTCCAAAAAGAATTTAAAAATTTTAAATGTTTCATATTTATTTTCTTATTTTTAATTAATACACACCACTTATTTTCAAACAGATTTTCCTTACCATGCTCAGGCCCACTTACTTCTGATCCAGCTATAGGATGACTTTGAATCCAGGATATTTTTTTTTTTAAATTTCTTTTAATTATTTCTGAAGACTCTATTTTTGATGAACCAACATCAGTAATAATTTGTTTTGAATTAAAATTATTGTTTAATCTTAATATCATCTTTTTGTATTCACTCATTGGCGTACAAAAAATAATTAGATTTGATTTTGCAACTACCTCTTGTAGTTTATTTACTAGAGTTCCTGGCAACTTTAGTCTTTTGATCTTTGATATATTTTTTTTTGATTTTTCAAAAATGAAAATTTTTTTTGCTAATTTTTTTTTTGCAATTCTTTTTACTAACGAAGATCCTAACAAGCCACAGCCGATGATGAGCACATTTTTCATTAATTAAAAATTCCTTTTACTGCTCGCATAAATTTTAAATTATCTGTTTTTGATCCAATAGTTAACCGTAACATATTTTTTATATTGTAGCCATTTTCTGTTGATCTTAAGATAATTCCTTTCATCTTTAATTTTTCATAAAAATATTTCGCTTTAAATTTACATTTCTCAAAATTTAATAATAAAAAATTAGCCGATATATTATTTGAATTAATTCCATATTGGTTAAGAAAATTTTTCAATTTTTTTGCATAAATAATATTGTGTTTAACTGAACGAGTTATAAACTTAGTATCCTTAAGAGACTCAATGGCAGCTTTTTGTGCTATCTCATTAACATTAAAAGGTGGCTTAATAACATTCAGTGCTTTAATAATTTTTTTTGAACCATATCCCCACCCTACTCTTAGAGAGGATAAACCGTATATTTTAGAAAATGTTCTTAAAATAAATACATTTTGTTTATTTTTGAATAATTTTAATCCACTTTTATAATCATTATTTTTCATATATTCTGCATATGCATCATCCACTACTAGCAGAATATTTTTTCTCAATTTTTTTCTGAGTTCTAAAAGCTCAGAACTTGTTAGGTATGTTCCAGTTGGATTATTTGGATTTGCTAAAAAAACAATTTTTGTTTTTTTTGAAACATTCTTTATAATTTCAGGAATTGATACTTTAAAATTATTTTCTTTTGCAAAAACAACTTTTGCGCCAACTATCTTAGCATATATCCTGTACATTAAAAAACTATACTGAGGAAGAATAACTTCATCCTTAGGACTCAAAAATAATTGACATAACATTTGAATAACCTCATCAGATCCAGCACCACAAATAATTCTATCTTCATCACATTGAAACTTTTTAGATATTTGTCTTCTTAAGGCATTAGACTTACCATCTGGGTACCTAAAAAAACTTAAATTTTTATTAGACAAAACCTTTTTAGCCTTTGAGCTAACACCTAATGCTGACTCATTTGCAGATAGCTTTACAACTTGACGAAATCTCTTAAGACTGGATTTACCAGGTTCATAGGTTTCAATATTAAATCTTTTAAATCTCATAGTTGACGTCTTTTATAAATTTTATGCCCTTTATAATTAAAAAAACATTTTTTTATATAGTTTAAGTGTAATTATTTTTTAAAATTGACATACTAAATAACTTTTAGTACAAAATTTATGCGCTGATTTACCTGAATTGCGAGCGCTTTAAAAAAACCGCTAAAAAAGTTTTTTTTTCTCACAATTCAACTTTCAGCTTTTATTATGAATATAAAAGAAAATATAAAAACATTGATTGTTGAAAAACCACTCAGATTAGATTGTGGTCAGACTATTAGTAATTTTCCTTTAGCGTATGAAACTTTTGGTTCACTCAATAATGAAAAAGATAATGCAATTTTAGTATTTCATGCTTTAACAGGTGATCAATTTGTAACAGGTATAAATCCAGTGACTAAAAAGGATGGTTGGTGGTCTTACGCGGTAGGCTCTGGTAAGTCGATAGATACAGATAAATATTTTGTAATTTGTGCAAATGTAATAGGTGGATGTATGGGGTCTTTTGGGCCTAACCATGAAAATCCTAAGACAAAAAAAAATTATGGAACAGATTTCCCAGTCATAACAATTAATGACATGGTAAACGCACAAATTAATTTATTGGATTTTTTTGGAATAAAAAAACTTTTTTCAGTTGTAGGTGGTTCAATGGGTGGAATGCAAGTACTACAATTTATTAGTAATTATCCTGATAAAGCTAAAACAGCAATACCAATTGCGTGCACTTCAAGCCATTCTGCTCAAAATATTGCTTTTAATGAACTTGGCAGACAAGCCATTGCAGCAGATCATAATTGGTCAGAAGGAAATTATAATTCAAAAGATATTGTACCCGATAAAGGATTAGCTGTAGCAAGGATGGCTGCACATATTACTTATCTCTCAAAAAAAGGACTTCAAGAAAAATTTGGTAGAAAACTTCAAGAAAGAGATGATTTAAAATTTGGTTTTGATGCTGACTTTCAAATTGAAAGTTATCTTAGATACCAAGGATCCGTATTTGTAGATCGGTTTGACGCGAATAGCTATTTATATATTACTAGAGCAATGGATTATTTTGATTTATTAAAACAATTTAATGGTAATTTATCTGATGCTTTTAAAAATACTAAAGCGAAATTTTTTATAATATCCTTTACCTCAGATTGGCTTTATCCAACACAAGAAAATAAAGACATTGTAATTGCCTTAAACGCAGTTGGTGCAAATGTGGGTTTTGTTGAAATTGAGTCTGATAAGGGGCACGATTCTTTTTTGCTTAATGTTCCCGATTTCTTAAAAGCTCTAAAAAATTTTTTAGATAAATCTTATGCAGAAAAACTTTCATGAAACCAGAGTATAAAATTATTTCAGATTTAATTGAAAAAGATACAAAAGTTCTTGACGTAGGATGTGATGATGGAACTTTAATGGAATTTTTAAAAACAAATAAAAATGTTAATATCAGAGGAATTGAGATTTCAAAAGAAAAAGTGCAAACTTGTATTGCTAAAGGTCTAACTGTTATCGAAGGAAATGCAGAATTTGATTTAAAGCAATTTCCAAACGACTCTTTTGAGTATGTTGTTCTTGGACAAACTTTACAAGCTTTTATAAATCCAGAGATTGTAATTAAAGAACTTTTACGAGTTGGCAACAAAGCTATAGTGACTATTCCAAATTTTGGGCATTGGAAAGTAAGATTAAATTTATTATTTAAAGGAACAATGCCAATTACAAACTCTTTACCTCATGATTGGTATAACACTCCAAACATTCATATGTGCACCATAAAAGATTTCTTCAGATTTTCTGAGGTTATTAACTTTAAAATTTTTAAATCTTTAGCATTAATTAATGAAAATGTTTCTGATATTAATAGATCAAATCTTATTTTTAAAAATTTGTTTGGAGAACTTGGTATATTTTTAATAGAAAAATAAATGAAAATTGAAATTATCAAATGTCTGCATGATAATTATAGCTACTTAATTATTGATGAAGAAAATCAAACCGCTTGTGTTGTTGACCCTGGCGAATCTGCACCAATAATCAATTATCTTAATAAGTCAAAAATAAATTTAAAATTTATACTCAACACACACCATCATCACGATCATGTAGGTGGAAATCTTGAATTAAAAAAGAAGTATAATTCTAAGGTAGTTGGATTCATTGGAGATAAAAATCGTATACCCGAGATTGATATATCTCTAGAGGACAACCAAATTTGGAAACAAGATAATTTTGAGGCAAAAATTTATCATGTTCCAGGTCATACATCTGGACATATCGCTTTTCATTTTTTTCAGGAAAAAAGAATTTTTACTGGTGATACTCTATTCTCTTTAGGGTGTGGCAGAATTTTTGAAGGTACCTATGAACAAATGTATAATTCACTTAAAAAAATTAAATCATTACCAAAAGATACAGAAATATATTGTGGCCATGAATACACTTTACAAAACTCAAATTTTTGTGTCGCCAATGACTCTGGTAATTTAAAATTAAAAAATAAAATTCTAGAGATTAACAAAAAACTTAAGAATGCATTACCAACAATACCAAGCACTTTAGCTGATGAATTAGAATGTAATATATTCCTTAAAGCAAAAGATTTAAAAAGTTTTTCAAAATTGAGAGATTTAAAGGATAATTTTTAGTTAATAAGCTTGACTAAAGAAATGGCCTGACTATATTGCCTGATAAAAAAATCTATTTTATGTCATACGCAGTTATACAATCTGGTGGAAAACAATATAAAGTGAAGTCTGGTGAAATTTTAAAAATTGAAAAATTACCAAATCCAAAATCCAACACTAAAATTGAGTTTAATGATATATTGGCATATGGCGATAATAAAGTAATAGAAATTGGTTCACCAACAATTCAAGGTGCAAAAGTTGAAGCAAACCTAATAGAAAATAGTAAAAATAGAACTGTACTTATTTTTAAAAAAAGAAGAAGACAAAATTCAAGAAGAAAAAATGGTCATAGACAAGAATATTCTATGATTAGAATAAATAAAATTTTTTCAAAAGATGG
Organism: Candidatus Pelagibacter sp.; assembly: GCF_052049775.1. Lineage (GTDB taxonomy): Bacteria > Pseudomonadota > Alphaproteobacteria > Pelagibacterales > Pelagibacteraceae > Pelagibacter. The sequence continues at coordinate 83,492 of NZ_JBNGZH010000008.1, read as the reverse complement.
TAAGATTTTATCTGAGGCTGAGAAGATTTCTAAACCAACAAAAAAAGATTCTGAAAAAAAGGAATTGAGTAAATAAAGGAATAAAATATGGCTACGAAAAAAGCTGGTGGATCATCAAGGAATGGTAGGGATAGTGCCGGCAGAAGACTTGGTGTAAAGAAATATGGTGGTCAAAATGTTATTCCTGGCAACATAATTGTTAGACAAAGAGGTACTAAGATATTTCCAGGAGAAAATGTGGGTATGGGTAAAGATCACTCAATTTTTTCAGTAATAAAAGGTAAAGTTGTTTTTAAAAAAACAAAATCCGATAGAACTTTTGTTTCAGTAAAACCCAATTAATATTACAACTCAAAATAGCGTTGTATTATGAAATTCTTAGATCAAGTAAAAATTTATATTAAAGCTGGTGATGGTGGTGATGGCTCTCCAAGTTTTAGAAGAGAAAAATTTATCGAGTATGGTGGACCAGACGGTGGCGATGGTGGTAAAGGTGGTTCAGTAATTTTAAAAGCTGAGAGAAATTTAAATACTTTAATCGATTTCAGATATCAACAGCATCATAAAGCAAAAAGAGGTGACAATGGTGCTGGACAAAATCGGACTGGTAAAAGTGGAGATGATCTCATTCTCAAAGTTCCATTAGGTACTCAAGTTTTTGAAGAAGATAATAAAACCTTAATTTTTGACTTTATAAAAATTGGGGAGGAGTTTGTGGCTGCCGCAGGTGGTAAAGGTGGTTTAGGCAATACTAGATTCAAAAGTTCAACAAATAGAGCTCCAAGAAAATTTACTAAGGGTACTCAAGGTGAAGAATTTACTATATGGCTTCAATTAAAAACAATTGCAGATATTGGAATAATAGGATTGCCTAATGCTGGTAAATCAAGCTTACTAGCAGCTATTACTAATGCTAATCCTAAAATTGCAAATTATGAATTTACAACATTAAATCCTAATCTTGGTGTGGCAAGCTATGATAATAAAGAAGTTACAATTGCAGATATTCCTGGATTAGTAGAGGGAGCGCATAAGGGAACTGGTTTAGGAATACAATTTTTAAAACACATAGAGAGGTGTAAATCTCTTTTACACATGATCGATATCACAAACGATGATATAAAAAAAAGTTACAACCAGGTAAAAAAAGAATTAAAGAACTACAGTTCTAAACTTGCAAAAAAAAGAGAGCTTATTGTTTTAAATAAAACCGATTTAATTGATGATAAAGAAATGAAAAAAATCGAGAAAAATTTAAAAAAAATCACAAAATCAGAAGTTATTACAATTTCTACAATAAAGAAAAAATACATTTCCAAAATTAAAGCAAAATTAGTTGGTTATGCATCTTAAAAATTCGAAAATTATAGTAATAAAAATTGGGTCATCACTGATTGTAGATAATAAAAAAAAGATAAGAAAAAAATGGCTATCTTCTTTTGCTAAAGATATCCAAAAACTAAAATCTAAAAATAAAAAGATTATCATTGTAAGTTCTGGGGCAATTGCACTTGGATGTAAAAAAATGAATTACAATAAATCAAATTTAAAGCTTGATAAAAGTCAAGCAATAGCCTCTGTTGGTCAAATCGAACTTATGAATTTATTTTCTCAAACTTTTTCAAAATTAAAGATTAATATTTCACAAATTTTGCTAACTTTGGATGATACAGAGGAGAGAAGAAGATCAATAAATGCTAAAAGGACATTTGAGAACTTATTTAAATTGGATTACATACCCATCGTTAATGAAAATGATACAATTGCAACGTCAGAAATAAAGTATGGTGATAATGATAGACTTGCCTCTCGTGTTGCACAGATAACAAATGCCGATACTTTAATATTATTATCTGATGTGGATGGTCTTTTCACAAAAAATCCAAAATTATTTAAAGACGCAAAATTAATAAAAAAAGTGAATAATCTAGACAAAGATATGAAAAAAATTTACATAAAAGGGATAACAGAATTTGGTAAGGGTGGAATGAATACCAAGATTGAAGCTGCTAAGATTTGTAATTTGGCGGGATGTAATATGATTATTGCAAACGGATTATATTTAAATCCAATACAACAAATTGAAAAAAAAAATATTTGTACTTTATTTGAGTCAAGAATACCTAAATTACATGCACGAAAAAAATGGATAATAAGTTCTGTTTCACCAAAAGGGGCTCTTGTCATAGATGATGGTGCCAAAAAAGCACTAGTTGGTGGTAAAAGTTTATTGGCAGCAGGGATTATTAATTTATCAGGGAAATTTAACAAAGGTGATCATATAAAAATTCTAGATACTAAAAATAAAGAATTTGCGAGAGGTTTGAGCTCTTTTTCTTCAGAAGAAATAAATAAAATAATGGGTTGTCACTCAAATGAGATTGAAAAAAAACTTGGATACATAACAAAATCCGAAGTTGTTCATAAAGATGATATGGTCGAGGTTTAATGCAAAAGCTACTAACTGATATCGGAAAAAAATCAAAAAAAGCTTTTAATAGTAAGTTAAGTACAAAAAAAAAAGACGAAGTTCTAAAAGATTATCGTTTTCTAATCTTAAAACACAAAAAATTGATAATTAATGAAAATAAAAAGGATATTAAGAATGCCTATAAAAAAGGTATTGAAAATAATTTAATCCAAAGATTGATATTAAATGACAAAAAAATAGTTGCGATAACCAATACTATAAAAAAAATTATTAGTTTAAAGGATCCTACAAATGTCATTTTAGAAAAATGGAAAAGGCCAAATGGTTTGGTAATATCAAAAGTATCAATACCTATTGGTGTAATTGGCGTTATATACGAAAGTAGACCCAATGTTACAGCAGATGTTGCATCGTTATGTTTTAAGTCTGGAAATGCTGTCATTTTAAAAGGTGGATCTGAAGCATATTATTCTAATCTTATTCTCACAAAATTCTTTAGAAAATCACTGAGGAAAAATAATGTTGATGAAAATTATGTTCAGTTTTTAAAACATAAAAAAAGAAGTGTTGTTGATTTTCTTCTACAAAAAATGAGTAAATTTATTGATGTAATAATTCCAAGAGGTGGGAAAAGTTTAGTTAAAAAAGTACAGGATTTGTCATCTGTTCCAACGATTGGTCATTTGGAAGGTGTTTGTCATTCTTACGTAGATAAAAATGCAAATCCTAAGATTGCAAATAAAATAATTCAAAATGCTAAAATGAGGAATACCGCAATATGTGGGGCAACCGAAACAATTCTTTTACACGAAAAGATAATCAAGAAATTCGGAAATAAAATTTTAAAAAATTTAGAGGAAAATGGATGTAAAATAATTGGTGATAATAAGATAAGAAAACTTTATGATAAAAAAATTCAGAAAGCCTCAATAAAAGATTGGTCAAAAGAATATTTGTCACCTGTTGTATCTGTGAAATCAGTAAAAAATATAGATGAAGCTATAGCGCATATTAACAAATACGGAACCATGCATACGGATTGTATTATTACTCAAAACAAAAAAGCAGCAAAAAAATTTTTAAATGATGTAAAAAGTTCAATAGCTATGCATAATACTTCAACACAATTTTCAGATGGAGGTGAATTTGGTTTTGGTGGTGAGGTGGGAATCTCAACCAACACGCTTCCTCCTAGGGGTCCGGTTGGACTTAATCAACTTATTTCCTACAAATATCAAGTCACTAGCAAAGGCCAAATAAGGAAGTAATTTGAATTTGAAAAAAAAAAGAATTGGAATTTTAGGTGGTTCATTTGATCCTGCCCACAATGGTCATTTAGCTATATCTAAAGAAGCAGTAAAAAGATTTAAACTTGAAAAGGTTATATGGGCAATTACAAAAAAAAATCCTTTTAAAATAAAAAGTTCTTTAAGCCTGCAATCTAGAATTAAAGGATGTAAAAAAATTATTAAAAAAAATAAATTTATTGAGGTCAAATTTTTTGAAGATAAAATTAAATCAAGTAAAACAATAAATCTAATTAATTACTTCAACAAAAATAAAAAAAATGAAATTTTTTTCTTAATGGGTGCAGATAATTTAGTTAATTTCCATAAATGGTATAAATGGAAACAGATTTCAGAAAAATGTAATATTTTAGTTTTTGATAGATATGGATATAAGAAAAAATCATTAAATTCAAAGACATATAAAACCCTTAAAAGTGAGAAATTTAAATTTGTTTATTTTAATAAAGTCAATATTTCGTCTTCTCAATTAAGGAAAATTTGATAGTCTAAAATTAATTAATGGATAAAATTTCAGATCTTAAAAATTCTATCATCAAAACATTGGATATTAACAAGGCTCAAGACATAATAAGCATAGATCTCAAAGACAAAAGTTCTATGGCTGATTTTATGATTATTGCGAGCGGCACTTCATCTAGGCACATACAATCTTTATCAGAGCAAGTTTTGGAAAAATTCAAAGATAATGGTATTAAAAATTCAAAAATTGAGGGCGCAGATAGTAGTGAATGGAAATTAATTGATGGTATAGACTTAATTGTCCATATTTTTCACCCAGAAAAAAGAAAATTTTATGAACTTGAAAAAATGTGGTCCGAGCTAATACCTAAAGAAAAATTAATTATCTAATGAAAAAAGTATTAACATTATTTTTATTTTGTTTTCTATTTCAGCAAGCGAATTCTGCTGAAAATGAAATTTACAAAAAAATTGATTTATTTGGAGAAGTGCTTGAAAAAATCAATAAAGAATATGTAGATGAAATTAATCAATCTGAGAGTATGGACTCTGCAATCAATGGTCTTCTACAATCTCTTGACCCTTACTCGGCATACATGTCTCCAGAAATATTTAATGAAATGCAGACTGAGACCAGCGGTGAATTTGGGGGTCTTGGTATTGAGGTGAGTATGGAGTCAGGTGTTGTAAAAGTCATTTCTCCTATAGATGACACGCCAGCATCTAGAGCAGGGATTAAAGCAGGCGACTATATTGTTAAAATTAATGATGTTCAAGTTCAGGGAAAATCTCTCAGCGAAGCTGTTGATTTAATGAGGGGGCCAGTTGGATCAGGAATTGAACTCACCATTCGAAGACGTGGAGAGAGAAAAGCTCTAATTTTTAATGTTGTAAGAGAGATTATACAAATTCAATCTGTTAAAGCTGACATTTTAGAAAAAAATATAGGTTATTTAAGACTAACCTCATTTAATGAAAATAGTGGTAAACAAATAGAAAGAGAAATTAAAAAATTAGAAAAAAATAAAAGTGTTAAGTCATACATTTTAGATTTAAGAAACAATCCTGGCGGACTACTTTCTCAAGCAATAAAAATCTCCGACTTTTTTTTGGATAATGGAGAGATCGTATCCACAAAAAGTAGAAAACCTTCTGAAAATAGAAAATGGTTTGCAAAAAAAGGTGACCTTACAAATGGAAAAGTCTTGATTGTTCTTATTAATTATGGATCGGCTTCAGCATCTGAAATAGTTGCAGGAGCCCTTAAAGATCATAAAAGAGCAATTTTATTAGGTGAAAATAGTTATGGTAAAGGTTCAGTGCAATCTATCATTCCCCTTAAAAATGATGGGGCAATTAGGCTTACAGTGGCTAAATATTATCTTCCTTCTGGAAAATCTATTTCTGATGTTGGTGTATCTCCAGATATAGAAATTGATGAGGAAAACGATGATTTCAGAATCAAAACTGAAACTGACAATCAGTTAGAATACGCCATCAAACTCCTTAAGGGCTAATATGGAAGAAAAATTCAGAAATCTACCACTTAGAAGTGGAGTGGGAATAGTTGTCCTTAACAAAGAGAATAAAGTTTTTGTAGCAAAACGAATTGATAATCCAAAAAATTTTTGGCAAATGCCACAAGGAGGTGTAGATGACGGGGAAGATTTTTTAACGGCTGCTTATAGAGAATTAGAAGAGGAAACTAGTATAAAAAATGTAGAACTTGTGAAAGAAATAGAGGGCACAATTACCTACGAGCTACCAAAAAATTTATTGGGTATTATTTGGAAAGGTAAATACAAGGGACAAAAACAAAAATGGTTTTTAATGAGATACCTGGGTAAAGATGAAGATATAAATATTAAAACAAATAAACCAGAATTTTTAGAGTGGAAATGGATTGAATTAGATAAAATAACTGAAGTGGTAGTGGATTTCAAATATGATGTATATAAAGAACTTAAAGAAAAAATAAAAATAATAATTAATTGATAGACTTTAAAGTTTCAACTTTTTGATCAGCCAAATATTTCAATTGATCACTAATTTCTGGTTTATTAGATTCTTCCTCTGCATTTTTTAATAATTCCAGCAATTTATTTTTCTCAATATCTTTTAAATTAAGGATATAGCTAGTTAAAATGGATAAAGTATTATTTTTAAATTCGATAATTCCATCCTCAACATAATACTTTTCTTCACCAGATTTTGCTTGAATGGTGATAATACCCGGTTTTAAAAATGAAATTATAGAAATATGATCTTTCAGTATTCCCATTTCTCCCTCAAATGCAGGAACAACTACCTCATTAACATCCTCTTTTGATAAGAAGGATTTCTCTGGATTAACTATTTCTATTTTAAATTCATCACTCATTAAGCTGCCGCATCTTTGGACATTTTTTCAGCTTTTTCGATGGCTTCTTCAATAGTTCCAACCATATAAAATGCTGCTTCCGGAAGATGATCATATTCACCTTTGCAAATTGCATCAAAACCTTTAATCGTTGACTCTAAATCAACTAGTTTTCCTGGTGATCCTGTGAACACCTCAGCCACAAAGAAAGGTTGAGATAAAAACCTTTGAATTTTTCTAGCTCTTGCTACGACTAGTTTATCTTCCTCTGATAATTCATCCATACCTAAAATAGCTATAATATCTTGCAACGATTTATATGTTTGTAATATTTTTTGTACTTCACGAGCTACTCGATAATGCTCATCACCAACAATTCTAGGATCAAGAATTCTTGAAGTTGAGTCTAATGGGTCAACTGCAGGATAAATACCTATTTCAGCTATTTGTCTTGAGAGTACAGTTGTTGCATCTAAATGAGCAAATGAGGTTGCTGGTGCAGGATCCGTTAAGTCATCAGCAGGCACATAAATTGCCTGTACTGAAGTAATAGAGCCTTTATTGGTTGTAGTGATTCTCTCTTGTAAATTTCCCATATCAGTTGCTAATGTTGGCTGATATCCTACAGCAGAAGGTATTCTTCCTAATAATGCTGATACCTCAGAACCCGCTTGAGTAAACCTAAATATATTATCAACGAAAAATAGAACATCCTGTCCCTCTTGATCTCTAAAATATTCTGCTACAGTTAACCCTGTAAGTGCCACTCTTGCTCTTGCTCCCGGAGGTTCATTCATTTGTCCATAAACTAAAGCTGCTTTAGAACCAGATCCTTCAGATTTTATTACCCCTGACTCCATCATTTCATGATAAAGATCATTTCCTTCTCTAGTTCTTTCACCTACACCTGCAAAAACTGAAAAACCACCATGGGCTTTAGCAACATTGTTTATCAATTCCATAATTAAAACAGTTTTTCCAACACCCGCACCACCAAACAAACCTATCTTTCCTCCTTTTGCATATGGAGCTAAAAGATCAATAACTTTGATACCAGTTACAAGTATTTCTGTTTCTGTCGATTGATCGTTAAATTCTGGAGCTGGTCTATGGATTGGCCAATTTTCTTTTGTTTTTACTTCTCCTCTTTCGTCTATAGGCTCTCCAACAACATTTATAATTCTTCCTAAAGTTTCAGGTCCTACTGGTACTTTAATTGGAGCATTTGTATTTATTACCTCATCACCTCTTTTTAGTCCCTCGGTAGCATCCATTGCAATTGTTCTGGCAGTAGACTCTCCTAAGTGTTGAGCTACTTCAAGCACTAATCTATTATTTCCATTTTTACATTCTAAAGCTGTTAATATCTCTGGTAAATCACCTTCAAACTTTACATCAACAACTGCTCCTATAACTTGTGTTATTATTCCCTTGCTCATAATTATAAACTTTCTGCTCCTGATATTATCTCTATTAGTTCTTTTGTAATTGCTGCCTGACGACTTCTATTATATTCAATAGTAAGTTTATCAACCATTTCACCTGCGTTTCGAGTTGCATTATCCATTGCGCTCATTCTTGCACCCTGCTCACTAGCTGAATTTTCTAACATCGCTTTAAATATTTGCGTCGAAATATTTTTTGGTAATAAATTACTTAAAATTTCATCCTCATCTGGTTCAAATTCGTAGTTATCTTCTGAATTATTTTGATCATCACTTTTTGTATTTAACGGGATGATTTGTTGAGCCTGAGGTATTTGGGTTATTACGTTTTTAAATTGATTGTAAAAAATAGTACAGATATCAAATTCTTCTTTTTGAAACTTTTCAATTATAATTTTTCCAACTTTTTCTGCATCAAAGTAATTTGCGTTTTTTGAATTTTTAAAAGAAATATTCTCAATAATTTTATTTCCATATACTCTTTTTAACTGGTCGTTACCTTTAGAACCAACAGTAATAATCTTCAATTCCTTACCCTCTTTATTCAATTTAGCAAAATAACTTTTAGCTTTTTTAATTATATTCGCATTAAAACCACCACATAAACCTCTATCTGACGTCAGCACAACACAAAGATGAACTTGTTCTTTCCCTGATCCAGATAGTAATTTCGGAGCTGTTTCTTTGTCAGAGATACCACTAGATAAATTTAAAATTATATTATTCATTTTTTCAGAATATGGCCTTCCTTTTTCTGCACTATCTTGAGCCCTTTTTAGTTTAGCTGCAGCTACCATTTTCATGGCTTTTGTAATTTTTTGTGTAGATTTTACACTTGTTATTCTTTTTTTTAGATCGTCTAAACTAGCCATAAATAAATCAAGATTTAAAATTTTTCTTAAGATTAGTAATTACATCAATTAAGCTTTTTTCTGTTGCCTCTTCTAATTTACCTGAGCTCTGAATAGACTCGATTAATTCTGGTTTATCAGATTTACATCTCTCAATGATCTTGTTTTCAAATTCAGCAATATCTTTTAAATCAATATCATCTAAATATCCTTTTACTCCACAAAATACAGATATAACTTGTTCAGCAACAGTCATTGGTGAGTATTGTTTCTGTTTTAATAACTCAGTTAATTTTGATCCTCTATTCAATAGCTGTTGAGTTGATGCATCTAAATCTGATCCAAATTGAGCAAAAGCTGCCATTTCTCTATATTGTGCTAATTCGAGTTTCATTGATCCTGATACTTTTTTCATAGCTTTTGTTTGCGCAGCTGATCCAACCCTAGAGACAGAGAGACCAACATTAATTGCTGGTCTTATACCTTGGTTAAATAACTCAGTTTCTAAAAAAATTTGTCCATCAGTAATTGAAATTACATTTGTTGGAATATAAGCAGAAACGTCTCCACCTTGAGTTTCAATGATCGGAAGAGCTGTTAACGAACCTCCACCGTGATCATCACTTAATTTAGCAGCCCTTTCCAGTAATCTACTATGAAGATAAAATACATCACCTGGGTATGCTTCTCTACCTGGTGGTCTTCTTAAGATCAGTGACATTTGTCGGTAAGCAACCGCTTGCTTTGATAAATCATCATAAATAATCAGAGCATGCATTCCATTATCTCTAAAATATTCTCCCATTGCACATCCAGTGTAAGGAGCTAAAAATTGAAGTGGAGCTGAGTCAGATGCTGTTGCCGCGACTATAGTTGTATACTCCATCGCTCCAGCTTCTTCCAAAGTTTTTTGAATTTGTCTTACAGTTGATCGTTTTTGACCAACGGCAACATAAATACAATAAAGTTTTTGTTTTTCATCGCCCGACTCATTAATTTTTTTTTGATTGATAATTGTATCAACTGCTACAGCAGTTTTACCTGTCTGACGATCTCCAATAATTAACTCACGTTGACCTCTTCCAATTGGTACAAGACTATCAATTGATTTTAGACCTGTTTGCATTGGTTCGCTAACAGATTGTCTTGGAATTATTCCTGGTGCCTTAACTTCAACTCTACTTTTTTTAATGCCTTTGTCCAAAGCACCTTTCCCGTCGATTGGATTTCCTAATCCATCTACCACTCTACCTAACAATTCTTTTCCAACAGGGGTATCTACAATGCTTCCGGTTCTTTTTACAACATCACCTTCTTTAATGTTCCGGTCGTCACCAAAAATTACAACTCCAACATTTTCACTTTCTAGATTTAAAGCCATTCCTTTCGACCCATCAGAAAATTCAACCATTTCTCCTGCTTGCACATTATCAAGGCCATAAATTCTTGCTATACCATCACCTACAGACAATACTTGTCCAACCTCAGAAATTTCTGCTTTTTCTCCAAAATTTTTAATTTGTTCTTTTAATATTTTTGTAACTTCTGAAGGATTTATTTCCATTTATGCCTCTATCATTCTATTTTCAATTTGTTGTAATTTACTTTTTATTGATGTATCAATCATAGTACTTCCCACTTTAACGACCAAACCACCAATTAAACTTTCGTCTTGTATATAGTTTAATTTTATTTGAGATTTGAAGTTATTTGATAATTCATCTGTAATTTTTTTAATCTCATCTTGATTAAGTAATTTTGCAGATTTAATTTCTGCTTTTAATTCACCTCTTTTTTCTGAACATATTTCAATAAATGTTTTTAAAATTTGCTCTAGATAAAAAAATCTTCTTTTTAAGACCAAAAAATTTACAAAATTTTTAAAAAGGATTTCCAACTTAAAATTATCTGAAATCTTATTAATTACACTAGTCAAAACTTCTCCGTTTAATGTAGGATCCTTTATAAAATTTTTAAAATCTTTATTATTTGAGATTAAATTTAAAAAAGCTTTTGCATTTATTTCTACATTAACCAATGAGTTAGAATCTTTCGCTAACTCATACAAAGCTAAAGAATATCTATTAGCTGAAGTATCTGAAAATCCTTTATTTTTACTCAATTTTTACCCTTTAAATGAATATGATTAATTTAAAATCACGATTTAATTAGCACATGCCTTTATAGTCTTCAAGTAACACATTAGCTAAAAATTAGTTTTTTTGAGCGTTAATTAAAGCTAATTGGATCAACATCAACTGAAAGTTTTATTCCTGAGGCAAATTTATATTTTGGAATTATTGATGCTAAACTATTTTGTAATTGAAGAGTTTTGGCACCTCTTATAAGTAATCGCACACGATATTTGCTCTTTAATTTAAAGATAGGAGCGCTTACTGGACCTAAAATTTTTCCATTAATATTATTAGAAATGAATAGTTTGAATTTTAAAGCTTCTCTTTCTAATTCATTTTCCTTATTACCTGTCAAAATCAAAGAGATAAATCTTTGAAATGGAGGTAAATTATTTTTTTTTCTAATTTCTATTTCTTTATCAAGAAAAATTTCTGGATTTTTATTTGTAATATCATCAATCAATTTTGTATTAGAATTATAAGTTTGAAAATAGATAGTAGACGGACTTCCTGTTCTTCCAGCTCTACCTGATAACTGATGATATAATTGTAAATTTTTCTCTGCACTCCTTAAGTCGTGACCCATTAGTGATAAATCGATATCAACTACAACAATGCAATTCAAGTTTGGAAAATGAAAACCTTTAGAAATTAGTTGTGTTCCAACTAAAATTTCAATTTCATTATTTATTATTTTTTCTAATTTTTCTTTTGAGCTTTTTTTATTCATTGTATCACTAGAAAAAATTTCAATTTTTTTTGATGGAAAACTTTTTTTTACTTCTTCTGAGATCCTTTCAACACCGGGTCCACAAAATATAAATTCACAAAATCCTTCTTTAGAACATTCTCTTTTCAAAAAACTTTTAAATCCACAATAATGGCACAATAAATAATTTTTATTTTTGTGATAAACTAAATTTATTGAGCAATTTGGACATGAAAAATTATTGAAACATTTTTTGCACAAAACACTTGGGGAAAATCCTCTTCTATTTAGAAAAAATAAAACTTGATCATTCTTTTTAAGGTGAAAATTTACTTTTTGAATTATCTCTTTAGAAAGCCAAGATTGTTTATCCATTTTAACATTATTCAAATTAATTATTTCATATTTAGGTAAAGAAGCATTTTGATATCTTCGAACAAGTTTTGAACAAGTGTATTTTTTTTTCTTTATATTTTCGTATGTTTCTATTGATGGAACAGAAGTGATTAAATTTATTGGAATATTTTCAAAAGATGCCCTAGAGATAGCCATATCTCGAGCATTAAATATTATCCCTTCATCTTGTTTGTAAGATTGATCATGCTCTTCATCAACTATTATTAACCCTAAATTTTTAAATGGTAAAAATAAAGATGATCTGGCCCCAATAACAACGCTTATTTCGCCATTCGTAATTCCACTCCAAATAATTTCTTTGTTTTTTTTTGTTATACCAGAGTGCCAAATTGCTGCTTTGAAACCAAAAAATTCAAAAAATCTTTTTTCAAATTGATTGGTTAACCCAATCTCTGGCAACATTATTAATCCTTGATAACCTTTTTGCAAGATATGCTTTAAAGTTTCAAAATATACAATAGTTTTACCTGAACCAGTCGTTCCTTGTAAAACATGAACATTAAACTTTTTATTCATATTATTCATCTCCTTAAGAGACTCTTTTTGTTCTACATTCAATTCAAATGAATTTTTTTTTAACTTAAAAGGAAAATCTTTATAAAATTTATTATCAAGTTTTTTTACTGGTCTTCCACTCAATAAAGTTAATTTGAGTGCCATTCCTTTTGGAACAATATTATATTCTGAAAACCAATTTAAAAAATTTATTGTTTTTTTTTTTAATTTTGGAATTTCTAACTTTCTGATAATCTTTTTAATCTTAAAATTTTTATTCTGATTTTTTTCAAAATTATCCCACACAACTCCGATAATTTTTGTTTTTCCAAAAGGAACTTCAACAAAATCTCCAATGCTTAATTTTATATCACTTTTATAGGTAAAAGGATGGTTAAATATGTTAGGTAAAAGAATCGGAAAATTCATATTTAGATAATATGAAAAATTATTAAGAGTGTATTGCTCTTTTATCTACAGATAAAGCCGCCTCTTTCACTGCTTCTGAAAAAGTAGGATGGGCATGACAAGTTCTTGCAATATCCTCGGAGCTAGCACCAAATTCCATAGCAATACCAATTTCTCCAATTAATTCACCAGCATGAGGTCCAATTAAGTGTGCGCCTAATACTTTATCAGTTTTTTCATCAGCAAGAATTTTTACAAAACCCTCTGTATCATCAATGGCTTTTGCTCTAGAGTTTGCCATAAATGAAAATTTTCCAATTTTATAACTTATTTTTAGTTCTTTTAATTGTTCCTCTGTTTTTCCAATAGAAGCAACTTCTGGACTAGTATAAATCACACCTGGGATAGTATCATAGTTAACATGACCTGATTGACCTGCTATATTTTCTGCAACTGCAATTCCTTCATCCTCAGCTTTATGAGCTAACATAGGACCACTTATTACATCTCCTATCGCATAAATATTATTTTGATTAGTTTTAAAATTTTTATCTGTTTTTACTCTCTTTTTTTCATCTAATTCCACACCAATTTTTTGAAGATTTAGTCCCTCTGTATTTGGCTTTCGACCAACAGATATTAATACTACATCACATTCAAAATCTTTTTTGGTACCATTTTCGTTTAAAGTTGAAACAATTGCATTATTGTTATTCTTTTTAATTTTCTCTACTTTATGCTGCATATGAAAATTGATACCTTGTTTTTTTAAAATTTTCATGAACTCACTAGAAATCTCTTTATCCATACCTGGTGTGATATGATCTAAAAACTCAACTACATGAACTTCTGAACCAAGTCTAGACCATACAGACCCCATCTCTAAACCAATGTATCCTCCACCAACCACAACCATTTTTTTGGGAACTTGTTCTAACTTAAGTGCTCCAGTGGATGAAACAATTACTTTTTCATCAATTTCAATTCCTGGTAATGATACTGGAACTGAACCAGTGGCAATTATAGTATTTTCAGTTTGTATAATTGTCTCTTTACTGTTGTTATCTTTGATTACAATATCATATTTAGATTTGAAACTTCCAGTGCCTTTAAAATAAGTGACTTTGTTTTTTTTAAGAAGAAACTCCACCCCTTTAGTCAAAATCGTAACAGCTTTATCCTTATTCTTCATCATTTTTGACAAGTTTAATTTTACTTCACCTATTTCTATTCCTTTATTTGATAGACTTTGCGCGTTATGAAACTCCTCAGATAAATTTAATAAACTTTTAGAAGGTATACATCCAACATTCAAACAAGTACCACCTAGTGAACCCCTGGATTCTATGCATGCAGTTTTGAGGCCTAATTGTGCCAATCTTATTGCACAAACATAACCTCCAGGTCCTCCACCAATTACTACTGCTTGAAATTTATCTGTCATTTAAATATCCAAAAATAGCCTTCTTGGTTCCTCTAAATTTTCCTTTATCATTTTTAAAAAGGAAACAGACTCTTTACCATCAACAATTCTATGATCATATGATAATGCCAAGTACATTATAGGTCTGATCTTAATTTCTCCATCAACTACGATAGGTCTATCAACTATATTGTGCATACCCAAGACACCTGATTGTGGAAGATTAAGAATAGGAGTTGAGAGCATTGAGCCATAAACACCACCATTACTGATAGTGAAAGTTCCCCCTTGAAGATCTTCAATTGTGAGTTTTCCATTTTTTGCTTTTTCAGAAATATTTTTGATATTTTTTTCAATATCAGCAAAAGATAATTCATCTGCGTTTTTTAGAACTGGAACTACCAATCCTTTTTCAGTGCCAACTGCAAAACTTATATTATAATAATTTTTATAAACAATTGTATCACCTTCAATTTCAGCGTTTATCGCTGAGAAATTTTTTAATGCTACTATACTTGCTTTAACGAAAAAGGACATAAACCCCAATTTTACACCATAGCGATTTTGAAAATCATCTTGATTTTCTTTCCTCATTGCCATTACATTTGACATATCAACTTCATTAAATGTTGTGAGTAAGGCTGCATTATCCTGTGCTTGTTTTAATCTCTTAGCAATAGTTTGTCTTAATCTGGTCATTTTAATTCTCTCTTCTTGACCATATTTTATTTTTCTTTCAGATGGAGGAGGATTGACACCCATTAAATTTATTAGATCGCCTTTTAAAACTCTGCCATCTTTTCCTGAACCTTTGACAGAGCTGATATCTATCTTATTTTCAGTTACAATTTTTCTTACTGCTGGAGATAAAGTTTCATCGATTTTTATTTCAGCTTCTACTTTTAAAGGTTCTACTTCTTCAGTAAGAACTAATGGTTTCTCCTCTTCAACATTATCTTGAAAAACTTTCATCTCCTCATCTTTATTATCTTCATCTATCAAATTTTCCTTATCGACTTTCACAGTGGGTTGTATCTTTTTAATTTCCTGATTTTCTTTAGATTTAGTCTCACTCTCGGAAACAGATCCTAAATCAGCACCAACTTCAACGACCGATCCATTTTTTGAATTTATTTTTGTAAGAACACCAGATACTGGAGAAGGAACCTCTAAATTTACTTTGTCTGTTTCTAGTTCAACAAGTGGCTCATCAGCTTCAACGGGGTCACCTTCATTTTTTAACCACTTAGAGACAGTAGCCTCTGTGATACTTTCCCCAAGAACTGGAACTAATATCTTTTCACTCATCAATATTTATTCAAAAACTTTCTTTATAATTTCTTGTTGTTGAGAAACATGTCTCTTGGCATATCCTGTTGCAGGTGATGCATCTGGACTTCTTCCAATATAAGAAATCATACTATTCTTAGCCTTTATATTATCTAATGTCCATTGGATATAATCTCTGACTGAAAACCAAGCGCCCATATTTTTGGGCTCTTCTTGACACCAATAAAATTTTGCTTTTTTAGCATATGGTTTGAGCTCATTGGCAAGTGCTTTTGCAGGAAAAGGGTAAAGTTGCTCTATTCTATATAACACTACGTTGTCTTTTTTTATTTTTTCTCTCGCTTCAAGTAAGTCAAAGTAGACTTTTCCAGAACAAAGAATCACTTTTTCAATATCTTTTGGTTTTTTTAATTTGATAAACCCCTTTACTTTCGGATCAATGGCATGATCCCATAAAACTCGATGAAAAGAATTTTTTTTACTAAAATCATCTAAATTAGAAACGCAATGTTTATGACGTAATAAAGATTTTGGTGTCATAATAATTAATGGTTTTCTAAAATCTCTATGCATTTGTCTTCTCAAAGCATGGAAATAATTTGCAGGAGTTGTGCAATTCATGACTTGCATATTGTCATTCGAACATAATTGTAAAAACCTTTCTAACCTCGCTGATGAATGCTCAGGTCCTTGACCCTCATATCCATGTGGTAACAACATTACTAAACCAGAGGCTCTCGACCATTTTCGTTCACCTGAAGCTATGAATTGATCGATAACTACTTGCGCACCATTAGCAAAATCTCCAAATTGGGCCTCCCAGATAGTAAGAGTATTGGGTTCCACCAAACTATATCCATATTCAAATCCTAGAACAGCTAACTCTGATAAAAAACTATCTACTATTTCAAAATTTTTTTGTTTGTTAGAAATATTATTTAAAGGGATATATCTCGAATTGTCGATTTGATTTCTTAAAACAGAATGCCTTTGACTAAATGTCCCTCTTCCTGAATCTTGACCTACAAGTCTTACTGGATAACCTTCTTCCAATAGTGACCCAAAAGCTAAGGACTCCGCAGTAGACCAATCTATGCCTTTACCATTAGAAACTGAAAGTTTTCGATTATCTAAAATTTTCATAATTGTTTTGTGAATATTTATTTCAGACGGTATTGTATTTATTTTATCAGAGATAATTCTTAATTTTTTGGTATCAGAGCCTGTAACTCCTCTTTTGTCTTTTCCACGCTCTGGTCTATATCTTGACCATGTTCCCTCAAACCACTCTATTTTTGGTTTATAATTTTTTGCATTTTTAAATTGGTCATTTAATAGATCTTTAAATTTTTTAATGGAATTATTTAAATAATCATTTGTAATTGATCCTTCGCTTACCAGTTTTTCACCATAAACCTTGATAGTTGAGGGATGAGATCTTATCTTTTTATACATTAAAGGCTGAGTGAATGATGGCTCGTCTCCCTCATTATGTCCAAATCTTCTATAACAAATCAAATCAATGACAACGTCTCTATTAAATTTTAATCTAAAGTCTGTTGCAATTCTTGCTGCATAAACAACCGCCTCTGGATCATCACCATTCACATGAATAATCGGTGCCTCAACCATTTTTGCTATATCAGAAGGATATGGCGAAGATCTTGCAAATCTTGGGCTTGTTGTAAAACCTATTTGGTTGTTTACTATAATATGAATTGTGCCACCTGTATTATGTCCTGGAAGACCAGACATTGCAAAACATTCAGCTACCACTCCTTGTCCAGCGAAGGCTGCATCTCCATGAATAAGAATCGGAATTACTTTTTTTCTCTCTTTATCTTTATGAAAAAATTGTTTTGCTCTAGTTTGACCTAAAACGACTGGATTGACTGCTTCTAAATGTGAAGGATTATCTGTCAAACTTACATGAACTGAATTTCCATCAAACTCTCTATTTGATGAAGCGCCTAAATGATATTTAACATCTCCAGTATCATCTTTAGACTTTGAACTTATTTCTCCTGCAAACTCATTAAATATTCTTTTGTAAGATTTTTGAAGAACATTAGCTAATACATTTAGTCGACCTCTATGAGACATCCCGATTTTAACTTCTTTAACATTTGACTGACCACCAATTTTAATTATTTGTTCAAGTGCAGGAATTAAGCTTTCACCGCCATCAAGACCAAATCTTTTAGTCCCAACATATTTTGTATGAAGAAATTTTTCAAAACCCTCAGCTTGAATCAGTTTGTTAAGAATTGCCTCTTTACCATTTTGTGTAAAATTAAAATCATCTGCCTTTTCAACACGATCTCTAAACCACTTTCTCTCAGTAGGATTTGAAATATGCATATATTCATAACCTAAAGCACCACAATACTTTTCTTTTAAGAATTTTAATATTTCATTAATATTTGAGTATTGCTTATTAGTGACATTGTCTAAAAAAATTTTCTTTTGATAATCTTCTTTTTTAAATCCATAAGACTCTGGATGAAGTTCCTCTAAATAATCTGATTTTAACAATCCTAATGGATCAAGCTTTGCAATTAGATGACCTCTTTGTCTATATGATCTGATCATCGCAACGGCTTTAATTGAATTTGTGTTTGATTTAATTATATCGTCATTATTTTGTTCTGTGATTTGATTTTCAAAATTTTCTTTTTTATTTATTGAAACTTTCTCAGAAGGACTCCACGAAGGACCATTGATTTCATTTACAATTATATCGTCTTCATCTCCAACTTCTTTAAAATATTTTCTCCAGCTATCAGGTAATTCAGGATCATTATTTACAAATTTTAAGTACATTTCTTCGATGAAAGCGCTGTTTGATTTATTGAGAAAGGCTGTTTTTTTAAATTCTAAATTTTTAGAGGAAGACATTATGTTTAATCAATATAAACTGACTAAGAAATTTTTCAATCAGACAATTTATCGAACAATGTTTTTCCAATTTTGGAGGGAGAATTTGCCATTGTTATTCCACAATCTTCCATCTTTTTAATCTTATCTTTGGCACCACCTTTGCCCCCAGAAATAATTGCACCAGCATGGCCCATTCTACGACCTGGTGGTGCTGTTATACCAGCTATAAAGCCAACAATTGGTTTTTTTATTTTGTGATTTTGAATAAATTCTGCTGCTTCCTCTTCGGCTGTTCCTCCGATTTCTCCTATCATTAAAATAGATTCTGTTTCGTCATCATTCAAAAATAAATCTAAGCAATCAATAAAATTTGTACCATTTATTGGATCTCCACCAATACCTATACAAGTAGATTGACCTAATCCATTTTCTGTGGTTTGAGCAACTGCCTCATAGGTTAAAGTCCCAGATCTAGAGACAATACCAACTGAACCTTTTTTGTGGATATTGCCTGGCATAATACCAATTTTACATTCATCAGGAGTTATTATTCCTGGACAATTAGGTCCAATTAATCTGGAATTTGATTTTAGTAATTTCTGTTTAACTCTCAACATATCTTGAATTGGGATTCCTTCAGTAATGCAAACAATTAACTCGATTGATGCCTCAATTGCCTCAATGATTGCTGCAGCAGCAAACTTCGCTGGCACATATATCATCGTGGCGTTGGCGCCCTCAGAGTTTTTAGCCTCTTTAACTGTATTGAAAACTGGTAATCCTAAATGTTTTTGTCCTCCTTTTTTAGGAGTGACTCCACCTACTAATTTTGTTCCATATTTAATTGCTTGCTCAGAGTGAAATGTTCCATGCGAACCAGTAAAACCCTGACAAATTAACCTAGTTTCTTTATTTACAAGAACTGACATTATTTTATGGCCTTAACAATTTTATTAGCTGCATCATCTAAATTTTCAGCAGATATAAGTTTTAATCCAGAATTGTCTAATATAGTTTTTCCTTCTTTAAAATTTGTGCCAGCTAATCTCACTACCAAAGGAACATTAATATTGATTTCTTTTGCTGCATCAACCACACCTTGGGCAAGAACATCACATCTCATGATGCCACCAAAAATATTGATTAAAATACCTTTAACATTTTTATCTGATAAAATTATTTTAAAGGCTGCAGAAACTTTCTCCTTTGACGCTCCTCCACCAACATCTAGAAAATTCGCTGGCTCTTCTCCGTATAACTTTATTATATCCATTGTAGCCATTGCTAAACCAGCTCCATTTACCATACAACCAATACTTCCATCTAATTTTATATAAGCTAAATCGTGTTTACTAGCTTCGATCTCTATAGGGTCTTCCTCATTTAGATCTCTAAGATTTAAAATCTCTGGATGTCTAAATAAAGCATTGCTGTCAAAATTTATTTTTGCGTCTAGACAAACAATCTTTTTTTCTTTTGTTAAAATTAATGGATTAACTTCAACCATATTTGCGTCCGTTTTAACAAACATTTTATAAATAGATTTAATCAAAGAAATAGCTTCCATTTTTGAACTATCCTCTAGATTGAAAATTTTGATTATCTTTTCACACTCTGCATCAGAAATTTCTTCTGTAAAATCAACTTTGTTAGTCAAAATTTTGTCTGGGGATTTTGCTGCTACTTCTTCAATATCCATCCCTCCCTCATTGCTAGAAATAAATGCAATTTTAGATGTGGCTCTATCAATTAAACATGATAAATAAAATTCTTTCTCTATATTAGAGGAAGTTTCAACATAAAGTCTTTTTACTTCTCTACCTTCTGGCCCAGTTTGATGCGTGATTAATTTTTTCCCAAGAAGTTCATTGGCCGATTTTTCTAATTCATCTAAATTATTTAAGATTTTTACTCCTCCCGCTTTCCCTCTTCCACCTGCATGGATTTGTGCTTTTAAGACATATTTATCAGTTTTTAGTTTTTTACATTTTTCAATTAAATCTTTAACAGTAAACGCAAAAACTCCCTCTGGGACAACTGCACCAAACTCTTTTAAGATTTGTTTAGCTTGGTGTTCGTGAATATTCATTTTTTAGCTAAATCAGGATCGATTTTAGAAGCCGCTTCCCATAGTTTTTTTACCGCTTCAACTGAATGTAAAAATTCAGACTTTTCTTTTTCATCTAAGTTTATTTCTTCTATTTTTTCAACTCCACTTTTTCCAATGACAATTGGCACACCAGCATAAATATCTTTTATTCCATACTCACCATTTAATTGAGCTGCACACGGAAGCATTTTTTTTTCATCATTGAGATAAGCTTTAGCCATTTCAATTCCGGAGGCTGCAGGTGCATAAAAGGCAGAACCCTTTTCTAAAAATTTTACTATTTCAGCTCCACCATCTCGAGTTCGTTGATTTATTTCTTCTAATCTTTCTTTTGAAATTTTTCCATCATTAACCAAATCTATTAAAGGTTTTCCAGATACTTTGGTAAATCTTGGAAGAGGAACCATTGTATCTCCATGTCCTCCCATAACCATCGCGTCTATCTCTTTTACTGGTACATCAAATTCTAAAGATAAAAATAATTTGAATCTCGAGCTATCTAAAATACCGGCCATTCCAACAACTTTGTTAGATGGTAAACCTGAAAATTTTTGGAATGCCATTACCATTACATCAAGTGGATTAGTTATACAAATTACAAAGGCATCAGGAGCATTTTCTTTTACTCCATTTGCAACTTGTTTAATTATCTTTAAATTAATACCTAATAAATCATCTCTACTCATACCAGGTTTTCTTGGAACTCCAGCAGTAATTATTACTACATCTGATCCCTCAATATCTTTGTAATTATCAGTCCCAGAAAATTTTACATTAAATCCATCTACAGATGAGGACTGGGCAATATCCAAAGCTTTTCCTTTGGCAATTCCACTTGCTACATCGAATAAAACTACTTCATCAACCAATTCTTTTGTTCCTATTAAGTGAGCTAATGTTCCTCCAATTTGACCTGCACCGATTAATGATATTTTACTATATTTTTTTGTCATTTTTCTTATTTCATTGTAGGCATCACAAATTCTGCATTTGACCTGATGCCTGAGGGCCATCTTGAAGTTATTGTTTTTAATTTTGTATAAAATTTTATACCCTCCATACCATGCATTGCACTATCTCCAAATAAAGATCTTTTCCATCCACCAAAACTGTGAAAGGCCATTGGTACAGGAATTGGCACATTAATACCTACCATTCCAACCTGAATCTTACTCGCAAAAGTTCTTCCAGCATCTCCATCTCTTGTGTAAATGCTCACCCCATTTCCATATTCATGATCATTTATTAAATTTGCTGCATCCTCAAAAGTTTTTACTCGAACCACAGATAATACTGGTCCAAATATTTCCTCTTTATAAATTCTCATTTCTTTTTTAACATGGTCGAATAAACAGCCACCAATATAAAAACCATTTTCATATCCTTGTAATTTTAGGCTTCTACCGTCTACAACAAGCTTAGCTCCCTCTTTTACTCCTAAATCTACATATCCTCTAACTTTTTCTAAATGCTCTTTTGTTACTAAAGGTCCCATTTCAGAATTTTTATCCATTCCTGGTCCTACTTTTAAAGCTTCTACTTTTTTTGAAAGTCTTGAAACAAGTTCATCACCTATATCTCCAACTGCTACAGCAACTGATTGTGCCATACATCTTTCTCCTGCAGACCCATATGCAGCTCCCATTAAACCATTTACTGCACCATCTAAATCACAATCAGGCATTACTACCAAATGATTTTTGGCACCCCCTAAAGCTTGAACTCTTTTTTCATTCTTGGCTGAATTCTCATAAATATATTTTGCAATTGGGGTAGAACCAACAAAACTTACTGCCTTTATATCTGGGTTTGTTAAAATAGCATCAACAGCCTCTTTATCTCCATTGATCACATTAAAAACGCCATCGGGTAAACCTGCTTCTTTTAAAAGTTCAGCTAATTTAATGGAACAAGAGGGGTCTTTTTCAGATGGCTTTAATATAAAAGTATTTCCACAAGCAATTGCAATTGGAAACATCCACATCGGTACCATTGCTGGAAAATTAAATGGTGTAATACCCGCAACTACACCTAATGGCTGTCGCATAGACCAGCTATCAACATTTGTGCCAACATTTTCTGAAAATTCACCTTTCAGCAAATGAGGAATACCACAAGCAAATTCAACAACTTCTAAGCCCCGAGTTAGTGAACCTTTTGCGTCCTCATAAACCTTTCCATGTTCATTCACAATTAATTGTGTGAGTTCATCTGAATTTTTTTCAATAAGTTCTTTGAATTTAAACATGACTCTAGCTCTCACTAAAGAAGGTTTTACTGACCATTCTTGAAAAGCTTTTTTTGCTACTTCTACCGCATTATCCAAATCTTTTTTAGATGCGATTCTTACTTCTTTTTCTTGATCACCAGTTGCTGGATTAAAAACTTTGCCTTTTTTATTTGATGTCCCGGGAATTATTTTTCCACCTACAAAATGTTCAATTAATTTCATGAATAGGATCTTTTAGATTAAAAATTGTTATTAGTCTATTGTTTAAATATTAGCTGTTGCTAACATTTTTTTTATTTCAGCAATTGCTTTTGCAGGATTTAAACCTTTTGGACAAGCGCTAGTACAGTTTAAAATCGTGTGACACCTATAAAGTTTAAGTTCATCTGCCACCTTTTTTAATCTTGAATTTCTCTCTTCATCTCTACTATCTATGATCCATCGATAGGCTTGTAAAAGTACTGCTGGTCCTAGATATTTATCACCATTCCACCAATAACTAGGGCAAGAAGTTGAACAACACGCACACATTATACATTCATATGCGCCATCTAGTTTAGCTCTATCTTCTTTAGATTGAAAAATTTCTTTAGTTTCTGACTTTGAATTTGATTTTAACCATGGCTCAATTGATTGATACTGTTTATATAAACCATCCAAGTCGCCTATTAGATCTTTTTTGACCTTAAGGTGTGGTAATGGATAAATATTGATATCACCATCTATTTCTTTGTGGGGGGTTGTACAGGCAAGGCCATTTTTTCCATCCATATTCATCGCACACGAACCACAAACTCCATGAGCACAAGATCTTCTATAAGCCAAAGTTGGATCTATTTCATTTTTAATTTTATTTAAAATATCTAAAACTTTTGAGGGACAATTATCCATATCAACTTCATAGGTATCAATTCTAGGATTTTCCTCTGTAGACGGGTCCCATCTATAAACATTTACTTTTCTAAGATTTTTTGAACCAGTTTTATCCTTAAAATATTTACCTTTTTTCACTTTTGAGTTGTCAGGTAAACCTATTTGAGCCATCAATATACTCTTTCCTGAGGTGGAAAATATTGCACTTCATTAGTCAATGTTGATTTGTGAACTTCTCTATAACTAATTTTTGTATCTTTTCCGTCACACCAGGCAAGAGTATGTTGCATAAATTTATTATCATCTCTTTTTGGAAAGTCTTCTCTCGCATGTGCTCCTCGACTTTCCTTTCTGTTATAGGCTGAATCAACTGTTACTACAGCTTGTCTTATTAAATTATCAAATTCTAAAGTTTCAACTAAATCAGTATTAAAAATTAAAGATTTATCTTTTACTGATAAAGAGTCTAGCCCATCATAAGTTTTTCTTATTTCATTAACACCTTCTTTAAGAGTTTTTTCAGTTCTAAAAACAGCACACTTGGACTGCATAGTTTTCTGCATTGATAACCTTAGTTCAGCTGTTCCAATGTCACCCTGTGAATTTCTAATTTTATCAAAACGATCTAAGCATTTTTGGGTTTCTGTTTCACTGATTTCCTCGTGTGGAGTTCCTGGTTTTATTAGCTCTGCTGCACGTTTAGCAGCTGCTCTACCAAAAACAACTAAATCAATTAATGAGTTTGAACCAAGTCTGTTTGCGCCATGAACTGAAACACACGCTGCTTCACCTATTGCCATTAAACCTGGAACAGTTTTTTCTGAACCATTTACAGTTAATACTTCTGCTTTATAATTTGTTGGAATTCCACCCATATTATAATGAACTGTTGGAACAACCGGAATTGGTTCTTTGGTAACATCTACATTAGCAAATAATCTTGCAGCATCAGTTATACCAGGTAATCTACTTTCGATAATATCCTTATCTAAGTGACTTAAATTAAGATGAACATGATCTTGATCTTTTCCAACCCCTCTTCCTTCATTAATCTCAATTGACATCGATCTACTCACAACATCTCTTGATGCTAAATCTTTCGCTTTAGGGGCATATCTTTCCATAAATCTTTCACCCTTAGAATTTGTAAGATATCCTCCTTCACCTCTTGCACCCTCTGTGATCAATGTGCCATGACCATAAATTCCTGTTGGATGAAATTGAACAAATTCCATATCTTGCAATGGTAAACCTGCTCTTAATACCATCGCATTACCATCACCCGTACAAGTATGGGCTGATGTTGCAGAATAATATACTTTTCCATAACCACCTGTTGCAATTATAACAGTGTGAGCTCTAAATCTATGAATAGTTCCATCATTTAAATTCCAAGCAATAAGACCTTTGCACGCTCCATCTTTCATTAATAAATCTAATGCAAAATACTCAATAAAAAATTCTGTGTTATGTTTTAAAGCTTGTCCATATAAAGTATGTAAAATTGCATGACCTGTTCTATCAGCAGCTGCGCAAGTTCTTTGTACAATTCCATTGCCGTAATTTTTGGTCATACCACCAAATGGTCTTTGATAAATTTTTCCATCTTCAGTTCTGCTAAATGGAACACCATATTTTTCTAGCTCTATTACAGCCTTTGGTGCCTCCTTACAGAGATATTCAATACTATCCTGATCACCTAACCAATCAGCTCCT
Source organism: Candidatus Pelagibacter sp. (assembly GCF_052049775.1). Taxonomy (GTDB): domain Bacteria; phylum Pseudomonadota; class Alphaproteobacteria; order Pelagibacterales; family Pelagibacteraceae; genus Pelagibacter. The sequence continues at coordinate 57,951 of NZ_JBNGZH010000008.1, read as the reverse complement.
TTAACTGTGTCGTACATATGCCAACGCCAATCATCCTCACCCATATTTCCTAAAGCAGCGGAAATACCACCTTGCGCTGCAGAGGTGTGACTTCTAGTTGGAAAGACTTTTGAAATACAAGCTGTTTTTAAACCAGCTTCACTTAAACCAACCGCGGCCCTTAGACCAGAACCACCTGCTCCCAAGACTACCACATCGTATTCATGATCGATTATTTTGTAAGAACTCATAAGTTAATTAATAATATAATTGTAATTAATGGAATTACCACAGCTGATACGTACAAAAAACCATTTGCGACATTTTTGATTTTATAATCTTTTATATAATCCTCAAAAACCTCACTAATACTTAATGCTGAAAAGAAATATGCAGTAATAATAAATAAACTAAATAAAAACTTAGATAATGGATTCGTAAAAAATTCCAATATTTCTGAATAACTCTGATCATAAATACTAATAAAACTTAGAATAAACCAGGCCATTAATGGAACTAATATTGCTCCACTTATTTTTAAAAAAATCCATTTTTTTGTTGCAGCAATCATCTTAAAATAAATTTTTTCCAATCAAATAAAAAATTATAGTTAAAAAGATTGACCCTATAATTACTAAAAGACCAGTTATTTTAGTTGTCTTAAGTTCAAATCCATAACCTAAATCCATTATTAAATGTCTTATCTCACTTAAAATTTGAAAACAAAAAGACCAGGTCAAACCTAAAGTAATAAATTTTCCAATTTGAGAATTTAATAGTAGATTAACAGCCTCATAACTATTTTCACCTAATAATAATAAAGATGCCCACAAACAAATTAACGTTATTCCAATTATATTTATTATGCCTGTAATTCTGTGTGAAATGGATACTAAAGACGAAATATGCCATTTATAAACTTGTATGTGAGGAGATAATGGTTTTTTATTTTCCATGATAATTGTTTTTAATTACTGTTTCTGCAATTTCTACTGCATTCAAAGCCGCGCCTCTCAAAAGATTATCTGAAACGATCCATAAATTTAATCCATTTTTAATTGTTTTGTCTTCTCTTATCCTTGAAATAAAAGTTTCATCCATTCCCTCTGCTTCAACTGGAGTTGAATAACCGCCATCATTTCTTTCATCAATAACTTTACAACTTTCAAAATTATTCAAAGCATCTCTTACCTTTTCCAGAGTAAAAGGTTTTTCAAATTGTAAGTTGACTGACTCAGAATGAGAAACAGAGATTGGTAATCTCACACATGTTGCTGTTAAATCAATTTTGGTATCTAAAATTTTTTTAGTTTCGTTCATCATTTTTAACTCTTCCTTAGTATAACCATCATCTGCAAATTGATCGATATGAGGGATGGCATTAAAAGCTATTTGTTTTGTAAAATTTTTAGATGATACTTTTTTACCATCTAAAACTAGTTTAGTTTGCTCAATAAGTTCATCCATGGGAGCTTTTCCACCTCCAGAAACTGATTGATAAGTAGACACAACAATTCTTTTGATAATAAATAGATCGTGTAAAGGTTTAAGAGCAATCACTAATTGAGCTGTTGAACAATTCGGATTTGCAATAATATTTTTTTTAATTTTTTTTAGATCATCTGAATTTACTTGTGGAACTATCAAAGGTACTTCTGGATCCATTCTAAAAAAACTAGAGTTATCAATTACCAAGCAATTTTTGGCTGCTCTTTCAGCAAATTTTTCAGAAATTTTTCCACCAGCTGCAAAAAAAGCAATATTAACTTTTGAGAAATCAAAATTTTCTAAATCAAGGACATCCATTTCCTTACCTCTAAAACCAATTTTTTTTCCAACACTTTTTGAGGACGCAACTAAATATAAATTATCTATAGAAAATTCTTTTCTCTCCAAAATTTCCAATGTTTTCCTACCAACATTTCCTGTTGCTCCTACAATTGCAATATTCATGATCTAAGTTTTATACTAGATGAAAGGTAAATCGCAAACTTTAAGAGCCAAAGAATTTCCATCAATTTCTATTGTTCCAGACGAAGATGCTTTGCAATATGGTTCTTTTATCATTGCAATACCAATAACTTTTTTAAAATGTGGCGAGTAACAAGCGGATCTTAGTTCTCCAATTATATTCCCTTCATTATTCTTGATATCTAAAGAACTAGTTAAAAGAATCTTGGTTAAATCTATTTGAACACCCATTAGCTTTCTATCAATTCCTTTTTCTTTGATTTTTTTAAGTTTATCTTTACCTAAAAAGTTTATATCGGTCTCTAAATCGATATATTTATCAAAACCGCATTGAAATGGATTATCATTGTTATCAAAATCATTCCCATAAGAAAGTAAACCACTCTCAATCCTTTCGATTAAATTTGGACATCCAGGTCTAACATTGAATTCTTTACCGATTTCAAAAAGATGATCGTATAACTTCAAACCTGAGTCGGTGTTTTCAACATAAATTTCAAAACCACCTTGTTTTGACCAACCAGATCTAGCTATTAAATGTTTTGCCCCATTAAAAGTGAAATAATCAAATCCAAAAAATTTTAACTCTTTTATTTTTTCACCAAAAACTTTTTCCATTAAATCAAAAGATTTGGGACCTTGAACTGCTAAGATATCTACGATTGGTTCAAAAATTTTAACATCAAATTTATTTCCTGAAGCAAGACCTTTTGCAAAAAAAATTACATCAGAGTCAGCAATTGAAATCCACCATTTATCTTCAGCTAATTTCAAAATAACTGGATCATTTACCAAATTTCCATTTTCATCGATCAAAGGGCAATAATAACATCTTCCTACTTTGGATTTCGATAAATCTCTACAAGTCATGAGTTGTACAAGTTTGGCAGCATCTTTGCCTGAAATTTCAACCTGTCTTTCTGCAGCTACATCCCATATCTGAACATTCTTTTTTAAATGATCACAAGACTCTTCCAAGGAACCGAAAGCTGCTGGTAAAAGCATATGATTATAAACAGTATAAGCGGTAACACCTTGATTCTCTATTCTAGAAGTATAGGGTGTACTTCTAACTCTTCTTGATTTTGCTATCGGATAACTTTTCATTTAATTAAAAATTCTAAAATCTTTTCTCTCATTTCAAATGCTTTTTCAATCATTATCATATGGCCACAACCTTTAATTACATGAGTAGATGAGTTTTTTACTAAATTTGAAAATTTTTTCCCTGCATCTAAATTGATCATTTTATCTAACTCTCCAAAAATAAGTAATGTGGGAAAGTCTAAAACTTTTGTTGCCTCTAACCCATTTGAGTAATTATTACACGCATTTAAATCGACTGCTAAAACTTCACTAATATCTCTCGGAGACTGAATTATTTTTTCTACTGGATTCCCACCAATAAATTTTTTTGAGCCTTCATAACCCCATTTCATCATTAATTTTACAGCATCAGGGTCGCCATTTTTTGCAAGTTCTATTAAATCAGGATGAACTGGCATTCTATTTGAGCCTCCAACAAAAACTAATTTATTTAACCTGCTTTTATATTTGAAAGCATATTCAAGTATTTCTAAACATCCTTGAGAATGACCAACTAAAATCAAATTTTTTAATTGTAATTTTTTAAATACACTTTCTAACCAATCAGCAATTTTTTCTATGGTATCTAAGCATGGTCCATCTGAATTTCCATGACCAGGAAGATCGATAGACAATACATTAAAATTCTTATTCGAAAAAAATTGTTCAGTTAATGACCAAACTATGTGTGAAAGGCCACTTCCATGAAGAAATACAATTGTTTGTTTTTTCGGATCTATGCCTTGACCTGCATCAGATGCATGAATAGTTTTATTTTCTATTTCAAATATCAATCAATTACCTAAAATTTTTTTCTCAATTCAAATTTTTGAATTTTTCCTGTCGATGTTTTAGGTAGTTCACAAAAAACAACTTGTTTTGGCACCTTGAAACCTGCGAGGGTTTCTTTACAAAAACCAATTAATTCTTTCTCGGTTGTTGGTTTATCCTTTACCATCTCAATAAATGCACAAGGTACCTCTCCCCATTTTTCATCTGGTTTAGCTACAACGGCTGCAATAGATACTGAAGGATGTTTTGCAAGAGTATTTTCTATTTCTATAGAGGATATGTTTTCACCTCCAGAAATTATTATATCTTTAGATCTATCCTGGATTTTTACATATCCATCTGGATGCATGACAGCTAAGTCACCAGAATGAAACCAGCCACCAGCCATCGCTTTATTTGTAGCATCCTTATCCTTAAAATAACCCTTCATGACTACATTTCCTTTAATCATTATTTCACCAATCGTCTTTCCATCTTTTGGAACTTCAGTCATTGTTTCTGGATCCATCACAGCAATCCCTTCTGTATTTGGGTATCTAACTCCTTGTCTTGCTTTAATTTCGTTCTGCTTTTCCTCATCGAAGTCATTCCAAGCATCATTCCACGCACATTGAGTTACATGCCCATAAGTTTCAGTTAATCCATAAACATGCATAACTTCAAAACCAAGTTCTTTCATTTTTTTGAAAATTATACTTGGCGGTGGGGCTCCTGCAGTAAGGACGTATACTTTTTGCTTTAATTTTTTTCTATCAGTCTCTGGTGCACCAGTTATCATATTTAGTACAATAGGCGCACCACCAAAGTGAGTAACATTATGTTTATCTATTAATTCAAATATTTTTTTTACGTCTATATTTCTCAAACAAATTGTTCTTCCATTTAACATGGGTATAGTCCAAGGATAACCCCATCCATTGCAATGAAACATTGGGACAATAGTTAAAAAATTAAGTCTGTTTGGCATGTTCCAGGCAACTGCACTACCCGTGGACATTAAATATGATCCCCGATGATGGTAAACAACGCCTTTAGGGTTTCCAGTAGTTCCGGATGTATAGCTCAATGATATTGCTTGCCACTCGTCCTCTGGCATTTTCCAATCAAAATTTTCATCACCAGTATTTAAAAAACTTTCGTATTCTAGATCACCAATTTTTCCACACTTTGATTGGTCTGCAAACTTATCAACTATATCAATAATTGTGATCTTCTTTTTTAAAGTGCTTAACGCTTTTTTAACTTCTATGTGTAATTGTCTATCAACAACAAGAACTTTAGCATCACTATGTTCTAAAATATAAGCAATAGTTTTGGCATCTAATCTTATGTTAATTGTATTTAATACTGCACCAGACATAGGAACAGAGTAATGTCCCTCGAAAATTTCAGGTGTGTTGAAAGCTAAAAATGAGACAGTATCTCCTTTTTTAATTCCAATTTTATTAAGGGCGCTTGAAAATTTAAGAGTACGTTTGTAAACATCAGCCCAGGTGTATTTACGATCTTCATAGATAATTGCTTCATAATCAGGATAAATCTCTTTTGCTCTCTTCAAAAAAGTCAAAGGAGTTAAAGGAACATAATTTGCACTATTCTTATCTAAATTAGTATCGTAATGACTCATTTAATTGAATTTAAAATTCATAATATTGGAGCTTCCAGAAATTGCTGATTTGTAATGTTGTTCAGCTCTTGGTAGAACTTTATCAAAATAAAACCTAGCGGTATCAATTTTGTCATCATAAAAATTTTTATTTTCATTATAATCTTTAAAGCTTACCTCTAGTACTTTTATCCATGCGTAAGCAATCGAAACAAATCCGAGAGTTTTAAGATAATCATTAGCAGCAGCACTTACATCATCTTTATCTGTTTTAGATTTCTCAATCATCCAACCACTAAATTTTTTTAATACATCTAAATAATTATTAAAATCTGAGAGGAATGGTCTTATTTTTTCGTTGTTAGAATTACATTCATTTTTAACCTGATCTAAAAATTTATAAATTACATTCCCATTCTTATTTGATAATTTTCTAAAAACTAAATCAGCAGCTTGTACAGAATTCGTGCCCTCGTAAATTGGTGTGATTCTATTATCTCGATACAACTGCTCTATTCCTTGATCTTTAGTATAACCATATCCACCATAAATTTGCATTGCATCACTAGTGATTTCCATTGCTAAATCTGTAAACAAGGATTTAACTACTGGAGTCATTAACGAGACATAATCAGATGCCTCCTGCCGAGCTTTTTCATCTGGATGATATAGGCTTACCTCAGTTTGTTGAGATAACCAAAAACATAAGGCTCTCTCGCCCTCAATAATAGATTTCATATTTAACAACGATCTTCTAATATCTGCATGCTCAATTATAAAATCAGCACCATTTTTAGATTTTGAATTATTCGACTTACCTTGCTTTCTCTCTTTTGCGTATGAAAGTGAATTTTGATAAGCAATCTCTGATATACCCAAACCCTGTATCCCAACAACGATCCTTTCAAGATTCATCATCGTAAACATTGCACTCAAACCTTTTTCCTTATCACCAATCATGTAACCAGTTGCTTCATCAAAATTAAGAACACAAGTTGCTGATCCTTTAATTCCCATTTTTGTTTCGATAGAACCAGTTGAAATTCCATTTCTTGGACCAACATTCCCATCTTCTTTTACAATAAACTTTGGAACTAAAAACAGACTGATACCTTTCGTGCCAGCCGGAGAGTCATCCACTCTTGCTAAAACCAAATGAATAATATTTTCAGTTAAATCGTGATCACCAGAGGTAATAAAAATTTTCTGTCCAGTTAATTTGAATGTACCATCAGATTGTTTTTTAGCCTTTGTTTTTAGTAGCCCTAAATCAGTACCGCATACTGGCTCAGTTAAGCACATTGTTCCACTCCACTTACCCTCTACAATTTTTGGTAAATATTTATTTTTTATTTCATCACTAGCATGATGATTAATACAATTATAAGCACCAATACTAAGTTCACTATAGAGTTTAAAAGAAAGGCTAGCAGAAGATAGCATTTCATCAAAAAATGCGCTCACTGTTTTTGGCATACCTTGACCCCCATATTTTGGATCACATGATAAAGATGTCCAACCATCCTCAATATATTTTTTATAAGCCTCTTTGTAACCTGGAGGCGTTCTAACAACTCCATTTTCTAAAATTGCAGGATTTTCATCTCCAACTTTAGCTAATGGTAAAATTAAATTTTGATTTATTTTTGCTGCTTCCTGTAAAATGTCTTTTACTAAATCTGGAGTAACTTCTTTATATTTTTCCAATTCATTATACTCTTTGTTGTTTCTTAGTTTTTCAAAAAGAAACATCATATCTTCAACGGGTGCAGTATAAATTGGCATAATTTGATTCTAAAATAATTAATTAATTATTGCAATTTTGAAATGATCGCATCACCCATTTGTGATGTAGTCACCTCTTTTGTGCCTTTTGATAAAATGTCTTTAGTTCTTAAACCATCATTTAATACATCCTGTACAGCTTTTTCCAGAGCTTCTGCCTCTTTATCTAAATCTAATGAATATCTCAAAGCCATAGCAAAACTTAAAATTGTAGCTATTGGATTAGCAATATTTTTACCAGCTATATCTGGAGCCGAACCATGAATAGGTTCATACATAGCCCTCATCTCTCCATCTTTATTTTTTGCACCTAAAGATGCAGAAGGTAAAAGACCTAATGATCCAGTCAACATTGAGGCTTGGTCAGATAACATATCTCCAAACAAATTATCTGTTACAATTACATCAAATTGCTTTGGATTTCTCAACAACTGCATAGCACAATTGTCTGCAAGCATATGACTTAGTTCAACGTCTTTAAATTCTTTATCGTGTAATGTCTGAACTTCTTCTTTCCAAAGTTGGCCTGCCTCCATAACATTTGATTTTTCACAAGAAGTTACTTTGTTTGATCTTTTTTTTGCTAAATCAAAGGCAACTCTAGCAACTCTTATAATCTCATTGCTTGTGTAAGTGTGAGTATTAATCCCTTTTCTTTCCCCGTTTTCTATTGGTTTAATTCCTCTAGGCTCACCAAAATATATTCCTCCCGTTAACTCTCTTACAATCATAATATCTAAACCTGAAACAATTTCAGGTTTTAATGTTGAGGCATCAACTAATTGTTTAAAACATATCGCTGGTCTCAAATTAGCAAATAATTTTAATTCTTTTCTTAGTTTTAAAAGTGCTCTCTCAGGTTTTTTGGAAAACTCAACATTATCCCACTTTGGTCCACCTACAGCGCCTAACATAACAACTGCACTTTCTAATGCTTTATAAAAAACCTCATCTGTAATCGGTGTACCATGCTTATCGTAAGAACATCCTCCCGCTAAATCCTCATCCATCTCAAAATCTAGAGACTTTTTATCATTGAACCAACTGATAATTTTTTTTACCTCACCAATAACTTCGGGACCAATACCATCTCCAGGAAGTAGTAGTATCTTTCTCTTTTTTACCTTAATCACTTATAATCCATGGCTTAGAGCTTTTTAATTTTTGCTCAAAACTTTTTATCTTATCAGACTTATTTAAAGATAGCGCAATGTCATCTAAACCTTCGAGAAGACATTTCTTTTTAAAGGAGTCTATTTTAAATTTAATTTCATTATTACCATAAACTATTTTTTCTTCTTTAAGGTCTACTGAAATTTCTTCTTTTCTATTAGCATATTCAGACAACTCTTTTATTTTTTCCTCATCAACAATAATTGGTAAAATTCCATTTTTAAAACAATTGCTATAAAAAATATCAGCAAAACTGGAGCTAATTACACATGTAATACCAAAATCTAATAATGCCCAAGGAGCGTGTTCTCTTGAGGATCCACAACCAAAGTTTTTTCCTGCTATCAGAATTTTTGAATTTGTAAATGGATCTTTATTTAATATAAAATCCACTATTTTATTTCCATTATCATCATACCTCATTTCAAAAAACAAATTTTTTCCAAGTCCAGTTCTTTTAATTGTTTTTAAAAACTGTTTTGGGATAATCATATCAGTATCGATATTTACTATTGGTAAATATGCTGGAATACTTTTTAATGTGGAAAATTTTTGCATTAATTTTGATACTTTCTTACATCATCCAAATTTCCAGAAATTGCTGCTGCAGCTGCCATTCCTGGGCTCACAAGGTGTGTTCTTCCACCTCTACCTTGTCTTCCCTCAAAGTTTCTGTTTGATGTAGATGCACATCTTTGCTCTGGTTTTAATTTATCAGCATTCATTGCTAAACACATAGAACATCCTGGTTCTCTCCATTCAAAACCAGACTCTTCAAATATTTTATGTAAACCTTCTTGCTCTGCTTGTTCTTTCACTAAACCAGATCCTGGAACAACCATTGCATGCACATGAGAAGCAATTTTTTTATCTTTTAAAATCTTTGCTGCTTCTCGTAAATCCTCAATTCTTCCATTTGTACAACTACCTATAAAGACCTTATCTATCTTAATATCTTTAGCAGCCATATCAGGTTTTAAACCCATATATTTTAGAGCTCTTTCAATAGAATTTTTTCTATCCTCATCCTTTTCATTGTCTGGGTTTGGTACTTTATCCTCAATAGTAATGACATCTTGAGGTGAAGTACCCCAGGTAATCATCGGTGAAATTTCATTAGCTTGAAGACTTATTTCTTTATCAAAATTTGCACCATCATCAGATTTTAAATTTCTCCAGTACGCTAAAGCTTTATCCCATTTTTCACCTTTGGGTGACATAGGTTTTCCCTCCAAATACTTGAAAATTTTTTCGTCTGGTGCAATCAAACCTGCTCTTGCTCCACCCTCTATAGTCATGTTGCATATAGTCATTCTTTGCTCAACACTCAATGATCTGATTAAATCACCAGCATACTCAATAACACATCCTGTTCCACCTGCTGTTCCTATTTTTCCAATTATTTGTAAAATTACATCTTTTGAAGTAACACCTAACGGAAGTTTTCCATTAACATTAATTCTGAAATTTTTTGCTTTTTTTTGCACTAAAGTTTGCGTTGCTAGTACGTGTTCAACTTCTGAGGTGCCTATACCAAATGCTAAAGCACCAAACGCTCCATGTGTAGCTGTATGACTATCTCCACAAACTATAACTGTTCCAGGTTGAGTAAATCCTTGTTCAGGACCAATTATATGAACTATGCCTTGACGCTTATCCTCCATTCCAAAGAGTTGGATATCAAATTCCTTACAATTCTTTTCTAATGTATCAACTTGAATTTTAGATTCTTTATCTGAAATACCATTTGTTCTATCAGTAGTTGGGACGTTGTGATCTGCAACGGCCAATGTAAGCTTTGGATGTCTTACTTTTCTTTTAGAATTTCGTAAACCTTCAAATGCTTGTGGACTGGTCACTTCATGAACGAGATGCCTATCAACAAATAATAAAGCTGTTCCATCATCTTGCTGATCAACTAAGTGTTCTTTCCAAATTTTGTCGTAAAGAGTATTAGGCATTGAAAAAAAAATTATTTTTTTTCTGGAGAAGTTTCAAGTTTTTCTTCAGTTTTAGGTTTTGTTTCAATTTTGGCTGTTTCTTCTTTTTTTGGCTCTTCCTTAGGAGTTTCTTCTTTCCTAGCCTCTGCCTTAGTTAAATCTTCTTTATTATCAGATGCTTCTGTTGAAACAGGAGCTAAATTTTCTTCAGTTACTGTTTCTGGTTTTACATCTATATCAATACCAATCTTCTTTCTTATTTTTTCAGCAATTCTAGCTGATTTACCAGTTCTATCTCTTAAGTAATATAGTTTAGCTCTTCTAACTTTTCCTGAACGAATAACTTTAATTGAGTCAATTACTGTACCAAATAGTGGGAATGTTCTCTCAACACCTTCACCAAAAGAAATCTTTCTAACCGTAAAAGAAGAATTTAAATCTCTGCTTTTTTTGGCAATACATACTCCTTCAAAATACTGAATTCTCTCTTTTTTTCCCTCTGTAATTCTTACACCAACTTTAACAACATCACCTGGAAAGAATTCTGGAATCTTTTTTTCCGAAAGAATTTTTTTTACATTATGTTGATTTATTTCTTCAATCGTTTTCATTTTAATATTTATCAAGTTAATCTTTCTTATATTTTTGCCACAAATCTGGTCTTCGGACGCGTGTTATAGCCTCAGATTGAGATAAACGCCAGTCTTTAATTTTGCTATGATCCCCTGATAATAAGACATCTGGTACTGATTTTTCCTCCCAAATTTGAGGTTTTGTATATTGAGGATACTCTAAAAGACCATTTTCAAAAGTTTCCTCCGAAGATGATTTATCATTACCTAAAACTCCAGGCAAAAGTCTTAACACACTATCAAGAACTACAAGAGCAGCTGTTTCCCCTCCAGAAAGTACATAATCTCCTATACTAATTTCCTCAATATTTCTTGTGGATAGTACTCTTTCATCAACACCTTCGAAATGTCCACAAATTAAACTGAATGATTTTTCTTTTGATAAATCTTGTGCAAGTCTTTGATCAAATTTTTTTCCTTTTGGCGAAAGATAAAAAATTCTTTCTCCCTTATGGATATTTTTATCAATTGATTTTGCTAGTATGTCTGCTTTTAACAGCATACCTGATCCACCACCATATGGAGTGTCATCGACAGTTTTGTGTTTATCTGTTGCTGCATCTCTTATGTTTACTACATTAAGACTCCATAGCTTTTTAGCCATTGCTTTTCCATATAATCCTTTGTTTAACGGACCAGGGAAAATTTCTGGATAAAGTGTTAACACTTGTGTCTTTAACATAAGTAAACCTTAAATTACTTTTTTTCCTCTTTTGGAGCGTCTGCTTTTGGAGCTTCCTCTTTTTTAGCTTCTGCTTTTGGAGCCTCCTCTTTTTTAGCTTCTGCTTTTGGAGCTTCTTCTTTTTTTGCTCCATCTGTCGGTGCTGCGTCTGCTTTTGCTGCTTCCTCCTTTTTAGCATCATCAGACCCTTCTTTTTTTCTATCTTTTTTTGGAATAGCTTTTTGAGGATTATTACCATTAGCAGGCATTGGCATTAACTCATTTTCACCTAAGATTCTTGCTACTCTTGTAGTTGGTTGTGCACCTTGGCCTAACCAATATTTAATTCTTTCAGCCTCTAATCCTATTCTCTCTTTTTTTTCTTTAGGTAATAGAGGATTAAAAAAACCAACTTTTTCTATGAAACGTCCATCTCTTGCAAAACGACTATCAGCTACAACAACTTTGTAAACTGGTCTTTTCTTTGTTCCACCTCTTGATAATCTAAGTTTTAACATTTACTCTCCTTTTTTATTTTAATTGATTAAATAATTCTGGTGGTATTCCTTTGTCAGACATACCTTTCAGATTTCCTTTAGACATCTTTCTCATCATTTCAGACATCATTTTAAATTGTTTTAACAATTTATTGATAGTGGCTGGATCAGTTCCAGAACCATTAGCGATTCTTTTTTTTCTAGAACCATCAATTATTTTTGGGTTCTCTCTTTCTTTTTTTGTCATCGATAAAATTATAGCCTCGTTCTTAGTGATAACACTCTCGTCAATACCAGCAGAATCCATTTGTGATTTAACTTTAGAAATACCTGGCATAAAAGACATGATTCCCTCTATTCCACCCATTTTTTTCATCTGTCTAAGTTGAGTTAAATAATCTTGCATTGAAAATTGTCCCTTTTTTAAATTCTCTTCTGTCTTTTTAATATTTTCTTCACCTAAATCTTGTGCTGCTTTTTCAACTAGAGATACAATATCTCCCATTCCAAGAATTCGGTTAGCAATCCTATCAGGATGAAACACCTCAAAATTTTCAATTTTTTCTCCTACCCCTAAAAACTTAATTGGAACCTCTGATACAAATTTCATACTTACCGCGGCCCCACCTCTGGCATCACCATCAGCTCTTGTTAAAATAATTCCTGATAAACCTACAGTATTTTTAAATTCTTTTGCAACTGATGCTGCTACTTGACCTGTTAAAGAATCTGCAACTAAAAAAGTTTCAGCGGGATTGATTATATTTTCAATCTGCTTTATTTCACTCATCATTTGAAGATCTATTTGTGTTCTGCCAGCTGTATCAAATAAGATAATGTCGGCACCATTTAAGTTTGCAGCACTTATTGCTCTCTGACAAATATCTGCTGGTTGTTGACCCTCTATAATTGGTAAAGTTAAGATATCATTGTGCTCACCTAAAGATTTCAATTGTTCTTGTGCAGCTGGTCTATAAATATCTAAGCTGACCATCATTACCTTCTTTTTCTTTGTATTTTCTAAATATCTTGCAAGTTTTGCAGTAGTGGTAGTTTTACCTGAACCTTGTAGACCAACTAACATCATTGGTACGGGAGGAACGGCGTTTAAATTTACATCAATGTTTTTTTCACCTAATAAATTAACTAATTCGTCATAAACGATTTTTACAACCATATCACCAGGAGATGTAGATCTGATAATTTCTTGCCCTAAAGCTTTAGGTTTAACTTTTTCAATAAAATCTTTTGCGACCTCAAGTGATACATCGGCCTCTAGTAAGGCTTGTCTAATAGCTCTAAGGCCTTCATCAACTTGGCTCTCATCAAGCGAAGGGGCTTTTTTCAGAGAGGAAAAAACTTCCTCAAATTTATTTGTTAAATTTTCAAACATATTTATTTCACACAGCAGTAATCGCACTAGTGGGCGAACCCTCGCTAACTAGTGTCGATCTCTTTGTTTCCAAAGACACCGCAAATTTAACGTTTTTGCGGAAACTGCCACAAACTATAATAGAGGTTCAAAAAGTCAATAAATAAGTTAAATAACTATATATGGATATTAGGGCTTTTAAAATGGATGGATTAGGTAATGATTTTGTAATAATTGATAATAGACAAAAGATTACCAATTTAACTAAAGATCAAATCATAAAAATTTGTGATAGAAATTTTATTGGCTGTGATCAATTAATATTTATTGAATCTAGCAAATCAAGTGATGCAAATTTAAAATTTTTTAATTCTGATGGAGGAGAGTCTGGTGCGTGTGGAAATGGTACTAGATGTGTTGCAAAATTAATCTCCGAGGAGACAAAATCTGAAAAAGTCATTTTGTCAACTTCAAATGGAAATTTAGAGTCAAAAATATTAGATAAAAACATTGTTACGACTGAAATTGGTAAAGCTAAATTACAATGGAACGAAATACCTTTATCAGAAAAACTAGATACAAAAAATTTAGATATTAAGATTATTGATTCGAATAACAAAGAACATTCAGGTGGGACGGCAGTTAATGTTGGAAATCCACATATTGTTTTTTTTGTAAACGAAATTGAAAATTTTAATATTGAAAAAATTGGACCCGAAATTGAAAATCATAAAATTTTTCCAGAAAAATGTAATGTTACAATTGCTACAATAATTAATAAAAATTTAATTAGAGTGAAGGTATGGGAGAGAGGAGCGGGGCTGACCAAAGCATGTGGAACAGCTGCATGTGCAACAGCATTTGCTGGTAAATTAAATGATCTTACTGAAAATAAAACAGACATAGAATTTCAAACAGGTAAATTATCAATTCTTATAGATGATAAAAATTCAATCCACATGAAAGGACCCGTTTCAGAAATAAAAGAAATTGAGTTCAAACTATAATGGGAATTTTTGATAAATTTAAGATAGGCTTTAAAAAAAGTGCATCTGCACTGACATCTGGACTAAAAGAAATAATTATAAAAAAAGAGATTGACGATAAAAATTTAAATAAAATTGAAGAATTTTTAATTGAGTCAGATGTAGGTGTCGAGGCTGCGTCTGAGATCAAGGAAATCATTTCAAGTAAAAAAATCGATCCAAATAAAGATTTATCAACCGAGATAAATCTTATTTTAAAAGAATATATTATTAATCTAATGAAACCTTTAGAGAATAATTCATTTTTCGAAAAAAAAGATAAACTCAATGCAACATTAATCTCAGGTGTGAATGGTGTTGGCAAAACAACAACTATTGGTAAAATAGGTAAAATTTTAAAAACTAACGGGAACAAAGTTATGTTTGCCGCTTCTGATACTTTTCGAGCAGCAGCTATTGAACAATTAGAAAACTGGGCAAATAAAATTGACGTTAAAATAACTAAATCATCTCAAGGTTCTGATCCAGCATCAGTCGCATATAAAGCAGTTGAAGAAGCAATCAAAAATAATTTTCACCAAGTATTAATCGATACTGCTGGAAGACTACAAAATAAAAAAAATTTAATGGAGGAATATAAAAAGATAGCCAATGTAACAAAAAAAATTGACCAGGATGCCCCTCACAACATTATTTTAGTTTTAGACGCAACATCGGGACAGAATGTAATTAATCAAGTAGAAGAATTTAACAAAATTATTCCATTAACTGGTTTAATCATGACCAAATTAGATGGAACTGCCAAAGGCGGTATTCTATTGGCGATAGCAAAAAAATATCAATTACCTATTATTGCTTTAGGCTTGGGCGAAAAAGAAGACGACTTACAATTATTTAATGCAGAAAAATTTGCTGAAGCTTTTACGCAGGTTAATTGATTAAATTACTCGAGATTAAAGGTTTATAAATGCTACACTTATAATTATCTTTAAATTTATAATGCCCACAATCCTTAGAAAAAGACGAAATAATAAAATCAAATTTTCCTGTAGTGGGGTAAAGTTCAAGTTTCTTGTTAAAAATATCATACTTAAAGTTTGCGTTTAAACTTTTAACTGCACTAATCATCACCAGTGTTTTATCATCTTTTAAAAGATAATAAGCAAAGTCGTCTGGAAATACAGGAAAGTCATATTCCTCTAAATGAAACTTGGCTTGAGAGGGAAACCAATCATAAGAGATCAATGGTGAAGAAGACTTTGTTGAATAATTATAGATATAAAGATCTTTTGGATAATCATTTATATAATTACTTTCTTCACCTCTAGCTAAAATCGATTTCTCTCGCCCCTTAAAATATAGCGCAAATTTTTTGTTGTGAGAGTCCATATGATCAATGTGAAATAAATCATCAGGATAAAATGAATTATCTTTGGAAAAAGCAAAGCTTTTTAAAGTTATGAATAAAATTATAATAATAAAAACATTTTTCACTTTTTAAACTTAATCTTAAATCTTGAAAAATATTTGTTTAGAATATGGCTTAATTTAAATTAATCAAAAAAGAGTTTAGTGCTTTTACAAGACTCTCGTCATACTCCATCATATGATTGTCATATTTGGTAAAATACGAATATTTGGGTTCATTAGCTATCTCAAACATCTTTTTACCCATCTCAAAAGGAACAATTTGATCTTTTTCACCATGCATTATCAAAATTGGAGATTTAATATTTTTAATTTTGTTTTTATTTTCAAATTTATCTTTGAGTAAAAGACCAACAGGTATATATGGATAAAATTTTTTAGCCGCATCAATCATTGATGTGAATGGAGTTTCTAAAATAACACCTGCGAACTCTTTGTTCTGGGATAAATGTGTTGCAACTCCTGTTCCTAATGATTCTCCATAAATTACTATATTTTTTTCATCTACACCTTTTTTTACCAACCATTTAATTGCACTTTCACCATCCTCATATAATCCAGACTCTGATGGTTTACCCTCGTTACCACTAAAACCTCTCCAAGCAATTATTAAAAAATTAACACTCATGTCTCTAAAATGATTTAATTTATGAATTCTATTTTCTAAAGATCCAGCATTTCCATGAAAAAATAGAATTGTTTTATTTTTTTTTATATCTTTTTCATGATACCAACCCAATAAATCTAATCCATCTTGGGTTGGGACTTTTACTTTTTCAATATAAACTGAGAGTTTGTCATCAAAATAATTATTTTCATCAGGATGATACATTAAGTTCCTTTGATAAAAATAAAGAAATACTAAGAGAAATAGGTAAACTAAAATTGTTAGTTGTAAAAATAATAACAAACTATTCCTAAACCTTTTTAACATTATTTTTCTTTGCTAAATATACGCCAAAAAATACCAGAATAGTCCCAATAATATGGTAATTTTCAAATTTTTCGTCAAATAAAAAGTATCCATAAATTGCACCGTAAACTGTAAAAACATAAAGCGTAAAGCCAGTTAAAGATGCACCTAATTTTTTTTGAGCTATAGTATAAAGTGTAAAGGCAATTATCCCTGGCGATATAGCAGCAAAAATCACCCATAAATAAAATTCTGTTACAAAAATAGTCTCTTTATAAAATAATTCCTCACCAACATAAAAGGGTAACAAACTTAAAGCACCAAAAAAGGAAATCATAGCAAATCTATCGAAAATTTTTAATTTTGATTTCCAATAAAATAAATAAATAGAATATAAAGCCCAACCAACTGCAGCAGCTAACATCCATAAATCACCAATTGTAAATCTAAGATTAATTAATAAATCAATATCACCTTTAATAATAATGACAAAAACACCAATCAAACAAGCAATTAAACCAATTACCTTTGTTAAATTTATTTTTTCTTGAAAAAAGAAATATGAAATTAAAATAATAAAAACTGGAGAGGATGTGTAAATTATCCCCATATTTGTTACAGTTGTTGTCTCACCAGCTAAAAAAGGGAAAGCGCCACATACACCACATCCCATTGACCCTAAAAAAAATAATTTTTTATATTCCTTTTTAATTATATGAAAATTATTTTTTAAAGTTACATAAGTGAATGGTAATAAAATCAAAAAAACTAATGTCCAACGCCAAAATGCAAGTGAAATAGGTGGAACAAATTCAACACCACCTCTAGCAACAACTAAGTTACTAGCCATAAAGATTGGTTGTATAAATAGTAATGATAATGGAAATATATCTGTCTTAATATTTTTCAATTTAATTGATATTAATCTTTATCAAAAAAGGCTTCGTATATCATCATGATGATAGCTGCACCCATTAAAAGATAGACTGGAATAACATCCAAGAAGCCGATCATCATTGATCTCGTTAAAGTTGTTGCTAAACCAATTAAAAAGAAAACTGCAAAAGATAATCCTATGATTGTAGTAATTTTATTCATTTTATTCCTGACATTCTTTTTCTAACCAATTAGCAACTCCTAGAAATCTATGGTCATCATATTTATTGCCAATTAATTGAACCCCTAATGGTAAATTATTTTCTCCTTCAAGTAAAGGTAACGAAATACATGGTGTGCCAAGATAAGACCAAACTTTATTAAATTCTGCTGTTCCTGTACTTTTTAAACCCTTTGGTGCAACACCTGGACTAGCTGGTGACAAAACTCCATGATAATCCTCAAAAACTTCCTCGTAAGACTCATAGCTTCTTTTCATAAAATCAATTGCTTCCGCGTATTCTTTCGCGGAATGTTTATTGCCTTTTGTAATTGCATCTTGCATATACTTAGACAATTTCTTTTTAAATTTTTTAAAATACACTGAAAAGTTATTGGCTAAATCAGTCTCATGAATAATTTGGTGATACTTGTGAATATCCTTAAAATAAGAAGGTGTATCAAAAATCTCAATATTTTTTTTGAATGAATTAATAAAATATTCAAATGACTCTCTAGACTTTTTATCTATTAATTTCCAATGTTCAGTTTTATAAAAAATAAATTTAGGATCAAATAAAGGTCCTTTTTTTGTCTCAGATAAAATATTCTCTGTTGAGTAATGTATAGTTGCTGGATCAAATTTATCTTTTTTTATCAATACTTTTGCTAGCATGGCCACATCCTCAACTTTTCGGCCAAAGATTCCTATATGATCTAGATTGTAAGAAGTTCTTAAAACACCATTTCTAGATATCAAACCATAACTAGGTTTATAACCCACTACTCCACAATAGGATGCTGGTCTAATAATAGATCCGCCAGTTTGTGATCCAATTGATGCAGGTGCCATAAACGAAGCCACTGAAGCAGCTGATCCGCTTGAAGAACCACCTGGTGTTCTTGTTTTATCATGTGGATTTGTGGTTGCCGAGGGTCCTAAATAAGCAAGTTCTGAGGTTGCTGTTTTACCCATTACAATCGCTCCAGATGCATGAAGCAGATCAATTATTTCAGCATTTTGTGAATATGATTTACCTTTTCTAATAACTGTTCCACATTCGGTTGGCATATCAACTGTCCCAATAATGTCTTTAACTGCAATAGGCACTCCATGAAGTGGACCAATTGGTTTACCAGATCTTCTATGATCGTCAGCTTCTGCAGCTTTTTCTAATAAAACTTTTTTATCAAAATGGGCCCAAGCCTTTATATCTTTGTCAAATTTATTGATTCTCTCGATATACTTTTCACAAACATCAACAGAAGTGAGTTGAGCATCTTTAATCTTTGTAGCAAGTTCTTCAAGACTTAAAGAAAATATATCTGTCATCTAAAATTAATTTGCAAATAATGTCTCTGGTAACCAAAGTGCTATACCTGGAAATAAATACATTAGAACCATAGCTAAAATTACAATACCTAAAAATGGCATTATTCCTCCAAAGATCTGCATCAATTCAACATTCTTTGATTGAACTCCCTTTAGATAGTAAGCAGACATTGCCATGGGGGGTGTCAAAAATGAGGTTTGTAAATTTAGAGCAATCAACATTGCAAAGAAATACGGATTTACTCCAAAAAATTCGACTAATGGTAAAAATATTGGTACAAAAATAATTAATATCTCCGTCCACTCCAATGGCCAACCTAATAAAAATATAATCAATTGTGTAATTACTAAAAATTGCCAAGGCTGTAAATTTAGAGATTTAAAGAAATGTTCGAAAACCTCGTGGCCTCCAAGATAAGAAAATACAGAAGCAAATGTCCACGATCCTATGAAAAGCCACATGATCATTGCAGTTGTTTTAGCTGTCAAAAAGACAGACTCTTTAAAATTTTTCCATTTAAGGGTTTTATAAAAATATGAAAGCACCAACGATCCAAATGCACCAACGGCTGCAGCTTCAGCAGGTGTTGCTATTCCAGCTAAAATTGTACCTAGAACTAAAATTATCAATGAAAATAAAGGTAAGAAGGAGACAAGAACCTCTTTAAGAATTACTGCAGTAGGAGGTATTTCCTCAGCTGCAGGTTTTGGCGCAATTGATGGATTTAACCAAGCTCTGAACACTGCGTATGCAATGTAAAGTCCCGCTAACATCAATCCTGGAAAAATAGCAGCTGCAAATAATCTTAGTGGTGATAGTTGAGCAATTACAGAGTAAACGATCAACATAATACTAGGTGGAATTAAAATTCCTAAACACCCGCCTGAACAAATTATTCCAGATGCAAATTTTTTATCATAACCGGCTTTAATCATAGCAGGCCATGCCAGTAGTCCCATTAAAGTAACAACTGCACCTATAATACCTGTTGCTGTTGAAAAGAGGGCACAAGTAATCAGTGCTGCAACTGCCATTGATGCAGGAAGCTTATGAGATGCTAATCTAATTGCAAAAAATAGTTTTGCTACAATACCTGCTCTTTCAACTAAATATCCCATGAATAAAAAGAGCGGGACAGCAGTAAGGACATTATTATCCATAACAGTGTAGGTATTTTGAACAAAAAGTTGGAATATCCTGTTATCAAAAAGGTGTTCCATCTTAGTTGGATCAAAGTAAGCATAATATCCAAAACCTAGTCCCATCGCCATTAAAGTAAAGGCAATCGGAAAACCTAATAGTACGGCAAATAAAAATATACCCATCATCATTATTGCCACTTCGGGATTTGTCAGACTAAATAACATCTTCTTTATTTCCTTCTTGTGAGGTTCTCATTAATACTTTTTCAGTTTCTTCAGCATCACGCTCTGTTCCTCTTTCTGGCCAACTACCAGTTTTTATACATATAATACATCTAAACACTTCACCTATTCCCTGAAGGGTTAACAGGCTACCAGATAAAGGTATTAAAGATTTCGCCATATAAATTTGAATTTGAGCTGGACTATTCCAACTTGTTTCTTTTATTTTCCAAGCTAGCGCAGCATACTCGTAGCCATAAAAGGCTAATGCAACTACGCCAGGAAAAAAGAAAATAAAATACAAAACTACATCAATCCAAGCTTGTACTCTTTGAGAAAATAATCTGTAAATAACATCTCCTCTTACATGTGCCTCGGTACACAAAGTATATGCACCAGCCATCATAAAAATCGCGCCATACATTTGGAGACTAAAATCGAAATTCCATAAAGTTGGTGCATTTAAAGCATATGCCATAAAAACTTCATAGCACGTTCCACCCATTAAAATTACAATACACCAGGAAAATGCTTTGCCCATTGAGACACTTAATCGGTCGGCAAATTTTATATAAGATCTCATCATAGATATAGACTCTTATTGAATTGTTTTGAATTAATCAAATAAAAAGGGGGCCGAGGCCCCCTCATTAAAATTTATGAAAAGTTAACTATAACTTAACTTTTGCTATTGGACCAAACTCATTTTCATACGCAAGTTTGTAATTAGGCTGATTCATCAGCAAGTATTTCATTACTCTCTTCGCATACGCTTTCTGAGAATCTACGACTTTCTTAAAGAAAGGATCTTTCTTATTGAAATCACCGATTACCTTATCCCAACCTTTTAATTGTTGAGCTAAGATTTCATCAGAAGTTTGGTAAACATTTACTTTATGCTCATTCATTAACTTAGCTAAGTCAGCTGAGTATCTTACTAAAGCTTTAAAGTAGTTATCACTATTTGCAGCATAAGCAGCATTTTTCAATATTGCTTGGTGTGCAGGTGATAAACTATTATATGTTTTTTTGTTAACTGGTATCTCAAACATCTCTTGAGATTGGTGGAAGCTTCCTAAGTGATAGTGCTTAGAAACATCTTGCATACCAAACTGAGAGTCTGAAGTAGGGTTGTTAAACTCAGCAGCTTCAATCAAACCAGTTTTCATCGCTGGTTGAATTTCACCACCTGGTAATTGTCTAACTACCATTCCCATTGCAGTTAAAACGTTAGTCGCTAAACCAACAGTTCTGTACTTCATACCTTTAACATCAGACACTTTAGTTACATTCTTTTTGAACCAACCAAAAGGCTGAGCTGGCATAGGCATATGGAAAAAACCAACATAATCGAAACCAACTTTTGCAAGTGTTTCGTCATATAATTTTCTTCCTCCGCCATACTCCATCCATCCCATAACTTCTTGAGATGACATTCCATATGAAGGACCAGTTCCAAATAATGATGCAGCAGGGTTTTTACCATACCAATATGCAGTCACCCAGTGACCCATATCTACTACACCGGAACTTACCGCTTGTCCGATTTCTGAAGTCTTTACAACTGCTCCAACCGGTTGAAGATCAATCTGAAGAGATCCTCCAGACATTTCTTTAACCATGTTACAATAGTCTCCAGCCATTTCGAAAAAGATGTTAGCTCCACTTGGCCATGCAGCTTGCATCTTTAAAGTTGTTGCTGCGTTTGCCTTCACATATGGCATTGCAACAGCGGCTGCAGCTATAGCACCAGTCTTAGCAGCAGTTTTAAAGAACTTACGTCTTGAAGATGTTTTCACCTTCAATGATTTATTTTCTTTAGTCATTATTACTCCTATTAAAGTTAATTAACTTGATTAATTAAAACATAGAATCAGATTAGAGTCTTTCTAAAAAAAGGCGTAGATGTCGCAATAGTTGAATTAGATTCAATCCTGAGTAGAATTAATTTACTTTATTTTTACAATTTCCAGTTTTAAAAAACTCATCAATATTATCGATTGCTAAGTTTGCCATTGCAATTCTTGTATCCTTTGTTGCGCTTCCTAGGTGAGGAAGAATAAATGCTGACTTAATTTTATTATAACCAGGATTTAAGTTTGGCTCATTTTTATAAACATCTAATCCAGCTGCATATATTTTTCTTCGATTTAATGCATCAATTAAAGCTTCGTCATCTACTATATCTCCTCTAGCGACGTTAGTGATAACTGCTCCTTTAGGAAAATATTCAACAGTTTCTTTGTTAATAATGTTTTCTGTTTCTTTAGTAGCGGGACAACAAATTGATAGGACATCAGAAACTGAAAAAAGACTCTTAATATTATCATGATAAATTGCTCCCTGTTCTTTTTCATCACTTAACTTTGATCTATTGTGATAATGAATTATCATGCCTAACGACTTTGCAATCTTTGCAATTTTTTGTCCTATTCTTCCCATGCCTAAAATACCAAGTCTGGAGCCTGTCAATTGCTTACCTATTAAATAATCTGCTGACCACTTCCAGCCGCCTTCTTGAGCAGATACTATTCCTTCGGAGGCTCTCCTGCATGCGCCTAAAATTAAAAGTATCCCAATTTCAGCTGTCGCATCAGATAAAACTTCAGGAGTATTGGTAACTGCAATGCCTCTTTTTTTTGCGGCATCTAAATCAATATTTCCAAATCCAACTGCAAAATTTGAAATAATTTTTATCGTGTCTGGCAATTTGTTGATTGTTTCTTTATCCATCTTATCTGTTAGAGAAGATAAAATTCCATCACATCCTTTGCTCATTTCTATTACTTTTGACTGAGAGTATAGCTCATCATTATTATTGAATATTGGATCAAAAGTTTTTGTGGCTTTATCCTCACTCTCCTTAATTAATCTTCTAGTGATTAAAATTTTTTTCATTTAAAGATAGAATTAACTAATTTAGATCAAATATCTTGCCAGGATTCATTATATTATTTTGATCAATGCTTCTCTTAATCAATTTCATTAATGGAATGTTGTCAGCATGTTCTTTTAAAAGATATTCTTTTTTATGTAACCCAACTCCATGTTCTCCAGTGATTGTACCTTTCAATTCAAGCGCTTTGTTAATTAACAAATCGTTAAATTCTCTTATTTTTTTGTATGTCTCTTTGTTTTCAGGGTCAAATGGCAAAAGTACATGAAAGTTTCCATCTCCTAAATGACCTACCATCGGAGCTCTTAATCCAAATTTTTTTGCCTGCTCTTCTGCGTAATTTACACATTCAGTTATATTTGAAATTGGCAAACATACATCGGTCGAATAAACTCTTCCATTATTTATCAATGCTTTAACAGAATAATAAACATCCCATCGTGCTTTCCAAAGCTTATTTCTCTCCTCTAGATCTTTTGCCCATTTAAAAGAACTTCCATTATTATCTTTCGATATTTCCTCAACAATTTTAATATTTTCATTATTAGATGCCTCGGATCCATGAAACTCAAAAAATAAAGTTGGCACTGCTTCGATATCCTTCAATTTAGAGTAATTAATACTAATACCCATTTGATCTTTGTTTAACATCTCAATTCTAGCGATAGGGACTCCATATTGAATAACTTGTTGAGCAGTTTGAACTGCATTTTCTAAAGTTGGAAAATGACAAACTGCAGACATAATGCTTTCTGGTATTGGCGATAATCTCAATTGAACTTCTGTAATTATTCCTAAAGTTCCTTCTGAACCTATAAATAAATTGGTTAAATTATAACCTGCTGATGTTTTTTTGGTTCTGCTACCAGTATTAACAATATCTCCATTAGGCAGAACAACTGTGAGTCCACTGATTACAGTTTTCATTGTTCCATATTTTACAGCCATTGTCCCTGAGGCTGATGTTGAAGCCATTCCTCCAATTGCTGCATTAGCACCTGGATCAATCGGGAAAAAAACTCCGTCTTCTCTCAAATAATCATTTAATTGCTCTTTAGTTACACATGCCTGAACTCGACAATCAAAGTCCTCAACATTCACACTTAAAATTTTATTCATTTTTTCAAGACATATGGTTATGCCTTTTTCATTACCGACAACATTTCCTTCTAAAGATGTTCCTGTTCCAAAAGGTACAACAGGAATTTTGTGCTCATTACATAAACGGAGCACTTTAGAGACCTCTTCATTTGTTTCAGGAAAAACTACAGCTTTAGACAAAACGGGATCATAAGTATCCTCACCTCTAGCATAATTTGCTCTTGTTGACTCAGAGGTAGAAAATCTTCCATTAAAAATTTTTTTAAACTCTGCTTGGACTTGCTCGTTCATTAAAATAATATTAGTAAAAATTTTATCAAAAATACAGCTTATTTAGTAAGCATTTTCTTTATGTTTTCTAAGGCCTGTAAAATGTTATCTCTTGATGCTGCAAAACTAAATCTTACGTAATCATTACAGGTTTTACCAAAGGCTGTTCCTGGAACTATTGCTACTCCAGCCTCATGCATTGCTTTTTTACAGAATTCAGATCCATTCATTCCTGTACCAATTACTTTTGGGAATGCATAAAAAGCTCCTCCAGGTAAACTACACTCCACTCCTGGTAGATCATTTAACCCCTGATGAATTAAATTTCTTCTTAAAGTAAACTTATCTAACATATCTTTGATGGAGTCATCGGGGCCATCTAATGCAGCAATACCAGCATATTGTGCAGCAGCATTTACACATGATACGCTATTTATTAATAATTTGTTTACATGCTCAATAAGTTCTTTAGGCCAATAACTCCAACCTAATCTCCATCCCGTCATTGAATAAGCTTTGCTCCAACCCTCTAATACAATTAGCCTATCTTTTAAATTTGGATAATGGAAAAAAGAAGGCATTTCTTTATAGTCAAAAATTTGTCTACTATAAATTTCATCACTTAAAATAGTAACATGAGGATGTTTTTCTAACTCCTTTGCAAAATAGTCAATTACAGGTTTCTCAACAAAACTTCCTGTTGGATTATTTGGATTTATTAAAATCAGTAACCTAGTTTTTTTAGTTATAAGAGATAAAATTTTATCCGGATCAAATTTAAGATCTTTATCTTCAGTTAAATCATAAGGGACAGGCGTTGAACCTGTATAATTAATCATAGACTCATATATTGGAAATGCAGGTGTAGGATGAATTATTTCTACTCCCGGTTCTCCGTAACATTGTATCGCGTAACTCATTGTAGGTTTACCGCCTGGCATGATTAAAATTCTTTCAGGATCTATCTCAGCTTTGTAACGTTTCTTAATCCATCTTGTTACAGCTTGTCGACACTCAGGTATTCCATTTGACATCACGTATCCATGATGACCATCATCCAAAGCTTTTTTTGCCGCTTCAACAACATGTTTAGGTGTTTTAAAATCTGGTTGTCCTAGACCTAAATGGATCATCGGCTTACCTTGGGCCTCTAATTTCTTTGCCTCTGCTAATACCGAAAAAGCAGACTCTGTTCCCAATCTATCTAAACTCTTTGCTAGTTCCATAACTTTTATATTTTATTAGAAGTTCTATAAATTAATTTTGAACTATTCAACTCTTTTAGGTTCTTACATCCCATTAAAACCATATTTCTATTGATTTCCTCGTGCATATTTTTAAGTAAATGCTCAACACCTTGTTGTCCCCCTGCGGCTAAAGAGAACAAAAACATTTTACCAAAACTACAGGCTTTTGCACCTGCAGCGATTGCTTTTAATACATGAGTTCCTCTTCTAACTCCCCCGTCTAATATGATTTCCAATTTATCTCCAACTGCATCTGAGATTGCTTTGACTTGATCGAATGGCGATCTTGATCCATCAAGTTGTCTTCCACCATGATTTGAAATCATGATTGCCGTACAACCAATATCTATTGCTCTTTTCGCATCATCAACGGACATAACACCTTTAAGTGCAAAGGGTCCATTCCATTTCTTTACACAATATTCTGCGTCCTTCCAGTTCATTGCTGGATCGTATTGTTCATTAATGTACTCTATAACTGATTTTGCAATATTGGTGCCCTTATCTGTTTTTGTAGCCACATTTGCTAATTTAAATTTCCCATGTGTAAGATAATTAAATACCCAACTAGGATGAAGAGCAAAACTCATTAAACTTTGTAAAGTTAACTTTGGCGGGGTTGTAAAACCTGTTCTATGATCTCTTTCTCTGTTACCTGCTACTAAAGTATCTACAGTTAAACACATTCCATCAAATCCTGATCTTCTACAACGATCAATTAAATCATCAGTGATTGATTGATCTTTGTGAACATAAAGTTGAAATAACTTTGGTCCACCTGAAATATTTGAAATTTCCTCTATAGTGTTATTTGCCATCGTAGACATACTATAAAATGTTCCAAACTTATCAGCTGCTCTAGCAGATGCTTTGTCACCGTCATGATGATAAAGTCTTTGCATGGCACATGGTGATAAAAAGAGTGGCATATCAATTTTTTTTCCAAAAATAGTTGTTGAGAGATCTGGTTTTCCGACACTTGCTAAAATATTAGGAACTAAATCGCATTCATCAAAAGATTTTGTATTTCTTTTGAGTGTTATTTCATCATCTGCACCACCATCAATATAGTGAAATATTGGTGAAGGTAATTTTTTCTTTGCAAGTTTTCTAAAATCGTCAAAATTATAGCAATTTTGTAAACTCACTATTTTCTAAATCTAAGATTATTTCTATTAAGATCTGAAATTTTTGTACATCCCATGAGCTTCATATCTCTAACTAACTCAGATTTATACAACTCAAGAGCTCTTTCGACGCCTGGTTGGCCTGCTGCTGCAAGCGCATAAAGATAAAGTCTTCCACCAGAACATGCTTTTGCACCAAGAGATAATGCTTTAAGCATATGTGTTCCTCTATGAATTCCTCCTTCACATATAACATCAAGTTTATCTCCAACTGCATCAACAATTTCTGCGAGCTGATCAAATGGTGATCTCGATCCATCAAGTTGTCTGCCACCATGATTTGAAACCATTATACCAGTACATCCAATATCAACTGCTTTTTTAGCATCTTCTACACTCATTATTCCTTTAAGTGCAAAATGACCTCCCCATTGAGAACAAAGTTTTTCAGCATCTTTCCAATTCATAGATTGATCTAACATTGTTGAAAAATAATTTCCTATGGAAGAGTTTGTACTTGTACCTTCTTTTACAAAGTCTTGGAGGTGAGGTAATTCAAATTTACCTTTTGTTAAATAATTTATTCCCCACATTGGTTTAGTCGCAAAACTAAATAAGCTTGATAGAGTCAATTTCGGCGGAGAGGTAAAACCAGTTCTTAAATCTCTTTCACGATTTCCTCCTGTAATGGTATCGACTGTTAGAGCCATTACATCAAATTTAGCAGCCTTAGCTCGCTCTAAACAAGAGTCATTTAAACCTCTATCTTTGTGAAAATAAAACTGAAACATTTTGGGTGTATCAATCAAAGAGGATATTTCCTCTACGCTAACTGTTGCTAATGCAGAAACACCAAACATTGTATTAAATTTTTTAGCTGCTTTTCCAACTGCTCTTTCACCATCATAATGAAAAAGTCTTTGTAATGCTGTTGGTGAAAGATAAAATGGTAAATCTAACTTTTTACCAAAAATTGTTGTGGACAAATCTACATTCTCAACACCTCTTAAAACATTTGGAACTAAATCTACATCGTCAAAGGCACTTGTATTTCTAGCATATGTAATTTCATCGTCAGCTGCACCATCAATATAATGAAAAATAGGCGATGGAAGCTTTAGCTTAGCAAGTTTTCTAAAATCACCAAAATTGTGACAATCTTTCAATCTCATTATCATAGAATGTTTGTTTAAAAGGTTTTAAGAAAATTAAACATATAACTATTTGCCCCAGGATTTTTATCTCCCAAACTTGCATTGGATAAATGATTATATGATAAGCCTAATTGGCTATTTTGAAATAAATCTAAAGAAATCTGAACTTCGCTTTTGAATTCTAATAAATGTCCAAGATCTTTGCCATCTCCCTGACTATAAAGTCCTGGGGCAAAACTTGGTATAATATTTAAGGCTCCTAAGGAATATTGTGCTTGCACACCAGTATACAGGTAAGCTGCACTATCAGCAGTAAACATAAATCCTGTTATTGGAGAAAGATTACCAAGAAAAGTATCTCTGTTTAAATCTGTATTTTGATGTTGAAACCCAATTAAAGCAGATCTCTTTCCATTATCACTGAAGTCAAACATCCCTGAATAAATATTAAACTTTGTATTATCATTACTTACTTTAGTGTCTTCTGCAATAATTGAAGAAGAAATTAAAAAAGACAATATTACCAAGTAACAAATTCTCAGATAATTCATAATTTTTTTTTTTTAAATATAACTTTCTTGAGTATTATTGCACCACCAAATACAAACATCAATATAGGTAATAACCAAAGAAAATAGGTATTTTTACTGAATCCTGGATCATAAAGGATCCAGTCTCCATATTTATTTTTAAGATAAGCATATATTTGTTTTTCATCTAAGCCTTCATTTAATTTTTTTTCTACTAAAATTTTTACACTATTAGCAAATTCAGAGTCTGAATCGTAAACTGATTGTCCTTGACAAATTAAACATCTTAAATTTTTTGTTATTTCAATTTCTAAGTTTTTAGCTTTTAAATCAGAAGAAAAACAATAAATCAAAAAAGTCACAGAAACTAAAAATTTTAAAATATTCATTGTGTCAATTCTTTTATCTCAGAAAGTAATTTTTCATTCAATGGACCAATAATTTTTTTAACAATTAGATTATTTTTAATTAGAAAGGTTTCAGGTACTCCATATGCACCCCATTCAATTGCTATTGTACCATCGTTATCAAAAAAAATTAAATCGTATGGATTATCTAAATTTATCAAAAAATTTTTTGCATTATCAAAATTATCTTTATAGTTTTGTCCAATAATTTTGATATTCTCTTTTTTACTTAAATCCATTAGATACTTATGTTCCTCTTTGCAAGGAACACACCACGAAGCCCAAATGTTTAATAAATAATAATCACTTCCTATAAAAATCTGATCTGAATTTATTTTGTCTTTTGAAAAAAACTCTTTTGTTTCAAAATTTGGAATTTTAATTTCTGATTTTGTTTCAGGAGTATAAATATTTGTATTTTGTAAACCTTTGTAAAAAACAAAAAAAATTATCGAGAATGTAAAAATTAAAAATAAAGGAAAAATTTTAGTTTTCATATTTTTTTCTAATTAAAGATAAACAGCCACTAAGGCACAATAGAATAGTAGAAATCCAAATCCAAATCATGAATGGCTTTACTTGATAACGAATATTAAAATAATCTTGATTTTGGACATAGTTCATTGTCATAAATTTATCAGTGAATATATTAGTTTTGATATCTGCTTCACTAGTAACAATATTTGGTTGATTATATATTCTTAATTCAGGCTGCATGACTTCAATTAATCCACTTTGATCCTCTACAATAAACTTTCCTCTAATTGCTTTAAAATTTTGTTTATTTTCTTGCTCAATGCTCTCAAAATTAATCTTCAAATTTTGAGCTTGGTAAGTTTCATTAATTTTTAAATTTGTAATAACTTCAGATGAAAAAATATTATTAAATAAAATACTAAGTATCAAAATGCTAAAACTAAAATGAGCAGTAATTTGCGACAGGTTTCTATATTTTCTGTGAAAAAAATCTCTAAGAGTTATAAAAAATAAATAAAAAGCTGCTGTAATTAGAATAGTATTGTAAAGAAAATTAATATCTAAATTTCTAATTATCAATACTGATAAAATTAAAGAAATTACAAAAAATGAAATTAAATAAATTTTGTCTTCAATATCTGATTTAATCCACTTTAATTTAGGTCCTATTGCCATTGCTAACATAAATGGGATTAAAAATGGTAGGATCAATTTGTTAAAAAATGGTGGACCTACAGATATTTTTTGAGATGAAATTACCTCTAAAAATATTGGATAAATTGTTCCAATTAAAACAACTGATAAAAAATACATCATAAACCAATTATTAACTAAAATTGATGTTTCCTTACTTAATAAGTAGAAAGTTTTGGAATTGTCGTTTTCACTTTTATGAAAAATTAAAAATATAAAAAAAGATAAGAATATCAAAATAAATAAAAATATTAGAATATACAAACCTCTCTCTGGATCATTAGCAAATGTATGAACAGAATTTAAAATACCTGATCGAACCAAAAAAGTACCACACATACTTAGAGTAAAAGTTGCAATAGATAACACAACAACCCACGAGGTAAGAATAAGCTTTTTTTCTAAAACTAATACACAATGTAATAAGGTTGTTAATGCAAACCATGGCATTAAAGATACATTTTCAACTGGATCCCAGAACCAAAAACCTCCCCATCCTAACTCATAGTAAGCCCAAATAGATCCAAGTAAAATTCCTAAAGTTAAAAAAATCCAAGAAACTAAAACCCATTTTTTGATATGTGATGCCCAAATTTTTGTAATATTATTTGAACAAACTGCTGCTAGTGCTGAGGAAAAAATTATAGAAGTTCCAACGTAGCCAAGATATAAAATTGGCGGGTGAATTGCTAATGCAGGGTCTTGCAATATAGGATTTAAACCTAATCCCTCTTTTGGAACTGGAAAAACATGATTAAAAGGATTGGAGGTTTGTATTAGAAAAATAAAAAAACCAACTATTATTATCTGTTGGAATAATAAAGTTAAAATTTTATATTGTTTTGGTTGATTTTTTGACCTCAGTAAAAAGACAAATATAAATAATGTTAAAACTAACAACCATAATAATAGACTACCCTCATGATTACCCCAGGTCCCAGAGATTTTATAAAACAGCGGCTTAGTTGTGTGGGAATGATTAAAAACTGTCTCATTACTAAAATCTGAGTTAACAAAAGATAAAATTAAGCCTGAGAAGCTTATTATTACAAATAAAAGTTGTAAGAATACTAAGGATATTACTTTAGTATCTAACTTCTGAGTATCATTAAAATTTTTAATAGAAAAAAATATAACTAAAATTGAAACACCGACACCAAAGATTAAAGAATAATATCCAATTAAACTCGACAATTTATTTCTCCTCTAAAGCAGCCTTTACCTCAGGTGGCATATAATTTTCATCATGTTTAGCTAAGATTTTCGTTGCTGAAAAAAAATTCTCATCTTTTAAAAATCCCTCTGCAACAACACCTTTACCTTCTTCAAAAAGATTGGGTATTAATCCTGAGTAAACAACATTAATTTCACTTTTAAAGTCTGTAATAACAAAACTTAATTCTTTATTTACAATAGAAATTGAGTCAGTTTTTACCATTCCCCCAATTCTAATCTTTTTCTGCTGCATTTCAGATAAAGTTTTTATTTCAGATGGAGATTTAAAATATACAACATTTTCCTCTAATGATTTTAGAATAAGGAATATCGTTAAACTTAATGTAACAGCGATTAAGAATATAAAAAAAAATCTTAGTTTAACTTTACGACCATACATGGTTTAAAAGTTAAATAGTTGAAGTGTTGGATAGAATCTCTCTATTAATTCTTTGTAGTCTAGCAGAGGCAGCTCTTTCAGAGTTTAGGTTTCCAAATTTAACAATAAACTTATTTTTTTCTCTTTCATATTGATTTTTAATTACCAGATACAATGACATAAAACTTAAAAAAGTAAAAGCAAATGAACCCCAAACATAAATTCCGTATCCGTCCATGTAAAAAATTTCACTTATCATAATCTGTCTAAACCCTTATTTTTAATTTTTATCAGTTCTGTATTATATTTCATTAAAAAAATTAGCAATGAGAATAGGGCAAATGCCGCAGTCATAATTAGTAAAGGAACGAGCATCGAAGAATGAATAGTAGATTTTGATAATATATTAATTGATGCTGGCTGATGAAGTGTGTTCCACCAGTCTACAGAATATTTAATTATAGGAACATTTATTATTCCTAAAATTGTAATAATTGAGGTTACCTTAAAAACTTGTTCTTTATCTTCATAAATTCTCCAAGCAATTAAATACATCAAATAAAATAATGCCAATATTAACATAGATGTAATCCTGGCATCCCACGCCCACCATGTTCCCCACGTGGGCTTTCCCCAAATAGAACCTGTTACAAGAGCAATTACATTAAAAACAAATCCTGACGGAGCCAAACTCTTTGAAATTAAAAAGAAATTTTTAATTTTAAATATATAGCCAACGATAGAAAGAATAGTAATAGTAGAAAAGATACCTAGTGAGATCCATGCCGCGGGAACATGAACATACATTATTCTTACAGAGTGACTTTGTTTGTAATCTTCTGGTGAGAGAATTAGAGCCTCAGTTAAACCTATAGAGACTACCAAAATAAATAATAATAAAACGTATTTTGGTGCTTTAGAAGTTATAGAAAAAATTCTATTAGGTTCTAGTAATTGAAACATAAAATTTTATTTTTAAAATAAATATTAGGGTTATTTAGTACGAAATAATTATCTGATCAAGAATGTAGAGGGAGATAATAACGAAGGGTAAAATTTAACACTCTTGATCAGAATTAATTAGACTTAACAATGCCCTGTGACAAAGATTTGAGCTAAATGTGTTTAAAAAGTGAATTTACTTAATTTGACGGCTTAAAATAGCTTGAACCTTTTTTACCAGAGAAAATTTCCTCAATTAATGGATGTTTGATTGGCTCATCAGAGTCATCGGTCAATAAATTTTGCTCTGACACGTAGGCTTCATAAGTTATTTCATCATTTTCAGCTAACAGATGATAAAATGGTTGATCTTTTCTTGGTCTAACATTCTTAGGTATAGATTGATACCATTCCTCAGAATTATTAAACTCAAAATCTACATCATAAATCACACCTCTAAACTCAAAGTGTTTGTGTTTTACAATATCGCCTATTGAAAATTTAGCTTTTTGAATTGCCATTAAGATTAGTATGGGTATTTAAAAATAAAAATCAATAAGAAAAATTTATAGTTTTTGTGAAAATATTATTTATGTTAATATTCTTCAAGTGAATAAATCTTTTTTAAAGTTTCTTACTGATTTTGGACCTTTAGTAATTTTTTTTTACTACTATTACGATAGTGGAAAAGATTTAAGAGTAGCCATTCCACCATTTATAATTGCGACAATTATAGCATTAGCGATTGTTTGGTTTTTAGAAAAAAAAATACCCAAAGTTCCTTTGTTGAGTGGAATATTAATTACTTTTTTTGGTGGCCTTACAATTTATTTTGATAACCCAGTTTTTATTTACATCAAACCAACAATCATTAATATTTTATTTGGTCTGGCTTTAATATTTGGAAGGTATTTTACAAATGAACCTGTGTTAAAAAAATTAATGGGAAAATCAATACCACTTACAAACGAAGGTTGGGAATTGTTAAGTAAAAGATGGATATACTTTTTCTTTGGACTTGCTATTTTAAATGAATTAGTTTGGAGAACACAATCTGAGGAATTTTGGGTCAACTTTAAAGTTTGGGGTTTACTTCCAATAACTTTCATTTTTACAGCCTTTCAAATCGGTTTAATAAATAAATATAAAACTCATGAAGAATAATTTAAGACTGGTTGTTAATAATCTTGATAAAAAAAAATTTAATGAAAATCATTTTTTTGAAAAAAATGAGCTTAAAATAATATTAGATTTATATGCAAAAATGGTTTCAGAGGGTTCTTGGAAAGATTACGGTCTTAATATTTCAAGCAAACAGGTGGGATTTAGTGTTTTTAAAAATGCAGCTGAAAATGCTATTTATAAAATTTGCAAAAACTTTAAGCCAAAAAATAAAAATTTAAAATATTTAATTACGGATACCAATGGTAAAATACTAAGGAATTCCTCAGACCTTAATTTGTTGTTAAAAAATACTAATTGGAAAAAACTTTAAAATAAAATTATCTTCTTTGACCGAAAAGTCTTAAGAGCATAATAAATAGGTTAATGAAATCTAAATAAAGAGTCAGAGCACCCATTACCGCTTTTTTACCCATTAACTCGCCAGTATCACTAGCAGAGTACATGTTTTTTATTTTTTGAGTATCATAAGCAGTAAGGCCTACAAAAATTAAAACTCCTAAAATTGAAATCACGAAATACATCATTGAAGATTTTAGAAAAATATTAACTAATGATGCAATAATAATTCCTATTAGTCCCATCATCAAAAATGATCCGAACTTAGTTAAATCTCTCTTTGTTGTATAACCATAAATGCTCATAGCACCAAAAGTAGCTGAACAAATAAAAAATACTCTTGTTACACTTAAACCTGTGTAAACTAATAAAATTGAAGATAGTGATAAACCCATTAAAGCAGCAAAAATCCAAAAAGTTGTCTGAGCTTTTGATGCACTCATTTTGTTGATCCCAAAACTCATATAAAATACGACACCCAAAGGAGCTAACATAACTATCCACTTAAGTCCTGATAAATAAACGGCATTTCCAACCTCAGTTAAAGCCACAATAGAACCACTTGCATCAGTAACAACTGACATTTTAAATGTTATCAACGCTATAATTCCTGTAAGTAATATTCCAGTCGCCATGTAGTTATAAACTTTTAACATGTAGGCTCTTAAGCCCTCATCAGTAACCGCAGTGGTTTCACGTGCTGCTGCTCTTGCTCTTGCTAGAATACCTTTTTTGTCTGTTGCCATAATTTCTATAGATATATAGTCTTTTACTAAATATTCAAGATACCTTAAAAGATTAATAAAAAATTATACTTTAAAAATCACTATGAATTATAAAAAATTAGGCAATACGGATCTTGATGTGAGTACAATTTGTCTCGGTACTATGACCTGGGGCGAACAAAATACTCAAGAAGAGGGATTTCAGCAAATGGATTATGCTTTAGATCATGGTGTAAACTTTTGGGACACTGCAGAAATCTATTCCATACCGATGAGAGAAGAAACATATGGGGAAACAGAGAGAATAATCGGTAACTGGTTTCAAAAAACTAAAAAAAGAGACAAGGTTGTTATAGCAACAAAAGTTTGTGGTAATACTTCAAACAAATATATCAGGGGTGGTGGTTATAATTTTGGGAAAAAAAAAATTTCTGAAGCTTTAGAGGAAAGTCTCAAAAGATTGAAAACAGACTATATCGATCTCTATCAACTTCATTGGCCAGAGAGAAATACAAATTTTTTTGGAAAACATGGTTATGAACATGACGAAAACGATAATGATTGGACACCGTTTGAAGAAATTCTTGAAAGTTTAAAAAAATTTATTGAACAAGGTAAAATTAGATACATTGGTCTATCTAATGAAACTGCATGGGGTTTGTCAAAATTTCTTGAGATATCAAAATTAAAAGATTTACCAAAAATGATGTCGGTGCAAAATCCATACAATTTACTTAATAGAACTTATGAAGTTGGACTTGCGGAAATTTCTGTTAGGGAGAAAAGTGGTTTGTTAGCCTACTCGCCTTTAGCATTCGGATACTTAACAGGAAAATATAGAAATAATAATTTACCAGAAAAATCTAGAATGAAACTATTTAAAGATTTCACAAGATATAAAAATGAAAATGGTCAAAAAGCTATCGAAGAGTATTATAAGTTATCGCAAAAATTCAATATTGATTTTACTCAAATGTCATTGAAGTTTTGTGAAATTCAGCCATTTATGACAAGTGTGATAATAGGTGCAACGACAATCGAACAGTTGAAAACAAACATAGAAAGTGTAAATGTAAGTTTAACAAGCGAAATTTTAAATGAGATTAATAAAATTCAAAAAATGTTCCCAAACCCATGTCCATGATTAAAAAGATTTTATTCATATTTATGCTTTTTACTTTTTTATTCACATCGAAATCTTTTGGAGAAGATCTAAAAAAAATTGGTAAATATAAAGATTGGGAAACAATGGTTTTAGCGGAAGCATCTGGTAAAGTATGTTTTGCTCAGTCTTCACCAATTCTACAATCTCCTAAAACAAATAAAAGAGATGCTAGGTTATTTGTAACATTTAGACCTGGCGAAAAAATTTCAAATGAAATCAGTACTACTGCTGGTTATGAATTTAATAAAAACAATACTGTATTAGCAACCTCAGGAAATAACAAATTTAAATTTGATATTAAGCAACAAGGTTTTGCATGGATGACTAGTAATAAAAAAGAAAATATTATGGTCAAGATTATGAAAAAAGGTTCAAGAATAATGGTAACTGGATACAATGAAAAAGGCTCTCAAACAATCGACCATTATTCATTATTGGGATTCACTAAAGCATATAACACTGCAAAAAAAGCTTGTAGCTAGTTAATGAAATCAAAAAAAAGAATTGTATTAGCTTACTCAGGCGGTTTGGACACATCCATTATTCTTAAATGGCTTCAAGAAAATTATGATGCAGAAGTAATTTGTTACACCGCAGATATCGGACAAGAAATAAATAGAAAAAAGATTATTTACAATGCGAGAAAATTTGGTGTTACAAAAATAATTATAAATGATTTAAAAGATATTTTTGTAAAGGACTATGTATTTCCAATGATCCGTGGTCATGCAATTTATGAGGGTGTTTATCTATTAGGAACCTCAATCGCCAGACCTCTGATAGCAAAGGATCAAATAAAGGTTGCAAAAAAATTCAAAGCATATGCAGTATCTCATGGGGCTACTGGAAAAGGAAACGACCAAATAAGATTTGAGCTTGGTTATCATTATTTTGGTCCCAAAATAAAAATTATTGCACCATGGAGAATATGGAATTTAAAATCTCGATCAGATTTAATTAATTATGCGAAGAAACGCAATATTCCTATCCCAAAAGACAAAAAAGGTGCATCTCCTTTTTCAGTGGATGATAATTTATTTCATACATCAACTGAAGGTAAGTTACTAGAAAATCCAAAAAATTCTGCACCAGAATTTATTTTTCAAAGAACTGTTTCTCCAGAAAAAGCTCCTAGCAAAGCTACTCATGTAACAATTAATTTTAAAAATGGTGACCCCATTGGTCTTAATGGAAAAAAATTTGGACCAGCAAAATTATTATTTAAACTAAATCAATTGGCAGGAAAAAATGGAATAGGAAGAGTTGATCTTGTTGAAAATAGATTTTTAGGCATCAAGTCTAGAGGAGTTTACGAAACTCCAGGTGGTACATTGTTAATCCATGCACATAGAGCGATTGAGTCAGTTACACTTGATAAAGAAACAATGCACAAAAAAGATGCAATAATGTCAAGGTACGCAGAATTGATCTATAATGGATATTGGTTTTCAAAAGAAAGGTTTAAACTTCAAAAAATTGTGGATTTGAAAAAAAACAAAATTAATGGATCTGTTAAACTTAAACTTTATAAAGGCAATGTTACAATTCAATCAAGAATGACAAAAAGCAATGCTTACTCAATGAAAAAAGTTTCGTTTGAGGAAAATAAATCATTTATTAAATCTAATGTTGAGAAATTTATAAATTTTCACAAAAAAAAGTTAAGAAACTAGCTAATTATTCGGTGACAAATTGGGGATTGTTTATTTTTGAAAAAAACTTAATTTAAATTTATGGAATCGTTTAAAAATTGGATGAAAGATACAGCAAACATTTTGTTTGATGATAGCAAAAATGATCTTAGATCATTACCTAAAACAGTAAGATTGCAAATTTTATTGGTGTTAAGTTTTATCTGGACTACTGTTTTTAGTTTGTACGTATTCTCATATACAACTTTTGTATTTGGGTGGACTGGACTTTTTTTAGCCCACATTGGATTAATATTTGCGGTATATTTGACATTTAAACATTTTCATAGAGCTGAGGAAAATTCTGCCAGCGTTTTTAAAACAAAAAATTTTGACCCCTTTAAGATAATGGTGCTCGTTTTTGTAATTGTTTTTATATTCGTGTTTTCAAAAGGAATCGAAGTGTTGACAAGTCCAAATCCATATTCTTATTCAATTCCGTATGATGGTTCCTCAAAATCAGTATTTGAAAAATGGTTACCATTTAGTAAAGATAAATAATGGAAAAGATAGCTAAAAACCTACAACTTCTTCTAATGTGTATCATTCTGGTAAGCACTGTAATTGCAGTTGGAATAGAGATTTATAAAATGTTTGAAAATCGATCGGTTACCTTAGCTGATTTGCTGCTAATGTTTCTTTACTTAGAAGTGCTAGCGATGGTAAGAGTTTTTTGGAACCAGCAATCCATAAGTATTACATTACCACTACTTATAGCTATTACAGCATTAGCACGATTTATTATTTTACAAGGAAAAGAAATGGATCCAAGTGCATTAGTATATGAAG
Organism: Candidatus Pelagibacter sp.; assembly: GCF_052049775.1. Taxonomy (GTDB): domain Bacteria; phylum Pseudomonadota; class Alphaproteobacteria; order Pelagibacterales; family Pelagibacteraceae; genus Pelagibacter. The sequence goes on along the minus strand of NZ_JBNGZH010000008.1, from coordinate 19,008 downwards.
CGGTAGCAATAGTTTTAATTGCAGGTGCTATTGTAATCTTGAGATTAAGACATAGCGATAAATTAGGTCTAAAGAAAAAAAAATCGAAATAATTAAAAATGAATTTTGAAGCTTCAAGGGCTAAGGCCTTAGATAAACTAAATAATTTTGTGGAAAACAATCTCTCAGAATATTCAAAACTTAGAAACTTTGATTACGGACCTGATAACAGGTCTAATATTTCTTGTTTATCTCCATATATTACTCACGGTATTATTAATGAAAAAGAAGTTATCAAAAAATCTCTTGATAAATTTTCATTTGCAAAAAATGAAAAATTTATTCAAGAAGTATTGTGGCGTACATATTGGAAAGGTTGGTTAGAATTAAGACCCAGTGTTTGGACAGATTTTTTAATTGAATTAAAAAAGATTAAAGGGGATTTTCAAAACAATCAAAATTATAAAAACGCGATTGAGGGAAAAACAAATGTTGAGTGCTTTAACTATTGGGTCAACGAACTCAAAGAAAATAATTATTTACATAATCATACTAGAATGTGGTTTGCCAGTATTTGGATTTTTACACTAAATTTGCCATGGCAATTGGGTGCGGAATTTTTTATGCAACATCTTTATGATGGAGACGCTGCATCAAACACTCTTGGGTGGAGATGGGTTGCAGGTGTTCAAACACAGGGAAAACATTATTTAGCAAGTGAGTGGAATATCAAAAAATTTACAAATAATAGATTTAGCAATATTAAATTAAATGAAAACGCTCCACCCAAGATTTCTGAAAAAAAATACTCAATTTTAAAACAGAATTTTACTAATCCTGAAAATATTGATCAAAATAATTTGATAATATTCGAGAATAACCTCTGTTTTGAAACAAGTGATTTTAAAAATAATAAATTTAAAAAATTTTATATAATTTCGAATAAAAATGAAAATAGATGCATCAAACTAAGTGAAAAAGTTCTTAAATTTAAGTCATCACTTATTCAAGACCAGGAAAAAAGATTTAAAAATCAATCTATTGATTGTGAAGTTATAGATATTAGCGAAATTAAAAAAATAGAAAAAGCAGTGGGGTTGTATCCAACTATTGGAGAAAATTTAGATTACTTGAATTCAAATACTTTTAAAATCAATTTCCTTTATAGAGAACTTGATCAAAACTCTTGGCAATATTGTAATAAAGGTTTCTTTAACTTTAAAAATTATATTCCAAAAATTATTTCAACACTTAACTAAAACCATCTAAACATTCCAATAATCCCAGCTGTAGCATAAAAGAATTGTAAAAATAATATTCCTCTATGACCGCCTCGATAAGCCCAAATTCCAATTAGAATTGCAGATATTAGTAGTAAACAAAAACCAAAAAACTCTATACCAATATTCATAGCTACAAATAATGAGTACAATATTGCAGTGATAACACCTGCCCACTCAAAAATTTTATTATTCATATTTATTTATCTCGCGAGTTTTATAAAAATATCACCCATTCCAGCATCTAAATTTTCTAAAGGTGTATTATTTCTCAACTCGCAATATCTACCCGTCACTTGATGACTTTTAACAAAGTCTACCTCATCTTTCGCACAATTTTTTCCATTGTGCAATAAACCTATTACTATTCGATCGTTAAGACTATACACCTCTGATTTGTTAATTTTATCACCATTACAAAAATAATCTTTATTTACTCTATTGGGAAAATCTTTTTTAGAACAAGGATTTTTTATTGTTAAAACATAGAATTCTTTAAAACCATCCTCAAATTTATGTTTCATCTTTTGAGCTTCAGAATACTTCATAAGATCACAAGAACATGGAACACAACACCTATAATAGTTTCCACAAATTTTTTTATTCGTTTTACTTTCTTTAATAAATAAGAATTCTGAGTCACTATTTGGGTCAATTAAAGACCCAGAAACTGCACAATATAATTTGTTAAATTCAACAAAGTCTTTGTAAGTAATTTTTTTATCTATGATATATTTAAAAAATTTTGGTCCTGCGGCATTTCTATTTTTATCAGGGAATATTCTAGACCAATCAGTAATAAGCTCTTTGTGATAATTTTTTTCTCCAGCAAACGACTTGAGTTGAAATGATATTAAAAATACAATTAAAAATATATTGAATATTTTTTTCATTTCTGTCTTACAATAATTGTTTGGTTAAGTTTCTTTATATCAATCATTTCTTTACTTCCATTTGTCCATCTAATTTCTACTTTAAAATTTTTTTCTTTTTTTCTAATTCCATAATGTGCCACAGGTTCCATTTGGCATAAGTAACCAGATCCTGAATCAATTGTTTTTGAATGTTTTCTTTGATTAGTTATTAAGGTAACAGTGGCTCCTCTTGCTGGTGCACCATACTTATTTAATGGTTTAATCCTTAAGTATTTACTTCCTTTATCAACTTTTGCTTTATACAAAGTTAATGTTTGTGCTTTACTTTCACCACGAGAAACTAATAATTCTAAAATTCCATCATTATCTATATCCGCGACTGCAGCACCAGTTCCATACCCATTAGCTTCGAGTCCTACCTGAAAATTTATCTGCTCAAATTTTCCATTATCTTTAATACGAAATAACTTATTTGGTTCTGCTATATTGTTCATGAAAACTTCATCAAAACCATCATTATCAAAATCTGCAGAAATAATTGTTCTTATTCTAGAGGGTTCATCAAAATCTTTATTTCCAATGTCTTTAAATTCATTATTTTCCAGGACCCAAGCTCTGTGATATCCAAGCCAATTACCACTTAAAATATCTAATCTACCACGGTAATATATGTCTGATAAAGCTGTACCCCGTCCATTTTGGATTGCATCATCTAATCTATAATCAAATGCAACATCATCAAAATTTCCATTATTATTTTTAAAAAGAAAATTTGCTCCTCTCTCATTGGCCGCAAAGATATCGGCTCTTTCTGTCAAAATATGCCCAGATACAACTGCTCTTCCACCAGTAATATTATCCAGATTTAAATTCTCAGCTTTATCTTTGATAAGTTCATTTTCAATCTCATAAAACCTTGTTGGTCCTCCGTAGTTTGCAACATAAATTCCATATTCACCATCTCCCTTTCTATCTACACAAACAACAGATCTTCCTGCTGTTAAATTTAGATTTTCTTTATTTTTTTCTAATTCAAATAAATCAAAATAATTATTATCTTTTATATCCAATAATCTGTCTGAATATTTTTTAACTCCACTATATGTATCGGTATTTAAAAAGTAGATTTCTTCAAAGCCATCTTTATCAATATCACATGCAGCAACTCCAATGGTTTTCTTTGAAATATCTGAAAAAATTTTTTGTTGGTTTATATTCTTCAATTTTCCATCTTGAAAAGATAACGCTAAATTCGGAAAACCAAAACCTGTGACTAAAAACTCATTATTTCCATCCATATTAAAATCTGTCACTGAAATACCATAGCTCAGTCTTTTTTCATTATTCTCAATAATTTTTGATAGATCCTCAAAAAATTCTGCACGAGCGTTGTTTGTAAGAATTATTAATAAAAATAAAATTGAATATTTATAAAAATTTTTTATTTTTTTGATGAACATTTTTTTGAACAATACTTAACTTTTTCCCAATTAAGTCTCCATTTTTTTCTCCATTTAAATGGCCTTTGACATATTGGACAAACTTTAATTGGTAAATTTTCTTTTTTCACTAAATTGTATTTTCTTTAATGAATTTATCTGCAGCTGACAAAATCAATTTTTTTCTATCAGTTTTCATCTTATCGAAAATTCTCACCATCATTGAAAGCCTTGGATTTTTTAAAAAAAACTTTCTATTTCGATCTATAAATCTCCAATAAAGCCCATCCATTATATTGCACCAATCACCCCTCTTAAAATCCATCATCTTCATAAAATAACTTGATCCACAAATGTATGGTTTAGTTGCAAATATTCCACCATCACTAAACAATCCCATTCCATAAACATTTGGAACCATCACCCAATCTGAGGAGTCCACAAACATTTCCATAAACCACTTGTAAACAATAGTGGGTTTGATCTCACAAAGGTTCATTATGTTCGATAAAATCATAAGTCTTTCAATATGATGAGACCATCCATGATTTAATGCGTTCTTTATTGCATAATCCAATGGTGGTAATCCAGTAGTGCCGTCATACCAGGATTTTTTCATCTTACGATTTTGTTTGAAAAAATTTCCTGTCTCCATTTCACTAGAATAACTTTGATAAATTCCTCTCATAAATTCTCTCCAACCAATTATTTGACGAACGTATCCCTCTAAAGAATTTAGTCTTATTTTTTTACTTTTATGGAATTCTAAAATTTTTTTAATTATAAATTCTGGAGTTATAAGACCTAAATTTACATATGGACTAAGTGCACTATGAAACAAAATATTATCTTTTTGATCAACTGCATCCTCGTAATCACCAAATAAGTTTGATTTTTCTTTAATGAAAAAATTTAAAAGCTTCAAAACATCATTGTGTTCTGTAGCAAACCAGAAATTTTTGGTACTGCCAGGATGATCCTTAAATAGCTTTTCAACAATAGGTTTTAGCTTTTTAGTATGATAAGTTTCATTTATTTTTGGAAATTTCGGGATTGAAATATTTTTTGGTAATTTATTTCTATTATCCTCATCAAAACTCCACTTACCTCCTGTAGGATTCCCATCAGCACCTATTAATATTCCAGATTTTTTTCTGACATCTTTGTAGAAAGTTGCCATAAATGGTTTTTTGGATTTAGATAAATATTTTTTAAAATCCTCTCTTGAATTTAAAAACATTGGCGTCTGGATAATATTCCATTTTATTTTTTCTTTATTAACAAATTGATTAATTTTTTTTTCAAAAAACTTATCCTCAACTTCAAAACTGGATATTTCCTTAATCTTTTTTGTGCTAATTAATTTTTTAAGCTTTTTAAAATAACTTTCCTTAAATTCTTTATCCTCTATTTTTGAGTATTCTATTTTAAATTTATCTTTTTTAAGTACATCTGCGTGAGATCGCATTGATGATAAAAATAGAAGAATTTTTTGTTTATGATGTTTTTCATAAGTACAAAGCTCGTAATCTTCAGCCATGAAAAAAAGGTGGTCTTTTTTGAAGCGGTCTAGGTATTTTGATGGAAATAATTGATTGCCCAGTATAAAAAATAACTTCATAATTAAATATAACTAATTAAATTTTTTATGTCAGAAAAATATCTTATTTTTGGTGCGACAGGTTCAATCGGATCAAGCTTGGCTGAACAATTAGTAAATTCTGGAAATAGTGTACATTTAGTAGGTAGAGATGAAAACGAGGTTAAAAATATTTCAGAGAGATTAGGGTGTCCTTTTACTATCGCAGATGTTTTGGAAGAGGGATTTATAGAAAAAGTTAAAAATGATATTTCTGATGTAAAAGGTGTTGCTTATTGTGTTGGGTCAATTGACTTAAAACCTGTGAGAATGGTAACAGAACAAGATTTTGTAAAATGTATGAAATTAAATCTTTATTCTGCGGTGGAAGTTATTAAGGGTTATCAAGAGAGTTTGAAAAAAAATAAGGGCTCAATAGTTTTATTTTCAACTGTTGCTGCTCAAAGAGGATTTACCAATCACGCAATTATTGCATCAACAAAAGCAGCTGTTGAGGGTTTAACAGTCTCACTTGCAGCTGAATTTGCTCCAAACATAAGAGTGAATTGTATTGCGCCAAGCTTGACTAATTCAAAAATTGCTGAGCCCATGTTAAAGAATAAAGCCCTAGCAGATGGTATTGCAAAGGCCCATCCTTTAAAAAGATTGGGAGAGGGAAAAGACTCTGCCTCTTTAGCTAGATTTTTAATAACTGAAGATAGCTCTTGGATAACAGGTCAAATTATTGCAGTAGATGGTGGAAGATCTAAACTTTCATAAGGTGAAAAAACTTTTTTTTGTAATTATATTTTTTATATTTTTTTCAACTAATTTATTTGCTCAAAATTTAAAATTTAAAAAATTAGTTGTTCTTAACGACCCATGGGGTTCGTCTTTTTTAAATAATAAAGAACTAATTATTACTGAAAAAGGTGGAAAAATTAAGATCATAGATATACTTCAAAAAAAAGCTGTTGAAGTTGATCATAACCTAAATTTTCTAGAACACGGACAGGGTGGTCTTTTAGATATTTTATATAAAGACAATTTTATTTATGTTTCATATTCTGAAAACAGAGGTAATGGGAAAACAAGTACCTCTATTGCTAAAGCTATTTTTGATAAGAAAAAATTAAATTTTAAAAATATTTTTCAAGCTGAACCTCCTATTGATTCTGGTTATCATTTTGGTTCAAGGTTAGCGATCAAAGATAATCACTTATTTGCCTCTGCCGGTGAAAGAGGTAAAGGCATGATTGCCCAAGACCCCTCAAAACATCCTGGGAGTATTATAAGAATTAAACTTGATGGAAGTATTCCAAATGACAATCCTAAATTTGTTGATAAGCCAGATTGGCTACCTGAAATTTATCAAATTGGTATCAGAAATCCTCAAGGTTTAACTTTATCATCATACGATGGTAAAATTTATATGAGTAACCATGGTGCCAAAGGTGGTGATTGGTTTGGTGAAGTAAAAAAAGGTGAAAATTATGGTTGGAAAATATTAGGCTGGGGAGGAAAAAATTATTCTGGCTTTCCTATTGGTCCAAAATGGAAACCTGGCTTTACAAAAGCAATCCAGTATTGGGTGCCTTCAATTGCAACAAGTGCAATTACAATTTATGAAGGAAACGAATTTAATGAATGGAATGGTCATGCTTTAATTACATCATTAAAAGATCAATCCTTAAGAAAACTAATCTTTAATGATTTGTCCAACATAAAAGAAGATGTAATTTTTAAAGATGAGATCGGACGAATTAGAGATATCCAGGTTCATCCAAAAAATGGAAAAATTTACTTTTTGGCGAGTGATAACCTTTGGCTGATGGAAAAGGCTAAATAGATCTTAGTGATTATTGATTTCTTATAAGAGGATAAACCTTTGGATTTAAATATTTAATATTAGTTAATAATATTAACACCAACGTTACTAAACCAATGGATAAACCAAGATAAATCAAAACTTTAAGATCAAACTTCCAGAATAACTCAAATATATTTTCAATAATAAATTTTGAACCAACTACAGCAAACAAAACTGCAATCATTATTACAGATATAAAAATAATCATAAATTCAATCAGCGAAGAAAAAACAATCTCTTTTCTTGAAAAACCTAAAATTTTAAAAACCAAATTTTGGTATTCTCTTACTTTTCCTTGAACCATTATTGCACTTGATATTACAATTAAACCAATGACGATAGTGACTGTTGAAATTACAATAACTGCTATGAAAACTTTATTTAAAACATTAGTTACTTTATTTAAATAATCAGCAATTTTAATCATTGATAAACTAGGGAAAATTTCAAGCATTTTTGTTTCATCAAATTTATTTAAATTATTGAACTTTGTTGTTGCTAAATATTCGTGAGGAATATTTTTTGCAAAGTCAGGGTTAAAAAGCATTGCAAAATTTATATTTAGATCTCTATAATCAACTTGTCTAAAGTTGACTATTTCACCATCAATTTCTCTACCATAGATATTTAAAGTAAATATATCCCCTAATTTAATATTAAAATCTTTTGCAACCTTAGCGTCTAATGATATCTGAAGTTGGTTTGGTTTAGACAAATCCCACCACTTACCATCAATAATTAGATTATCCTCAGGAACTTCTTTTGTCCAAGATGATCTCCGTTCACTGCCAATAACCCAATAACTATCATTTTCAGGTTTAATATATGTGTTTGGATTTATACCATTAATTTTTACTATTCCTGAGGAAACCATTGGCACAATTTCAATATTTGCACCAGGATCCATTGATAAAATTCTTTGTTCAAACTTTTCACGCTCTCCATTTTGAATGCCCACAAAAAAATAATCAGGAGCGATGTCAGGTATTGATTTTGCTATCTCTCTTTTAAAATTAGTTCCAACTAATGCCAAAGTCAAAAGTAATGTAACACCAAGGCCTAAAGACATAATTGTAATAGGTGTAATACTTTTTGATTGTGTAATATTTTTAATAGATACTTTCAAAGGAGTGCTCGAATTAAATTTAAACTTTTTAAGAGAAAATATGATTAACTTTGAAAGTAGAAAAAAGATAATTAAACAAATAAAAAAAGCCCCAAAATACCCAAGACTATAAACAAGATTTTCTGATCTATAAGTAAATATTAAAATCAAAATCGATAACATTATAATACTCATACCAATTAATTTTTTTGAATAATAAAATTGTAAGTTTTGGAATACATTTCTAAATAGACTTGAAGCTTTGACTTGATCGATAGAACTAATTGTAGGAATCGAAAAAATTATCAAAACTAATAAACCTATTAAAAATATTTTTAAAAAATTAAAAAAAGAAAAAAATAAATTTATCTTAAGTCCAAAGCTACTTGACAAATATTTGTCTGCTAATGGCACAATTAATAAACTACTTAAATATGCTGAAATAGTAATTATAAATAATAATATTACCAATTGAAGATAATAAAGTTTTTTAATATTACCGGAATAAAAACCTAAGGCCTTTCTTACTGCTATAGACAAGTTATTTTGATTTATAAAAGACAAAAGAGTATTAGCAATACCAATACCAGCAATAAGCATCGCACTTATTGAGACAAGGGATAAAAATTGTGAAAAGTTACCAATTACTCTTTTTAATCCACTTGCTGCATTTTCTGGATATCTAATTTTTACCTTTTGATCATCTTTAAAAATACTTTCGATTTTTTTTATGATTGTTTCTGGATTATCATTGGTATTAAATTTTACTTTATATTCATAATTTAAAAAATTTCCTATTCCGTTAAGTTTTAAGATATCTAAGGTTTGTTTACCTGTTAAAACCCAATCTCCAAAAGTCACAAATCCACTTACATCTGGAACAGATCTTACCTTACCAATAACAAGAAATTCTTGATCTTGAATTTTTACAATTTCATTTGTTTTGATATTTAGGGTTTTTGATAAACTCTCATTAATTAAAATTGTATAAGGTTCAGTTTGCATTCTTTCATAAGCATCAGCAGGTTCATAAGTTACTTCACCATATAAAGGATACTTTTGGTCAACTGTTTTTATTCTAGTAAATAAAGATTTATTTTTCTTTCGATTTGTTGTTGAAAGCATTGTGCTGAATTCAACCATCTCTGATATAGTTGTAAACTCTTCAACTTTATTTAATAAATCTATATTTCCTTGATTTCTGTTATAATCAATTTCTAAGTCTCCACCTAAAAGCTCTTTAGCATTTTCTTTGAGTTCCTTTTTTAAACTATCCTCAATAGTAAATATTGCGCTTAATATAAAAAGACTGATGAACAAAGTGATGATTATACTAGAGATTTTTTTATAGTTCCTTTTTAAATCTCGCAGAGCATATATTAAGATGAACTTGTATTGATAAAAATTATTTAATTTTTCCATCTTTAATTTTAATTTTTCTACTTGCACGGTTAGCGAGTTTTGGGTCGTGTGTTACCATAATTAGTGAAGAACCCTCCTCTTTAACATACCTAAATAAAATTTTAGAAATCATATCGGAATTTTCTGTATCTAAATTTCCAGTGGGTTCATCAGCTAGAATTAGCTCTGGCTTCATAGCAATAGCTCTTGCGATAGCGACACGCTGTTGTTCTCCTCCAGATAACTGACTGGGTAAATTATTTAGTCGATGTTTTAAGCCAAATCTATCTAAAAGAGATTTTGCTTCTTTTTCAGGATTTTTAAATTTATTCAATTCAAGAATTAAGGTTACATTCTCTAGGGCTGTATAATTTGGGATTAAATAAAAAGACTGAAAAATTATACCAATATTTTTTTTTCTGATTTTTGATACTTCATCCTCACTTAATTTTGTAATTTCGTGGTCTTGAAAGTATATCTTGCCTGAAGTTGGACGCTCTAAACCACCAATTAACATGATTAAACTTGTTTTTCCTGAACCACTTTCACCTACTATTGAAATAGTTTCTTTTTTTTTTGTGGTCAAATTTATATCTTTTAAAACACTAATATTGTCTTTACCAGTTTGGTATTTAAGATTTATCTTTTTTAATTTAAGAAGAGTGCTCATGAACAGAAGTTTTATTATTAAAATTATTATTATCTGTCTACTAACCATTAATGCATATGCAATCGAAAAGATTGTATTATTTGGTGATAGTTTGATGGCTGGTTATGGTTTGTCTGATGACAATAGTTTACCAGTTGTTTTAGAGGAGAATTTAGAAGCAAAGGGTTATAATATTGAAATTGTAGATGGCAGTGTTTCTGGTAGTACATCGTCAGGGGGATTAAATAGAGCTGATTGGACTTTGAGTGAGCCAGATATAGATCTAATAATTTTATGCTTAGGGGCTAATGACATGTTAAGAGGCATCCAGCCAAAAGAAACAAAAATCAATTTAGAAAAAATTATAAAAATTGCTCAAAATAAAAATATTGAAATTATCCTAGCTGGGATGATTGCTCCAACCTCGCATGGTTTTTCTTATAAAAAAAAATTTGACAAAATTTTTCCTGATCTAGCCAAAAAATTTAAAATAGAACTCATTCCTTTTTTACTTGAGGGAGTGGCAATGAAGCCCGAGTTTAATCTAAGTGATGGTATACATCCAAATGAAAAGGGCACCATAATAATAAGTAGAACTTTAGAGAAGACAATTATAAAAACTTACAATAAAAAAAATTAGTTTTAGTGGAAAAAAAACCTTATCACCATTTACCAGACGGTACTTTTAGAAATCCCGAAGGTTCACCAAAACCAGATCCTAATGTTAAATGGTCCTTCAAAATTTTTAATAGAGAGAAAAAAAAGCTTGATATGACAGTTCCCAAAGAACATGTTATTGAAAAAGAGAAAGTTTTAACAGACTTAAAAAAATTTCAAGAAGACGATTATGTAGCATGGATTGGCCATGCAACATTTTTAATAAAGCTTGGTGAAACAACAATTATTACAGATCCGGTATTTTCAAAAAATGCTGGGCCGCTAATTTTTGGACCTAAGAGATTTACCGAACCAGCACTAAAATTAAACGAAATTCCGAAAACAGATATTTTTTTACTCACCCATAATCATTATGATCATCAAGATATGATGACGATCCGGCGATTTCCTTTTAAAAATTCTAAAGTTTTACTTCCATTAAAACTTGGTAAATATTTTACCAGAAATGGTTATAGCAATGTGAATGAAATGGACTGGTATGATAAAATTGAAATAAATAAAAATTTAAAAATTACTTTTTTACCTGCTGTGCATTGGTCAAAAAGAAGTCTAACAGATACTAATAAAACTTTATGGGGAAATTTTTTGATCGAATATAAAGATATAAAGTTATTATTTGGTTGTGACACTGGAGTAGGAAATATTTATAAAGATATAGGTAATAAGTATGGTCCAATTGATCTTACATTTATAAATATTGGTGCCTATAATTTTTATCCAATAATGCCTTATAAAGATAAGTCGGTTTATCACACTAATCCAGAAGAAGCTTTAGAGGTTGCAAAAAATTTAAAGAGCAAAAAAGTGATTGGAATGCATTGGGGCACGTTTGTTTTATCCCTAGAACCAATCATGGAGCCACCTGTAAGATTTAAAGCTGGTGCGGAAAAATATGGATTTAAAAAAGAAGATACAATTATTTATAAAATAGGCGAATTTGGATCTTTAAAAAAATTACTTAATTATAATTAATTATCTAAAATTTTTTTTTTAGCTTTTTTAAATTCTTCTTCAGTTAAAACACCATCTTTAAGGAGTTGATTTAATTTATCCAGTTCATCTGTTAACTTATCATTATTATCAGATAAGTTGTCTTCATGGTCCTGATCTTCTAAGCTCTCATTGGATTTATTTTCTCTTTTAGCCTCAAAGCCTTTCATGATAGCTGTTCCGCCCAAGTAAAGGACAAATGCTAAAATTGGTATCGCTAATCCGAAAAAAATTATTTTTTCCACAATTTAATCCTCATCATCTTCTCTCCAATTTTTTTCATACATTAACCATGCAGCATAAATTACTGAAAATGTTCCAACTATCATACCATAATCAAATCCAGTTTGTTTATCATATAAATACCAACCTAATTGTGTCGCGCCAATTGGTGGAACTGTCAGTATGAGCATAAGAAGTGCAATTCTATAGGGGTATCTAGGTTTTTTCATAACTTATCTTATCAAAAAAAATTTATGGAATTCAATATTATGCTTGCGATCTTTTGAAACAGTCAATCGTATTTTTTAGCAAGCAAGCGATTGTCATTGGACCAACTCCACCAGGAACAGGCGTGAGTGCTTTAGCATTTTTTGAAACTTCATCAAATGCAACATCACCAACGATACCTTTCTCAGTTTTATTGATTCCAACATCGATCACGATAGTATCTTTTTTAACCCAATCACCTTTAACTAACTCGGGAATACCAACGGCTGCAATAATAATATCAGCTTCTAAACACTCTGCTTTTAAATCTTTTGTTTTAGAGTGTGTTATAGTAACAGTGCAATTTTCTTTTAGTAAAAGTTGAGTCATTGGTTTACCATTTAAGTTAGACCGACCAACAACAACTGCTTTTTTGCCATTTAAGTTAGGTTCGATCTTTTTAATTAACAAATAACATCCTAATGGTGTGCATGGAACGGAACTCTCATAACCTGATGAAAGATTTCCAACATTCATTGGATGAAATCCATCTACATCTTTTGATGGGTCAATCGCTTCAATAATTTTTTGTTTATCAATATGTTTTGGTAATGGTAATTGAACTAAAATACCTGACACAGAGTTATCTTTATTTAATTCATCTATCTTCTCTAAAATAACTTTTTCCTCGACACTATCTGGATATTTAATTACATCTGATTTAAGTCCAACTTCGTTAGCAGATTTTTCTTTATTTCGAACGTAAATCTGACTAGGAGTTAAGTCTCCAATCAAAATTACTGTTAACCCTGGAACTTTATTATACTTAATTTTAAGATCAGATACTTCTTTTTTAAGCTGTTCCCTTAATAGTGCTGCTTCTTTTTTTCCATCAATTAAAATCATAAATCCTAGAATATCATTGGTGCAATGTAGAGCTTCATACACATTTCTATAAACCAAATCAATAGCAGTAAAATAATTGGAGAAATATCTAACGCTCCCAAATTTGGTAAAAATCGTCTTATTCTTCTTAGAAATGGTTCTGTTAATCTGTAAGTAAAATCTAAAACTGCATAAACAAATCTATTTTGAGTATTCAATACATTAAAAGCGATTAACCAGCTGATGATAACATTGGCAATCACTACATACGAATAAAGTTTTAATAATTGTAAAACTAAATAAAAGATAGCAATCATTTTTTTTCAATATAAATCGAAGAACTCGGAAATGCGAAAGAGGCTTTATTGTTTTCAACAATTTGTTTTATTGCAATTGCAAGTTTTTCTTTTACTGAAAGCCATTCGTTCCAACTATCCGATTTTGTGAAACAACGCACATACATGTCTATAGAACTATCTGAAAACTTATCGACCCTAACTGCAATTCCTATATTAGTGTCAAAGTCATCACTTTTTTTTATGTGATCTTCAATTTGATCTCTAATATTTTTTAATTGATCAACCGAAGTGTCATATTGGAGAGTAATAATCCAACTAATTAACCAGTTTGAAGTTTCACTTACATTTACCACAGCATTTTCTGCAAATTGAAAATTTGGAATTATTGCTAATGATTTATCGAATTTTCTGATTGTTGTTGATCGAAAACCAATTTTTTCAACAATACCCTCAATTATTCCATCGACAGAAATCCAATCACCGATTTTAAATCTTTTTTCAACTAATACCAAAATCCCAGAAATTAAATTTTTAAACAAATCTTGAGCACCCAATGCAACTGCTACTCCAAACAAACCTAAACCAGCAATAATTGGTCCAATCTTTATTCCCCATAATTCTAAGACTGCTGCAAGCCCTAGTATGAATATTAATATCTTTAAAGATTTAATGATCCATCCAATGAGTTCTCTTGTTAATAATTTATCAAGACCACTTAAGATATATGAGACTGGTTCTATAATTTGATGAATAACCCAAAAAATTAATATGGTTATTAGAGTTCTATTTATAGTATCGACAATTTCTCTACCTTCCATAGAAAATGTCATGTAATAACTTGCTATAAAAAAACCTAAAACAATTGGTAAAAATCTTGCAGGACCAATTAAAGATTTTACGAAAGTATCATCTAATTTATTTGTTGTTCTTTTTGAGATAATTTCTAACTTTTTGATTACAAGTTTACTAATAAGACCTCTGAAAATTAAAAAAATTAAAAAAATTCCTAAACCAATTAATATTTGTAAGATATCAACACCTAAAATACCTTTGTTCCATACAGATAAAAATATTTCAGAAAAATTATTAAACAATTCCATAATTAAATTTTATATAACAAAAACTCTTCTTCTCCAGGATTAAAAAGAAATATTTTTTTCCATTTAATTTCATTCAATATAGATGAAGTTTTCTCCCCAATACACGATAAATTAGTATTCATCCATAAGCTTTCAAATTGGTGATTTTTGACAAAACTCAAAAAACTTTGAGCACTATTCTGTGAATAAATATAAACCATATCAGGCATGTTCAATTTTAAATCTTTTACAAAACTTTCATTGAATTTTTGATTATGTTTTACTCTATAATTAATCACTCTTTTTATTCCATAGCCCTCTTTGATGAGTTGTTGATCTAAATCAACAGATATAATTTCACCGCTGACATAAAGTAACTTTTTACTTTTTGTCTCGTAAGTTTGTAATATTAACTCTTTTAAGTTAGAAACATTGCCCTCTGCAGCTATTGTGTTTTGAAATCCTGATGATCTAGCCTTTTTTTCAGTTAAATTACCAACACAAAAACATTTGATATTTTTGTCTATGTTATTTTGATCTAAATATTTCACTGCATTAGCACTAGTAAAAATAATTCCTCCATATTCAGAAAATTTAATTTCCTCATAATTAACCTTTTCAATATTAATCAGTGGGATATGCGAAACTTGGTGACCTAATGATTTAAACTTTAAAATCATTTCTGAACAATCTTCCAGTGGTCTTGTTAATAAAATATGCATATTATCTTTTGTAAGAATTATTTGATTGCATTTTTAAATTCTGCCCAATTTGTTTACCTATCTCTTTAAATTTATCAATCTGGCCAGATTTCTTTTCATAAAATCTTTGAGAGCCATCTATTGAAAAAAGTTCTGCCTCAACTACAATTGTATCACTTTCTATTTTTGAATAAACGCCTATTGCTGTTTCACAATCTCCCTCTAGAACTTTAAGAACATTTCTCTCAGCATGAGCTCTTTTATAGGTTTCTTCATGATTTACTTTTTTTAAAATTGAAATAATTTCTTTATCTGCTTCACGACATTGGAGTGCAATTATTCCTTGTCCAGCACTTGGTATGATTTCTTGTGCTGAGAAAATTTCAGCTATTTCATTTTCAAGATTTAAATTTTTAATCCCTGCATAAGACAAAATTATTGCATCATAATTTCCATCTTTTAGTTTTTTAATTCTAGTATCCACATTACCTCTAATTATTTTGCATGTTAGATCAGATCTTAATTTTTTAATTTGAAATTCCCTTCTAAATGAAGATGTTCCTATAATTGATTTCAGCTTAAGATCATTTAATTTTTTCTTATCATTTGTTATCAAAATTTCTCTTGGATCATTTCTCTCTAAAAAACAGTCTGTTTTAAGTCCGCTAGTTTCTGTTGCTGGCATATCTTTTAATGCATGAACTGCAATGTCGATACTTTTATTCTCTAACTCTTTTTCAATTTCAGTTGAGAACAATCCTTTGCCACCTATATCAGACAACTTAGTATCTTTAATCTGATCACCTTTTGTTGAAATAGATATAATTTCAATATCATTCTTATCTAAAGTAGTTTTTTTAATAATTTGTTCTTTAGCTTTTTGAGCATACAACAATGCTAATTTACTACCTCTTGAACCTATGATAATTTTTTTAGTCATAAATATATTTATTTCTTTCTTGTATTTGAAATGTACAATTATTAAAAACTATTTGTATGAGTAAAAAACCCTTAATTCTCGGAATTGAAACTAGTTGTGATGAAACGGCTGCCTCAGTTATAACTGAGAATGACCAAGGGAAACCTATAATTTTATCAAACATCGTCTCTAGCCAAACTAATGTCCACAAAGAATTTGGTGGAGTGGTTCCAGAGTTAGCTGCCAGATCACATATCGGAAAAATAGATTTAATCGTGAAGAAAGCTTTGGATGATAGTGGAATAAAAATAAAAGATATTGATGCAGTGGCTTCGACTGCAGGTCCTGGTCTAATCGTTTGTTTGTCAGTAGGCTTAAGCTTTGGGAAAGCTTTTGCCTCTTCAATAAACAAGCCTTTTATAGCTGTAAATCATTTGGAAGGACATGCATTGAGTCCAAAATTAGTTTCAAACTTAGATTATCCTTACCTCTTGCTTTTAATTTCGGGTGGTCATTCACAATATTTAAACGTTCAAGGTCTTGGAAAATATAAAAGACTGGGAACAACTATTGATGATGCACTAGGTGAGGCTTTCGATAAAACTGCAAAACTTTTAGGAATAGAATTTCCTGGAGGCCCCAAAATTGAGCTTTGGGCAGAAAAAGGTGATCCAAATTCTTATGACTTACCAAAACCAATTATCAACAAGGGTGGTTGTAATTTATCATTTGCCGGTCTTAAAACTGCAATACTTAAGATAAGTAAAACTATTAAAACTGAGCAAGATAAATTTAATTTAGCAGCTTCCTTTCAAAAAACAATTGAAGAAATACTAAAAAAAAAAACAAAAATTGCTTTTAATGAATTTAAAAACCAAAATGACATACAAGATAAAATTTTTGTCGTTGCAGGTGGTGTCGCAGCAAATAGAAAAATAAGATCTATGTTAATAAACTTGTGTAAAGAAAATAATTATCGAAGTGTTTTCCCACCAATAGAAATATGTGGAGATAATGCTGCGATGATAGCAATGGTAGGTTTGGAAAAGTATAAATTAAAACTATTTAATGAACTAGATTATCCAGCAAAGCCTAGATGGCCTTTAGATGAAAGTGCAGCTTTTCTTAAGGGTGCTGGAGTTCAATTATGATTCAATATTGATTAATAAAAACAATTAGTGTTATTTACTCTCCTACTTTCACCAACTTCAAGTAACGTTTTACTTATATTTAAAATCTCTTAGATTTTACTATATATGTGATTAAATTTACCTGTGTATATTAATTGAAAATCTTTTAGCTGGATTTTTTTTGCATTAATTTTATTAATTATCAAAAAATCGTACAATTCAACATCTTTTTTTTTTAGATAAAAGTCCTCAATATTTTGCTGTTTATTTACATGCTGTTCTAATACCATTATGGTGCCAAAACTATGTATTTCGTTATTATCACTAATTAAAAATGATGAAAATAAACTTTCGTCATCTGTTAAAATACGGAGGTCTTTCCCTTTTACTGATTGTAAAACTTGATTTTGCATTTTCTTTGTTTCGATATAATTATTTGAAGATGCTTTTAAATTTGGTAATTCAGACACCAATAAAGCCAAAGTTGTAAAAATTAAAATATTTTTTCTTAAATCTCCTAAAAAATAAATTATTATTGGTGTGAAAACAATCATAGATAAGGCAAAATTTCCATAATTTCCTCCCACTTTAAAAAAGCCTGGTACGGCAGAAATTGATAAAAAGAAAAAAATATAAAGCCATATATTTTTTTTATATCCAAAAAATGTATTTTTAATTTTGTCTTGCAAATTATTGAAACCCAATTTTTCTACATTACAGGCTAGTAAGAAAAGGACAAATATAATTGTTTTAATTATAAAGATATAATTATCTCTGATAATCTCACCTAAAGTGTAAAAATCAGTTTCTGAGTATATCAATACATTAAAAAACCATAAATCACTATCCTGAGACATTATAAAATAAAACAAACCTATAGCAGAAATTATGATAAAACTAAAAATTCTAAAAAAATAATGTTTATTGAATAAAGCGTATAGACCTATGGCAAGAACAATTAAAATTGTTTGCTGCTTTAGAGCCACCGCATATAGTATTAAAATAAAACTAATAAATACCTTTAAAAAATTAACTTTATAAATTTTGTTATCTAGATCTAAAATATAAATTGCGTAAAAGATTAAGGCGTAAGATAATGTGTCTGTTTTAAATGTAATAGCATAAAATAACCAAAACCTACATGGCCACAAACTCAATAATATTATAATTAACCAGCAAATATTATAGTCAGGAATTTTTTTATAAATTTTTTTGGATATTTTGATGGAAATAAAAAAGAAAAAAAAAACACTTAATATTGCTAAAACAGTTAAAAATTCAAATAAAAAGTAATCAGGTATAACAAATCTAAGAAAATAAATGATATAAGCTAACCCTGGAAAATATGCACTAATAGGATAAAAGTCGCTGCCATTAATATCTGGAAAAAAATAACCATATTTTAAGTAGTTTATAGACAAGCCAAGTTGCCCAGCAATTGGATATCTATAAAATTTTCCTAATGCATCAATTAAAATAAATAACCAAAAACAAACAAAAATTATATTTTCAATTTTATTTAATTTCATATCTAGAAAATTTATTAACTTATTACATAAATCTTTAAACTATATACTCAAAATTTATAATACTTTTTCCATAAGTTAATATTGTAGAGTTTTGTACAAATCATATCAATTTTAATCTTATTCTTATTAAGATATTTTATATATTTAAGCGTTTTAGAAACACTACCATCGATTAAATCAGGAGAAGTTAGG
>NZ_JBNGZH010000007.1:0-54687 GCF_052049775.1 Candidatus Pelagibacter sp. | reverse complement strand
ATTCAACCCAGATATGAAGATCCTATAAAAAATCTTTATTTGGTTTACTTGAAAAAAAAAATTTTTAATAAGATGTTAGTTTATGCAAAGCAATTAGTTGAAATTAATGAATTAAATGATGAATACAATTATCAATTAGCTTATGCTCATGAGTTAAATAATAATTTAG
This sequence comes from Candidatus Pelagibacter sp., assembly GCF_052049775.1. GTDB lineage: Bacteria > Pseudomonadota > Alphaproteobacteria > Pelagibacterales > Pelagibacteraceae > Pelagibacter. The sequence goes on along the minus strand of NZ_JBNGZH010000007.1, from coordinate 54,518 downwards.
GTGATGCATTAAAATATTATACTAAATATTTAGACCTTAATGGTAAAAATAAAAAACAAGCCTTAAATAACATTGGCTGTATGTACCTAAAAAAGAATAAGCCAAAAATCGCAAATGAATTTTTTCTTAAAGGAATTAATTTTGGAGAAGACCAAATAATAGTAAATAATCTTCTTAATAGTTACATTTTATTAAGAGATTTAAAAAATTCTGAAATTTTTTTGAACAAAGCAGAAAATTTTGACAAAAATTTTATAGAATTCAAATATAATAAGGCAAGATTTTTAATCCTTAAAAATCAAGTACAAGAAGCAATTAATATTTTGGATGAAAACAAAAATATTCCAAAATTTTTTATCACTCTTTTGATATTATATTCAAATATTAATAAAAAAGAAGAATGTGAAAAACTACTTAATCAATCTAAAGATAATATAAAAAAAGAACCTGAGTTTTTAAATTATTATGGATTAAAATTACTATATGAAGGTAACTTTAATAAAGGTTGGGAATATTATGAATATAGAAATTCAAAAATTACTGATTTTTATAAGGATATTAAAGAATGGAATGGTGAAAAGATCAATGAAAAAAGTATTGTAGTCTTTAATGAGCAAGGAATAGGAGATTCAATTCAATTTTCTAAATATATTATACCACTAACAAAAATATCAAAAAATGTAACTTTCATAGTTCAAAAAAATATAAAAAATCTTTTTAAAATAGAAATTGACAACTTATCAATTGAAACTATTGAAAATTGTAGGCATAAACCATTTGATTTCAAAATTGCGTTAGGATCATTAATAAAATTTTTTTTTGAAGAAAAATTTGTAAACAACAAAAATCTTATACAAACTATTAGAGAAAATGATTTAAAATGGAGTGAAAAAATAATTAAAGATAAACTCAACATAGGTTTAGTTTGGTCAGGAAGTTTTAATGGTGCTAATGAACCTTTTAGATCTGTACCACTTAAATCTTTAAAAAAAATATTCTCAATAAATGCAAAATTTTATTGTTTACAAAATGAAATTTGGGATCGTGATTTGGATGATTTTCGTTCATCAAACTTAGTTGATTATGGTCAATATAAACTCGATGAAATTGCGTCTATAGTTAAAAATTTAGATTTAGTCATAACTAGTGACACATCAATATTACATTTATCAGCATCATTAAATATAGAAACATGGGGTATGTTAAGCCTGCATCCTGATTGGAGATGGGGTGAATTCAATAAAATTAATCCATATAAAACTCTTAGAATTTTTCAACAAGAAAAATTTAATGACTGGAGTAATGTCGAAGACCAAGTTTATAATGAGTTGAAAAAAAAAGTTGATTTGAAAATGTTAAAGCAATAATGCTCTTTCTAAATATTTTTTATCAAGTTTACAATCTTTATATCCACGTTTAACAATATTAAGATATCTTTCAGTTGGAAATCTGAATGGTGTTTTTTTAGTCATCGTATAAGTCATTACTTTTTTTCCATAATATAAAAAATAATACTTTTTATATAAAATTGGAAAGTCTTCATAAATATCAAGTTTTTTTTCATCACTTTTTGATATCTCAAATAACCCACCTGGTACTATAGAATTTTTTTTTGACTCAATATCTGCCGCTCGATATTTGCTTCTAAATGTTAATTTAAAATTTTTGAGATTTATTTTTTTTAAAAAAACACTATCTTTACATCTTCTTTTCATTTGAAAATGATGTAGATTACTACCATAAGCAAAATAAAGCATTTATCGATCTACTATTTCTATTTTTTTTTCTTTAATAAAATTTAAAATCTGAGCACTACAAATATCAATTTTTGATTGCTGCTCAGATCTAAGAACTATCGAGACTCCAAGTTTTCCTGCGTGAAAAAAGGGATAACTTCCAATTTCAACATCTTTATTTTGATCTTGGACCTTTGATAAAGAATTTGCGATTTCACTTTCTACAGTTTTTAAGCTTATTGTATGACTTAATATTGGATCACCGCCTACAATTTTTTGTTTCAAACTACCTAACATTGATTTTAATATCGATGGAACACCTGGTAAACAAAACACATTCTCAACACTAAATCCTGGTGCCCCACTCGTTGGATTCAAAATTAATTTTGCATTATGTGGCATCCAGACCATTTTCTGTCTACCCTCATTAAAATCTCCTGGCTTATAATAACTTTCTAAAATTTTAAAAGCTTCCGGATGAATTTCATATTTTAATCCAAAAGCTTCTGAAACAGACTCAGCAGTAATATCATCATGAGTTGGACCAATACCACCAGTTGTAAAAACATAATCATTATTCTTTCTTAAGATATTTAAATTTTCAATTATAGTTTTTTTTGTATCTGGTATTACTCTTACTTCATTAACTTGAACTCCAAGTGAATTTAGCCAAACAGCTAAAGTGCTAGTATTAGTATCTTGAGTTCGGCCTGAAAGGATTTCATTTCCAATTATTAATATAGCAGCATTAACTTTTGTATTTTTTTTCATATTATCTATAATTTGAATATGGAATTTACCAAGTCTTTGATAAAAGGCAAATTAATCAAAAGATATAAACGTTTTTTTGTAGATGTAAAAATAAATAAAGAAGTTGTGACCGCCCATTGTCCAAATACAGGCTCAATGAAAGGTCTGCTTGATGAGGGAAATGAGGTCTTCTTACTCAAAAATGATAATCCAAAAAGAAAACTTAAATATGGTTTAGAATTGATTAAAGCCAATAATAATTTAGTTGGAGTAAATACTCACATGGCAAACAAAATTGTTGAACATGGTCTAAATGCTAATTTAATAAATGAATTAAAAAACAATGATAGCATTAAGTCAGAAGTTTTTTACAACAAAGAAACTAGGTTTGATTTTTTAATCGAGAAAAAAAAACAAAAAAGCTTTATCGAAGTTAAAAATGTAACTCTTTTTAGAGAGAAAAAAACTGCTGAATTTCCTGACGCAATTACTACAAGAGGTTCAAAACATCTTCTTACACTTATTGATGCCATAAAAAAAGGTTATAAATCATATCTGATCTTTTTAGTTCAGATACAAAATATGGAAAATTTTAAAATTGCGAAAGATATCGATGAAGAATATTATAAAAACTTTCTTATTGCGAAAAAAGCTGGTGTTAATTTTCTTGCTTATAGATGTAAATTGAATTCAAAAGAAATTAGAATAGAAAAAAAATTAAACATTATTAATGAATAATTATTCAGAAAAATTTGAAAAAATGAGAATCGCAGGGAAACTTGCAGCTCAAACCTTAGATATGCTTACTGAAAATATAAAAGAAGGTATTTCAACTGCACAAATTGATAAACTTGGTTACGAATTTATTAGAGATAACGGAGGTTACTCTGCCCCACTTTATTACAGAGGTTTTACTAAATCATTATGTACATCATTAAACCATGTTGTTTGTCATGGAATTCCCTCTGAAGAAAGAATTTTAGAAGAAGGGGATGCAGTCAATGTAGATGTCACAGCAATTATTGATAACCACTACGGAGATACAAGTAGAATGTTTTGTATAGGTAAAACTTCTGTCAAATTAAATAATCTTATAGATGCAACTCATGAGTCGATGATGAGGGCCATAAAAATTTTAAAACCTGGAAAAAAACTTGGAGATATTGGTCATGAAATTCAAACATATGTAGAAGAAAAAGGTTTTTCAGTTGTCAGAGATTTTTGTGGACATGGTATAGGTACGACTTTTCACGAGTCACCAAATATTTTACATTATGGAACTAAAAATACAGGAATGGAATTAAAACCAGGAATGACATTTACAATTGAACCTATGATTAATGCAGGTAAATTTGCAACTAAACTGCTAAATGATGGTTGGACAGCAGTTACAAAAGATAAATCTTTGTCTGCACAATTTGAACATACAGTTGGAATAACAGAAAATGGTTATGAAATTTTTACAGAATCTGTTAAAGGTTATTTAAAGCCTCCATATTTATAATTAATGATAAAAAGATATTCGAGAAAAGAACTTACTGATATTTGGTCGGAAGAAAATAAATACAAAATTTGGTTAGATGTTGAGATAGCTGCAGCACAAGCTATGGAGAAATTAAATCAAATTCCCAAAGGTGTCTCCTTAATTGTAAGAAAAAAAGCAAAAATTAATGTTAAAAGAATTCACCAAATTGAGTCTCAAGTTAAACACGATGTCATTGCTTTTTTAACTTCTGTCACGGAGAAAGCTGGAATTAAAGCAAGGTACCTTCATCAAGGAATGACATCATCGGATGTCTTGGACACGAGTTTCAATATTCAATTAGTTCAATCAGGAAAAATAATTCTCAAAGACATTGACCAAATTTTAAAAGTATTAAAAAAACAAGCAAACAAATATAAATTTACGCCATGCATGGGAAGAAGTCATGGCATACATGCTGAGCCCATTACCTTTGGTTTAAAACTTGCTTCTTTTTACGCAGAATTTAAAAGAAATAGAAAAAGATTAGTCGATGCAATAGATGAAGTTTCGACATGTGCTATTTCAGGTGCAGTTGGAACATTTGCTAATATAAATCCAAATGTAGAAAAGCATGTTGCTAAAAAACTTGGTTTAAAAGTTGAACCCATTTCAACTCAAGTTATTCCAAGAGATAGACATGCTTTTTATTTCTCAGTTCTTGGAATTATTGCGGGTTCTGTTGAAAGAGTAGCTACAGAAATCAGACATTTACAAAGAACTGAAGTTTACGAACTACAAGAATTTTTTTCAAAAAAACAAAAAGGTTCATCTGCTATGCCACATAAAAAAAATCCTATCTTGAGTGAAAATCTAACGGGCCTTTCAAGAATGGTTAGAAGTACTGTAATTCCTGCACTTGAAAATATAGCCCTATGGCACGAAAGAGATATTTCACATTCAAGCGTAGAGAGAAACATCGGCCCAGATGCTAATATAACTATTGATTTTGCTTTAGTAAGATTAACCAATATTTTAGATAATATGATTGTTTATCCAAAAAAAATGTTAGAAAACTTAAATATAACGAAAGGTTTAATTTTTTCACAAGAGTTAATGCTTGAACTTACAAAAACTGGATTAACTAGAGAAAAATCTTATAGAATGGTTCAAAATTTTTCAAAAAAGTGTTTTGCTGAAAATTTGAATTTATTTGATGTAGTACAATCTGACAGATATATAATGAGTAAAATCTCAATAAGGAAATTAAAATCAATATTTAGTTATTCAAAACATATGAAAAATGTCAATTTTATTTTTAGAAGAGTCATAAAATAATGAAAAAAGGGAAAAAACTATACGAAGGAAAAGCTAAAATTATTTATGCAACTTCTGACAAAAATCTTGTTATTCAATATTTTAAAGATGATGCAACGGCATTTAATAATCAAAAAAAAAGTACTATTGAGGGAAAAGGTGTTCTTAATAACAGAATTTCAGAACATATACTCTCAAACCTAAATCAAATTGGAATTAAAAATCATTTAGTAAAAAGACTAAATATGAGAGAACAACTTGTGAAACTTGTAGATATTATTCCTATTGAGTTCATTGTAAGAAATATTGCAACTGGTTCTCTTACAAAACGATTGGGTATTGAGGATGGTACTGTACTTGAATATCCATTAATAGAGTATTGTCTCAAAAATGATAAATTAGGTGATCCAAACATTAGTAGAGAACACATTCTGGCGTTTAATTGGCTTAACGCTATTCAGCTTGATTTGATTGATGAAAATTTAAAACGTTTGAATGATTTTTTGTTAGGTTTATTTAGAGGAGTTGGAATCAAACTAGTTGATTTTAAAGTCGAGTTTGGCTTCACTCATGAAAGTGGAAAAAATAATATTATTTTAGCAGATGAAATCAGCCCTGATACTTGTAGATTGTGGGACTCAATTACTGATAAAAAACTTGATAAGGACAGATTTAGAAAAGATTTAGGAGATTTGATACCAGCTTATACTGAGGTTGCAAAACGACTTGGTATTCTTCATGAACAATCAAATGTATCCGCTGTTAACGTAACAAAACTTTCTTCAATAAAAAAAAAGAGTAAATGAAGGTTTCTGCAATAATAACATTAAAAAAGGATGTTTTAGATCCACAGGGTAAAGTCATCCATCAAGCATTGAATGGAATGGGTTTTGAAAATATAAGTGAAGTAAGACAAGGTAAATATTTTGAAATAGATGTTAATGAAAATGATCCTAGCAAAGCAAAAGCTGTTGTAGAGGACATGTGTAAAAAACTTTTAGCTAATCTTGTAATCGAAAACTTTAGAATTATTGAAACACAGTAATTAATGAAGTCATCTGTAATAACTTTTCCTGGCTCAAATTGTGATAGGGACATGGATGTTGCGCTCAAGAAATTTGGTTTTAACAACAAGATGGTTTGGCATGATGATAATGAGCTCCCTAAAAGTGATTTAGTTGTACTTCCAGGTGGTTTTTCCTATGGAGATTACTTACGATGTGGAAGTATGGCTTCAAAGTCTAGGATAATGCAATCAGTAATAAATTTTGCAAAATCTGGAGGATTGGTCATGGGAATTTGTAATGGATTTCAAATACTGGTTGAAACAGGTTTAGTGCCAGGAGTTTTGTTAAGAAATAAATACTTGGAGTTTATATGTAAAAATGTCTTCGTGAAATTGGACAACAAAGAGAATGCATATTTTAAAAATCTTAATAAAGACGTTTTAGAATTTCATATTGCTCATAATGAAGGAAATTATTTTTGTACCAAAGATCAATTGAAAGAAATTAAGGATAATAATCAAATAGCAATTTATTATTGTAATAGTGAGGGTAAGATAGAAGATCAATATAACCCAAATGGTTCAATAAAAAATATTGCAGGAATTTTTAATAAAGAAAAAAATGTTTTAGGGATGATGCCTCATCCAGAGAGAATGATAGACCAAAGTTTATCGGGGGAAGATGGTTCAATTTTTTTCAAAAACCTTATTAATAATATTAAATAATGGAAGTTAACGAACAAATTGCTATAGAACATGGTCTAAAGTCTGACGAGTACAAAAAAATTTGTAAGTTACTCAAAAGAACTCCAAATATTACTGAACTTGGAATTTTTTCAGCGATGTGGAATGAACATTGCTCATATAAGTCATCAAGACTTCACTTAAAAAAACTACCAACTAAAGGGAAAAAAGTAATTCAAGGTCCAGGAGAAAATGCAGGTGTCATTGATATTGAAGATGGTGATGCAATTGTTTTTAAAATTGAAAGTCACAATCATCCTTCATTTATTGAACCATATCAAGGCGCTGCAACGGGTGTTGGTGGAATTATGAGAGATGTATTTACAATGGGAGCAAGACCGATAGCAAATTTAAATTCAATACATTTTGGATCTCCGCAACATAAAAAAACAAAAAATCTCTTACGAGGAGTTGTACATGGTATTGGCGGCTATGGAAATTGTATGGGTGTGCCAACGATAGCTGGACAAACTTCTTTTGATAGTTCTTACAATGGAAATATTTTGGTCAACGCAATGACACTTGGTTTAGTTAAAAAAAATAAAATTTTTTATTCAAAAGCCGCTGGTTTAAACAAACCTGTGATTTATGTGGGTTCTAAGACTGGTAGAGATGGAATTCACGGAGCAAGTATGGCTTCAGCTAGTTTTGATGAGAAGATTGAAGAGAAAAAACCAACTGTACAAGTTGGTGACCCTTTTACTGAAAAGCTTTTACTAGAAGCTTGTTTAGAATTAATGGCTGGTGATTCAATTATTGCCATTCAAGATATGGGAGCTGCTGGTCTTACTTCGTCGAGTATTGAAATGGCATCAAAAGGAAATTTAGGCATTGAAATTGATTTAAGTAAAGTCCCATGCAGAGAGACTAAAATGACTCCTTACGAAATTATGTTGTCTGAAAGCCAAGAACGAATGTTAATAGTTTTAGAAAATGGCAAAGAGGAAATTGCAAAAAAAATATTTGATAAATGGAATTTAGATTTTGCAGTAATTGGAAAAACAACAAACTCAAAAAACATTGAATTATTTTTTAACCAGGAACAAGTAGCAAAAATACCTGTTAATATTCTTGTTGAAAATTCTCCAATGTATGATCGTAAATGGAAAAAATCAAAGTTGCCAAAAAAAAATAAATTTAAGAATGAAGTACTAAATAAATTCAAAATAAAAGATGTTCTTAAAAAAGTTTTATCTAATCAGAATATATGTAGTAAGGAATGGATTTGGCAACAATATGATCATACGGTTATGGGTGACACTATTCAAAAACCAGGTGGGGACTCTGGTGTTGTAAGAGTACATGGAACAAATAAAGCTGTGGCAGCATCAGTTGATTCTTCGGCAGTTTATTGTTGGGCTCACCCATTAACAGGAGGTAAACAAGTCGTAGCTGAAAGTTGGAGAAATTTAATTTCAGTTGGAGCGACTCCAGTTGCTATTACAAATTGTTTAAACTTTGGAAGCCCTGAAAAAGAGGAGAACATGAGTGAGTTTGTTGAATGTGTTCAGGGAATTGGAGAAGCAAGTAAATATTTAAATTTTCCAGTGGTATCTGGTAATGTATCTTTTTACAACCAAACCAAAGAAGTTGGAATCAAACCAACACCATCAATTGGTGGTGTTGGTCTCATCAAAGATTATACAAAAATGATTTCGATGGATTTAAAAGAAGTTGATAATTTAGTTTTAATCATTGGTAAAACTGAAGGGCATATTGACCAAAGTTTATTTGCCAGAACAATTTTAGATGAAAAAAATGGACCTCCACCAGAGGTAAATCTGTTTAATGAAAAAAATAATGGAGAGTCAATTTTAAATTTAATTGATAAAGGATACGTGAAAAGTGCTCACGACATATCTTTAGGAGGTCTATTGGTTGCGATAAGTAAAATGTGCATTAAAGGTAATAAGGGAATTAGAATTAATAAGTCAAAAAATTTAATGAATGAAATTGAGTATTTTTTTGCAGAAGATCAGGGTAGATATTTAATAGAGGTGAATAAAGAAAATTTAAAAGAAGTTACAAAAATTTTAAACAAAAACTCAGTACATTATGAGGAATTGGGTATTATCACACAAAACGATATGATTATTAATGAAAAGACAAAAGTTACAATTGACGAATTGAAGTCTTATTATACAAATTGGCTATCTAAGTATATGAGTTAAAATATGGCAATGGATTTAAAAGAAATCGAAAAATATATCAAAGAAGCAATGCCAGATGCTGTAATAGATATTCAAGATCTAGCTGGAGATGGTAATCATTACTCAGCGACTATAACCTCTTCTCAATTTGCCGGTAAAAGTAAAATTGAACAACATAAAATGGTTTATAATTCATTAAAAGGTAAGATGGGAAATGAACTACACGCTTTAGCAATTAAAACAAAGGAACAATAATGGATGATCAAACAAAAAGTTTAATTCAAAATCACATTGATACTAATGATGTGTGCCTTTTTATGAAAGGTACACCAGATCAACCACAATGTGGTTTTTCAATGACTGTTTCAAATATACTTAAAATGTTAGAGATAAATTTTAAGGGTGTGAACGTACTGGAAGATCAATCTTTAAGAGATGGAATTAAAGTATTCAGCGATTGGCCAACAATCCCTCAACTTTACATCAAAAAAGAATTCATAGGCGGATGTGATATCATCAAAGAAATGTATGAAAGTGGAGAATTAAAAAAAATGTTTGATGACAAAGGTATTAACTATAAAAAATAATTATTATCTAGAGTAATATTCAATTACTAAATTTGGCTCCATAACAACTGGGTATGGTACTTCTTCAAATTTTGGAATTCTAACAAACTTAAATTTTTTATTTTTTTCATCCATTTGAATATATTCTGGAGCTTCTCTTTCTTTGCTGGCTAAAGCAATATCGATTATCGCGAGTTGTTTTGACTTATCTCTAATTTCTATAGTGTCTTCTTCTCTAACAGAATAACTGGAAATATTTACTTTTTTTCCATTAACTTTTACGTGTCCATGGTTGATTAATTGTCTTGCAGAAAAAATTGTAGTTGCAAACTTTGCTCTATATATTACTGAATCTAACCTTCTTTCCAATAATCCAATTAAGTTCTCACTTGTATCACCTTTAAGCATACTAGCTTTTTTATAAATATTTCTGAATTGTCTCTCATTAATATTCCCGTAATAAGCTTTTAATTTTTGTTTAGCTTGTAACTGAATTCCGTAATCAGAAGGTTTTGAAGTTTTCGTTTGACCATGTTGTCCTGGTCCATAGGCTCTAGTATTAAACGGACTTTTTGGTCTTCCCCAAAGATTTACTTTTAATCTTCTGTCAACTTTATGTTTAGAGTTTAATCTTTTTGTCATTTAATAGAGGGCTTTATAAACTTACTCATTATTTTGTCAATCAACGTTTTTTACCCAAACTTGCAAATACACCAGATAATATACGTGTTTCTTTATCAGATAAGTCCATTTTATAAAAAATGTTTCTTAGGTTTTCTAGCATTTTTGGTCTCTTCTCTTTAGGTCTAAAAAAATTTATTTCATCTAAATTTTTAATGCATAGACTTAACATTGATTGAATTTCTTTTTTACTTGCTGATTTAACCTTTTTTGATTTTTTAAATGGAATATTTTTTGATTTAAGAAGACTGGCTACATATTGTGCAATTATAATTAAACTATGAGATAAATTTAAAGACTTAAAATCAGGATTAGTTGGTATTTGTAAAGTGTAATTTGCATAACTTACCTCATCATTTGATAAACCAGATGCTTCTGACCCAAATAAAAATCCAACTCTTTTCTTAAAATTAATTTTTTTCAAATCTTCTAAATTAATATGTTTTATATTCTTATTTCTAAATCTTGCTGAAGTAGCAATTAAAATCTCAATCTTTCCTAAAGCTTTATCTAAATTATCGTATTTTTCACTTTGATTAATGATGTCTTTTGCGCCAACAGAAGTAGCTAAGATTTTATCATTTGGGAAAATAGGTTTTGGATTGATTAAGACCAATTTTTTAAAATTAAAGTTTTTTATTGCTCTAGCACATGCACCAATATTTTCTGATAATTGAGGTTTGTGTAAAATAAATGAGATGTTATTTTTACTCATTTATTTACTAGCAGGAGCATTATCCTTAAATAGTTTGTAATCTAAGCTATCAATTAATGCTTTAAACGATGCATCGATAATGTTTGTAGAAACACCAATAGTAAACCAATTCTTTCCTTTAGAGTCTGTGCTTTCAATAGACACTCTAGTAACTGCCTCTGTCCCTGTATTTAAAATTCTTACTTTATAATCAACAAGTTTTAAATCTTTTAGATATTTTGAATATTTTGCGAGTCTATCAACGTTTTGTCTGATAGCATTATCTAGTGCATTTACTGGTCCATTACCTTCTCCTTCGCACATTATTTTCTCTCCATCAACTTCCAATTGTGCTTTTGCAGAAGAAACTATTTCACCAGATTTATTTTTTTTTACTGAAACATCATATTCATTAATTGAAATATATCTTGGTATTTCCCCAATAATTCTTCTAGCCAATAATTCAAACGACGCATCGGCTCCATCATAACTATAACCAATAAATTCCCTATCTTTAACTTCGTCTAACAATTTTTTTATTTTTGGATCACTTTCCTCAATATTAATTTTGATACTCTTTAATCTAGATATAATATTTGATTTTCCAGATTGATCTGAAACAACAATATTTCTAGTATTACCAACTTTCTCTGGATTTATATGCTCATAAGTTTTTGGATCCTTTTGCACAGCGGATACATGTAATCCTCCTTTATGAGAAAATGCTGCTGCGCCAACATAAGGTAAATGCTGATTAGGTTTTCTGTTTAAAATCTCATCTAATAATCTTGAACATTCAGTCAAATTTTTAATGTTTTCTGATTTAATACTGATTTCAAATTGAGATGAAAAATCTTTTTTCAAAAAAAATGTTGGGATTAATGACATTAAATTTGCATTACCGCATCTTTCACCTAAACCATTAATTGTTCCTTGAATTTGTCTTACACCAGATAATACTGCAGCTAAAGAATTTGCAACTGCATTGCCAGTATCATTATGTGCATGTATTCCTAAGTTCTTACCTGGAATAACTTTAGAAACTTCAGAAACTATCTGTGTAACTTCATGAGGAAGTGTTCCCCCATTCGTGTCACATAAAATAATCCATCGTGCACCTTGATCATATGCAGCTTTGATACAAGACAATGCATATTTTGGATTTGCTTTATAACCATCAAAAAAATGCTCAGCATCAAACATGAATTCTTTTTTTGCTTTTACAAAATGTTTAGCACTTTCAGAAATATTATCTAAATTTTCGTCATTTGATATTCCTAAAGCTACATCAACATGAAAATCCCAAGACTTTCCTACTAAACAAACAGCAGAAGTGTTTGAATTCATGAGTGCTGATAAACCAGTATCATTTTCTGCACTTCTTCCTGATCTTTTGGTCATACCAAATGATGTCAACTTTGAATTTTTAAAATTATGTTTTTTTTGAAAAAATTCTGTATCTGTTGGATTAGCACCAGGCCATCCAGCTTCAATATAATCAACGCCTAAATTGTCTAAAGCTGAGGCAATTTTTTCTTTATCCTCTAAAGAAAAGTCAACGCCCTGAGTTTGAGCTCCATCCCTAAGAGTTGTGTCAAATATGTATAATTTCTCTTTGCTCATTTAAATTTCCAGAGTGTTTTACCATCTTTGTCCTCTATTAAAACACCTTTGTCATTAAGTTCATCTCTAATTCTATCTGCTTCTTTATAATTCTTATTTTCTCTAGCTTTATCTCTCAAACTAAGCATGCTTTTAATTTCAGACTCACTAATAGAAACTTTATTCTTTTTAAAGTTATTCCATTGTTCTCTACTTTCATTCATCAAGCCAATAAACTTGCATGCCGATATGAACAAATTAATGTTCTCTCCTTTAGAGGCTTTTTCAAATAAATTATGAAGATTTGCAATATAACCAGGTGTATTCAAATCTTCGTATAATGGCTTTAAAATTTCATCTGAAACTTTTATAGATTTAAAATCAGATGAATAGACTCTGTACCATTTATCTAAAATATTTTCACAATCACTTAATAACTTATCATTCCAATCAAGTGGTTGTTTGTAATGTGTGCTCATTAGAGCTAATCTGATTATTTGACCACTAATCTTATTTCTAAAATCTTTAATCTTTAAGATGTTGCCTTGGGACTTAGCCATTTTCTCATTAGACATTGTGATAAAAGCGTTATGGATCCAATATTTCGCAAAAATTTTTGTTTCATTTGCACATCTAGATTGTGCTATTTCATTTTCGTGATGTGGAAAAATTAAATCTATACCACCGCCGTGAATATCAAATTCATTACCCAAAAATTTTTTGGACATTGCAGAACATTCCAAATGCCAGCCTGGTCTGCCTTTTCCCCAAGGAGATTCCCAATTCGGTTCATTATTAGTCGATGGTTTCCATAAAACAAAATCCTCAGAATTTTTTTTATTTTCACTAATTTCTACTCTTGATCCAGCAATCAACTCATCTAAATTTTTATTTGATAATTTTCCATAATCAGCAAATTTTTTTACTTCAAAATAAACATGTTTTTGATTTTCGTAAGCAAAACCTTTTTCAATAAGTTCAGTAATCATTTCTATCATTAGGTCTATATGTTCTGTAGCTTTAGGTTGATGAGTTGGACTTTCACAATTCAAAAATTCACAATCTTTTTGAAAACTTGAAGTTACTTTTTCAGTAAGTTCTTTTGTGGAAATTTTTTGTTCTTGAGACGATTTGATAATCTTGTCATCAATATCAGTAATATTTCTAACGTAAGTTACTTTTGCAAAATTATTTTTAAGTAATTTAAATAAGATATCAAATACAACTAATGGTCTTGCATTACCAATGTGTGGATCATCATAAACAGTTGGTCCACAAACATACATTCCTATTTCCTCTTTATTTTTTGGAATGAACTGCTCTTTTTGATTTGTTAAATTATTTGTTAAATAAATATCCATCGTTGATGATTAAGAAATATACCTTATTTGGGGATTTGTTAATCTAATTGATTAATTGGGAATCTTACAAACTGGAATAGGCTCCATTTTATGCAAGTTTTGATTTCTAATTTTTTCGTATTGGATTCTATGTGGTGAGTTTGGGTTGCTCATTGCATCCTCCAATTCACTATAATTGAATCCTAACTGACCTTCATCTGTTCTGCCGTCATCCCACAAGCCATCTGTTGGGGGAGCATCAATTATCTCTTTTAATATTCCAAGTTCTTTACCTAATTCCCACACTTCTGTTTTGTTACAATCTGCTATTGGAGAAATATCAACACCACCATCACCATATTTTGTGTAAAAACCAACACCAAAATCTTCAACTTTATTTCCAGTTCCAACAACAATACCTTTATTAGCTGCAGCAACCTGGTAAAGAGTTGTCATTCTTAACCTTGCTCTAGAATTCGCATAACCATGTTCATTATCAAATTTATTTAACGTTGATGAAAATGTGTCAAATAATTTGTCTAGACTTATAGTATGAGCTTCAACATTTTTAAATTTCTTTATTAACCATTCCTGATGTTTTAAACTTAAATCATGCTGATTTTCCTTTTGTTTAATTGGCATAGTTAAAACAATAGTTTTTAAACCTGTCATAGCACTCAAAGTACTTGACACAGAGGAGTCAATGCCTCCCGAAATACCAATAACTAAAGATTGAGCTTTGTTTGGCATTTGATCAACATAACTCTTAATCCAATTTGATATATATTTTACTTTTTCTCCAGGATTCATATCTTATTATTTAATTTATATTGATTTGAAAACAACAGTCTAAGATGCCGCTTGAATAGCATTTTTTGAATAGCTGCTATTCTTTTTAATCTCATCAGAAATTAAAAAAGCTAATTCAATTGCTTGATCTGAGTTTAAACGAGGATCACAATGAGTGTGATATCTGCTAGATAAATCTGCATCAGATATTTTTCTTGCGCCCCCTGTACACTCTGTCACATCTTGTCCAGTCATTTCAACATGTAAACCACCAGCATAAGAACCTTCAGACTGATGAACAGCGAATACATTTTTAACCTCACTAACAACATCGTTAAAAGGTCTTGTTTTAAAACCAGTTGTTGATTTAATAGTATTTCCATGCATTGGATCGCATGACCAAACAACATTTAAACCTTCTTTTTTTATTCCTCTAATCAATTTCGGTAAAAATTTTTCTACATTCTTGTGACCAAACCTAGATATTAGAGTGATCTTACCCTTATCATTATTTGGATTTATTAATTCACAAATTTTTACAATTTCATCTGGCTTAGAAGTTGGTCCACATTTTATTCCTATAGGGTTTTCAATACCTTTACAAAATTCTACATGACCACCATCAATCTGTCTTGTTCTGTCACCAATCCAAACAAAATGAGCTGAAGTATCATGGTATTCTCCAGTAGTAGAGTCAACTCTGGTCATGCTTTCCTCAAAAGGTAAATGCAAAGCCTCATGTGAAGTCCAGAAATTTACTGTATACAATCTATTATTAAAATCAGAAGTTATTCCACAAGCTTCCATGAATGCTAGTGCATCAGCAATTTTATCCTCTAACTCTTTAAATTTTTTTGCTTGAGGACTTTTCTTAATATAATCTAAGTTCCACAAATGAACTTTGTTTAAATCAGCAAAACCACCTTTCGAAAAAGCTCTCAAAATATTTAAGGTTGAAGCTGATTGCGAATAAGCTTTAAACATTCTTTTTGGATCTGGTCTTCTTGCTTTTTCTGTAAAATCAATTGCATTTATGTTGTCACCTAAATAACTTGGTAATTCTTTGCCACCCTGTATTTCAGTTGGAGCACTTCTTGGTTTTGAAAACTGACCAGCTATTCTTCCAAGTTTAACAACAGGTAAAGATGCTGAATAAGTTAAAACTAATGACATTTGAAGAATAACTTTAAATGTATCTCGAATATTATCTGGATGAAATTCTGCAAAACTTTCTGCACAATCTCCGCCTTGCAATAAAAAGGCTTTTCCATCCACAACTTCAGCAAGTTGTTGTTTCAAATGTCTTGTTTCACCAGCAAAAACCAAAGGAGGAAAAGTTTTGATTTTATTCAAAACTTGATCCAATTCTTTTTTATCCGGATATTCCGGAATATGTTTTACAGGATATTTTCTCCAACTATTAACTTTCCAATTTTTCATTTTCAACTCAAGATTGTTGTATCAGAATTTTTCTATTATTCAACGGTTACTGACTTTGCTAAATTTCTAGGTTTATCAATGTCATAACCCTTTTTTAGAGCTGAATAATAAGCTAATTTTTGCAAAGGAATGGTCAAAAGAAAAGGTAGTAGATCTTCATTAGTGCTTTCAACTTCGATTTTCTCCCAAATATTTTCTGAAATTACCTCATCTTTACTTTTATTTGTGATTAACAAAACTTTAGCTCCTCTTGCAATTACCTCCTGCATATTTGAAATCGTTTTTTTATAATAATTATCTCTTGGAGCCAAAACTACAACTGGCATGCCCTCCTCTATTAATGCAAGAGGTCCATGTTTCATCTCACCAGCAGGATAACCTTCGGCGTGAATGTATGATAATTCTTTTAGTTTTAATGCACCCTCAAGAGCAATTGGATAAGAAAAACCTCGTCCCAAAAACATAGAGCCCTTTGCCTCATTAAAGGTATTTGAAATTGTTTGTATTTTGTTATCAATCAATAATGTTTGCTTAACAAGTTTTGGTAAATTTTTAAGATCGTCAATTTTTTTGTCAAATTGAGCTTTTTCAATATCCTTTCTCAATAAAGCAAGTTTCAAGGCTAAAATATATAGAATTAGTATTTGTCCTAGAAATGCTTTGGTTGAAGCAACACCTATTTCAGTTCCACAATGTATTGGTAATACAAATTCAGCGTCTCTTGCAATTGAACTTTCTACTACATTTACAACTGCACACGTTTTAACACCACTTTTTTTACAAAGATCTAAAGCTGCATAAGTATCCGCTGTTTCTCCAGATTGTGATACAAATACATAAAGTGTCTCTTTTTTGAGTCTATTTTTTCTGTATCTAAATTCTGATGCTATATCTATATTAACATCTAATGATGTTATTTCCTCAAACCAATATTTTGCCATTAAACATGAATGATACGCTGTTCCACATCCAATCAAGGTTATTGATGATATCTCATTACTTTTCCAAGGAAAATTATAAATACTAATATCTTTATTGGACATATCTATATACTCATTAATACCATTTCTAATTGTGTTTGGTTGTTCCTCAATTTCTTTAGCCATAAAATGTTTATAATCACCTTTGTCATATTTTTCTTCTGCAGAGGACAACTCTAAAACTTTTTTATTAATTTTAATTCCTTCCTCACTAAAAAATTCTACATGATCTTTTTTAATAATGCAGAATTCACCATCATTTAAATACGTAATCTTATTCGTCATCGATTTAAGCGCATAAGAGTCTGAACCCAGATAGTTCTCATTTGGGCCATAACCAACAGCTAATGGTGAACCTCTTCTTGCACCAACAATTAAATCTGGTTGATCTTTAAAAATTATACCAAGTGCAAAGCTTCCGTGTAACGACTTCAAAGTTTTTTGAATTGAATTAACAATATTTTCTGTTTTAAGATTTTCAGTGATTAAATGGACTATCACCTCTGTATCAGTCTGAGATTTAAATTTGTGACCTTTACCAATTAAAAATTTTTTCAAAATTGTTGAGTTTTCAATAATTCCATTATGAACAACAGAAACATTTTGGGAAGAATGTGGATGAGCATTAACACTATTAGGGAGCCCGTGAGTTGCCCATCTCACATGACCAATACCAATAGTTCCCTCCATGTTTTGAATTAAGGAATTTTTTTCCAAATTTTCTACTCTGCCCTCAGATTTAACTTCGTTTATCAATCCATTATAGAGAGTTGCCATACCAGCAGAATCATAACCTCTATATTCTAATTTTTTTAAAGAATTAATTATAGTTGCTGATACGGGTTTATTGCTATTAATTCCAATTATTCCACACATAACTATTTAGACTTTCTTTTATAATTTTTGATTTCAGTCTGTAAACTTCTTGTTAGAGCTAAAGATTTTCTTTTTACATTTTTTGTGATTACAGATCCAGCACCAATTACACTTCCCTCTTCGATTGTTAATGGCGCAACCAATGACGAATTTGAACCAATAAATACTTTATCTTTAATTTTGGTTTTATTTTTTTTTACTCCGTCATAGTTACAAGTAATTGTTCCTGCTCCAACATTTACTGATTTGCCAATTTGGCTATCACCAATATATGTTAAATGGTTTACTTTTGAATTTATACCTAAAGTACTTTTTTTAATTTCAACAAAATTTCCAACTCTTGCACCATTTTTTAAGACAGTACCAGGTCTTATTCTAGCATAGGGACCAATATCGACTTTATTTTCTATTTTACAATTTTCCAAATGTGAAAAGGATTTTATAGTAACATTGTTTCCAATTTTAACTTTTGAACCAATTACAACGTAAGGCTCTATAGTAACATTCTTTCCTATCTTGGTATCTTTTGAAAAAAATACTGTTTCAGGACCAACCATTATCACACCTTCTTTTAAAAATTTTTTTCTAAGATTACTTTGAAGCTGCTGTAAATTTAATTGTTTCATCTATTAAATTCTTTA
Source organism: Candidatus Pelagibacter sp. (assembly GCF_052049775.1). Classification (GTDB taxonomy): domain Bacteria; phylum Pseudomonadota; class Alphaproteobacteria; order Pelagibacterales; family Pelagibacteraceae; genus Pelagibacter. Next base: position 35,744 of record NZ_JBNGZH010000007.1, on the reverse strand, counting down.
TATTAAGTGTATATGTTTCTTAATTCACAAAATATTTCTTAAAAAAACTTTTAATTATGAGGCAAAAATTTACAATTCTTTTCGATTTAGATGGAACTTTAGTTGATACAGCTCCTGATTTGATGAATGCTCATAATCATGTGATGAAAAAATTTGGTTATCCTACTAAGTCAACTGAAGAAATAAGAAATCTTGTTGGTCAAGGTGCTGGAGCAATGCTTGGAAGATCAATTTGGGGACAAGCTAAAAAGGAGTTTGGGAAAGTTCGAGATGAAAATGTTAAAAAAGAAATGATAAAAGATTTTACAGACTTTTACGGAAAAAATATTGTTAATGAAAGCACTTTAATTAATGGTGTGATGGATTTTTTAATATGGTCAAAGAAGAATAAAATTTCTATGGCTGTTTGCACAAATAAGACAGATTACCTGGCTGTCGATCTTTTAAAAAAAATTGGCATTTATGATTTTTTTGAATATGTAGCTGGCCACAATACTTTTGATTACTGTAAACCTGATCCAAGGCATCTAACTTCTGTTATAGAAATATTAGATGGTGACATAAAAAAATCATTAATGATTGGAGATAGTGAAACCGATGCTAATGCAGCTAAGAGCGCTGGCATACCAGTCATTTTAATGGAGGATGGGTATACTGAAAAAAATACAACTGAAATTTACCATAATCACTTAGTAAAAGACTTTATTGGTATTGAAAAAATAGTATCAAAATATCTTTAATATTGATTATTTTTTTTTAGCTATTAAAACAAATTTGTTAATTAGGAGTTAATTTGATAATTCATAAAGTAAAAGTTTACCCATCTAAAATTCATCTACCAAAAAAAAATCAGCTTGCTTGGAAAATTGCGGAAATTGCAAGCGATAATTCAAAATTAAATAAAGATGCAATTGAAATGGCTATAAATAGAATAATTGACAATGCATCTGTTGCAATAGCATCTCTTAATAGAAGACCTGTAGTTTCGTCTAGGGAAATGGCTCTTAAACATTTAAGAAAAAATGGCGCAACGTTATTTGGTGTTGATAGTAAATTAAAATTTGATTGTGAGTGGGCAGCTTGGTCGAACGGAACTGCTGTGAGAGAATTAGATTTTCATGATACTTTTTTAGCTGCTGATTATAGTCATCCAGGAGATAATATTCCTCCTCTAATAAGTGTTGCTCAACAAAATAAAAAAAATGGATTAGATCTTTTAAGGGGAATTATAACTGCCTATGAAGTTCAAGTAAATTTAGTGAAAGGTATATGTTTGCATAAACATAAGGTAGATCATATAGCTCACTTAGGTCCAAGTGTTGCAGCCGGAATTGGTTCAATGTTAAGGTTAAAAACTGAAACTATTTATCAAGCCATTCAGCAAGCATTACATACAACAATTTCGACGAGACAATCTAGAAAAGGTGAGATTTCAAGTTGGAAAGCATATGCTCCAGCGCATGCAGGAAAACTTGCCATAGAGGCTGTAGATAGAGTTATGCGTGGTGAAGGAGCTCCAAGTCCAATTTATGAGGGAGAAGATAGTGTCATAGCAAGAATACTAGATGGAAAAAAAGCTTTTTATAAAGTTCCCTTACCAAAAAAAGGTGAAGCTAAAAAAGCAATACTTGAAACTTACACAAAAGAATATTCTGCTGAATATCAATCTCAAGCTTTAATTGACTTAGCCAAAAAACTTAAAAATAAAGTTCCAAATCTAAATCAAATAAAAAAAATAGATATCCATACTAGTCACCATACTCATTACGTGATTGGGACAGGAGCAAATGATCCACAAAAAATGGATCCTAACGCTAGTAGAGAAACTTTAGACCATTCAATAATGTATATATTTGCTGTTGCACTTGAGGATGGTACTTGGCATCACGTAAAATCATACACAAAAGCAAGAGCAATGAGAAAAAGTACAATCAAAATTTGGAGATCTATAAAAACTCATGAGGATAAAAAATGGACCAAAAATTATCATGATCCAAACCCTAGAAAAAAAGCATTTGGTGCAAGAGTGGTAATAACTCTCAACAATGGCAAAAAAATTACTGAGGAACAAGGTGTTGCAGATGCTCATCCTTATGGCTCACGTCCTTTTAAAAGACAAAACTACATAAATAAATTCATAACTCTAACGGAGAATATTTTAGATAAAAAAGAAATCGGCAGATTTTTAAGAATAGTACAAAATTTAAAAAAATTAAAATCAGGTCAACTTCATAGATTAAATATTGAAGTAAAAAAAAGTAAACTAAAAAGAAATTTTAAAAAGGGGATTTTCTAATGCATTTTATAGAAAAAAAACCGAGCCAAAAAAGAAGGGATTTTGTTAATAAATTAAAATCAAACAAAATTTTAAGAGTTCCTGGAGCATATAATCCTTTGACTGCAAAACTAATTGAGGAAATTGGGTATGATGCAGTTTATGTATCTGGTGCAGTTATGGCAAATGATCTTGGCTTTCCAGATATTGGTTTAACTACTTTGCAGGATGTAAGTACACGATCTTTTCTTATCTCAAGAGTGACAAATCTACCAACAATTGTTGATATTGATACAGGATTTAAATCCTGTAAAGAAACAATTCAAACTTTTGAAGAATTTGGAATTTCTGCTGTCCACTTGGAAGATCAAATTGAGAGAAAAAGATGTGGGCATCTTGATAATAAAGAACTGATATCAACTGATGCTATGGTAAAAAAAATTAAGGAATGTGTATCAGCAAAAAAAGATGAAAACTTCAAGATTATAGCTAGATCTGATGCAAAGAGCGTAGAAGGAATAGATAAAATGATAGAAAGATGTAAAGCATACATTGATGCTGGAGCAGAAATAGTTTTTCCTGAAGCATTACAAGATGAAAAAGAATTTGAGAAAGTTAGAAAAGAACTTTCCTGTTATTTACTAGCTAATATGACAGAGTTTGGAAAGTCTAAATTATTCAATTACAAAGAATTAGAAAATTTTGGTTATAATATCGTAATCTATCCAGTCACTACACAGCGACTAGCGATGAAAAATGTTGAAGACGGATTGCGAGACATTTATGCAAATGGACACCAAAACAATATCATCGATAAAATGCAATCAAGAAAAAGATTATATGAACTTGTTGACTATGAAAAATATAATGATTTGGACGAAAAAATTTACAACTTTAGTACAGAGGGACATGAATAATGAGTGATGATATAAAAAAAGGGTTGCTTGGAATAGTAGTTGACGAGACAGAAGTTTCTAAAGTTATGCCCGAAATAAATTCCTTAACATATAGAGGGTATGCAGCACAAGATCTATGCGAATATTGCAGATTTGAAGAAGTGGCCTATTTAATTTTAAATAAAGATTTACCTAACACAATACAACTAAGACAGTTTGAAAAAGAGGAAAAGAATAATAGGGATTTATCAAAAGATCTTTATTCAATAATTAAAAAAATGCCCAAAAAATCTCATCCGATGGATGTTGCTAGGACTGCTGTAAGTATAATGGGGCTTGAAGACAAAGAGACACCTGACTCTTCTCAAGAGGCAAATATGAGAAAAGCTATAAGAATTTTAGCAAAAACTCCAACTGCACTAGCTGCTTTTTACAGAATAAGAAAAGGAAAAAAGATTATTAAACCAAAAAAAAATTTAAATATAGCAGAAAACTTTTTTTATATGTGTTTTGGTAAGGTCCCACAAAAAGAAATTGTAAAAGCTTTTGATGTTTCTTTGATTTTATACGCAGAACACAGTTTTAACGTATCAACATTTACTGCAAGGACTATTACTAGTAGTTTGTCAGATATCCATGGAGCAATAACTGGAGCAATAGCTAGTCTAAAGGGTCCTCTCCATGGTGGTGCTAATGAAGAAGTAATGCACATGATGAATAAAATTAAATCTCCTAATAACGCTCTCAAGTGGATAAATAATGCATTGGATAAAAAAGAGGTAGTAATGGGTTTTGGGCACAGAGTGTATAAATCAGGAGACTCAAGGGTTCCAACTATGAGAAAATATTTTGCCAAAGTTGCAAAAATAAAAAAAGATAAAAAATTTGAAAAAATTTATGATATTGTTGAAAAAGTGATGATAGATAGAAAAAACATTCATCCAAACGTTGATTATCCTACTGGTCCCACTTACCATTTAATGGGTTTTGATACTGATTTTTTTACTCCAATATTTGTTATTTCGAGAATTACAGGATGGTCAGCTCATATAATGGAACAACATGCTGCTAATAAATTAATTAGGCCATTAGCAAGTTATAAAGGAAATCAACACAGAAAAGTTGTTCAGCTAAACCAAAGATAGTTACCTTTCTATTTTTGCAAATCTACCATCAAATAAGATTTCACATTTTAATTTATTGTTTTTAACAAATTCATCTATTGCCTTTTTTACATCTGGTAGATGACCAAAATTATAATCATCACACATTATTGTTCCATTAGATTGAACAACCTCTAGACAACACTCTAAGTCATTTTTAACTGTCTCATAGGTGTGTCCACCATCTAAAAAAACATAGTCAATTTTTGACATATCAATTTTTTTTAAAATTAAATTAGAATTACCTTTAATTAACGTAATATTATCTTTGAACTTTTTTAAAAGATCTTCCACTGCAGCTTTGCTATATGGATTTTGCTTTTTGATATATTTAAAGTATAGTTTTTTAAATGGATTAGAAAAATAAGTACTTGGTATTACTTCTGACTTATTTTCATCATTTTCGTCGAATAAATCTAAGCCAATATATTTAAAGTCACTTTTATGAATTAAATGCAGTAGTTCACAAACATTTCTTGCTGTTACTCCATGAAAAACTCCAACTTCTAAAAAAGTTTTTGGGCTTTTTCTTTTTACTTCTTTTAGAAAAAAATTACCTACACCATTCTGCTTAAGACTAGTTTTTCTAAAATATTTTTTATATTTCAAATGAATTAGCTAAATGCTTCTACCCAAGTACCTTGGGTTGATGCTTTAGAATACTCTGTTGCACGACCTTCAAAAAAGTTCATGTGCTCAACAGCATTCAACATTGTATCAAGCCATCCTAGAGGATTTTTTTCCACATCATAAATTGGTTCAAGACCTAGTTGAACTAATCTTCTATTTCCAATAAACCTAATGTAATCTTTAACCTCTTGTGCAGTTAAACCTTCCATTGGACCCATTTCAAAAGCTAAATCAATAAAAGAATCTTCATGCTCAACTATCGTTCTACAAGCTTCATAAAGTTCTTTTTTTAATTTTGGCGTCCAGATTTCAGGATTTTCTTTTATAAACTCTTTAAAAATTCTTATCATAGAATTACAATGAAGAGTTTCGTCTCTAACCGACCATGTTACTATCTGGCCCATGCCTTTCATTTTATTGTGTCTTGGAAAATTTAACAAAATTGCAAAACTTGCAAATAACTGAAGTCCTTCTGTGAAAGCACTAAATACAGCAACAGTTTTGGCAATATCTTCTTTTGAGTTAACATTAAATCCTTGCATGTAATCATATTTATCTTTCATCTCTTTATATTTCATGAAAGCTGAATATTCTGATTCAGGCATTCCAATTGTATCAAGCAAATGAGAATAAGCTGCTACGTGAACTGTTTCCATAGATGCAAAAGCAGTCATCATCATTAGAACCTCTGTTGGCTTAAACACTGTTGTGTAATGTCTTAAATAGCAATTGTTTACTTCAACATCCGCTTGAGTAAAAAATCTAAAAATTTGCGTTAAGAGATTTTTTTCTGGTTGAGACAAGTTTTTTTGCCAATCTCTTACATCATCTCCAAGAGGGACTTCTTCAGGTAACCAATGTATTCTTTGTTGAGTTAACCAAGCATCATAACACCACGGATATCTAAATGGCTTATATACAGGGTTCTCAACTAATAAACCCATCTTTTTAGGTTGAATTATTTCTTTATTTTCTGTCTTAATTTTATCTGCTACTGACATGATAAACACTCCTCATATTCTGGTTGATCGTTAGTTTGTTGGTTTTTTGATTTATATACATTGGCTGTAACATCAGTCGATTTTGCGTTGTTGATATTTTCAGCTCTTTGAATTGATTTTGATCTACAATAGTAAAGGCTTTTAAGACCTTTTTTCCATGCATCAAAATGAATTCTATGTAATTCTTTTTTATGAACATCAGCCGGTAAAAATAAATTTACTGATTGTGCTTGGGAGATATATTGAGTTCTGTCTCCACTCAGTTCAACAATCCACTTTTGATTTAACTCAAAAGCAGTTTTAAAAACATCTTTTTCTAAATCAGTTAAAAAATCTAAGTGAGATACTGATCCTTGATTAGTTGTTATTGTTGACCAAGTTTCGTCATCGTTTCTACCATGACTTTCTAAGATCTCTTCTAAGTATCTGTTTCTAACATTAAAGGATCCAGATAAAGTTTTGTGTGTATAACTATTGGCTGCAATTGGTTCAACACCAGGAGAAGCTCCTCCACAAATAATAGAAATAGAGGCTGTTGGCGCAATTGCTGTCTTATTGGAAAATCTCTCATTAAATCCATATTCCTCTGCATCAGGACATGCGCCTCTCTCTTCAGCTAATTCTTTTGATGCTTTATTAACTTGTTCATCTATTTGTTTGAATATCTTTTTATTCCAAGATTTAGCCATAACAGACTCAAGTGGAATTCTATGTTTTTGTAAAAACGAATGAAAACCCATTACTCCAAGACCAACACTTCTTTCTCTTTCCGCAGAATATTTCGCATCTTTAAATTGGTCTGGAGCCTTATTGATAAAGTCTGATAAGACATTATCTAAAAATCTCATTACATCACTAATCATGTTTGGATCATCTTTCCATTCATCATATTTTTCTAGATTTAAGGATGATAAACAACAAACAGCTGTTCTGTCTCTTCCATCTTTATCAATACCTGTAGGGAGAGTTATTTCGCTACATAGATTAGAAGTTTTTACAGTTAAGTTTGCAAGTTTATGGTGTTGCGGGATTTGTCTGTTAACTGTATCAATATAGATAATGTATGGCTCACCAGTTTCAATTCTAGCTGTTAACAATCTAATCCATAAATTTCTTGCAGATATAGTTTGTTGAATAGATCCGTCAGCTGGACTTTTAAGTGCCCACTGATCGTCAGTTTCAACAGCGCGCATAAATGCGTCTGAAACTAAAACTCCATGATGTAAATTTAAAGCTTTTCTGTTTGGATCACCTCCAGTGGGTCTTCGCATTTCAATAAACTCTTCTATTTCAGGATGATCAATAGGAAGATAACAAGCAGCCGAACCTCTTCTTAAAGATCCTTGACTGATTGCCATAGTTAAAGAGTCCATAACTTTAATAAATGGAATTATCCCAGAAGTTTTTCCAACCTTACCAATCTTTTCACCAATTGATCTTAAATTACCCCAGTAACTTCCTATACCTCCACCCTTAGCAGCTAGCCAAACATTTTCACTCCAAAGATCTAAAATACCACCTAGACTATCTGAAGCTTCGTTCAAAAAACAGGAAATGGGCAATCCTCTTTTCGTTCCACCATTCGACAAAACTGGGGTTGCTGGCATGAACCAAAGATTGCTTATGTAGTTATAAATTCTTTGTGCATGTAGATTATCGTCAGCATATGTGCTTGCTACCCTTGCAAATAAATCTTGATAAGATTCATTGTGACCAAGATATCTGTCTTTTAAAGTTGCCTTACCAAAATCGGTTAAATTTGCGTCTCGTGAACGATCTATTTTAATTATAATACCTTTATCATTCTGAAAAAGTTCAGTTTCATTATTAAGTGAAAAAAGGTCCGGTCTATTATTCTTTTCTAACTCTTTAACTTGTGGGTTATATTCAGAGACAGCTTTCTTTAGGGCCTGCGATAGAATTTTATTCATATTTTTGTATTATATTTTGTTATTAGTACGAAAACAACTATATGTTGTGTACGTTTAGCGTTAATACACTATATAAACAACAAATCAATAGAACATTTATAGAACACAAGGAAAAAAAATCAATAAAAAAATTAAAAAAAATGTAAGTAATTAACAATAATGTCAATAAATTTAAAAATCGACCCCTATGGATTTAGAGAGTATGACGCTCGATGGTTGTATGAAAGAGACATAAATCTCCTTGGCATAACGAATCTTGGCAAAGGACTAGGCACACAAATTACAAAAGAAACAAATAAAAATAATCCAAAAGTTATTGTTGGTCATGATTATCGTTCATATAGCGAAGATATAAAAGCAGCGCTTAAAAAAGGTTTGGTTTCAACGGGTTGTTATGTTGAAGATGTAGGTTTGTCTTTGTCTCCGATGGTTTATTTTGCACAATTCCATTTTAATTCTGATGCTGTTGCAATGGTAACTGCAAGTCATAATGATAATGGTTGGACAGGTGTAAAAATGGGTATTAGGAAAGGATTAACACATGCACCTGAAGAAATGAGAGAATTAAAAGAAATAACATTAAGTGAAAACTTTGTAAACGGACAAGGTCAGGAAAAAAAAATAGAAAATTTTCAAGACATATATAAACAAAGCTTAATAGATAACAATAAAATTAAAAAAAAAATAAAAGCAGTCGTAGCTTGCGGTAATGGAACTGCGGGAATTTTTGCTCCTGATATTTTACGTGGAATTGGTTGTGACGTAATAGAACTTGATTGTAATTTAGACTGGACCTTCCCTAAATATAATCCTAATCCAGAAGACTTAAAAATGTTACATGCAATTTCAGATGCTGTAAAAAAAAATAATGCTGATATCGGATTTGGATTCGATGGTGATGGTGATAGAGTAGGAGTAATTGATAATGATGGAAATGAAATATTTTCAGATAAAATAGGATTATTAATTGCAAGAAGTTTATCAAATAAATATAAAAATTCAGTTTTTGTAGTGGATGTAAAGTCAACAGGATTGTATGCGAATGATAAATTATTAAATTCTAATAAATGTAAAACAATTTATTGGAAAACTGGCCATTCACACATCAAAAGAAAAGTTAACAATGAAAACGCTTTAGCTGGATTTGAAAAAAGTGGACACTTTTTTTTCAATGAACCTTTGGGTTATGGGTATGATGATGGTATCAATTCAGCAATCCAAGTTTGTCATTTATTAGATAATCAAGATAAAAAAATGAATGAAATCATTAAAGAAATTCCAAAAACATTTCAAACGCCTACAATGGCTCCTTATTGTAAGGATGAGGACAAATATGCATTGGTAGATAAAATTGTTAAAGATATTGAAAAAATGAAAAATGAAAAAGTTAAAATAGATAACCAGGAAATTGAGGAAATCTTGACAGTAAATGGAGTTAGATTTTCTTTTAAAGATGGCTCATGGGGTTTGATAAGAGCATCCTCTAATAAACCCTCGTTAGTAATTGTAACGGAAAGTCCTACATCTGATGATAGGAAATTAAAAATATTTAGATTTATAGATTCTTTACTTCAAAAAACAGGCAAAATTGGTGAATACGACCAAAAAATTTAATTAATCATTCTTTTCTTCAGGTTCAGTTTTATTTGATGAGTTATCACCATAAAATTTTTTAATTAATTCTTCTTCTTTCTTTTTTTGCTCTAAATCAAATTTTTCTTCCCACTCTTTCAATCTTCTCTCTTCCTCTTGAATTCTCTGTTCTTCCTCTAATTTCTGTTTTATTTCTCTTTCTTTTTCCTCCTCAATTCTTTTTTGCTCCTCTTCTTCTTTTCTTAATTTCTCTTTTCTTTCATATTCTTCTTTTTGACGTAAAAATCTCTCCTCTTCTTCTACTTTAATTTTTTCCTCTTTGAGTCTTAACTCTTCTTCTTTAACTCTCTGTTCTGCTTGCTCTTTTAAGATTTGTCTTTCTATCTCTTTTTGTCTCTCATTTTCAATTTCTTTTAACCTTATCTCTGATTCTTTAAGTTTTTCCTCCTCATATTTTAATCTTTTAGCAGCTTCTCTTGTTCTTTGCTCTTCATCTAATCTTTTTTGTCTCTCTATCTCATCAAGTCTAATTTGTTCTTGTCTTTCTCTTTCTTTTTCCTCTCTTAGTTGCTTTGCTTTAATCTCCTTTTCTTTTAAAGCTTGTTCTTTTGCTTTTATTTTTTCTTCTCGAGCTCTTTGTCTCTCTAGCATTCTTAATCTGAGTTCTTCCTCTTTGATCTTTCTAGTATCCTCTCTTATTTTTTTAGCTTCCTCATCTTTTAATTTTTGTTGTTCAATAAATATTCTCTTAGCTTCAATTTTTTTTCTTTTTTCCTCATTTTTTTTAATTTGCTTTTCATTTTCAATAATTAGTCTTCTTTGCTTAAGAATTTGTTTTTTTTCCTCTTTTATTCTCTCTTCTTTTTCTCTTTGAGCTTGTTTTTTTTGAATTTCTAATTCTCTTTTTTCATTGATAATTCTCTGCTTTTCAGACCTTTTTTTGCTTATTGCTCTATCTTTTTGTAATTTTTTATAGAAGTTCTCTAATTTATATTTACCTTGTTCAATGAAATTAAACGGGTTCATATCAAATTTACCCTTTTTACTATCTCGACTATTAGATTTATTATTATCTCTTTTTTTTTGAGCCATATTAAAAGGTAACACTATTTAAATTATTTTAAATATAAACCATGTGTTTAAATTGAGGTTTTTTGATTATTTCAATTTTTACGTGCACAATAAGATAATTTTTTTAAAAAAAATATTTTGATTCGCAAAGAGAATCGAATATTTTTTAAATATGGGTGGTAGAGGGAGACTGAAGCCACCCTTTTTCTTTAGTACTTCTTATTCTTAATAACTTTATATTCAAAATTTTGGGTTGTTTCATTTACACTAATTAGTTTAGCGCCATTTTTAATATGAAATTTATAAGCCATATCTGTTAAAGGAGACAAAGTAACTAATCTGTTGAGATGATTTGATTTTTTTATTTTGTTAAATACTTCTTTGACAATTAATTTACCACCACCTTTTTTTTTAGACCAAACAGTATAAGCAATTGCAATTTTGCCTACATTTTGTCCTCTTAGAGTGCTCTGCAAATGAGCATCTTGACTCATAATATCTAGCTCTTCTACAGACTTTGGTATTTCATTCGTATAAGCAAAACACATGACAGCATGGATTTCTCTTTTATACTTAACCCCAAAAATTTTTCTTCCATAACTTCTTCTAAAAGTATTATCAAGTTCTGGTCTTACAGGATCTTCTTTAGTATTACATTCTTTCAACTCAACTAACTCTGCGCCTTTAATCCAATCAAAAAAATTACCAATATTTTTACCTATAATTTGTTTATTTTTTCTTAATCTTGCTTTTATTCTTGGCTTAAATTTCTTAGTTGTTTTTGAATAGTTTTTAATAGAACCATCTTTCAAATATTTAGCTACAAGTTTTTCTTTAACAACTTTAATAATTTCTCTCATAATTATAGATTAATTATAAACTAAAATATCTAAATATAAAAATTGTCCCAATAACATAGAGAAAAACTCCAAACATTCTTTGAGCTTTAATTTTACTCATTTTATGTATTGTATTTACTCCTACTCTTGCCATTATGGTTGTTATTGGAATAAATATTAAAAAAGCTGGAATATTTACAAAACCAATGCTTAAAGGCAGACTAACATCTAAATAAAGGCCAGTTGAAAAAAATCCTATTGTACCAGAAATGGAAATAACCCAACCGATAGCAGCGGCACTACCAATAGCTTTTGTAATTGGATATCCAAAAAATCTTAATATAGGAACATTCATCATTGCACCTGTAATACCCATAGGTGCAGAAATTGAACCAGATATAAAGCCTAAAATAGCTTTGGAAAAAAAACCAAAACTAGGTTTGATTTTATTTGAATTTTCTTGTTGTAAAAGCAAGTAAGCACCAAAAATGAAAACAACAATTGAAAAAAAAAGAACTAAATATTTTGTTTTTAAAATAGCTGCTAAAAAGGATCCAAAAAAAACTCCTAAAATAACAAATAATCCAAAAATTTTTAAAATACTTAAATCAACTGCATTATGTTTTCTATGCGTAAGAACTGAAGCTGTAGAGGTAAATATTGTTATGAAAAATGCAGTACCAACAGCTAAGTGCATTGTGTAATCCTCCGTGAGATTTAAAAAATCAAATATAAAAAAAAGAAATGGGACTGATATTAAGCCACCTCCTATCCCAAAAAGTCCAGCAAAAAAACCAACTGGTACAGCAGCCATGACCATCAAAATAATCAAATAAAAGTAATTTAGATTTGTAAAGGTGTCGGTCAATTTTTGTATTTTTAGTTTATACTTAAATACTCGATAAACGATCGTATTGATACTATTATTAAAAATATCCCAAAAATTTTACTGAGTAACTTCTTATCAATTTTATGAACAACTTTGGCTCCTATTCGAGCCATAACCATCGTAACAGGGACAAATACTGCAAAGCCTAATAGATTTATGTAACCAACACTATAGGGAGTATTGACATTATCAATTATTTTCCCACCAGTTATCATTGTAATAGTTCCTGTTACAGCAATCAAAAATCCAACTGCTGCTGCTGTGCCTATTGATTTTCTAATGTCATATCCAAAAGTTCTCATAAAGGGAACCATTAAAGATCCTCCCCCAATACCTAAAGGCACAGATATAAATCCAATAATTACACCAGAAATATTTTTTACAATAGCTGAAATTTGTTTTGGGTTATCTACTAATTTTTCTCTTAAAAAAATAAAAAACAATCCAACCATAAGGGCAAAAATTGAAAAAAATAAAACCAATGCAGGAGTTTTTAAATTCACAGCTAAGAAGGTTCCACTAATAACACCGGCTAAAATAAAAACACCAAATGATCTGACCATTTTAAAATCAACAGCATCATACTCTTTGTGGGTCATTGTTGAAATAATTGAAGTAGGAATAATTATTGCAAGTGATGTTCCGACCGAAAGATGCATTCTCGTAACGATATCAAAATCCAAAACAGTAAAAGCATAATAAAGCGCAGGAACCATAACAATACCACCCCCTACTCCCAACAATCCAGCCATGAAACCTGCTCCCGCAGCCGCAACTGCTAAAACAAATAACAAGTTTATTAATTCAGCAGTAGCAATTGTTTCCATTAGGAACTTACTTGATTAGCTTTTTCATTATTTTGAACAATAGTCATAATATGTTTTGCCTTTTGAAAATCAGAATCTCTCGCCATCATATTATCACTTAAATATCTTTTCCAATCTTTGGAACCTACTTGTCCATGATATAATCCAATTGTGTGTCTCATTATATGATTTACTTTAGTTCCCTTCTTTACTTCATCATCCAAATATTCTAAAAGCTTTTTAACGACTTCTTCTCTTGAAGGATTGTCATTTGTTTTGAATATCTCTTTTTCAATTTCAACCAGTGAATATGGATTTTGGTAGATTGACCTACCAATCATTACTCCATCACAAAATTTCATGTGATCATTTATTTCACTCACTTTAGTTATTCCACCATTTATAATTATTTCTAAATCTGGATTTGCTTTTTTAATCTCATAAACCATGTTGTAATTTAATTTTGGAATATTTAAGTTTTGCTTTGGTGACAATCCAGAAAGCATTGCTTTTCTTGCATGCAAAATGAATGTTTTAGTGCCTACGTCTCTTAATTTATGAATAAAATTATTAAGATATTCAAAATCTTCAACATCATCAAAACCTATGCGAGTTTTAGCTGTTACAGGAATTTTACATACTTTGACCATAGAATGAATACATTCCGCTACTAAATCTGGTTCTTTCATTAGACATGCCCCGAACTTATTTTTTTGAACCTTTTTACTTGGACATCCAAGATTAATATTTATTTCATCATATCCCATGTCCTCTGCAATTTTTGCAACCTCTGCTAATTCATTTTTGTCAGATCCACCAACCTGTAAAGCTAAAGGTTTTTCCTCTGGGCTAAATGATAAAATTTTATTTCTATCTCCGTGAATTGCAGATTTAGTGGCGACCATCTCAGTATAGAGCATTACATTTTTGCTTATTAACCTTAGAAAAAAACGATCGTGCCTATCAGTACAATCCATCATTGGGGCGACTGAGACTTTTCTATTAATCTTTTTTTTAGTATCCAAGTGCTTTACCCATAATTTTATCAGGTAACCATGTAACAATTTCAGGAAAAATACATAGAATTAAAATTGCCAATGCCATAATTATCATAAAAGGAATAGAGCCTTTTAAAATTTCAGACAAGCTCACGTCAGGTGTAATGCCCTTTATAATATAAAGATTTAGTCCAACAGGAGGAGTAATCAATCCTATTTCCATATTGATTGTGAATACAATTGCAAACCAATAAGGATCAAATCCTAAAGTTGTTATTACAGGTAACAAAATTGCAGAGGTCATAACGATCACAGCAACCGGAGGTAAAAAGAAACCAGCGATTAAAAGAAATATATTAATTAATATAAATACAACCCACTTATTTGAACTTAGCTCAACCATACTTTGAGCTAATGACTGAGTTACGTAAAGTTGTGAAAGAGTAAATGCAAAAAGATAAGAAGCCGCAATAATAAACATTATCATTACACTTTCCTTCATTGATACTTTAACAATGTTCCAAATCTTTTTTGGCTGATAAATTTTGTAAACAACAGCTATCAAGACAAAAACTAAGAACGCTCCAACTCCAGATGCTTCCGATGGAGTAGCAACCCCACCATATAAAACATATAAAACTCCGGCGATAATTGCTAGGAATGGAAGAATTCTTGGTAATACTTCAAGTTTTTCTTTTAATGTTGGTTTTACTCTGTTTCTCAAAGCTTTTGCAGCATCTTTATCTATAAAATAACTATGGATAAGTGCCCAAATTGCAAACATTCCTGCCAACATGAAACCTGGCACCAATCCACATAAAAACAATCTTCCAATTGATGTCCCGGTTGCAATTCCATAAACAATTAAAACAATGCTTGGAGGAATTAAAACTCCTAGTGTTCCACCAGCTGCTATAGTTCCAGTAGCTATTTGATCTGAATACCCTCTTTTTCTCATTTCGGGTATTCCCATAGTTCCAATAGCGGCACATGTTGCGGGACTTGATCCACTTAATGCAGCAAAAATTGAACACGCTCCTATATTAGAAATAACCAGTCCACCTGGAACTCTCCAAAGCCATCTATCTAATCCTGTGTATAAATCTTTACCTGCGGGAGAATTGGCAACAGCCATTCCCATTAAAATAAACATTGGTATTGAAAGTAAAACAAATGAATTTAAACCAGCAAAGAATGTTTCAGCAAAAACATCAAGCATTTGAAAACCTTCAAATGATACTAAAAGAACTATCGATACAAAACTCAAACCAAAAGCAATTGGAATTCCAGAAAAAAGCACTAGCAAAGTAAAAACTGCAACGATTAAAGCTATTATTAATGGGTCCATTAATTATAATCCTTATCGTCAGTGAGTTTAATAATTTCAGCTATATATTGAAGAATCATTAGTATAGCGCCTAAAGCCATTGAAGAATATGGTATCCATAAAGGTGGATCCCAAACAGTCCCTGTTGAATAATTTTTTGTAAATGCTTCCTCAACCATTAAAAATCCAAAATAAAATAAAATTAGAAAAAATAATAAACTTAATAATGAAGTAAAAATTTTTAAGCGAATGATATTTTTTTTGGATAAGAAATCATAAATCCATTCCATACTAACGTGAGCTTTTTCACTAAGTACATACACACTTCCAATGAAAGTTGATGAGACTAATAACATGGTAACTAATTCTGTTTGCCAAGTAATTGCTCTTTGAAAAAAATATCTCTCAAAAACTAGCTCTACAATAACTAAAATTGATAAGAGCAAAGCTAATACTGCAAATGCACCACAAGCTTTTGCTATTAAATCACAAAATTTAAGATATTTTTTTTTCATAAAAAAAACCCCTATTTAATAAGAATAAATAGGGGTTCTTTATATATTATTTTATTTAACTGCTAAAGCCATTTCCATCAGCTTATCGCCACCTGGAACTTTATCAGCAAATGCCTTGTGAGATGATTTTTTTGCAATCTCTACCCACGCAGCATGATCTTTTTCATTCATGTATACTAATTTAACACCTGCAGCTTTATAAGCTTCTTCAAACTTTTTATCTAAGTTTTCAACTTGAGCTGTCATGTATTTTTCAGCAACTTTTCCTGCTTTCATTAAAGCTTTTTGCTGCTTAGAATTTAAAGCATCAAAAGACTTTTTAGACATCAGAATTGGCTCATACATAAACCATAATCCAAATTTTCCTGGAGGTGTTGCGCATGAAACTTGCTCATAAATTTTGTAACTGACAAAACTTCCTGAGCTAGTATTTGCACCTGTTAGTACACCTGTTTGTAAGCCAGTATAAATTTCAGATGATGGCATACTTTGTATACCTGCTCCCGCAGCTTCTAACATTTGGTTAAATGCTTTACCAGCTGCTCTCATCACTTGTCCTTTTGCGTCGCTAGGATTTTTAATACATTTTGTTTTTGAGGCAAAACCACCACCTAACCAAGCATCAGATAAAACTACAACACCAGCATCATTAATGATTTTTTTAATTTCAGTCATCATTGGACCTTTATTAAATCTTAATGCGTGATCATGATTTTTTACAGTTCCTGGCATTAATGTTGCATCAAATTCTGGATGAAACTTAGATGCATATGCTAATGGAAAAGCAGAAATATCTAACTGACCAGTTGTCATAGGCTTCCACTGTTCTTTTGGTTTATATAATGATTTAGCTGGATAAATTCTGATATCTATTCCAACATTCGCTTTTTTCACCTCGTCAGCAATGATTTGAACCATTTCATGACGTGGATCATAAGATCCATCAGCTCTTGGAGTACCAGGCCATTGGTGACTTGCTTTTAGCGTAACTGCATAAGCAGAACCAATAGTAGTAAAAACAAAAACTAATGAAGTTAAACATAAAGATATTCTTTTAAACATTATTTTTTCCCTCTATTGTTATTTTTAATAATTCAATTAAAGTGAACTTATTAATAAGAGTCAAGTCGACAAAAACTCATGTAAGATGAAATAATATGGATGGACCTTTAAAAAACCTACTGGTAGTTGATTTAACAAGAGTATTAGTTGGTCCTTACTGCACTATGATATTATCTGATTTAGGAGCTAGGGTAATTAAAGTTGAAGCACCTGAAATTGGAGATGACTCAAGAAAATTTGGGCCATTTATAAAAGATTACTCTGCTTATTTCATGTCTCTTAATAGAGGAAAGGAAAGTATTGCACTTAATTTAAAGAATGATGAAGATAAAAAAATTTTTGAAAAAATTTTATCTAAAGCAGATATTTTAGTTGAAAATTTCAAACCTGGAACTTTAGAAAAATGGGGGTTTGGCTGGAAAGATGTTAATAAGAAATACCCAAAACTAATTTATGCTTCAGCATCAGGCTTTGGTCAAACTGGTCCACTTAAAGAATTACCTGCTTACGATATGGTAGTTCAAGGTATGGGCGGTTTAATGAGTGTTACTGGGCAACCAAACTCTGAACCTACTAGAGTTGGAACATCAATTGGAGATATTACTGCTGGGCTTTTTACTGCGATAGGTATTAATGCAGCTTTATATGATAGACAAAAAACTGGAAAAGGAATGTTCATTGATGTTTCTATGCTTGATTGTCAAATAGCCATATTAGAAAATGCTATAGCACGTTATCTATCTAAAAATGAAATTCCAAAACCAATGGGATCAAGACACCCATCAATTGCACCCTTTGAAGCCTTTAAGACAAAAGACAGTTACATAATCATTGCAGCTGGAAATGATAAACTTTTTGAAAAACTTTGTAATCTTCTTCAAATCCCAGAGGTAAGTAAAGATCCAAAATTTTCAGATAATTCATCCAGAGCAAAAAATATGGATGAGCTTAAAAAAATTTTAGAGGAAAAATTATTGAGTAAAAAAACAAGTGATTGGGTTAGTGAAATGGAAAAAGATAAAATTCCATGTGGACCAATTTTCAATATTAAAGAGGCTGTTGAAAACCCACAAATAGAGTCTAGAAACATGATTGTTAAAGCATTTCACAAAGTTGTTGGTGATTTTAAACTGGCTGGTAACCCAATTAAAATGTCATCTTATAAAGATGAAAAAACAAGAGGTGACATACCTGATTTAGATGAACATCGACAAAAAATTATAAAGGAATTTTGTAACTAATAAATTTTAAGAGTTTGAAGTGTCAGTATCGTCTGCGGCTTGATCCTCACTTTCAGAAACTTGATCCAAAGAAACGTCTCCCTGTTCTGCTTCAGCATCTTCGGATACAGGGGCTTCTGGTACGTCTGGCTTAGCAGTTTCAGACAATTCTGCTAAATCATCTTTAGATACTTGAATTTTTTCTGGAGCTTTTCTTGCTCTTTTAGATGGTAAAATAGGTGTTCCACTTTTTGAAATTTCGCCTTTATACAAACTTTCAAAATCATCACCAACATCTTCATCAGCTTCGGCACCATCATCAACTTGTTCTACATGTTTTCTTAATTTGTAGACGGCACTTTCAGTTAAATCATCTACTTTGATATTTTCTTCAGCTATTTCTCTTAATGCAATAACTGTATTTTTATCATTATCACGATCTAAAGTTGGTTCTATCCCAGTATTGAGTTGAGTTGCTCTTTCTTTTGCAACCAAAACTAATTCATATGGGCTATCTACTTTATCGATACAATCTTCTACTGTAACTCTTGCCATGCCGGTTATCTATAAGCTGTAATTAAAAAAAGCAAGGATTATTTAAATATATTCAGGATTTAACCTATTTCTAACCGCGAATAGAGCAATTAAAGATAAGAAAATATATACAAATGAAATCACCGCTATTTGCTCAATAGTAAAGCCTTTGTCAATTAACAAGCCAAATAAAGCTGTACCAAAAGCAGTAGAAAATACCATCAATGCTGTTGTTAATGCTTTAATTGATCCAATGTATTTTACACCATAAATCTCAGCCCAAGTAGAGGACCCCAATACATTGGCAAGCCCATTTGAAATTCCAATTAAACCAAGGAATATAAAAGCAGAAATAGAAATATCTAAATAAAACAAAACCAACATTGAAATCAACAAAGGTATATTCATAAAGATCAATAATTTTCTACTGGTAAATTTATCGATTAAAAAACCAGAGCCCAACAAAGTAATCACTGATAAGACAGAATAAGCCATAAATGATTGTGCTATAACAAATTCACCCCACTCTTTCGATTCTGTTATATATGATTGATAAACAAATACACCAGTAGCAATCCAAGGCATTGCTAACATATTTAAACAAACTATATAAAATCTATAATCTTTTAAAACCTCAACACGTGTCCAATTTTTAATTTCTTTTTCAACAAAATTTTGATCATTTACATCTTCTCTTGAGTCAAAGTTCAGGTTTTTGATTAAAGCAAAAGAAATAAATGGTAAAAAAATTAGAATTAATACAGAAATAGATAGCCAAATGTTTTGCCAAGCAGTTAAAGTAAGTAAATAGACAATTAAAACTGGTAAAATAAATTCTGCAGTTGATAATCCAAACCATCCGATACTTAAAGCTTTGCCTCTAGATTTAGTAAAAAATCTTGAAATCGTTGTAGTTGCTGTATGAGACATTAATCCTTGACCGGAAAACCGCATTAAAAAAACAGCAATAAATAAAAAAACTATTGATGAAATTTTTGAAAAGAAAAAACAAGAAAAAGCTAACAAAAGGGTTACATATAATGCAAATCTAAAAATATTTATGTCATCAATTTTTTTACCAACCCAGATTAAAAGAAAGCTACTCAATAATGTTGCAGAAGCATAAATTGAGCCAAATTGTCCATGAGTTATTGAAAGTGTTTCTCGAATACTTGAATTAAATAAACCAAGAAAAAAACTCTGTCCAAAACTAGAAAAAAATGTAAAAATAAATCCAAATATAATTACTTTTAAACTTAAACTTTTAAACATAAAAAATTATGAGCTGTAATGTTGCTTTCATAGGTCTTGGTGTAATGGGCTATCCAATGGCAGGATATATATCAAAAGGTGGTCACAATGTAACTGTTTTTAATCGTACAAAATCAAAAGCAGAAAAATGGATTGGAGAATACAAAGGTAAAATGGCTGAAACTCCAGCAGATGCCGCTAAAGATGCTGAATATATTTTTACCTGCGTTGGGAATGATGATGATTTAAGAGAAGTAACTTTTGGTGACAAAGGAGCTTTCAAAACAATTAAAAAGGGCGCAGTCTATATTGATAACACTACAGCCTCCGCAACAATTGCTAGAGAGATATATGATTACGCAAAGAAAAATGGATTTGGTGCATTAGATGCTCCTGTATCTGGTGGACAAGCTGGAGCAGAGAATGGTGCACTCACAGTTATGATCGGTGGCGATCAAGCTGACTTTGATAAAGCAAAAGACAAAATTGATTGTTATAGCAAAAAAATGAAATTGCTTGGTAAAGCGGGTTGTGGACAATTAGCTAAGATGGTTAATCAAATTTGTATAGCGGGATTAGTTCAAGGATTATCTGAAGGAATTAATTTTGGAATGAAGGCTGGATTAAATATGGAGGATGTAATCGAAGTTATCTCAAAAGGTGCAGCTCAATCTTGGCAAATGGAAAATAGATACAAAACAATGATTGATGACAAGTTTGATTTTGGTTTTGCAGTTGACTGGATGAGAAAAGATTTAAAAATTGCAATGGATGAAGCAAAAAATAATGGTTCATTATTACCTGTAACAGAACTTGTAGATAAGTTTTATGGAGAAGTACAAGGATTAGGAGGTAATCGTTGGGACACTTCAAGCTTAATTAAAAGATTTAGAAAGTAATGTATGCAACCAGCATACTATGAAAATTTCGAGGAAATTCAAAATAAGTATTGGTCTATGCTTGATGATGCTGTGACTAATAGAGGTTCTCCTTTTAGAATACCTGTCTTTATTTGCACCCACCAAGATGAGGTGGATGGAAGAATTGTTGTTCTAAGAAAATCAGATAGAGCAAACAATCTATTACAATTTCATACTGATTTAAGATCACCAAAAGTAGATATTCTTAAGAAAAATAATAAAGCTTCTCTAGTTTTCTACGATAAAGAAGAAAAGATACAATTAAGAGTAAAAGTAGAATGTGAAATAAATAATCAAAATTCTACAACAGAAGAATCTTGGAAAAAAACCCAACATATCAGTAGAAGATGTTATCTAACTGATAGTCCTCCAGGAACTATGTCAGAAAATCCAACATCGGGTATGATATCTAAATTAGAAGATTTTGATTATACAATGGAACAAAGCGAAGAAGGTTACAAAAACTTTACAGTTATAAAATGTAAAATTAAGTCTATTGAATGGTTATATCTTGCAGCAAAAGGACATCGAAGAGCAAAATTTGATTTGGAAACTAATAAAAAAGCTTGGATGGTTCCTTAAAAAATTGATTTAGAATATTTTTTCCAATTATCTTGATAGTGCTTAGTGTTTTCAAACACTGCTTTCTTTTCTTCTTCAGTAACTTCTCTTACAACCTTACCAGGTGAACCTACTACTAAAGAGTTGTCTGGTATCTCTTTATTTTCAGTAATTAAAGCTTTTGCACCTATGATGCAATTTTTTCCAATCTTAGCGTTATTAAGAATCACTGCACCAATTCCAATCAAACTATTATCCCCTATCGTACATCCATGAAGCATAACCATATGACCTATAGTTACATCCTTACCAACTTTAATGGGATATCCTGGATCAGTATGCAAAACACATCCATCTTGAACATTTGATCCCTCCCCTATATGAATATTTTCAATATCTCCTCTTAAAGTTGCATTAAACCAAACACTTGTATTTTTTTCTAAAGTTACATCCCCAATCACAACCGCATTAGGTGCTACCCAATTTTCGCCAGAGTTTTTTGGTTTTTTATCTTTTAAATCGTAAAACATAATTTATATATTAATACATTATGCCAATACAAACTCCAATATGTGATTTCGGTCAAAAGGCTCACGACTTTAAGCTTAAATCAACTGATAATAAAATTTTATCTTTAGAAGATATTAAAGGTGAAAATGGAACCTTAATCATGTTTATTTGCAACCATTGTCCCTATGTTAAAGCAGTTACAAAAGATATAGCTGAAGATACCAAAAAATTGAAAGATTTAGGAATTAACGCTGTAGCAATCTGTGCCAATGATGCTGAGAATTATCCAGAAGACTCGTTTGAAAATATGATTGAATTTGCAAAAAAAAATCAATTCAGTTTTCCATATTTAGTTGATGAAACACAAGAGATAGCAAGAACTTATGATGCGGTATGTACTCCAGATTTTTTTGGGTACAACAAAAATTTAGAGCTTCAATATCGAGGCAGATTAAGAGAATTAAAAAATTTAGTTCCTGTAAGGGATGGTGATAGTGATTTATTTAATGCAATGAAACAAATTGCTGAAACGGGTAAAGGACCTGAAAATCAAACTCCGAGTGCTGGCTGTAGTATTAAGTGGAAAAATAGTTAATGTATTTAATTGTTACGAGATCTTTTCCCCCTGAGGTGGGTGGGATGCAAAGTTTAATGTGGGGTTTGGCAAAAGAAATGTCCAAAAACTTTATGATCAAAGTTTTTGCTGATCACTACGAAAATCATAAAGAATTTGATAAAAAAGTAAATTTTTCAATAGAAAGAGTTGGTGGAATTAAATTCCTAAGAAAAATAAGAAAAGCACAGCTAATTAATGAATATTTAAAAGAAAGTAAAGTTCAAGGTATTATAGCTGATCATTGGAAAAGTTTAGAATTAATAGTAACTGATAAAAAAAAATATTGTTTAATTCACGGAAAAGAAATCAATCACGCTAAAGGAAGCTCTTTAAATAAAAGAGCAAACAAAGTTTTAAATAGTGTTGAAAAAGTAATAGCAAATTCTGAATATACAAAAAATTTAGCCATTCAAAATGGTGTAGAACAAGAAAAAGTTGTTGTGATAAATCCAGGAATTAGCCCTGCCCAAGAATTAAATAAGACATCGTTAACTAAAGTTGAAAGCTTACTTAAAACAAAATCACCACGTTTAATTACAGTTTCAAGATTTGATAAAAGAAAAAATCATGAAAAAGTGTTGATGGCTCTTAGAAACTTAAAACAAATTTATCCAAATATTGTTTACATTTGCATTGGCTTTGGAGAAGAAGAACAAAATTTAAAAGATTTGGTAAATGAACTCGATTTAAGTGGGCAAGTTATGTTTTTTAAAGAGATAACTGATGACCTTAAAAATGCTTTGGTGGCAAAATCAAATATATTTGTTATGCCATCAGTAAAATATAAAAGCTCAGTTGAAGGTTTTGGTATAGCTTATATAGAGGCTGCACAATACGGAGTTCCCTCTTTAGGTGGAGCTGATGGTGGTGCAGCAGATGCAATTCAGCATGATAAAACTGGATTAATATGTGATGGAAATAATCTAGACGAAATTTATTCATCACTAAATTCTATGATTGAAAATAAAAAATATTTACATTTTGGTAAAAATGCAAGAGACTTATCATCTAAATTCGATTGGTCCAATACTATTGATGAGTATAAAAAAGTTTTAGTTTAAGATTTCTTTTTCGTAAAAGTTTTATAAATATGCCAAAGAACAATTAAAATCGTTGTAACCAATATACAGACTGTAAGAGTTCTGTCCCATAGAAACTCCCAAGATCCATTACTTAAAAGTAATGATCTTCTTAGATTTTCCTCCATCAAGCCCCCAAGAACGAACGCTAGTATTAAAGGTGGCATGGGAAAATCATAAAGTCGTAAAAATGTTGCAACAACAGCTATACCAATCATTAAATAAATGTCGAAATTATTAAATGACATCACATAAATTCCTGTAATAGAAAAAAATAAGATTAATGGAATCAAATAATTTTTTGGTACCGCAAGAATTCTAGCGATATAGGGAATTAATGGTAAATTTAATATTAATAATATTACCATTCCAATATACATCGACATTATCACTGACCAAAAAATTTCAGGATTAGTCATATAAAGTCTTGGACCTGGCTGTATACCAAAGCCCAAAAGTGCACCAAGCATGACCGCTGTAGTTCCACTACCCGGTATACCTAAAGTTAACATTGGTACAAAAGAACCAGAGCATGCAGCATTATTTGCTGTTTCAGGTGCAGACAATCCATTCACACTTCCTTTTCCAAATTTTTCTTTTTCTTCATCTTTAACTAAATTTCTTTCCATTCCATAAGCTAAGAATGATGCAATAGTAGCACCCGCACCAGGTAATACTCCAATCAAGAAACCAATAACTGAGGATCTTGGAATAGTTCGATACATTTTACCTCGTTCTTCTTTATTAATTCTTATTGATCCAAGTTCTGTTAATGAAACTTGTTTTGCTGCTGCTGTTGGATCATTTCGCTTTAATATAATTGTTAAAGCTTCACTCATAGCAAAAGTTGACATAACTACTAAAACAAAGCTTATTCCATCTGTTAAATTCATATTATCAAAAGTAAATCTCGTAATATCAGACAAGGAGTCTTGACCAACAGATGCTAGCATCAAGCCAAGTACAACCATCATCATCGCTTTTAAGAATTGTCCTTTAGATGAAAAAGCCGCTATTGCCGTCAACCCTAAAATCATTAATGCGAAATAATCTGGCGATCTAAATGATAAACTTACTTTTGATAAACTTGGAGCCATAAACAATAAATAAATTGCTGATAGTGTTCCACCTGCAAATGAACTCCAGGCGGCTATAGCTAATGCTTTACCGGCTTTTCCTTGTTGTGCCATTGGATATCCATCAAATGAAGTTGCGACAGTTCCTGGAACTCCTGGTGCATTTAACAAAATGGAGGAAGTAGAACCACCAAATACTGCCCCATAATAAACTCCAGCCATTAAAATCAGGCCCGTTGCAGGATCAAAACCATAAGTAATTGGTATCATTAAAGCAATTGCTGTCATGGGACCTAAACCAGGTAACATTCCAATAATTGTTCCAAAGAAACAACCAATCATCACCATAAAAATGTTTTGAAATGATAATGCTGTAGTTAAACCAATTAATATTCCTTCTGTCATCCCATCACTCCAATATATTTTAAAAAGGGATCCCTTAAATAAATTTCAAGAACTCCGTGAAGCAAATACATAAATCCAGCAACAAATGGAAAAGAAAGTAAAAACATCAAAACCCATCTTCTCTCACCTAAAAAGTAATAAGAAACAAATAAAAATAAAGATGTAGTTAAAAAGTAACCCACTTTTAAAATTGTTGCCCCATAGATAATTGCAATAACAATTAGTAATGCCGTTTTTTTGTACTCTAATGTTCTATGTTCAACTTTTATGGTATCTGGATCTGGTAAGATTAATTTTAAACCAGAAAAAAATAAACCAGCATATCCTAAATAAATTGGAAAAGTTCTTGCATTAAATGGTGCATTTTCATCGAACGCAAAAACTTGTATTTGATAAGCTGTATATAAATAGAATGCTGAGAAAATAAAAAAGAGCAGTGATATAATTTTTGTCGTATTTATATTCACTGCTCTTTAAATTAATTAATCCAGAGGATTAAATAACTCCTAGTTTCTTCATAAGAGCTGTCATTTCTTTTGTTTGAGTTTTTAAAAACTTAACAAACTTTTTGTCTGGGTTATAAATATTTACCCAAGCATTTCTTGCTCTTACTGCTTCCCATTCAGGTGTTTTTTGTACATCGCCTAACATTTTAGCAATAGCTTTTTTATCTTTGCTACTCATGCCTGGAGGACCAAAAAATCCTCTCCAATTTACGAATTGTACATCATATCCTTGCTCTTTAAGTGTAGGTGCATCAGGTGCATCACCAACTCTATCAGGCGCAGTTATACCAATGATTCTTACTTGATCTCTTGCTCCCATTAATTCACCCAAACCTGTAGATATAATTTGAGTTTCTCCAGATAAAAGTCCAGCTAATGCTTTTCCACCTGCATCATAAGGAATATAAGCTACAGCATTTGGATCTGCACCAGCAGCTTGAAATGCTAAAGCACCAATTAAATGGTCCATACTTCCTCTAACAGAACCACCAGCCATTTTTATTGAACTAGGGTTTGCTTTATATGCATCAACAACATCTTTAAAGTTTTTGAAAGGTGAGTCTTTTGCAACTGCAATTGCACCATAATCACCAATTACTCCAGCAATTGGCACAACATCTTTATAAGATAAAGTTCCACTTCCACTGACATAACCTTTGTGTCTTGTAATTGATCTCAAAACTAGTGGTGTTGATTGAACTAAGATTGTATTTTCTGGCTTAGTATTAATCATGTAAGCAAGAGCTTTTCCACCACCACCACCTGACATATTTTCAAATGATGCGCTTTTTAAAAATCCAGCTTTTGTCAAAGCTTCTCCAGTACCTCTAGCAGTTCCATCCCAACCACCACCAGCACCACCACCAATTACAAAGTGTAACTTTTCAATTGCAATTGAGTTGACTGTTGTTGTTGATAATAAAAGAGCGGCAGAGAATAAAACTGAAAAAAAAGATTTAATTAGTTTCATTATTTCCTCTCATTGTTATAGTTAATTACATAGATTAAACATACTTTTAGTAATCTAGTCAACAACCAAAGATAGAGTACATGCAGAACGTGATTCCCTTTAATCTAGAAAGTTTTAGGCAATTATTATCAAAAAAATTTTTATTAGTTATTGTGATCTCTATTCCTAGTGCGATTGTCGCTGACTTTTTTAAGGTCCCACTTGCCTGGATGATTGGTCCGATGATAGCAACCTCCTTGATTGCCCTAAAAGGCTTTCAAGTAATAATGCCGAAATTGGCCCTAAGCTCAATCTTAATTATTTTAGGATTACATATTGGAAACTATATTGATCAAAATTTACTTAATCAGATGGTAAATTGGATTTGGACCACAATTATAATGTTTCTTTATATTGTAATTAGTATTCTAATTGTTTCTAAATATTTACAAAAATTTTCTGATTACAAAGAAAAAACATCTATATTTTCTGCAGCTCCAGGTGCATTAGGACCTTTAATGATTTTAGCAGAGTATGAAAAATCAGATTTATCTCAAGTAGCTACAGCTCATTTAATTCGATTAATAATTATAATAACTTTATTCCCTTTTATAATAGTTAGTCTTTACCCAGCTGAAGCTTTAGAATTAGAAAAATTTGATTACATGTCTCAAAACCATTGGGAATTAATTATATTAATTATTGTTTCGTTAGTGTTCATATTTTTTTTTGATAAATTTAAAGTTCCAGCTGCACTCTTATCTGGAACACTAGTTGCAAGTGGAGTTTTGCAAATTTCTGACATCGCGTCATACAAATTACCTGATGCATCAATAAATTTTTGTTTATTAATTTTGGGAGCTTCTGTTGGATGTAGATTTGCAAATAAAACATTTAAAGAAGTGGCAAATAACTCTTTTCATGGATTAGTTGCAACAATACTTTTAGTTTTATTAGGTCTGATTGCAGCATACGTTGCAACATTTTTTGTGGATAATAATATTTTGTCACTGATCCTATCCTTTTGCCCTGGAGGTATTTATGAGGTGGCAGTAATAGCGATTGCTTTTGACCTTGAGCCAGATTTTGTTGCTTTTCATCATATTATAAGATTGTTATTTATACTCTTTGTTGTGCCAGTGATTTTAAGAATAATTGAAAAAACTAGGTTAAAGAATTAGATAATCTTTCAAAAACTCTTTCAGCACTTAAGTTTTTTAGATCTGAAACTTCAATTGGTTTAAAATTTTCTCTTTCAATACTTACTTTGTACGCTGTTGTATGTTTGCCAAATAATGTAAGACCTTTGGCTCCTACATGAGCAGCTATGTGCGCAGGGCCAGTATCATTTGCAACAACAAATGAACTATCTTTTATCAAGGCAGTAAGTTGAGAAATATCTAGCGCTCTTCCATTATCCAGTAAAGCTAATGCATTAATATTTTTTGCTTCACTGATTTCAGTTGGTCCAGGAGCTGTAATAACTTTATATTCTTCACCATACTTATTCGATATTAAATCAATAAGCTTGTTGTAATAAGGCCATCTTTTAATCGTTAAATGAGGTGAACAGAAAGGAAATAATAAAATATATTTTGTTATTTTATAAAAGTTTTTAATTTCACTTATGTCTGTAACTGCCCAATTAAAATCTGGCCTTAGTGTATTCAATGTGCTTAATCCTGATTCTTTCAGTTGAAATTCAAATCTTTCGAGAACAGAATTTTTGTCAAATTCACTTTTATTTTTTCCTACTGGTAAAGTCGTTGTTGAGCTCGACCATATTTCCTTACCTGCTTTTGGAAAAAGAATATTCTTATAAAAATTAGTTCTAGATGAATTTTGCAAGTCAAAAACTTTAGAAAAGTTATGTTTTTTTATTTCACGCATTAAAAAATATAAATATATTAAATTTAACCTAGATAGTCTTTTGTCTAAAATAACATTATGAATTAATGGATTTTTTTTGAATAAATCAATAAATGGTTTTGTAGTAAGAAGATGAATTTGATCATTTTTATGATTTTCAGATATGTCTTGAATAGCACCACTAGCTTGAGATATATCTCCTAAAGATCCGTGTTTGATAATTAGTATATTAGACATATTTATAACAAGATAACATAGTATTAAATTTTATGAATAAAATTATAGTAGAAGTTTCAGTTGGAGAACTTTTAGATAAAATTTCAATTTTAGAGATTAAAAAGGAAAAGATTAAAGATGCTGAAAAATTAAAATTCATTAATAACGAACACTCTATTCTTAAAAATCAGTTAGATGAAAATATCAAATCTGATGAAAAGCTGAATAACCTTTACCAATCTCTTAAAGTAATTAACTTAAAACTTTGGGTTATCGAGGATGATAAAAGACAATGTGAGAAAGATAAGAATTTTGGAGAAAAATTTATTAAGCTTTCAAGAGATGTTCATTTTCTAAATGATGATCGGGCAAAAATTAAATTAGAGATTAACAATCACACTGGATCAACTATTAAAGAAATAAAAGAATACACTAGTTATTAAATCATTAATGGGACTTCATTTTTCAAAAGAAGAATTTAAAGTTAGAAAATCCAAAGTTTTAGATTCCATGAAAGATCAAAACATAGATGCTTTATTAATGTTTAGACAAGAATCTATGTATTGGCTAACTGGTTATGACACATTTGGATATGTTTTCTTTCAAACATTAATTTTAGATAAAAAAGGAAACACAATATTACTGACTAGAGCTCCAGATTTAAGACAGGCACAAAATACATCCAATATTGAAGATATAAGAATTTGGGTTGATAAAGATGGATCAAACCCAACCGATGATCTTAAAGTTATTTTGGATGAGCTAAATCTCAAAGGAAAAAAATTAGGAGTTGAGTATGATGCTTATGGATTGACCGGAAAAAATACATTGAAGCTTAATAAGTCTTTAGAAAATTATTGTTCTGTTGAAGATAAATCGGACTTAATAACAAAGTTAAGAGTAATTAAATCCAAAGAGGAAATTGTTTATGTAAAAAAAGCTGCAGAACTAGCTGATCAAGCTTTGGATGAAATTTGGAAATATGCCAAAGCGGGTGTAAATGAATCTAAGATTTTAGCCGAAATGAATAAAGTTATATTTGAAGGAGGTGGAGATTATCCTGCAAATGAATTTATTATTGGTTCAGGAAAAAATGCTCTTCTTTGCCGTTATCAATCAGAAAAACAAACTTTAAATGATCAAGATCAATTAACTATAGAATGGGCTGGTACTTATAGACATTACCATTCAGCAATGTTTAGAACAATTCCTATAGGTAAAGCAGATCCTAAACATCATAAAATGCATGAGGCGTGTGTTGAAGCGTTAAAGAATTGCGAAAATAAATTAAAACCTGGAAATAAAATTGGAGAGGTTTTTGATATTCACGCAAAAACTTTTGATGATCTTGGTTTTAATAAAGCAAGAATGAATGCATGCGGATATTCTTTAGGTACTACTTTCGCTCCTAATTGGATGGATTGGCCAATGTTGTACACAGGGAATCCATACGTGATTGAGACTGGAAATGTTTTTTTTATGCATATGATATTAATGGACTCAGAAAATCAATTAGCAATGAACTTAGGTGAAACTTATTTAGTCACTGAACAAGGTAACGAAAGACTCGGTAAACAAAAAATTGATTTAGTTGTGCTTTAATTAAAGCTGTACTTCTTTTCTAAAAACTTAATCACATTATGAATTATAAAGGTCATAAATAAATAAATACTACCAGCAACAATAAATACCTCAATTGGTTTAAAAGTTGTTGAAATTATATATTTTGCAACACCTGTAAGATCCATTATAGTGACAGTACTTGCTAAAGAAGTTCCTTTCATCATTAGGATGATTTCATTTCCATAAGCTGGTAAAGATTGTCTTATAGCGATAGGAATTTGAATTTTATAAAAGATTACTTTATTTGAGATACCCAAACTTTTACCTGCCTCTATTATTCCAAGTTTAATTGTTTGAAATGCTGATCTTAATATCTCTGAAGTGTAAGCACCCGTGTTTAGAGCAAAAGCAATTATTGCGCACCAATATGGTTCTTTTAAAATTACCCATAAAACAGTAGATCTTAAATATTCAATCTGACCTAATCCAAAATAAATAATGAATATCTGTACTAAAAGTGGTGTACCTCTAAAAACATAAGAATATCCATAAGCAAATCTATTGATAAATATATTTTTATTTAATCTTAGAATTGCAAAAAATAAGCCAATGAATAATCCAATTATTAAAGAAACTGAAAGAAGTTTTAAAGTTATTACAGCAGCATTTAATAACTTTGGGAGACTACTAATCATTAATTCAAGATCCATTAGTACCCCCTGCTATATTTAACTTCTAATCTGTTAATTAATTTCATACTCACAAAAGTAAGTAATAAATACAAAACTGCTGCAAATGAATAAAAGAATAATGGATCTCTCGTTGATCCAGCAGCAATATAAGATTGTCTCATGATTTCAACTAAACCTGTAACTGAAATTAGAGAAGTGTCTTTTAGAGTTATCTGCCAAACATTACTTAGATTTGGAATAGCTAATCTTAATGTTTGAGGTAAAATAATTTTAAAAAATTTTCCAAATTTATTTAAACCTAATACATTGGCAGCTTCGAACTGGCCTTTATCAATTGATTGAATTGCTCCCCTAAAAACTTCAGTTGAATAAGCACCAGAAATTATTCCAATTGCAAATGCACCTGTGATAAATGCATTTATTTCAATATACTCATTATAACCAAATATTGATGCAACAAACATAACTGCACCAGTTCCACCAAAAAAGAAAAGATAAATTACTAATAATTCTGGAACACCTCTTATTATAGTTGTGTAAGAATTAGCTATGAAATTTAAAAACTTATTTTTAGATAATTTTAATGGAGTAAAGATTAACGCAAAAAGAAAACCTATAATCATTGCTGTAATTGAAACAGCTATAGTCATTAGAGTGGCACGAAATAACTCGTCACCCCATCCAGTATCTCCAAATGCTAGAAGTTCCATATAGATTGGCGACTATACATTATAGTCGCCAAATCTAAAATTAATTACATAGAGGCATCAAAACCGAACCATTTTGTAGCTATTCTACTAATGTCTCCGTTTTTTCTAGCTTTCTCGATTGCTTTGTTAAATGCTTTTAATAATTCAGTGTCGTCTTTTCTAATTCCAACTCCAACACCATTACCAAATGCTCCACCTGAAAAAGTTGGACCTACAAGAACAACTGGCTTACCAGATTTTTCAGCATAATCTGTAAAAGCAACTGCAGCTGCTAATGCAACATCACATCTTCCTGATGCTAAATCTAAGTTGACTTCATCTTGAGTTTTGTAAGTTCTTAGATTTATTTTTCCAACATCACCAGATTCTAAAAAGTTTTGGTGAATAGTTGCCGTTTGTGTACAAACAGTTTTACCAGCAAGTGCACCCGTTAGAGTTTTTAAAGTTTTTTTAACACTTGAACCACCTAAAGTAAGATTGATCCCCTCTGGAGTATCCATACCTTCAAGGTCAGAACCTTTCATAACTGCTAACGATGCAACCTCATCTGCATAACCTTGAGAAAAGCTAATAGCTTTCTGTCTTTCAGCAGTAATAGACATACCTGCCATAATTGCATCAAATTTTCTCATAATTAAAGCTGGTATCATTCCATCCCAATCTTGTTCAACTATCTCACATTGTTGTCCAATATATCTGCAAAGTGTGTAAGCTAATTCGACTTCAAATCCAATTAATTTACCTGATGCATCTTTAGAATTCCATGGAGGATAAGCACCTTCTGTTCCAATTTTAATTTTATCAGCATTAACATTTCCAATAATCAATAATGAAAATAAAACTGAAAAAATAGTTTTTTTAAATATATTCATCATTCTCTCCTTTAATAAAAAAATATTATTTCACAAATCAGAGACTTTAAAAAGAAAAAACTAATGATTTATTGAAGACGAGAAATTCCAAGAACAATCAAAACTGGGTACATAAACCCTAGATAATTTGGTATTTCCAAAATGATGATGAAAAACATTCATCCAATTTTCAACTTGAAGAGGTTTTTTATCTTGGCTGCCAACTTGTGCTGTGATCACACCCTTTGGTTTTAATATTCTTACTAAAGAGTCCATATTTTTTGCAGCCAAATCTATACAAAACTGATCATCATTTAAATCTACAAAAATATGATCGTATGTATCGTCTTTTACTGATTTAATACTATGAAAGGCATCTCCCCAAACACATTTAACTGAATTTTTTTCTGTAGCTTTTTTTCCAATGTCCCCTAAATGTTTATTACAAACTTCAACTACCTCAGGATCAAGTTCATACCAATCGATAAAATTAAATTTTTTAGATATGCATTCTCTAGCAACTCCTCCATCACCACCACCAATGATTGCAGCTCTTTCATTGTTTTTATTTAATTTTAACCCGGCACCCACAAATGTTGAGCTGTACAAATGTTCATCAGACTCAGCTACTTGAATTTCACCATCAATAAACAATGATTTTCCGAATTGCTCTAACTCAAAAATCTCAATATGTTGACCTACCTTTGATTTAAAATCTTCCAAAACTTCATTTACAACATATGATTTTTGTAAACCTGGGGAGCTGTAAATATCGTGATAGAGAGATCTTGTATCTCTGTTAAATTCTTTTTTTACAATTCTTTTGTGCTTAAATTCTTTTTTAACAATATCAATCGCTACTGAGGGACTGATTTTTCCACAAGTAAAGAAATCAAAACTTATAATTCCTTTTTCAGGAAATGTATGAAAACTGATATGACTTTCAGCTAATAATGCAAGAATTGTAAAGCCCTGCGGTTCAAACTTGTATTTTGATATATTTAAGATTGTAACTTTAGCCACTTTAGCAATCTCATTGATAACTCTTTCATAAACTGATGGATCATATTCTTTATCCGTACCAATAATATCTAAAGTAATGTGCTCCCCTACTTTTATCATATTACCCTTTTTTATAATCTCTAGCTTTTTCCAAAACTTTTTTCATTTCTTCTAATGAAAGAATCTTTGGCTCACCTAACTTTAGTGCAATAGTGTATTGATGACAAATATTTTCTATCTCTTGTGCTAGTTCAAATGCTTGGTCTAGATTTTTTCCAAAAGCAACCTGTCCGTGATTAGACATCAAACAGGCACTTCTATTTTCCAAAGCTTTAATTACATTTTGTGAAAGTTCTTTTGTCCCAAAAGTAGCGTATTCAGCACATTTAATATCTTCTCCTCCCGCAAGAGCAATCATGTAATGAAATGGAGGTATGGATTTTCCGTGTGAAGATACAGCTGTTGCGTGTGGAGAATGTGCATGAACAATTGCTTGGGCATCTTTTTTATTTACATAAATATCTCTATGAAATCTCCATTCGGAGGAGGGTTTGTTTAATGAATCGTTATTTTCTGCTTCTTCATTTAAACCCATAAAGACAATATCTTCTGGCTTTAATGTTTCATATTTTTTTCCTGATGGAGTAATTAAATAACCTTGAATATTATCTTGTTCTGCTCTTAAAGATATATTTCCTGATCGTAGCGGTGAAAGATTTGTAGAGTTCAATTTTAGAGAATGCTCAATAATTTGATTTCTTTGGTCTAAATTCTTCATTTAAATAATTCTTTTAGTCCTCTTTCTGATGCTTCACATATGCCTTTTTCAGTAATTAATCCTGTAACATATTTTGCTGGAGTTACATCAAAAGCCAAATTCATAGCTTTACTTTTTTTTGGATAAATTTGTATTTTCTTTACATTTCCTTTTTCATCTAAACCTTCCACATGAGATAATTCCTCTGAATTTCTCTCTTCAATTGGAATATCTTTATGATCTTTTATGTTCCAGTCAATTGTTGAGCTTGGTAGTGCAACATAAAAAGGAATTTTGTTATCGTAAGCTGCTAATGCTTTTAGATAAGTTCCAACTTTATTACAAACATCTCCATTGGCAAGAGTTCTGTCTGTTCCAACAATACACATATCAACCTCTCCTCTTTGCATCAAAATTCCACCTGTGTTATCTGCAATGATTGTATTCTTAATTCCTTCCTCATTTAATTCATAAGAAGTAAGATTTGCTCCTTGATTTCTTGGTCTAGTTTCATCTGCCCACACATGAACTGGGATACCTTTTTTATGCGCATGATATATTGGAGATGTTGCAGTGCCCCAATTTATTGTTGCAAGCCAACCTGCATTACAATGAGTTAATATATTAACTGTATCTTTTTTTTTATTATATATTTCCTCTATTATTTTAAGACCATTTAATCCTATGTTTTCACAAAATTTTATATCTTCTTCACATATATCTTTTGCTTCATTAAGAGCTATTTCTAAAATTTTATCACTATTTAAACCCGATAATTTATTCATCATTCTATCAACAGCCCATTTTAAATTTATTGCTGTTGGTCTTGAACTTATTAATTCATCTGCAGATTTTTTCAAAAATGATTGATCATTATTTTCAATAATTGCCAAAACTAATCCATAAGCTGCTGTAGCACCTATCAAGGGTGCCCCTCTTACTTCCATTATTTTTATAGCATTAATTGCATCTTTAACTGTCTTTAGATCCTTTATGATAAATTGATGTGGTAGTTTTGTTTGATCAATAATTTTTACAACATTATCCTCAAACCAAATAGTGCGATAATCTTTTCCTTCTATTCTCATTTATTTAGAACTCTACCCGCAACTGTTTTAAGTTTATCTATAGTTTTTTTTGTTCTTTTTTCTGGTGCAGTAATAATAGCAACATCCAAGCAATTGTTTGTTGGATCTTTAGGATCAATATGATTTTCAAAATTTTCTATCAAATTTTTAATCATATTTTTTGCTTTAGCCGCATTTCCTAAAAGAACTTTTATTACTTGTTGCACATCTACATTTTCATGATCTGGATGCCAACAATCATAATCGGTTACCATTGAAACAGATGCATACCTAATTTCTGCTTCTCTAGCTAATTTGGCTTCTGGCATATTAGTCATACCAATTACATCAGCTTTCCATGATCTATAAAGATTGGATTCAGCTAAAGTTGAAA
>NZ_JBNGZH010000006.1:0-49636 GCF_052049775.1 Candidatus Pelagibacter sp. | reverse complement strand
CGATTATCCTCTAAAATAATTTGTGAATTTTTATTATTCATTTTTATTAAAACTTAATTGACCTATTTCGATTTCATTATTTTTTCTAGTAATTGTTTGAATTTCTTGGATATCAAATTTTATTAATTCATTGTCAAAGTAAAGATTTTGAAACTGAAGTAATTTTTCAGTAGAACTCAAATAATCAAATTCCAATCTAGTATTTTCAAAATTTTTTTTTAAATCTCTGATGTTTTCTTTTAAGACAAATATTTCGTCATCAATCCTTTTTGTTGAATTTTTAACAATTGCCGTTGAGAAAATTAAAGAAAATACAAAGAGTGTAACAAAAAATTTTTTCATAATTTTTCACCAAAGTTCTCAATATCTAAAAGTGTTTTGAATTTTTGAGCTATATCTGTCTCAAAATTATAAAAATCATTTTTCTTTATTACGTATCTGAGTTTCGCTGATCTTGATGAAATATTTTCTCTTAATTCTTTAGCTGATGGTGTAATTGGTTTTTTTTCAACCATACTAAATAATGTTTCAGGTTGATTTATATTTGGCATGTACCGGGATATACTTTTTTTTTCAGATAAACTTTTAAAAAAATATTTTACAATTTTATCCTCTAGTGAATGGAAAGTTACAACTGCCAGTATACCATTTTTTTTTAATACCTTTGTGGCTGCAATTAAACCATGTATTAATTCACTAATTTCTTTGTTAACAAAAATTCTAAGAGCTTGAAAAGTTTTTGTGGAGTTGTTTGTCTTAAAACTTTTTCTTTTTTTTGATTTTTCCACCAATTCGACTAATTTTTTTGTATCAATTTTTTTTGTCTTTCTTTCTTTAACAATATTAAAAGCAATTCTTTTGGCATCTAATTCTTCACCAAAAAATTTAAAAATTTTCTCTAATTCATGAACATCCAGATTATTTATTGCGTCACTTGCAGAAAAATTGTTTAAACCCATTTGCATATTTAGATCTCCAACAGAATTAAATGATAAACCTTTTTTTGGATCTTTAATTTGAGTAAAAGAATAACCTAAATCCAAAAGTATTCCTTTGATTTTTTCATTTTTAAGTTTGAGGTTGTCTAATTGACTAAACTTTTTATGCTTGAAAATAAATCTGTTTGGAAACTTTTCAGAAATTTTATCTGCAATTTTTTTACTTTCTATATCTCTATCAAGTGCAATTACTTGAGTATCTTTATAACTTAAAATTTTTTTGGTGTAACCGCCTTGACCAAAAGTACAATCAATAAATGTGCCACCATGTTGAGGGGTAATAATGCTAATTATTTCATTAAGCAATACCGGATAATGTTTTGGAGCATCCGATACCATGGTGGCTTCCATTTATTTTTTCGAAGACCATTAATTTTTTTGTCTTCGTAAAAATGCAGGTATTTCTAAATCATCCTCTTCTTGATCTTCATCTGATGATCCAAGTAAATCTTCAGATGTTGAGGCTTGATTTTCTGTATTAAATAGATCTGGTTCATCTGTATCCACACCAAATTCCTTTAAATCATTTGAGGATTCTTCTTCAGTATTAGACGAGCTTAATGCTTCTTGTGAAAAAGAAGTGTCATTATCCTCTGAAATGTTTTCTACAATATTTTCAGCTTCTTGATTTCTTAGCAATTCCTCATGATACTGATTGTTTACTTCATCAATTGATTGACTCTGAATACTCTCTGATACTATCTCATTTTCAAGTTTAAGTGCAGTTGCACCATCTGAGATAGGGTTGGAGTTTGTATTCTGGAAATTAAAAGAAGTTGTACCTGCGGTTGTTCCAAAATCAGAATAGCCAGGATTTCGATTTTGAATTCGATGAACCATATTAATAACTGATTTTGTTTCTGGTTGTTGACCATCTAAAGATGTAGCTACAATTGAAACTCTCATTTTTCCATCAAGTTCTGGATCTGTGATAGCGCCAATAATTAATTCAGCCTCAGGATCTACTTCCGCTCTAACCTTATTAACTGCTTCATCGACTTCAAATAATTTAAGATCTTTACCACCAGTAATATTAACTAATAATCCTTTTGCTCCTTTTAATGTATAATCATCAATTAAAGGATTACTAATAGCCATATCAGCTGCTTTCATAGCTCTTCCTTCTCCCTCAGCCTCACCAGTTCCCATCATAGCTTTACCCATTGAAGCCATAACAGACTCTACATCGGCAAAATCAAGATTGATCAATCCTGGTCTAACCATCAAGTCAGTGATACTCTGAACACCATGCATTAATACATTATTTGAAAGATTAAATGACTCCTCAAATGTGGTTTGCTCATTAGCTATCTTAAATAAATTTTGATTTGGGATAACTATAATTGTATCAACATGTCTTCTTAGTTCCTCCAAACCTTGTTGAGCTCTTCTCATTCTTGAGGGACCTTCATATAAAAATGGTAATGTAACCACTCCAACTGTTAAAATGTTTAATTCCTTAGCAGCCCTTGCAATAACATGTGCAGCACCCGTACCTGTTCCACCGCCCATTCCAGCAGCTATGAAAACCATATTTGCACCTTGTAGAATATTTACTATATCATTTAAAGACTCGTCAGCAGCGGCTTGACCAATATCAAGTTTTGCTCCAGCTCCTAAACCTTTTGTTAAATTCAAACCAATTTGAATTTTAGATTTTGCTTTGCTATGTTTTAAATCTTGAGCATCAGTATTAACTGCAATAAATTCAACACCTTGCATTCCATTATCAATCATTTCATTTATCGCATTTCCTCCCGCTCCACCTATTCCCATAACCAATAGTCTTGGTTGAAGCTCTTTAATTTCTGGTACCTTAAAATTAATTGTCATTTTGTTATCCCCCGTTATTTGTTTAGTTGATGCTCCCATTTAAGGCTGGCTCGATTTAAATTAGCTTTTTTTCTTGCATTGACCTTAAATTTTTCGAATATTGTTGGTTCCCATATTTGGAACGTTTTACCCTGACCAACAAAGACCATGCTATTTTTAATTTTTGCATGTTTTAATAATTTTGAAGTAAGTGAAATTCTTCCTTCACTATCAAATTGTAAATTTGTGCTTTCAGATAAAATTGATGTTGCAAAAAAATCTCTTTTTTCCTCAAAAGGATTTAAAGTGTCTATAGAATTTGAAATTTTTTCTACTCTGTCTTGAGGCCATGCTTCTATTGATTGATTATTAAATGACGGATAACAGATTACACCGTTATAACCTAAGTTAGACAAATATGATCTATAGCTTGCAGGCACTGACACTCTTCCTTTTTTGTCCAATTTGTTTTCGTAGGTCGATAAAAACATAAACCATAAAGTCCTATAAATCCCTTATTTGGGAATATATGGGATATTATGGGTTTTTTTGAAATGAGTCAACAAATACTATTTATAATTGAAATAGGCCAATTAAGGATGATAGTGAATCAAAACGTGAACATTTAATAAATATTTATTTTTAATGAATAGCCAGATGAACTATAAGCCGGGTTCTGTCATTTAAACTTATCATTTGTCTAGGCTCAAAATCACTCTTGAGCTCAAGCAACTAACCCTGATGACGAGCCAAAGATAGCTTTTAGTTTTTCAACAATGTCATCTCTACTTAGTCTTGCTCCCAGTGGGGTTTTCCAGCGTTCATTGTTACCAATAGAACCGGTGTGCTCTTACCACACCTTTTCACCCTTGCCTTGTTAAGGCGGTTTATTTTCTGTGGCACTATCCCTAGGGTTGCCCCTGCCAGGTATTACCTGGCACTGCATCTTTGTAGAGTCCGGACTTTCCTCTTTAGAATTTTAAAGTGATAAGTCGTTCATCTGGCGATTTCAATTTATTGCTAAAATTTGATATTTCAAGCTAAATTTTTATTGATTAAGAAGATTTTTACTAATTAATAGGCACTCTTTATCTATCCTACCATTAACAAGACTTTGTCTAAAGCGTCTTTGGAAAGCCAGTGTAAGGTGCTTGATGTTTTTATGAGATTTAAATCTTTCTATATCATTATAGCCAATTTTATACAGATTTTTTAAAAATAAATTTTCATCAATTTTGGTGATAAGTTTTATTTTTCTAAACTTTTTAATTTTTTTTTGATTAAGATTATGCCAAAGGCTTAATTTGTTTTTTTCTAAAACTTTCCATGGAAATTTTTCACCTGGATCTTTTTTTCTTCCAGGAGATATATCGGAATGACCAAGAATATATTCTTTTTTAATTTTATATTTTATTATTAAAATATTAAGTAATTTTTGAAGTGAAAATATTTGCTTTTTTGAAAATCTTTTATAACCATGTTGATGGCCTGGATTAGTTATCTCAATACCTATTGAATTTTTATTAAGAGATTTAAAATGTTTCCAACTCGAGACTCCAGCATGCCAAGCTTCATAAAGATCTGGAACTAAATTTATTATTTCGCCATTTTTTTTAATCAAATAATGTGAACTAACTTTTGATTTTGGGTCTTGCAGTCTTTTAATTGCTGCAGATTCTTTTTTCATACCTGTGTAATGAATTATAATAAATTTGATTTTGTTTTTTGCCCTTTTAGGTAAATTAAAATTAGGAGAATAACTTCTGGCCATTTTTAGGCCTATTTTTTGATACATTTTTATATTTAATTAATACTTAATTTACTTTATGTTCCAGTATAATATAAATTCTTTATGATTAAAAAATTCTTAATTATTACATTTACAACCCTTGCGTTAACTCTAAATGTCAACGCTGGATCAGATGGAGAATTATTATTAAAAAAGAATGATCCAACAGAAGTAAGGGATTGCTTTGAAAAAATAAATAGAGTGACTTTTGCATTTAATCAAACTTTAGATGGAGTGATTTTTAAACCGGTTGCATCATTATATAGAAAACTACCTTCACCAGCTAAAACTGGGGTTAGTAATTCTCTAGAAAATGTTTCACATTTATTGACAATACCGAACAATGTTTTGCAAGGTGATTTCAAGCAAGCTGGAATTAATACTGGAAGATTTATTATAAATACAACATTAGGTATTTTAGGAATTTTTGATGTTGCTCAATATTTGGGTCTAACTAATTATGAAAAAGAAGATTATGGTCAATCTTTAGCAAAATTAGGAGTTGGTCCGGGATGTTATATTGTTTTACCAGTTTTGGGTCCAAGTACAGTTAGAGATACGCTTGCATCAACATTTAATTACTTAGGTGGTGACCCTTGGTACAATGTGACAATAAATAATGACACTCAGTATTTTAAAAATTCAGATTATTATTTTTCAAAAGGTGCCTCTGGAGTAGATTTCAGGGCAAAAAACTATGATTCGATAGAAAATTTAGAAAAAAATTCATTAGATTTTTATGCGTCAGTTAAAAGTCTATACTTACAAGATCGACAACAAAAAATTCTTAATTCTAGGAAAATAATCAATACCCAAGATGATAGCGATTGGGAAGAGATAAGCCAATAATAATTTGATAAAATGAAGATCAAAAAAATTATTCTAATAATTTTTTTTTATTTTTTAACGTTGGGCAACTCCTTTGCACTTGAGGCA
The DNA here is from genome assembly GCF_052049775.1 of Candidatus Pelagibacter sp. Taxonomy (GTDB): domain Bacteria; phylum Pseudomonadota; class Alphaproteobacteria; order Pelagibacterales; family Pelagibacteraceae; genus Pelagibacter. The sequence continues at coordinate 44,101 of NZ_JBNGZH010000006.1, read as the reverse complement.
GATGTATTCATTCAATCAACAGTTAATAGAGCCTCAAAAATACTCTCAGAAAATTTGTCTAAAGATGAAAAAATTAATAAACTCAAAATAATTGCTGAAGAAACAGTTGATATTAAAGGAATTGGTTTTTACACTCTAGGATCCATTAGAAAAAGCTTAGATAATAATCAAAAAGAAAAATATTCTAAATTATTTAGAGAATATTTTCTTAAGAGTTTTTCTAGTAGATTATCAGAATATACAAATCCTGAAATAGACGTTTTATCCAAGGAAGTTTTAAGCGATAACTACACTATTGTAAATAGTCTTTTAAAAGGTACAGCAGAGAGACCGGAGGTCAAAATTGATTGGAGAGTTTATACTAAAAATTCAGAAAACCCTTTAATTAGAGATTTGATTATTGAGGGTTTAAGTTTAGCCAGAACTCAAAAAGAGGAATTTGCTTCGATCTTGAGTTCAAATAATAATGAAATTAGTTCTTTATTTAAAACTCTAGAAGAATTCTCGAATAATTAAAAAGGTGATTTGGTGGGCCCGCCAGGACTCGAACCTGGGACCAATACATTATGAGTGTACTGCTCTAACCAACTGAGCTACAGGCCCGAATGAATGATCTTTTCTACTTTGTTTTATAGTTATAATCAATAAACAAATTTTTTTTGGTGGGCCGTGTTGGTTACGCTCCAACTACCCCTGCAATGTCAATGCAGTACTCTACTATTGAGCTAACGGCCCAAACAATATTAGCTCTCTAAAAAACTTTTCAATTGTTTAGATCTACTTGGATGTTTTAGTTTTCTAAGGGCTTTTGCCTCAATTTGTCGAATTCTTTCTCTTGTGACGGAAAATTGTAACCCAACTTCTTCCAAAGTATGATCAGTGTTCATTCCAACACCAAATCTCATTCTCAAAACTCTTTCCTCTCTTGGTGTTAAAGTGGACAAGATCTTTGTTGTTGCCTCACCTAAGTTAGATTTGATAGCTTGTTCAAGGGGAGCAAGAGCTTTTGTATCTTCAATAAAATCTCCTAAACTACTATCTTCCTCATCACCGACAGGTTTTTCTAATGAAACAGGTTCTTTAGAAATTTTTAAAACTTTTCTGACTTTATCCAAAGGCATTCTGAGTTTTTTGGCTAGTTCTTCTGGAGTAGCTTCTCTGCCAAATTCACTTAAAATTAATCTTTGGGTTCTTACAATTTTGTTAATAGTTTCAATCATGTGAACTGGAATTCTTATTGTTCTAGCTTGGTCAGCAATGGATCTTGTTATAGCCTGTCTGATCCACCAGGTAGCATATGTAGAAAACTTATAACCTCTTCTATACTCAAATTTATCAACTGCTTTCATCAATCCAATATTTCCCTCTTGAATTAAATCTAAAAATTGCAATCCTCTATTTGTATATTTTTTTGCAATAGAGATAACTAATCTTAAATTTGCCTCAACCATCTCTTTTTTTGCTATTCTTGATTCTTTTTCACCTTTTTGTACTCTGCTTACAAGTTTTTTAAAATCTGTTACAGACATCCCTATTTTATTACTAAATTCAATTAATCTTTCCTTAATATCTTTAAATTTTTCTTTATTTTTTGAGAAGAACTGTTTCCACATTGAGTTAGTGTCTAAAAATTTTTTAAGATTTGGGTTAATTTCATTCCCAACATAAAATTTTAAAAATTCATTTCTAGGAATTTTATGATCCATAGCTAAACGCAGAAGATTCCCCTCTAAAGAAATTATTCTTTTATTTTCAACGTAATGTTTTTGCACTAATTCCTCTAAAACAGATGGAGATAATTGGAGAGATTTAATATCCTCTAAAATTTCTTTTACGATTTTTTCATAACTTTTTTCTTTTGCAGGAGAGAATATTTTCGAAGTCAGAATACAATCCAATTTTTCTTTTTGGTATTTTATTAATTTATTATAGTCCTTTGTTAAATTATGAACAGTTTTTAAAACCTTTGGTTTAATTTCAGTTTCCATTGCTGCTAAGGTTGGATTAAAATCCTCATCACCATCCTCAACAGAATTCTCATCACTCTCGGCTTCTCCTGAATTTTTTTGTTTAGCACTTGGACCAGTTGTTTCATCTTCCATGTAATTTGTGTCAATATCAATAATTTCTCTGACCAAAATCTCATCTTTTTGAAGTTTTTCATTCCACTCAAAGAATTGTTGAGCAGTTATTGGGCTTTGAGACAGTGCAATTAACATTACATCCTTTCCAGCCTCAATTCTTTTTGCAATAGCAATCTCACCTTCTCTAGATAAAAGTTCAACTCCACCCATTTCACGAAGATACATTCGAATAGGGTCATCACTTTTTTCAATAGTTTTTCCCTCATCTTTTGAAGAGCCTTCTTTTTTTCTTAAAACTTTAAAATCTGATTTTTTTTCAACTAAAGAAATTTTTTCGTCTAAAATATGAATAAAAGCTTGAGCTAAGTTGTGGTCAGAAAGGTTCCTTTTTCCAAGTGACTTACTTAATTCCTCATAAGTGATAAATCCCCTGTGGGTACCACGTCCCATTAAACGAGCAAATGATTTTGTAATTATTCTTTCCACACTAATATATTTGAAGTGATGTATATAATAGCAAATTCAAAAAAATCCATTACTAATTTGTGAGTATTAATTGATATTTTGCTTTTTTTTCAACTCTTTTAGCTCATTAAAAGTTGTCTCACTCAAATCTTTTGAGAACTTCGATTCTAATTCTTGTATCCTAAATTCTAAATCATAATTATTTAAATCACGGATTATATCCTCTAGTAATTCAAGAACTTCGTGATCTTGATCATTTTTTTTTTGTAGAATATGTTTGATTGGAGCAAACTTTGTAATTTTATCAATTAATTGAGTGTCAATATCTAAATGATCAATAGTCAAATTATTTTCTAGGTTTAATTTGAATACAATTTTTTCAAAAATTTGTTTATTTACCTCAGAAAATAATTTTATATCTTTTAGTAAGTGAATGTGATCCCGCATCAAATTCAAGTTATTAACAACAAGATAAATTAATGAAAATTCTTTTAATTCTACGCCTGATAATGATTGACTTTCATTAAAATGTTTTTTGGTCTTGTCTAAAGATCTAGTTTTTTTTGTATGAAAGTTTTTTCGATTTTGGCTTGTATATGGAGTTAACCCGGAAATTTTTTCTATAAAATATTCTAAAACGTATTTTTTTATATAATTATCTTTTATTGTATTAGCTATAGATCTAAGTTTTTTTTCAAAAATTGCCATAGAGGAAGGGTTATTTTGGGTATTTTTTTTATAATGATTAAATATAAATTTATGTATTGAAACTTTGTTTTGTTTTGAGTAATCAAAAAAATAATCTTTACCATTTTTATTCACAAAACTATCTGGATCTTCTTGATCTGGTAAAAATAAAAATGATATTTGTTTTTCAGGTTTCATATCTTTTATGGAATTTTCTGCGGCCCTTAAAGCTGCCTTGTAACCACTCTCATCACCATCAAAACAAATAATAATATTATTAAAAAACTGATTAAGAGTAAATATCTGTTTATCTGTTAGAGAGGTACCTAAATTAGCGACAACATTTTCTATTCCGTTTTTACTTAAACCAACCACATCCATGTAGCCCTCAACTAAAAAAATATTGTCAAAACTATTAGACAATTTTCTTGCTAAATCTAAATTGTATAAGTTGGATCCTTTTTTGAAAAATAATGTTTCTGGGGAATTTACATACTTCGCAAGAAAATCGCTTTTTTCAATTATTCTCCCCCCCAAAGCAATTGGTTGTCCTGAAATATTATTGATCGGAAAAATTAATCTTCCTTTAAACCTTTCAACATAAATATTTTTCTTTTCATCTAAATAAAATAATCCTGATTCTAGCAAATCATCAATTTGATAATTTTTTTTAAATTCTTCAAATAAATTTGGATTTTTTTCTACAAAACCAATTTTAAATTTTTTAACTTGATCTTTATCAAGTGATCTTTTTTTAAGATAATCTCTTGCTTTAGAATATTTTTCATTCTTCAAAAGTTGATTATGATAAAAGTCCACATAATCTAAGAAAATAGATGAGTATATTTTCCACTTTTTTTCTCTTTCTTCATCTTGTTTTGAAAAAATATAGGGTTGCATACCAGCTAAATTTGCCAAATGCTTTACAGCCTCACCAAATTTGAAATTTTGAGTTTTCATTACAAAGTCAAAAATATTTCCATGTTCGGATGTTGCAAAACAATGATAAAATTCTTTTTCATCATTAACAGTGAATGATGGAGTTTTCTCATTTTTAAATGGTGAAAGTCCAACATATTCTTTACCTCTTTTTTTCAAACTGACATATTTCGAAACTACTGTTGATACTTTTAATCTTGTTTTAATTTCCTCTAAATATTCCTTTGGGTATTTCATGACTACTTATTAAGTAATTGTTTAATTAGCGCCCCTGCTTTGGAGAAATCAATCTCATCAGCACGTTGTTTTTTTAATTCTCCCATAACTTTACCCATATCTTTTACTGAACTAGCACCTACTTTAGATATTATCTCTTCACACATTTTTTTTGTATCTTCCTCATTTAATTGTTTTGGTAAAAAACTTGATAAAATATCATATTCATTCTGCTCAACTTCCAAAAGATCAGACCGATTATTTTTTTTGTAAATTTCAATTGATTCGGCTCTTTGTTTTATCATCTTTCTAAATAATTTTTTTATATCGTCATCATCAGTCTCTTTTTTATTTGGACCAGATCTATTTAAGATATCCAAATCCTTGATGGAGGATAGAATTAACCTATAAGTTGAGATTTTAGTTTTATCTTTTGATTTAAGCGACTTTTTATATTCAGTTTCTATGGTCTCTTTTAAGGACATAATTTTTAATCTACTTTAAAGAAAAAATTCTTCAAAAGAAAAATTGTTTTTTTACAATTTTATAATACATCTCTGTTGCGATAATAAACCTTTTATTGTATTAACCTTTAACTCATGAGTTGTAATTGATCAAAAAAGCAAAAAATAGTAGCTCAAAAATTTCCCAAACTCATACAGGTATTTTAGTTCTAGAAAATAAGAAAGTTTTTAAAGGTATTGGAATTGGTTATGAAGGCGTTGCAACTGGAGAGGTGTGCTTTAATACGTCATTAACTGGCTATCAAGAGATCATATCTGACCCTTCTTATGCAGGTCAAATTATTAATTTTACTTTTCCTCACATTGGAAATGTTGGAACAAATCATGAGGATCATGAGTCAGATAAAATCTGGACTAGAGGAGTAATTTTTAATTCTGAAATAACTAATCCCTCAAATTATAGATCATTTTTACATTTAGATTATTGGCTTAAAAAAAACAAAATTATTGGTATCACTGGATTAGATACTAGAAACCTTACAAATTTCATTAGAGATAAAGGGGCCCCTAAAGGTACCATTTGTTATTCAAATAAAGGAAAATTCAGTATTAACAAACTCACAAATACAACAATAAAATGGAGTGGTTTAAAAAATTTAGATCTTGCCGAGGTCGTATCCACCAGAAAAAATTATATTTGGAAGGGGCTTAAAACTTGGAAAAAAGGAACTGGTTTTGAGAAAAATAAAAAAAAGTCTTTGCATGTTGTTGCAATTGACTATGGAATAAAAAAAAATATTTTAAGATATTTTTCGAACTTTAATTGTAAAGTTACTGTTGTTCCTTGCAAGACTTCTGCAGAAAAAATAATGAGTCTTAAGCCAAATGGAATTTTTTTATCTAATGGGCCTGGAGATCCAGCAGCAACTGGCAAATATGCGATCAATATTATCAAAGACCTTATTAAAAAAAATTTACCAATATTTGGTATTTGTTTAGGTCATCAAATTCTTGCACTGGCTCTTGGGGGTAAAACAAAAAAAATGAAATTAGGTCACAGAGGAGCAAATCATCCAGTAAAAAATTTAATTCATGATAATGTTGAAATCACTAGTCAAAATCATGGTTTTGAAGTAGTTAAAGAAACATTGCCAAAAAATATTGAGGTTACTCATAAGTCTTTATTCGATGGCAGTATTGAAGGCATAAGGTTAAAAAATCAACCAGTATTTTCTGTTCAATATCATCCAGAGTCCAATCCTGGGCCACAAGATAGTGTTTATTTATTTCAAGAATTTATTCATAACATAAAAAGAAATGCCAAAAAGAAAAGACATTAAAAAAATATTAGTTGTTGGAGCTGGCCCAATCATCATCGGACAAGCATGTGAATTTGATTACTCCGGAACACAAGCTTGCAAAGCTCTTAAGGATGAAGGTTTTAAAGTAATTTTGATAAATTCAAATCCTGCTACCATAATGACAGATCCAGATGTTGCAGACAAAACCTATGTTGAACCAATAACTTTAGATGTTTTAGAAAAAATTCTTAAAAAAGAAAGACCTGATGCAATTCTTCCTACAATGGGTGGTCAAACTGCACTTAATCTTGCAATTGATGCTGAAAAAAAAGGGATTTTGAAAAAATATAAAATTGAACTTATTGGAGCAAATTCAAAGGCAATTTCAAACGCCGAAGACAGAAAAAAGTTTAGAAAAAATATGATAGAAATTGGTTTAGATTTACCTAAATCTGAAATCGTAAACAACAATAATCAAGCTACCAGAGTTCTAAAAAAAATTGGTTTGCCCGCAATCATAAGACCTGCTTTCACACTTGGTGGGCTTGGTGGAGGCATAGCAAAAACTAAAAGGGACTATCTTAAAATTGTAAAAAACGGACTACATGAGTCACCTGTTAGCCAAGTTTTGGTTGAAGAATGCTTAGAGGGCTGGAAAGAATTCGAGATGGAAGTCGTTAGAGATAAGAAGGATAATTGTATCATTATTTGTTCCATTGAGAATATTGATCCAATGGGAATACACACAGGTGACTCTGTAACAGTTGCGCCAGCACTTACTTTAACAGATAAAGAATACCAGGTTATGAGAAATGCATCTATCGCATGTTTAAGAAAGATTGGAGTTGAAACAGGTGGATCTAATGTTCAATTCGCAATTAATCCTAAAAATGGTCGAATGGTTATAATTGAGATGAACCCACGTGTATCAAGATCATCAGCTTTGGCATCTAAAGCAACTGGATTTCCAATTGCAAAAATAGCAGCAAAATTAGCTGTCGGATATACTTTAGATGAACTCAAAAATGAAATCACTAAAGTTACTCCAGCATCATTTGAACCAAGTATCGATTATGTAGTAACTAAAATACCAAGATTTACTTTTGAAAAATTTTCAACCTCTCCAGCCACTCTTGGTACTTCAATGAAATCTGTTGGTGAGGCTATGGCCATAGGGAGAAATTTTAAAGAGTCTCTTCAAAAAGCTTTGATATCATTAGAAACTGGTTTCTCGGGTCTTGATAGAATATTTAATTTATCAAAACGACAAATTGAAAAAAAACTAAAAGAAAATATTCCAAACAAAATTTTACTAGTTGCTGAAGGATTTAGAAAAAAAATTAGTTTAGATAGAATTTTTAAATTATCTAAAATTGACCCATGGTTTCTAAGCCAAATTAAAGAAATTGTTGATTGTGAAATAAATTTAAAAAGAAAAGGATTACCAAGAAATTTTACAGAATTTAATTGGATTAAATCTATAGGTTTCTCAGATAAAAAATTATCGGAATTAACAAATCTTTCTGAGGACGTTGTTAGAAAAAAAAGGATAGCACTAAAAATATTACCTGTTTATAAAAAAGTTGACACTTGTGCTGCTGAATTTAAATCTTTCACTCCATATATGTACTCAACTTATCAAAGAAACTTTTCAATAGTTTCAGAATGTGAGGCAGAGCCGACTAGTAAAAAAAAGATAATTATTCTAGGAGGTGGACCGAATAGAATTGGTCAAGGAATAGAATTTGATTATTGTTGCTGTCAAGCAAGCTTTTCTTTAAAAGACGCTGGTTTCGAAACAATTATGATAAATTGTAATCCTGAGACAGTCTCTACCGATTACGATACTAGTGATCGACTTTATTTTGAGCCTTTAAAAGAAGAATTCGTTTTTAATATCATCAAAAAAGAGCAAATGAATGGAAACTTAATTGGTATAATTGCCCAGTTTGGAGGACAAACTCCAATCAAACTTGCTAAATTTTTACATCAAAACAAATTACCTATTTTAGGAACTCAATACAGCTCTATAGATTTAGCAGAGGATAGAGATAGATTTAGAAATTTATTGAATAAATTAAAATTAAAACAAGCAGAAAGTGGAATTGCCAAAACTTATAAAGAAGCGATCAAGATTGCTGATAAAATTGGATTACCTTTAATGGTAAGACCTTCATATGTTTTGGGCGGAAGAGCAATGGAAATAGTTTATGAAAAAGGACAATTAAAAAATTTTATTGAAGAAGCCTTTAAAGCTGCAGAAAAAAATCCAATTTTAATTGACAAATTTATTGATCATGCAATGGAAGTTGATGTTGATGCAATATCTGATGGTAAAGAAGTATATGTAGCCGGTATTATGCAGCATATTGAAGAAGCTGGTATTCATTCTGGGGACTCTGCTTGTAGTTTACCTCCAATATCTATTAAACCATTTTTAGTAAAGGAAATTGAAAATCAAACTAAAAAACTTGCGTTAGCTTTAAAGGTCAAAGGTTTCATGAATATCCAATTTGCAATAAAAAAAGATGAAATTTATGTGATTGAAGTAAATCCTCGAGCTAGTAGAACTGTTCCCTTTGTATCTAAAGCAAAAGGTTTACCGTTAGCAAAAATTGCATCAAGAGTAATGGCTGGAGAGAAATTATTGAAATTCAATTTGAAGGAAAAATCAAAAGGAATGTATGCAGTTAAAGAAGCGGTATTTCCTTTTAATAAATTTCCAAACAGTGACTTACTTCTTGGTCCAGAAATGAAATCAACTGGTGAGGTAATGGGGTTTGATAAAAACTTTGGCATGGCATTTGCAAAAAGTCAAATTGCTGCTGCGAATTCACTTCCAAAAAACGGTCTTGCATTTATATCTTTGAAAAACTCTCATAAAGATGAGGGGATAGATCTGGCTAAAGATTTAATTAAATTAAATTTTAAGTTAAGTGCAACAAAAGGCACTGCAGAGTACATTCGGAAACATGGAATGAAATGTAAAATTATAAATAAAGTCAGCAGTGGAACACCTCACATAGTAGATATTTTAGACTCAAAAAGAATAGCACTTGTAATCAATACTGGTGGTGGAAATAGTGAGCATCGAATAAACGATGCTATTGCACTAAGAAGAGCAACATTAAAAAATAAAGTTCCATATTGTACAAATATGTCAACTGCTCAAGCATGTTTGGAAGCAATAAAATCTCTTAAAACAAAAAAACTTGATGTCATTGCACTGCAAGAACTAAAATAATATTTACAATTAAAAGTTGTATATTTTTTTTTTTCTAAGTTATAATTACCCAAAATGAATAATCGTTAGGTTGTATTCATCAAATTTATTTTTTAAAATTTACTCATATGAGTTCGGAAGTTCGTCAATATATTGTCGAAGACGCATCTAAAAAAAGTGAAATTTTTAGTGCTCAACTATTAAAACTTCCTATTAAAAAAAAAAAGACCAGTAATCTAGATAAATGTGCTTATTGGAAACTTTATGACAAAACAAATATTCATGAAGATGGTGACCAGTTGAAAGCAGTAACAGGGATCTGTTTAGTTTTGGGCGTATTTAGTTTTATTGGTTTATATTCGAGTTTATTAAATTAGTTACTCAACTTTCCAATCCGTAGGGAAAGTGACATAATTCACTTGAATACATCTTCTTTCCTTAATAATCTTCTTCTTTTCCATACCATGCCAAGTGTTAGGTCCGCTAGTAAATAAATATCCATAATTATGTTTATAAGGAACTGTTTTAACCTTTTCTAATTTTTCATTATAAAAATCAGTGCCTAGATCCTCCGACTCTTTTGCATTATTAACAAAAATTAATCCTGACATTAATTTTTCTTTAATATCGCAATGCGGCTTAAGCCAAAAACCTTCACGATCACATATAATTTCTACTCTAACATATGAATTAGATAAATCTTTATCAATCATTTTTGAAATTGCGTTACAAGTTTCCTTTGACTGAAGCTCAGTAATAAATTTTACTAAATTTGGAAATTGTAAAGCATTTTCTTTTGTGACAAAACATCTAAACTTAATTGCTTTTCCTCCAGATGCTATTCCTTCTCTAAATTCTGCCGCACCATCATCAATAGCTCTTGTTCCATCATAATTAAGATTATGTTTACTGATGTCAGGGATGTCTGCATTTTCAATTTCTTTAATTGCTTCATCGCTTAAAGCATTATTATATTCCCAATGATTAAAAGGTGATTCATATTTTTTTGAGTTATTTAAAATTGAATTAAGAAAAGTCATAATTTTGAAATCTTTTTTCTATATAACCTGCTATTCTATCAGTTTCATTAAGTTTTTTATAATCCCAACTCTCAACAGAAGAGTCTAGATTTCTAATAATATCTAAAGATTTGAACAACTCAAAAAATTTTTTGAAGCGATAATTGTTCTTAATAGCTGGCATATCAGCTACATATATAGGTTTACCCGTTATTGCGGCTTCAGATATCATGGACGTTGAGTCACAAGTTACCACTATATGGTCTGCTAACTTAAGTGATGATAAATAAGCTTTTTTATCAACATTTGAAATAATAATTTGGTCCCCATTGTAAAAATTTTTAGCTCTATCAATAATTCTTTGAGGTGTTCTCATTGAAGGGATAAAAATTAATTGGTAGCCATTATCAAGAAAAATTTTTTTAATTTTATAGAAGATTTCTTCAATTAAATCATCACTAAAATTATAATATTTATTTGGACCACCTACTACAAGTACAACTACTTTTTCTTTTTGAATTTTTGGTTTTAAATAATTTAAATTTTCGTTTAATTCACTTTCTCTAAGATAATGGATAGCCCCTTTAGTTGATAATACATTTTCACCTTTTAGATCATCGTGTTCTGGAGCAATAACAAAGTCGAAATTATTTAAAGATACCTTCGGATCTTGGATATGAATATTCATGATTTTATTTCCAAACTTTTTTTTTAGGAAAATTGAGGGAATTACACTTTTTCTACCACAAGAGATTACAACATTAAATTTTTCTAAAATATCATTTTTAAAAACAAATCTTTTAATTGGAGTGATTTTTGGGGGAATCATTTTCCAAAAATTATTCAGTTCAATTTTCTCGTGTATAAAATCTAAACCTAAAGCTTTTGCAAGTCCTTCAACTTGGCTAATCATGCCATGCATGCCCTCGGTCAATAATAAACCTTTTAATTTAGTCATTAATCACTATATAGCTTTCATATGAGTCAAAATCCAACTAAACACACAAAAGTGTTAATAATTGGGTCTGGTCCAGCTGGATACACTGCAGCTGTCTATGCAGCAAGAGCAATGTTAAATCCAATTTTAGTTTATGGTTCAGAGCCAGGAGGGCAATTAACAACAACAACCGATGTTGAAAATTTTCCAGGATTTGCCGATGTTATTCAAGGTCCATGGCTTATGGATCAAATGAAAGAGCAAGCAAAAGCGGTTGGAACAGAAATGATTGAAGATCACATAAGTTCTGTCGATTTAAAAAAAACACCTTTTGAAGCCGTTGGGGATACTGGACAAAAATATACTGCTGATAGCGTTATAATTTCAACAGGTGCACAAGCAAGATGGTTAAATTTAAAATCTGAACAAGAGTTCAGAGGGTTTGGAGTATCTGCATGTGCAACATGTGATGGTTTTTTCTTTAAAGACAAAGAAGTTGCGGTTGTTGGTGGGGGCAATGCAGCTGTTGAAGAAGCGATGTTTCTTACGAAATTTGCATCAAAAGTAAAATTAATTCATAGAAGAGATAATTTAAGAGCTGAAAAAATGCTTCAAAAAAAACTTATGGAGAATAAAAAAATTGAAATTATTTGGGATAGCGTTGTTGAAGATGTAATTGGTGATAAAGATCCCAAAAATGTTAAAGGAATTAAAATTAAAAACGTTAAAACAAATAAAATTGACGAAATTAAATTAGATGGTGTTTTCATCGCTATTGGACATGATCCAGCTACACAATTATTTAAAAATCAACTAAGCATGGACAAAGAAGGTTATTTGATAACTAAACCAGATTCAACGGAGACTAATGTACCAGGCGTTTATGCGGCTGGAGATGTAAAAGATAAAACATTCAGACAGGCAGTGACTGCTGCTGGTATGGGTTGTATGGCAGCACTAGAGGCTGAAAAGTTTTTATCACATTAAAGTGAAAAATAACCTTCATGTATTTTTAGGAGCAACAGTTGCTGATGCAGCTGCAAGACCATTACATTGGGTCTACAATCAAAAAAAACTTAATTCATATATTAAAGGTAAAAAAGACTTTACTTTTTTAAAAAAAAATAAAAGTCCTTTTTACAATATAAAAACTGGAAAAGTATCAGGTTATAATGAAATTGGACAAGTTATGTTTCAAACACTTCTAGAAAATTATGAAGATATAGAGAAAGGATTTAAAAAAAATATTCTGAAGAATTTTGGTCCTGGAAGCAAATATTGGAAAAATTTAAATCTCAGATCAAAATATAAAAAAGTAAAAGATTGGCGTGGTATGATCAAAGGACCATGGATACACCAAAATATTATAGAAACTGTAAAAAATATTAAATCAAATAAGAAAATTTCGGGTGGTGTAAAAGTTAATGAGTCTGATGGGTTTTGTGCTGCACTTCCATACTTTCTTTATGGTTATGATTTCAAAAGTCTAGAAAAAATTATAAGAATTGTGACTGCTTCAAAAATTAGTTTAAAATATGCATTAGCAAAATTTTATATAATTGATTTTGCTCTTAAAGGAGTCAAAGATCCAGTTCATGAATTTATTAAAAGATTTAAAAAAAACACATCATTTAAATTTATTGTTAATGATATTAAAAAAATAAGAAGATTAAATTCAAAATTTCATCCTATCACTATTAAAAAGCTTGGTATGGCATGTAGTTATCCAGGAACTTTTAATAGTTCGATATACACAATAATTAATTCAAGAAATTATAAAGATGCTATATTAAAAACAATAAAGGCAGGTGGTTGCAATTGCTCTAGAGCAAATTTCACTGGAGCATACTTCGCTGCATTAAAAGGATTTAATTCAATTCCGAATTCTTGGATAAAAAAAACAATTCCAGCAAAAAAGATTTTGAGTCAAAAATAATTATTTATTTAACCCTTCACAGAAAGATTTAATTCTCAACATGGCTTTTTTTAAATTATTCATTGACGTAGCATATGAAATTCTAAAATAACCGTCTAAGCCAAAAGCTGATCCTTGAACTACAGCGACATTCTCTTTTTCAAGTAATTTTTGAACAAAATGAGTGTCTGTTTTTAATTTTGTTTTTTTATTTAATAATCCTTTACAACTTGGGAACACGTAAAATGCACCATTAGGAGTCAAACAATTAATTCCTTTTATATTATTAAGACTTTTAACAACAAAATTTCTCCTCTCTTTAAATGCGTTTGCTCTAGTTTTTATAAAACCCTGCTTTCCATTCAATGCCTCAACTGCTGCTGCCTGACTTATTGAAGATGGATTTGAAGTAGATTGAGATTGAATTTTTCCAATTGCTTTAATTATTTCTTTAGGACCAGCGGCATAACCTATTCTCCATCCCGTCATTGCGTATGATTTACTTACTCCATTCATGGTAAGTGTCCTATCTTTCAATTTTGAAACTTGAGCTATCGTGAAAAAATTAAAGTTGTCATATCTAACATGCTCATAAATATCGTCACTTAAAATAAAAATTTTCTTATTTCGAATTAAAATCTTAGCTAAATCATAAATTTCTTTTTTTGAATACCCTGCTCCTGTTGGATTAGATGGAGAATTAAGAATTATCCATTTAGTTTTTTTAGATATTGCTTTTTTTAATTTTTTTGGAGTTAATTTAAAGCCCTCTGATGCCGTACATTTTACTATTTTTGGTTTTCCGCCAGCTAATAAAACCATATCAGGATATGATACCCAAAAAGGTGCCGGTATAATTACCTCGTCACCTTTATTTAGAGTTGCCATAAAAGCATTATAAAGAACTTGTTTACCGCCTGTGCCAACAGTTATTTGATCTAAGGTGAAGTTCAATTTATTTTCTCTTTTAAATTTTTTGATAATAGCTTTTTTAAGTTCAGGTGTGCCATCAACAGCAGTGTACTTTGTGTCCCCTCTTTTGATAGCTTTGATTGCTGCATTTTTTATATTTACTGGAGTATCGAAATCTGGCTCCCCAGCACCAAGACCAATAACATCTTTTCCAGCTGCTCTTAATTCTCTTGCTTTCTGAGTAACGGCAATTGTTGGTGATGGCTTAATTCTTTTTAAACTTTCTGATATTATGCTCATTGAAATATAAATTAATTCTACTACGTTCTTTAATATATGGAAAATACATATCAAGATTTAATTACGGATATTCAGAGTAAAAACCCAAAAATCAGTGGAAAACTTGAAGGTGGTAAAAAATTTAAAATTAAATCTGATTTTAAACCTGCAGGCGATCAACCAGAGGCAATTAAAAAATTAGTTAATGGGGCAAATAAAGAGGAATTTAACCAAGTATTACTCGGTGTGACCGGTTCGGGCAAAACATTTACAATGGCCAAAGTAATTGAGGCCACTAATAGACCAGCCTTAATTTTAGCTCCTAATAAAACACTTGCTGCACAGCTATATGGTGAAATGAAAACTTTTTTTCCTGATAATGCTGTAGAATATTTTGTATCTTATTACGATTACTACACCCCAGAAGCTTATGTTCCAAGATCAGATACATACATTGAAAAAGAAGCATCGATAAATGAGCAAATAGACAGGATGAGACATTCCGCAACAAGATCTCTTTTGGAGAGAGATGATGTTTTAATTGTAGCCAGTGTGTCATGTATTTATGGGTTAGGATCCGTTGAAGCTTATAGTAAAATGACTTTAACACTTCAAAAAAATTATGATTACAACAGAGAACAAATAATTAAATCTTTAGTTGCATTACAATATAAAAGAAATGATCAAAATTTTTATAGAGGTACCTTTAGAGCTCGTGGTGAGTATTTAGAAATTTTTCCATCCCATCTAGAGGATCGAGCATGGAGATTAAGCTTATTTGGAGATAAACTTGAACAAATTGAAGAATTCGATCCATTAACTGGAGATAAAGTTAGGGACTTAAGTCTCGTAAAAGTTTACGCTAATAGTCATTATATCACTCCAAAACCCACTATTGAACAAGCGATAATAAATATAAAAAAAGAATTAGATTTAACTCTAAAAAAACATAAAGCTGAAAATAAATTACTAGAGGCACAAAGATTAGAGGAAAGAACCAAATTTGACCTAGAAATGATTGAAGCAACTGGGTCATGTGCAGGAATAGAAAATTATTCTAGATTTTTATCAGGGAGAAAACCAGGGGAACCACCCCCTACACTCTTTGAATACTTTCCAGACAATACTTTAATTTTTGTCGATGAGTGTCACGTAACTGTTCCGCAACTAAATGGAATGTATAAAGGAGATAGATCAAGAAAAAGCACTTTAGCAGAATATGGTTTTAGACTTCCATCATGTATGGATAATAGGCCTCTTAAATTTGAAGAATGGGATTTAATGAGAACACAAACTGTATTTGTTTCTGCAACACCAGGACCTTGGGAATTAGAACAAACGAAAGGTAAATTTATCGACCAAGTCATAAGACCAACAGGCTTGATTGATCCACCTGTAGAAATAAGGCCTGCAAAAAACCAAATTGATGATTTAATGCATGAGTGCAAAAAAGTGATTGAAAATAATCATAGAGTTTTGGTGACAACTCTTACAAAAAAAATGGCTGAAGATTTAACAGAGTATCTTCATGAAAATGGTGTAAAAGTGAGATATCTCCACTCTGATATTGATACTCTTGAAAGAATAGAGATCATGAGAGATCTAAGAATGGGAGTTTTTGATGTTCTCGTAGGAATTAACTTATTAAGAGAAGGTTTAGATATTCCAGAATGTGCTTTAGTTGGAATTTTAGATGCAGATAAAGAGGGTTTTTTAAGATCAGAAACTTCATTAATTCAAACTATAGGTAGGGCCGCTAGAAACGTTGATGGCAAAGTAATTCTTTATGCAGATAAAGAGACTAAAAGTATAAAAAAAGCAATTCAGGAAACTGAAAGAAGAAGAAAAATTCAATTAGATTATAATAAAAAAAATAAAATTAATGCAAAAACTGTAAAAAAGGAAATTAATGATATTTTAGAAAGTGTTTATGAAAAAGACTACGTTAAAATTAGCGAAGGTTCAAATGTTGGAGGGAATCTTAAAAAACATTTAAAAGCTTTAGACAAAAAAATGAAGGAAGCAGCGTCAAATTTAGAATTTGAAGAAGCAGCTAAAATTAGAGATGAAATTAGGAAATTAGAAAGTACAGAACTAGAGATCACGCTAAATCCAAAAATAAGACAATATGATGTAAAAAATAAACTTTATCCGAAAGGTAGATCGACAATGGGAATGCCAGGAACTAAGGTTACTAAAAAAAAAGATAAAAAATGGAAGCACAGAGGATAATAATTACTGGTGGAGCAACTAGAATAGGTGCTGCAATAGCTGAAAAATTATCAGGACCGAATAAACAAATTATAATTCATTATAATAAATCAAAAGCTAAAGCTGAAAATTTAAAAAAGAAACTTCAAAATTATGGGTCTAAAATTTATTTGGTAAAAGGAAATCTAAGTAAAGAAAAAGATGTTATGAAAATTATAAAGTTTGCTAAATCAAAATTAAAATATTTTGATTGTCTAATCAACAATGCATCTTTATTCGAAAATGATAAACTAGAAAACTTTAGTTCTAAAAGTTGGGAAAATCACATTTCAACAAATCTTAAGGCCCCTGCCCTTTTATCAAAAGAATTCTCAAAAAATATAAGGGGAAAAAATAATAATATTATTAACATTATTGATCAACGAGTGTTTAAATTAACACCATTTTTTTTTTCTTACACAATAAGTAAAACTGGCTTATACACTTTGACCAAAACTAGCGCTATGAGCCTCTCACCAAATATAAGAGTTAATGGCATAGCGCCAGGACCCACAATCAAAAATAAGAGACAATCTGAAAAACATTTTAAAAAACAATATTTAGCAACACTTTTAAAAAAACAAGTTGATTTAAAAGAGATTTGTGATGCAGTTGACTTTTTTATTAAAAACAACTCTATTACGGGTCAAATTTTAGCAATCGATAGTGGACAAAGTCTAAACTGGCAAACACCAGATATAATGGGGGGGAAAGAATGAAAAAAATTTTAATGGTTATAATTTTTACCCTGATATCATGTGGCAATGTCTTTGGGAATGGAAAAATTTTAAAAAGTGGCTTTATTACTAAATCTGCCTCAGTAAATGAGAACATGAATATTAAAGACCCAAAAAATAAAATTATAATTATTTATAATCATGGACAAAATAAAAATGATAAAGCAATAAAGAATGAATGCATTTGGGTAAACCAAATAAGAAATCAAGCTTCACTAGTAGATCAGGAAGTTAATAACAAAAAAATTATGGTTTATAATTTTTGCACTAACGATTTAGCTGGAGACATGTCGCCAAAAAAATACTGGAAGTTTAAAGAACCTTATAAAGGTATACATAAATTAGATAAAAGAATTGAAAAAAATTTAGAGTTAGTGGATAAATTTGTAAAAATGGGTGTGCCTAGAAAACAAATTATTATATCGGGTCATTCTTGCGGAGGTCTTTTGACTTTAATGTTAATGGCTGAGAATCCTGAAAAAGTGGGAGGTGGTATATCATATATGCAAGCTTGTTATGGTAAACTCTCCTCAAAATATAAGGTAAAAAAAGTTGGTTCTGAGAAGGCACTAGCGAAATTTGCAAAAAAATATCCAGGGGGTGCTGAGCTGAGACAAAGACAGATTGATAATATAAAAAAATTAAACAATGTGCCTGTTCTTGCTTTTACACATCCAAAAGATAAGTATGAGGGTCTGTTATCTGATTGGTTAGAAGAAGTTGTGGGTGTCAAAAGAATAATCATTTCAGAAGATTATAAAATAAATGGAAAAACTTGTGTTATAAAAGGAGCTGACTCAGAATGGGAGGTTTCAGAAAGTAAAAATGCAGGTCATGTAATGAATCAGGGCCTTTGTTTTCAGTATTATAATCCTGTTATTCTAGATTATATTGCCTCAAGAATTAAATAATATGAAAAAAAATAATCTTAAAATTATTAAAATAGATAAGAATAAAGCTCTATTTAACTATGAGAAAAAAATTCTTATCAATGAATTAATTTTAGATTTAAAACTTGGATATTACGATTTCGAAAAAGAAAAACCTCAAAAAGTTAAATTTAGCCTTGAAATTGACTATCAAGATAAAAAGCCTTCAAATGACAAAGATATTAAATCCATTGTTAACTACAGCACAATTGTCAAATTAATTACAAAACTAGTAAAAAAGAAACACTATAATTTTTTAGAAACACTTGCAGAGTCTGTTTTTGATGAATTGTTTAAGGATAAAAGGATTGCAAAAATAATGCTCAAAATTGAAAAATTAGAAATTTTAAAACAATGCTCATCAGTTGGTATACAAATTACCAAAAAAAGAAGTCATGATAAGTTCTGAAATTGGAAAAGAGGTAATTAAAAAAGAACTACCATTAATACCTAAGCTACCTGGTGTTTACCGCATGCTTAACGACAAAGGAGAAATTCTTTATGTTGGTAAAGCAAAAAATTTACCTAATAGACTTAAAAGTTACATAGCAGAAAAAAACCATATTATAAGAACAGAGAGAATGTTATCTCAAACAAAAAAACTTGAGATTACAACTACCTCGAATGAAAGTGAGGCTTTACTGCTTGAAGCCAACTTGATTAAAAAGCACAAACCAAAATTTAATATTTTACTTAGAGATGATAAATCATTTCCTTTTATATTTATTGGTAATAAAGATGTCTGGCCTCAGATAAGACGACATAGAGGAAAAAAAACTAAGGAAGGTTTTTATTTTGGGCCATTTGCATCTGCTGGTTCAGCAAATTGGACTATAAAGATGATACAAAAAATTTTTCATATAAGAGTATGTGATGATACAGTCTTTAAAAATCGAGAACGCCCATGCATTCTTTATCAAATTAAAAGATGTTCTGGACCTTGCGTTGGATATGTCGAAAAAGAGGACTATAAGAAAACTGTCGATGATGCGATAGAGTTCGTTTCAGGAAAATCAAGAAAAATTCAAAAAAGTCTCTCAGATCAAATGGAAAAAGCTAGTGAAGATTTAGATTTTGAGAAAGCTGTGATTTTGAGAGATAGAATAAAATCATTAAACATTATTCAATCCTCTCAAAGAATCAATGAAGCAAATTTAATCGAGGCCGATGTGATTGCGGGTTATAAAGAGTCTGGAAAAACTTGTATTCAAGTTTTTTTTTATCGTTCAAAGCAAAATTGGGGTAACCAAGCATTTTTTCCAAAACATGATCCAGATGAAAGTTTAAGTAATATACTTAATTCTTTTGTTTCACAATTTTATGAGAATAAAAGTGTACCTTCATCGATAATAATTTCCGAAGAAATAAAAGAAAAAAATTTGATTGAAAAAACTCTATCCAAAAAAGAGGGTAAACAAGTAAACTTGTCTGTTGCAAAAAAAGGGTCAAAACTAAAAGTTATCAATCAAGCAACCAAAAATGCAAAAGAAAGTTTAAATCGAAAACTTTATGAAAGTCAAAATAATAGAGAATTATTTGACTCTGTTTCGAGTAAATTTAATCTTGAGACTAATATAAATTTAGTAGAGGTTTATGATAATAGTCATATTCAGGGAACAAATAGTGTCGGGGCCTTAATCGCATTCGGTGAAGAAGGTTTTATTAAGAAAAGATATCGAAAATTTAACATTAAATCTAAAAAGAATGAGCAAGATGATTACGGAATGATGCGAGAAGTATTAAATAGGAGGTTTAAAAGAGCAATTCAAGAAAAAGACAATTATCTCTCCTTTCCTGATTTAGTAATAGTTGATGGTGGAAAAGGTCAATATTCTGTTGCAAGAGACTCTTTAAATGAATTAGGACTTCACGAAATACCGATTATCGCGATTGCTAAGGGAAAATTTAGAAATAGTGGTAATGAAATTTTTTTTCATAATGGCAAAGAATATAAATTTAATAAAAATGACCCTACGCTTTTTTTTCTTCAAAGAATTAGGGATGAATCTCATCGTTTTGCGATTAGTGCCCATAGAGCAAAGAGAAAAAGAGGTATTAGTAAGTCTTTGTTAGACCAGATTGAGGGCATTGGATCTATCAGAAAAAGGGCTTTATTAAATCATTTTGGATCAGCTCGAGCAGTAGAGTCTGCAAGTCTAGATGAAATAAAATCAGTTGATGGTGTTGAGGAAAAAGTTGCAAAAAAGATATATAACTTCTTTCACGAATAGAGATTATGCTAAGAAAAATACCCAACATACTAACAGTAGGTAGAATTTTAATTGTACCCTTTTTTGTTTTAGCTTTCTATTTACCTGGATTTTATGGAGATCTAACTGCTTTAGTATTATTTATAATTGCATCGTTTACAGATTTTTTGGATGGAATGTTGGCTAGACTTCTTGGAGAAGAGTCTAAATTGGGAGAATTATTAGATCCAATAGCAGACAAAATTATAGTAGCTGCTGCACTAATTTTATTAGTTATGGATGGCACAATTAAAAATTATGAGGTTATTGCTGCAATTATAATTTTAACAAGAGAAATTTTAATATCTGGTCTTAGGGAATTTTTAGCAAAAGGTAAAATTAAACTACCTGTCTCTAATCTAGCAAAATTAAAAACAGTTTTACAAATGGTCTCTATTGGTCTTTTACTTTCTGGAGATACAGGAAATAAAATTATCAATTTTCAAGACTATAATGCTCAAACAATTGGTATAATTTTATTATGGCTGTCAGCAGCTCTGACTCTGTTCACAGGTTATGAGTATATACGTAAAGGAATAGACCACGCTATATCAGAAGACAATAAAGATTAAGCAGCTTTTTTCTTTTTAACCAAAGCTAAATAGCTCTCATTTAAATCAATTATCAAATCGCAAACTTTAAATTGATAATCTGCAATTGTAGATACAGGGGTTACTTCCGCTGCAGTGCCTGTTAAAAAACATCCAACGAAATTTTTTAATTCTTCTGGTTTTATCTTTCTCTCATGTACTTTGATATTTTTAGATTTTGCAATTTGAATCACAGTTCTTCGAGTAATTCCATCTAAAAAAGAATCTGGTATTGGAGTGTGTAGCTCACCATTTTTATCTTTGAAAAAAATATTTGCTCCGGTCGCTTCTGCGATATTATCCTCATGATCTAACATAAGTGAGTCTGTATAACCTTGCTTTTCAGCTTCGTGTTTTGAAAGGGTGCAAATCATATATAATCCAGAAGCTTTTGTGTCCCAAGGAATAGTATTAGGGGCGGGTCTTCGCCAGTTTGAAATATTTAATTTAATACCTTCAACCTTAAGTTTAGGATCAAAATATGAACCCCACTCCCAAGTTGCAATTGCTACATGAATTTTTGTTTGCTGAGCTGAAATAGCCATCATT
Source organism: Candidatus Pelagibacter sp. (assembly GCF_052049775.1). Classification (GTDB taxonomy): domain Bacteria; phylum Pseudomonadota; class Alphaproteobacteria; order Pelagibacterales; family Pelagibacteraceae; genus Pelagibacter. The sequence goes on along the minus strand of NZ_JBNGZH010000006.1, from coordinate 22,356 downwards.
TCACTACCTCTCCAAACTACAGGTCTGACATATCCATTCTCAACTTTTTGAGTAGAAATTACTTTATTGCTCGCTTTATTAATTTCATCCTCGCTATATGGTATTTCAATTCCCATTCTCTTTGCGGAGTAAAATAATCTTGAAGTATGTTCTTCTAATTTAAAAATTGAACCATCATACACACGTTCTCCCTCGAAAACACAGCTCGCATAATGTAATCCATGGCTGAGAACATGAACCTTAACATCAGACCAATCAACTAATTCGCCATTGTACCATATTTTACCTGATCTTTTATCGTAGGGTATCATCATGAAATAAAAAATTCTTACTGAAAAAATATCTTTGTATCTGTAATATGTCAATATAACTTACCAATAATGAAACAACTTTTATATCTAAAAGATGATCAATTAAAAGATTTGATCGAAAAGCTTTTTATAGGTTACAGAGAAACATTTTCGGACTCAAAAAAGATATTAAATAAGTATAAAATTGGCCTAGCACACCAAAAAGTTATTCATTTGTTATCCATGTATGAAGGGATCACTATATCAGAATTGCTCAAAAAACTTAAAGTAACCAAGCAAAGCCTTAATAGAGTTTTAAAAGATCTAATTAAACTAGACATAATAATTTTTAAAAAAGATGAGCAGGATACAAGAATAAAACATGTATTTCTTAATGATAAAGGAAAAAAAATATTTAATGAAATTTTTGAAATTCAAAAAAAAAGAATTCATAGCGCGTTACTTAACTCAAGCTCAGAAGAAGTCATTAACTTTGACAACGTTTTAAAAAAAATAATTAATGGATAATTTTGTAGCTCATATTTTAGTTGTTGATGATGATGAAGGTATCAGAACTCTTGTTAAAAAATATTTAAATGAAAATAATTACCTGGTTACAACTGCAAATAGTGCAGAAGATGCTTTTGAAAAGATACAAATAATCAAATTTGATCTTATCATACTAGATATTATGATGCCTGGAAAAAGTGGCTTAGAATTTCTCAAAGAAAATCAAAAAAAATTGGATACACCTGTGATTTTATTAACCGCGAAAGGTGAGGCAAATGAAAGAGTTGAGGGTTTAGAAGTTGGTGCTGATGACTATCTTCCAAAACCTTTCGAACCTAAGGAGCTAATATTGAGGATTCAAAATATAATTCAAAAAACAAAAAAAAGTGATCAAAAAAGAGTAATACAATTTGAGAATATTAAAATTGATTTAAATAAACAACTAATAATTAAGAAAAATACAGAGTACAAAATTAATAACACAGAGAAAAAAATTTTAGAAAAAATGATTAATAATCCTGGCAAAACTTTTTCACGTGAAGATATTGGTATTTTAACTGAGCTTGATAAAGAGAGATCAATAGATGTTATCATCACAAGACTTAGAAAAAAGATTGAAATTGATCCAAAAAATCCAAAGTTTTTACAAACAATAAGGGGAGCTGGATATGTTCTATGGATTGAGTAAATTTTTTAAAAATATACTTCCTAAAAGATTATTTTACAGAGCTTTATTAATTGTTGCTGTTCCAGTCATAGTTTTACAATTGGTAATTACTATTGTTTTTTTTGATAGCCTTTGGATCAAGACAAACAAAGGTATGACTAAAGCATTAGTAAATGAAATTAATACTTTCATAGAAGTTTATTCTGATGAAATTTATAAAAAAGATGAAATAAAAAACGTTTTTTCAGTTTACCAAGATTTAAATATAGATTTTATAGATAATAAAAAATTTACTTATATTGTTGATGAAAGATGGTTTAGCCCAATAGATAGAACTTTAAGAAGGGAACTTAAGTCAAAGTTTGGGAATGGAAATTATTGGTTTGATACAACGTCATACAAAGAGTTAATTGATATTAGAATAAAATATCAGTCTGGTTATTTTAAGTTTTTAGTTCCAAGAGATAGATTGACGACTTCCTCAGCTCGTATCTTTGCACTATGGATAACAGTTCCTGCAATCATAATGATTTTAATTTCATTAATTTTTCTAAAAAATCAAACGAGACCAATAACTAATCTTGCAAAAGCAGCTGAAAAATTTGGTCGGGGAGAAGAAATTGATGAATTTAAACCTTCTGGTGCAGCAGAAATCAGACAAGCTGGTTATGAATTTGATAGAATGAGAAAAAGAATTTTAAGACATCTTAATCAAAGATCAGAAATGTTATCTGGTATTAGCCACGACTTAAGAACTCCTTTAACAAGAATGAAATTACAAATAGCATTTATAAAAGATAAAGAATTAAGTAAAAAATTATCAGAAGACATTAATGAAATGGAAAAAATGCTCAATGAATATTTGCAATTTACGAGCTCGTCATACCTTGAAAAAGATGAAGAATTTAATATTAGCGAATTAGTTGATGAAATAGTTAAAAAATATGAAAATGAAAATATATCATCCAAAATTACTCCTAGAATTTATATAAGTGGTAGAAAAAACTTAATCAAAAGATGTGTTAATAATCTAATAGATAATGCAATTAAATACGCGGAAAAAGTAAATGTAGATATTACTAAAAGTAGTAACAACTTATTCATTAAAATTGAAGACAACGGACCAGGTATACCTGAAGCAGAATATGATAATGTTTTCAAACCTTTTTACAAAATTGATAAAGGTCGAGCTGAAACAAAATCAAGCGTTGGACTTGGATTATCTATAGCTTCTGACATTATCAGATCACACGGGGGAAATATCAAGTTAGCTAAGTCACCAATGGGTGGTTTAGAGGCTAAGATCTTTTTGCCTTTTTAATTTTCTTTTTTTTTGTAGACTTTAATTGTTCAATTTTATTTTCTAAATTTTCAACTCTTTTTGAAAGAACTTCAAACTCATCTTTACTTGTTAACTTCATTTTAAAAACTATTTCATCTCTTTTAGATTTTAAAATAGTCACAATTTCATTAGCTATATCTTTTGATGATACTAAGCCTTGTTCAAATAATTTAGCAAGTTTTTCAATTACAAACTTTGAGTTTTTCATATATTTATCTAATAACTTATTATAATTATAACTTATATTTAAAAATTAAAATGTTCATTAATAATTTTGACCCAGTCGCATTTCAAATTTTTTCATTTGAGATTAGATGGTATTCTTTAGCTTATATTGTTGGTATTTTATTAGGGTGGTTTTTAAGTAAAAAATTTTTTATTTCTGATCTGAAAGTAAGGGAAAAATTTGACGATTACTTAACTTATGTAATTTTAGGTTTAATTATTGGTGGCAGATTAGGGTATGTTGTATTTTATAACTTTGAATTTTACATCAATAATTTATCAGATATCTTTAAAATTTGGCAGGGTGGTATGTCATTTCATGGGGGAGTTATAGGTATCATAATTGTGAGTTACTTTTTCGCGAAAAGAAATTCACAAAGTTCTTTTAGTTATTTGGATATTGTGTCTTTTGTTGCACCCATAGGTATTTTTTTTGGCAGAATAGCCAATTTTATAAATTCAGAACTTTATGGTGTCGAAACAAATGTAGGTTGGGCAGTCCGATTTACACAAATAGATAATTTATATCGACATCCTACTCAGTTATATGAAGCATTTTTTGAGGGTATAGTTCTATTTTTAGTTCTATTATATTTAAAAAATAAGAGTTTCTCCAAAAGACCTGGTTTTATCTCGGGTATATTTTTAGTTTTTTACTCAATTTTTAGATTTGCAATTGAGTTTTTAAGAGTTCCTGATGAGCAACTAGGCTATTTATTATTTAATTTAACTATGGGACAACTTATAAGTATCTTTTTTTTAATAATCGGATGTTATTTATTAATCTCTAAATATGAAAACAGACAAAATAGTTAATTTACCCTTAGACAAGTTTATCAATATCTCTCTATATAATAAAAAGTCTGGGTATTACATAAAAAAAAATCCATTCGGCAAAAAAGGAGATTTTATTACAGCTCCTAACGTATCAAGATTATTTTCTGAAATGATTGCTATTTGGGTTGTAAGTTTTTGGAAAAGTATAGGGTCACCAAAAGAATTTAACTTAATCGAACTTGGAGCAGGAAATGCTGCAATGATGAAAATTCTTATAGAAAGTTTTAAAAAATTTCCATCGTTTTTCAAATCCTGCAGGTTGGTAATTTATGAGATTAGTCCTACTTTAAAGAAAATACAAAAAAAAGAATTATCAAATTCAGATGTAAATTGGATAAACGACTTAAAAAAAATTGAAAAAATCCCTAGTATATTTGTTGCAAATGAGTTTTTTGATGCACTTGCAATAAAACAATTTGAAAAAAAAGGAAATCTTTGGTTTGAAAAGTTTGTTAGTTTAAACAAAAAAATAACCTCTTTCTCAGAAAAAAAGATTAATATGAAAAATTATGAAAAAAAGATTAATTTTAGAATATCTAAAAACCAGAGTTTTATAGAATATTCAGAGCTTGGTATTAATTATCTGAAACAAATTTCAAAAATAATCAAAGTAAGATCTGGAGGAATTTTAATCATAGATTATGGATATAATGAAGATAAAATGAAAAATACTTTACAAGCATTATATAAACACGAATATTCAGATGTTTTAGCTAAAATTGGCAATTCAGACATCACACATAATATTAATTTCCGATTATTTGAAAAAATAATCAAAAAACTGGGTGGATTAAAGCATAGTTTAACAACACAAAAAGAATTTCTCACAAAAATGGGTATCCACGATAGAGCTGAGATGATTGCAAAAAATCAAAACTTTTTAAAAAAAGCAGATATTTATTACAGATTAAAAAGGCTAACAGATGATAAACAAATGGGAAAATTGTTTAAAGTTATGTTAATAAAAAATCAAAAAAATAAATTTAATTTAGGATTTTGATCTGATCACCTCTCGAAAATTATTAAAAAACAAAAATATAAGTCATGGTTTTTTTAATAAAAATGGAGGTAAATCAAAAGGGATATATAAAAGTCTAAATTGTGGTCCCGGTTCTCATGATAACAAAAACAACATTTTAAAAAATTTAAAGATTGTCAAAGATAAAATAGGGAAAAAAACAAAAAATATTTATTTAGTACATCAAGTACATAGCAATAAGTTGGTTTTTCTAAATAAAAACTCTAAATTAAAAAAAAAAATTAAAGCTGACGCAATTATAACTAATCAAAAAAAACTGCCGATAGCTGTATTGACCGCTGATTGCGTACCAGTTTTATTATATGACTATGAAAAAAAAATTATCGCGGCTATCCATGCTGGTTGGAAAGGGGCGTATAGAGGGATAATCAAAAATGTTATTAATTTTATGCATAAAAAGGGATGTAATCCAAAAAATATTATAGGAGCAATTGGTCCGTCAATTACTCAAAAAAACTACGAGGTAAAAGCTGACTTTAAAAAGAAATTTATTAAAAAACACAAAAAAAACAAAATTTTCTTTAAAAATAAAAACGAATTAATTTATTTTGATTTACCAAATTATGTAAAATCTCAGCTTAAATCACAAAAAATCAATAAAATTGATATGATCAAAATTGATACATTCGATAAAAAAAATAATTTTTTTAGTGCAAGAAGATCATTAAAATTAAATCTAAATGATTATGGTAGAAATATTTCAATAATTATGATTAATTAAACTTTTCATGAAATTATTAACTGGAAATAGTAATAAAATCTTAAGTAAAAATATCGCTAAATATTTAAAATCTAAACTTGTCAATTCTAGTATAAGAAAATTTGCAGATGGTGAAATTTACATTGAAATAAATGAAAATATAAGAGGGAATAGCATTTTTATAATTCAATCTATTTCTTCACCAGCTAATGACAATTTAATGGAATTATTATTATGTATTGATGCTTTAAAAAGATCATCAGCAAAAAATATAACTGCTGTAATTCCTTATTTTGGTTATGCGAGACAAGATAGAAAAGTTGTACCAAGAACATCTATATCAGCAAAGCTTGTTTCAAATTTAATCACTCAAGCTGGGGCAGATAGAGTTGTGACAGTTGATCTTCACGCTGGTCAAATTCAAGGTTTTTTTGATATTCCTGTTGATAACCTTTTTGCAACTCCGATCTTTGCAAGACACATTAAAAAAAAGATTAAAAGTAAAAATATAATCTGTGTTGCCCCAGATGTCGGTGGTACGGAACGAGCGAGAGCACTTGGTAAAATTTTAAACATTGGTTTAGCTATTGTTGATAAAAGAAGACCAAAACCTGGACAATCACAAGTAATGAATATTATCGGAGATGTGAAAGGCAAAACATGTATCTTGGTTGATGATATAATTGACTCTGGCGGCACCATTGTTAACGCTGCAAAGGCATTAAAACAAAGAGGTGCAAAAGAGGTTTATGTTTATATTACTCATGGGGTATTGAGTGGGGATGCAGTTAAAAAAATTAAAAATTCAGTAATTAAAAATTTAGTTATAACAGACACAATAGATAACAACGAAAAAACCAAAAATGTTAAAAACATAGAAGTTTTACCAATTTCCGCCCTTATGGGAGAAGCTATAAAAAGAATTTCTAATTCGACATCAGTTTCAGATTTATTCAAATAATTACCTTGATTATTTATGAACATGAGTTAAAAACCTGTGTTTTATGAATTCTTTAGAAGCAAAGATCAGGGATAACAAGACTAAAGGTCAACTTAATGCCATCAGGAATGATGGCGGTGTTCCAGGGATTATCTATGGAGGTAAAGACCAAAATCAAAAAGTTTCTATATCAAAGAAATTATTAAAAACCTTGATTGAGAAAGAAAACTTTTTATCAAACATTATTACTTTAAATGTGGATGGAAAATCTCAAAATGTATTACCTAGGGAAGTAAAATATCACATCATAAGTGATGAACCTACCCATGTAGATTTTCTAAGAGTTCTTCCTGGAGTAAAAATTAAGATTGAAGTTCCAGTAAACTTTATTAATCATGAAAAATCTCCAGGTCTAAAAAGAGGTGGAGTACTTAACATTGTAAGAAGAAAAGTCGAATTAAAATGTCCAAGTGAAAAAATACCTGAAAGTATTACTTTAGATTTAGATGGTATCGATATCGGGTCAAGTTTTAAAATTTCTTCAGTAAAACTAGATGCAGAAGTAACACCAACTATTCAAGGAAGAGATTTCGTAATTGCAACCTTAGCAGCACCGACGGTAATGAAAGAACCAGAAAAACCAGCAGAAGCAGAAGCTGCAGAGGGTGAAGAAGGTGCTGAAGGAGCAGAAGCAGCAGCAGCTGAAGGAGATAAACCAGCTGCAGAGGGCGATAAAAAAGAGGGTGACGATAAAAAACCTGCAGACAAAAAAGCTCCAGAAGAAAAAAAATAATTCACTTAATTTGAAATACTAATAGTTTATGCTTTTATTCGTAGGTTTAGGTAATCCAACTCCAAATAGTGAAAATAATAGACATAATGTTGGGTTTAAAATTATAGACTCCATCAATAAAAAGTTCGGGCTTACAAAACAAAAACCAAAATTCAAAGGTTTGTTAACAACTGGTAATATTGAAAGTAAAAAAGTTTATGCCATCAAACCTTTAACTTTTATGAATAACTCTGGAATATGTATTAGAGAACTAATTGAATACTTTAAAATCGAACCTGAAAATGTAATTGTTTTTCATGATGACCTTGATGTCGAATTTGGAAAAATAAAAGCGAAATTTGGTGGATCAAGTGCTGGCCACAATGGAATATCTTCTATAGATAAATTTATTGGCAAAGATTACTCAAGAGTAAGAATAGGTATAGGAAAACCAAAAGGACCCATTGAAGTATCTGATTATGTTTTGCAAAATTTTGATGATGAAGAAATTTTGGGTGTAGAAAAAATATCCAAAAATATAACTGAATCACTTTCGATACTTGTAGAAAAAAAATTAGATTTATTTTCAAGCACAGTTAATAATAAATAATGAGTTTTAAATGTGGGATCGTTGGATTACCTAATGTTGGTAAATCAACTCTTTTCAATGCTCTAACTAATTCCAGTAAGGCACAAGCTGCTAATTTTCCTTTTTGTACAATTGATCCAAATATTGGAGTTGTAATAGTTCCTGATGAAAGATTAAACAATTTAGCTAAAATTTCAAAATCAAAAAAAATAATCAATACCACTATCTCTTTTGTTGATATTGCCGGATTGGTAAAAGGTGCATCCAAAGGTGAAGGTTTGGGTAATAAATTTCTTTCTCATATTAGAGAAGTCGATGCAATTATTCACATGATCAGGTGCTTTGACTCTAATGATATTCAAAATGTAAATCCTTCTGTTGACCCGGTTAGAGATATAGAAATTATAGAAACAGAGATGATGCTTGCAGATCTTGAATCTATTCAAAAAAGGTTAGAGAAAAATAATAAAAAAAATGTTGATGAGGATCAAATCAAAATTCTTGAAATAGCTATGGATTGTATAAATAATAATAAAAGTTTTGACGATTTAAGAACCCAATTTAATAAAAAACAACTTAATCAATCCGGATTATTATCCCTTAAACCTAAAATTTTTGTTTGTAACGTTGATGAACAAAGTGTTCAGAGTGGAAATAATTACACTCAATCATTTATTGATAAGTATGGAAACAATAATACTTTAATAGTCTCTGCAGACATAGAAAATCAAATAAATGAATTGGATAGTAATGAGAAAAAAAATTATATGGAAATGATTGGATTAAAAGAAACAGGATTGAATAAATTAATTAAGAAAGGTTACGAAATTCTTGATCTAGATACATACTTTACATCTGGGCCCGAAGAAACTCGAGCATGGACAATTGAAAAAAATTGTACTGCACCAAAAGCTGCAGGTGAAATTCATACTGATTTTGAAAAAGGATTTATTCGGGCTGAAACTATTTCTTACCATGATTTCATATCCAATGATGGTTGGGTAAATTCAAAAAATAACGGAAAAATGAGATTAGAGGGGAAAGATTATATAGTTAAAGATGGAGACGTTCTAAACTTCCGTTTCAATACGTGACCATATTCTTTTCATACTAAAATAAACTAGGATTGTTAAAATAATTAAATACACAATAGCTTTAAAACCCATTTGATGTCTTGACTCTAAATGGGGTTCAGCTGACCACATCAAGAATGTTGTCACATCTTTTGACATTTGCTCAACAGAAGCTATTGTGCCATCAGAGTATTCTACTAATCCATCTGATAACTGATTAGCCATTTTTATTTTATTCCCGTACATATATTTATTATAATACACACCATCATCTAAAGTAACACCAGCTGGTGGGTCTTCATATCCTTGAAGCAATGAGTAAATATAATCTACCCCACCTCCTCTTGCTTTAACTAATACAGACATATCTGGTGGATAAGCACCTCCATTTGCTGCTTGAGCAGCTTGAACGTTATCATATGGCATTACAAACTTATCTGATAATCTGCCTGGACGGGTAAACATATCACCATCTGAATTAGGTCCATCTTTGACCTCAAAAGATGCAGCAATAGCTTTTGCTTGCTCTATAGAAAATTCTGGTCCCCCTTTTTCAGCTAAGTTTCTATAACTTAAATATTTCATCGAGTGACAAGAAGAACATACCTCTGTGTAGACTTGATAACCCCTTTGAAGTGCAGCTCGATCAAACTTTCCAAAGAGACCTTTAAAGCTCCAATCGGTTTTTAAATATTCAATTTTTTCTGCAGCTTGAGTGCTCAATGAAAGTCCAGAAAATAAGATAATAAATGAAAATATTTTAAAAAAATTTTTCACTTATTTATTTAAACTTTCCTTGTTCTTTGCTGTGGCTAAATTAGGTGAACCACCTAGTATCGGTTCGGTAATACTTAATGGAATTGGAAGGGTTTTTTCTTTCCAACCTAAAACTGGAAGTATCACTAAAAAATGTAAGAAATAATATGCTGTAGCTACTCTAGCAACTAACAGATATAATCCCTCTGCTGGCATAGCACCTACATATCCCAGGATCAAAACATCAGCGACAAGGATCCAATAAAATTGTCTATATAAAGGTCTAAATACTGCTGATCTAATTTTTGAAGTATCAAGCCATGGAAGAGCTGCTAAAATTAAAATGGCAGATAACATTGCAACTACTCCTAAAAGTTTATCTGGGACTGATCTTAAAATTGCATAGAATGGTAATAAATACCACTCTGGAACAATATGTGCCGGAGTAACTAATGGATTAGCTTCAATATAATTATCTGCATGACCTAAAATATTTGGTGTGTAAAAAACAAAAAATGCAAAAACAATCATAAACATTAGTAAAGCAAAACCATCTTTTATTACAATGTATGGATGGAATGGAACTGTATCTTTTGAAGGTTTTTTAATGTCAATTCCAACTGGATTATTATTTCCAGGAACATGAAGTGCCCATATGTGAAGAACAACTAAACCTAAAATTAAAAAAGGTATTAAATAGTGAAGTGTAAAAAATCTTGTTAAAGTAGGATTATCAACTGAGTAACCTCCCCATAACCAAGTAACAATACCCTCACCTACTAATGGAATTGCGCTAAATAGATTTGTAATCACAGTTGCACCCCAGAAACTCATTTGGCCCCATGGAAGTACATAACCCAAAAATGCAGCTGCCATCATTAATAAATAAATGATGATACCTATTATCCAAATTATTTCTCTAGGAGCTTTGTAAGAACCATAAAATAATGATCTAAATATATGAATATAAACAGCCAAAAAAAACATTGAAGCACCATTTGCATGAATGTATCTAATTAACCAACCATAGTTAACATCTCTCATAATATGCTCGACACTATCAAAAGCCATATCAGCATGAGCAATATAATGCATTGCAAGAACTAAACCCGTTACAATTTGAGTAATCAAACAAAAAGTTAATATTCCACCAAACGTCCACCAATAATTTAAATTTTTAGGTGTTGGATAATCAGTTAAGTGATTTGCAAGAGTTAATAATGGTAAACGATCGTTAAACCATTTTCCAAATTTTGATTTCGGTGTGTATTCGTGATCACTCATAATAATTATCCAATTTTAATTGTATTAGCATTAACAAATTCATATTTAGGGATCTCCATATTAGTCGGAGCTGGTCCCTTTCTAATTCTTCCAGAGATATCATAGTGAGAACCATGACAAGGACAAAACCATCCATTGTATTCACCTTTTTGATCTAAAGGAACACAGCCTAAGTGAGTGCACACTCCAAGCATGACTAACCACTCGGGGTTCGCTGCACGATCCTCATCTTTTTCTGGATGTTTTAAATCTTCTAACTTTACAGATCTTGCTTCAGCTATCTCATCTTGTGTTCTTCTACGAATAAAAACTGGTTTACCTCTCCATAAAACTGTAATTGTTTTACCTGGATTAACAGCGCTTACATCAACCTCAGTGCTCGCTAAAGCTTTGACTGACGCATCTGGGTTCATCTGATCAATCATTGGCCATATCGTTGCACCCACACCAACCGCACCAACTGCATAAGTTGCTGTGAATAAGAAATCTCGTCTATTAGTTTTTTTTTCTGACATCAATAATAGTTAAATATACTCAATATTGCTTTTTTCTACTTAAATATATGATTTCATATAATATAAAATGATAAATTTACTACTGAAAGAATGACACAGAATTTGATAAATCATGGCCCTAAAATTGCTTTATTTGAACCAGACATACCTCAAAATACAGCAGCAATAATCAGAACCTGTGCGTGCCTGGGTGCAAAACTTGAAATAATAGAGCCTTGCGGGTTTATGCTAAGTGACAGAAGATTTAAGCGAGTCGTTATGGATTATATGAATGAGAAAGACATAAAATTCCATCAAAGCTCAGATGATTTTTTTAAATCAAAAAAAGATCAAAGAATAGTTCTTATGACCACAAAAGCGTCTGTTTCTTACACAAAATTTAAGTTTAATAAAAATGACACTATTCTTTTTGGCAGAGAAAGTGCCGGAGTGCCAAATGAGGTTCACAAAAAAATTAAAGATAGACTCAAAATTCCTATGAAAAACAATAAACGCTCACTTAATATTGCATCTTCTGTTGCAATCATATTGGCAGAAAGTTTAAAACAAACTAAATTAATCTAATATGGATTTAGAAATTAAAAAAGACATTACAAGTAATTGGTTCAAAATGCTACAAGAAGCTATTTGGCATACTATAACTAACCTTGAAAGAAAAGATGCGGATATCAAAACCACTGTTTGGAACAGAAGTAAAAAAAGAGATGAAGGAGGTGGAGAATTTAGAATTTTAGAAAATGGAAAAATATTTGATAAAGTTGGAGTTAATTTTTCTAAAGTTCATGGAAAATTCCCAAAACAATTTCAAAAAAATATTTTAGGTGCAAAAAAAAATCCCAGTTTTTGGGCTTCTGGTATTTCCGTTGTGATGCATATGAAAAATCCCATGATCCCTGCTATGCATTTTAATACAAGATATATCTGCACAACTCAGGACTGGTTTGGTGGTGGTATGGATGTAACCCCGTCAATAAAAGATGATAAGGAAAAAAAAGAATTTCATAAAACCCTAAAAAAAATGTGTGATCATCACAATAAGAAATATTATACAAAATATAAGAAATGGTGTGATGAATATTTTTACTTACCTCATAGAAAAGAACCGAGAGGTATTGGTGGAATTTTTTTTGATTATAAAAAAGATAATTTTGAAAAAGATTTTAAATTTGTAAGGGATGTGGGGATTACTTTTCAATTCATTTTTGAAAAAATGATTAGAAAAAAAATTAAGAAAAAGTGGACTAAAAAACATAAAGAATTACAATTCATAAAAAGAGGTCGTTATACAGAATTTAACTTACTCTATGACCGGGGAACAAAATTTGGTTTACAAACTGGTGGAAATGTTGAAGGTATTTTAATGTCATTACCTCCTTTAGCAAAATGGAAATAACATGGACAAAGAACCAATTACTTTAAATGGCTTAAATAAACTCAAAGATGAATTAATATTTTTGAAAGAAAAAAAAAGACCTGAGATTGTAGCGGCGATTGCTGAAGCGAGGTCACATGGTGATCTAAAAGAAAATGCAGAGTACCACGCAGCAAAAGAAGAGCAGTCTCATAATGAGGGAAGGATTACTGAAATTAATGATATCATTGCTAGAGCAAATGTCATTGATGTTACGAAATTAAATAATGATGGAAAAGTCATCTTCGGCTCGACTGTGTTTTTAGAAAATTTAGATACTGGAGAAAAAATAAATTATAAAATTGTAGGAAAAGATGAAGCTGACCTCAAACAAAAATTAATTTATTTTCAATCGCCTATAGGTAAAGGTTTAATAGGAAAAAATAAAAATGATTTAGTTGAAATAAAAACTCCTGCCGGGGTCAAAAATTTTGAAATTAAAGACGTAAAATATATCTAATTGTTAACAATTTGACTTACTTGTTTATCTGAAATTTGAAAATTATTTTTCACCCATTCTTCCTCAATTATTTTTAATTTTGCACCCAATTGTTTACCCTCAGGAATATTGAATTTTTCCATTAAAAATTCCGCACCCACAGGCATTTTTGGGATTGTTTTATCTTTGTAGAAATCAATTAATCTTTGAATATTTTCAGAATTTTTTTTTGATTTTATTAAATAATAATTGAGAATATCAGTTACAGCTTGTTTTCCATTATAATAAAAAATCCCATTAAAGTTTTCCTCTCTAAAAGTTTTTGATCCAATTTTTTCCTTAAAAAAATTATCAATAATTTTAATTCTTTTTTTATCTTTTTTAGAAATATTAAATTTGTACATAAAATAATCCGCATTATCTGTTTCATCAATAATCATTAAAGATAATAGAAAGACAAAATCAGCCTTATTAATTATTTGTTTTTTTTTTGAGTTTAATTTTGAAAAAGTTTTTAAATTATTTAATTCAGGAAAAACAATTAAAAATAATTCTGAGCTCAATTTATCATCAGCTAATTTTTCTAATATTTCTAAGTGAGTTATTTTTTTCAACTCATCTAATAGTCTCTCTTTAGATAATTTTGAGATACCACCGATATTAATTTTAAGTTTTCTGATTAATTCTGGATTATGCGGATGCTTTGAGTAATGGGCGAAAAATCTTAAATATCTTAAAATTCTCAAATAATCTTCTTTAATTCTTTTATCAGCGTCTCCTATAAAATTTACGAAACCGTTTTCTAAGTCTTTTTTACCCTCAAAAGGATCAAACAAGTTTCCATCTTCATCCGCGTAAATGGAATTGATGGTAAAATCCCTTCTTAATGCATCCTCTTTCCAATTTTTTGAAAATTTCACTTTTGCATGTCTTCCATCTGTTAAAATATCTTCTCTCAATGAGGTAATCTCAAATTTGTACCCTTCTATAAATGCTGTAATTGTTCCATGTTCAATACCAGTTTCGTAATAATCAATTTTATTTTCTTTCAAAACTTCACAAACCTTTTGAGGATCAAGATTTGTAGCCATATCAATATCATTTACTATTTCTTTATTAATGATTTTTCTTATGCAACCTCCTACAAATCTTACTTCACTATCTGATGAATAAGAATTTATGGCTTTAAATATTTTATTTGCTGGAGTATTTTTTGTTAAATCTCGAATACTTTGACTTATATAATTTAAATTATTTGATCTAAAAAAAATTGTATCTAAAAAATTTTTCATACTTGGCTGGGGCGCTAGGATTCGAACCTAGGATGCAGGTACCAAAAACCCGTGCCTTACCGCTTGGCTACGCCCCAATATTAAGTTCGTATAACACAAAAAAATCAAATTTATATAGTTTTTGAGGCTATACACCAGATATTTTTGTATTTTTGAATAAACCTTTTTTTCGCACGTTCACATCTTTTTTTTGTTTGAAAATATGCAACTAAAGCTGATCCCGATCCTGTCATTCTTACAAAAACTGGGTTTAGAGAATTCTCTAAATAAAGTTTCATATTTTTTAATCTCGGGTATTTTAAAAAAGCTATTGTTTCTAAGGAATTTTTCATATTTTTTAAAAAATTGATATCAAACATTTTTTTGGCTCCCTTTCCAAATTTTGCTTTATCAAACTTTCTAACCTTTGAATAAATATCCTTAGTCGAACAACCAAAATTTGGTTTTACGATTAATGGGTAAATTTTTTTTACATTATTGAAATACTTTATTTTATTTCTTGAATTTAAAATCTTACTTTTATGATTTAAGCCTAACATCACATCTGAGCCAATTAACTTAGAAATTTTTAACATTTCCTTATTTTTGATATTAATTATTCTCTTATGAGCCAAATATCTAAGTATACTTGCTGCATTCATTGAGCCACCGCCAAGACCAGCTTTATCAGGAATAGATTTTTTGATTTTGATTTGAAATCTTTGGTTTTTCAAAATTTTTTTTTTTTCTAAGATCTCAAATAATTTAGAAACAGTATTTTTCTTACCTATCCTTCGAGAAAATTTTCCATTGAATGAAATTAAATGATTTTTTGATTTAATTTTTTTGATCAAAATTATGTCGTGTAAATCTACGAAGCTTATTATGCTCTCTATATTGTGCAAAGATTTACTTTTGCTTATAACATTTAGTGCCAAATTTAATTTCGCGTGTGATTTTATTCTGGAAAAAGACATTTAAGAGCTTTTAAGACCTTCGATCATCTTAATATTAATTTTTTCAATTAATTCTTTTTCAGTATCTTTCATTTTCAATACATTGGTCCAAAAATATCTAGCCTGAATTTTTCTATTGAGTTTCCACAAAATATCGCCGTAATGATCATTCACTATCGGATCATCCGGCATTAATTCTACGGCTCTTTTCAAAAATTTTTCAGCTCTTGGATAATCATCAGTTAAATAATAAGCCCAACCAATAGAATCTATTATATATGGATCATCACTCTCAAGTTCATAGGCTGTTTCAAGCATTTTGATTGCTTCATTAATTTTATAATCCCTCTCAAGCCATGAATAAGCAAGGTAATTTAGTATATAAGCATCGTCAGGTGTAATTTGAAGTGCATCAATTAAATCTTTATCGGCTTTTTCATAATTTTTAATTCGTTCATATGTACCTCCTCTTCGATAAAGAATATCTGACTTGATATCCGAATTATCATCCAAATTTTCAATAATTTTAGAGTAATATCTTATTGCCTCTTCGTAATTTTTTGCTTTTTTATAAAAATTAGCAACATCAAATAATATTTTTTCATTTGGATTTTCAATTTTATCAAAATTAAATTTAATAAAGTTAAGAGACTCTTGATTATTTCTCTGCGCTGAAATTATTTGCGCTTCTTTTTTTAATCTAAACCAATAGTAAAAATCATCATCCTTTTTAAATTTTTTAAGAACCTTTTTTGCCTTTTCATAATCTTTATTAAAATAATGATTTTCCGCAACTAGTGATAAATTAAATACAAATCTTGGATTAAGAAAATTTGATAAGTTTAAGTAAAAATTTGACATCTCGTAATTGTCTTGTGCAGAATACAGATTTGATATTAAAAACAAAAATTCAGCAATTAAATCATTATGATTTTTACATGAAAAGACCTCTTGAAATTTTTGTAAGTTTCCATTGTCAATCCAACTTTTACCTTGTGATAGTAGCAATGTTGAATTTAAAAATTCTATTTCATCGGTAATTACTTTTGCTTCATTTAAGTTATCGTTTTCAACTAGATAACTTATATAAAAATAAATATATCTAGTAAAATCTGACTCAGGATCATTTATCAATTTTGAGAAATATCTTCCTGTTTTAGGATCATCTAAATAACACTTTTGAAATGTTTCTGAAATATAAGATAATCTTCCAAAGTTCTTCTTATCGTCTAAAAATTTTTTTTCTTTAAAAAGATAAACATATTGTTTTAAGCTCTCTAAAATTGCTAAATTAAACCTATCCTGTTCTGCAAAATTATTTGCAATAGAAATATATTCATAGGCAATATCTAACTCATTTTTTTTTAAACTATCAATTATTAATAATAAATAAGAGTCGAAAAAATCTATATTTTCATTTTCATAATTTTGTTTAATAATTTGAATTGCTTGCAATACTTTATTCTCCAATACTAATGAAGATACATACCTTTTTAAAAATGGATCATGAGCATTAATCAAAATTTTAGATGAATTAAAAAAATCTAAAGCTTCAGAATTTTTTTTATTACCAAAGGCAACTATACCTGAAAAATATTTTGATAAATTTTTAGAATCAATTTTTTCAAAAGAATTACTTTTCGTTAACAAAGTGTTCTGATAAAATAATAATATAATAAGTATAAATTTTATATTTTTAAGAACCATTACTACATTGTATGATTAAAAAGACTTTAAATCAAAATGCTAAATATGCTCAAGAATTCATGAAATCAATTGAAACTGATTTTATTTTTAGCGATAAACCAATCAATAGATTTAAAGTCGACTCAACTGAAAATAACAACACCTCAATAAAAAAAAATAAATTGCTGAATGATCTTAAAACAAAGATTAATTCAATTGAAAATTGTAATTTAAAAAATAATTCTAAGAATTTAGTCCTGGGCGAAGGCAACATTCATGCTGATGTGATGTTAATTGGAGAAACCCCAGGCGAAATAGAAGATAAAACAGGTTTATGCTTTCAAGGAGAAGTGGGTAATCTCTTAAACAAAATGTTACTAGCAATCAATATAAAAAGAGAAAATATTTACACTACCTACTCAATTAATTTCAGACCACCGGAAGACAGAAAACCCACTACACATGAGATAAAACGTTATGCAATATTTTTAAAAGAACACATTGCAATTATAAATCCAAAAATTTTAATTTTAATGGGCAGCACGGCAATGGAGGCAATTACAGGATTAAGCAAAATATCTAATGAAAGAGGTAAGTGGAAAGAAATTATTTTAAAAAACAAAACTATTCCTATCATGATTTCTTTTAGCCCCTCCTATCTAATTAGATTTCCAGAAAATAAAAAATTTTCTTGGGAAGATCTAAAAAAAATTAAACAAAAAATTCAAGATTTAAATATTAGGATTTAATGAAAACTATTGCTGGAGTTGATGAAGTTGGCAGAGGTAGCTTAATTGGACCTGTTTATGCAGCAGCCGTAATATTGAACAAGTCCATCAATAAAAAGTTATTGAAAGACTCAAAAAGTTTAAAAAAAGATAAGCGAGAATTTTTAGCTAAATACATTAAAAAAAACTCTATTTGGGCTACAGGTAAAGCTTCTGTCTCAGAAATTGAAAAAATAAATATTCTTCATGCAAGCCTATTAGCTATGGAAAGAGCGATTAAAAAACTCAAAAAAAAACCAAAACTGATTTTAGTCGATGGAAATAAAACACCAAATTTAAAAAATTATAAACTTCAATCAGTCATTAAAGGTGATCAAAAAATACCATCAATTTCTGCAGCATCTATCATAGCAAAAGTTACACGTGATAAAATGATCTCTAAGTTAGGGAAGAAATTTAAAAATTATTACTGGAGTAAAAATTATGGATATGGAACTAAACAACATCTTAAAGCTATAAAAAAATTTGGGATTACTTCTCACCATAGAAAAACCTTTTCACCGATCAGCAAGTTAAAATAGGTTTCACGTAGAAACACCAGATGTAGTTGTTGCGAACCACCATCATACAAATGGAATCCAAATAATTCAATCCTAGGTTGACCCAAGAATCTTTTTGGAGTCTAATTTATTTTTATAAAATGAATTTGGACTTTAAAAACAAATTAATAAATGGAGATAGTTTAAGGAAACTTAAAAAAATCCCTAGTGAGACTTTTGATTTAATTTTTGCTGACCCTCCTTACAACTTACAATTAAAAAATGAGCTTATAAGACCTGATAGATCTAAGGTAAATGCAGTCAATGATAAATGGGATCAATTTGAAAATTTGAAAAAGTATGATGAATTTACCTACTCGTGGTTAACAGAATGTAAAAGAATTTTGAAAAAAAATGGAGCTATTTGGGTGATTGGCAGTTACCATAACATTTTTAGAGTTGGCACCGCTATTCAAAATTTAGGTTTTTGGATTTTAAATGACGTCATCTGGAATAAAAAAAATCCTATGCCAAATTTCAGAGGGACACGTTTTACTAATGCACATGAAACGTTGATTTGGGCATCAAAATCAGAGAAATCAAAATACACTTTTAATTATCAATCTTTAAAATGTTTAAATGATGATCTTCAAATGAGATCGAACTGGGAGTTGCCGATTTGTAATGGTTCTGAAAGACTTAAAAAGAATGGTAAAAAAGTGCATTCTACTCAAAAACCTGAGGCTCTACTTCACAGAATTTTGTTAGCAACCTCAAATAAAAATGATTTAGTTTTAGATCCTTTTTTAGGATCAGGAACAACAGCAACAGTTGCAAAAAAATTGGGTAGAAATTATTACGGAATTGAAAAAGAAAAAACCTATTATAAGGCAGCTGAACAACGACTAAAAAATACAAAACCTATAGAAGATGATTATTTAGATACTTTGCAAAATGGTAGATCTAAGCCAAGAATACCTTTTGGGTCATTGGTTGAATTAGGAATAATTAAACCAGGCACCACTATTTTTGATAATAAAAAGAAAATCAGTGCAAAAATTATGGCTGATGGAAGTATAAAACATGCAAAAAAAGAAGGCTCTATTCACAAGGTAGCTGCATCAATATTGGGAGCAGAAAGTTGTAATGGTTGGACTTATTGGCATTATAATCTTAATGGGCAAATAGTACCAATAGATAATTTAAGACAAAGATTAATTTCAAAAAATTAATTATTATAAATTTTACCTAAATAAGAGTCTAAAAACTTTTTGTTTTTAATAAATTTTTTCAAAAAAATATTTCTAAAAAAAACAGCTACAGGATTAGATAAATGAAATGCGAATTGATTTAGTTTAGATCTTTTATTGACCATTTTAGTTTTAATAACTCTATTTTTAAAGAAATTCCCTTCTGAGTTATTTTCTATACTTTTATATAATTCATAAGCACCTTCTATGGACTGAGATGCCCCCTGGGCAAATGAAGGAGGAAAAGCAAAAAAAGCATCACCTATAAAATTAATGTTATCATTATTTGTTTTAAAAAAGTCTTTACTAACAAATACTGGGAATATTTTTAATTCCTTAATTTTATCAAAAAATTCTTTATTTTCTTTTGGAACCTTTTCTAAAACTTTTCTAATGAAGGAATTTTCTTTGAATAAAGAATAATTTTTTTGTTGTTCTAAAGTAAGTTCATACTTCATAATTGCTATAAAATTTAGGTCTCCATTTTGATTTACTGGATAAATTACCTGATGAAAATCAGAGCCTAAAAATAATGAAATATTTTCATTATCGATTTCGGAAGAATTTGTTATGTTTCCTCTAATCGCTAGTGTGTTGTTGTATTTTGGTTGATTTTTATTGTTAGAAATCAAACTTCTACTTTTTGAAAAAACTCCATCTGAAATAATTAAATAATCACATTTGAAAATTTCATTGTTTTCAAAATTAAGTTGAATTTTCTGATTTTCTTTATTTATACTCGAAACATTATGATTAAATTTAATTAAATTTTCTATATCCTTTTTCAAAAAATTTATTAAATCAGATCTTTTCAAAGTAGTGTACTGACAATTCTCTGAATTAAAATCAGAGATATTCAAATCACATATCTTTTTGGAGTTTTTAGATGAAAAAAAAATAATCTTTTTTGGATTAAACTTTCTTGCATTTTCAAATTTATTAAATCCAATTTCATTTAAAAGCTTCACACTATTGACGGATAATTGAATGCCATAACCTTCCTCAAGATTAATCGAATTACTTTTCTCATAAATTACCACTTGATAATCTGAGTTTTTCTTGAATAAATTAGCAATAAATAATCCCGAAATACCAGCTCCGATAATGGCTATTTTTTTCATAAGTTGCCCTCTAAATACTTAACAACTTTTTTTGTAAATGTTGGCAGCATAGAATTACCAATTGTTTTTTGATCAACCCAACAGGAAGTGGATATTTCTCTAACATTTTTTGGATATTGAATTTTAATATTCATATTCATGTTGGACATTTTAAAATTTATCGTTTTATTAAATTTTTTGGGTTTAGATAATTCCTGCATTGGAAATATTCTTAAGTTTTTGAGAAATTTAAATTTTGTATTTTTGACCAATAGATATTTTTTATTTTTTTTATAAACATTTAAAATAAAGTACTTATCTATATTTTTTTTACTATTCTTTACAAGTTTGAAATCTTTTTTACGAAATGATTTACATTTTTTTGAAATTGGACATTTTAAACAGTTGGGATTTGTAGGTTTACAAATCAAAGCCCCTAATTCCATCAAAGCCTGCGCATAATCGCTAGACCTTGGAGATGTTCCTAATATTGATTTTTTTTTGTGAAGATTTTCCTTGGTAATTTCTTTTTCTTTTTTAAGAAAAAGATATCTTTTTAAAACTCTCTCGACATTTCCATCTAGCGGTATAAAAGACTTATTAAATGCAATCGCCAAAATTGCACTTGCGGTATAATTTCCAATTCCTGGTAAAGAAATTAAATCATCAAAAGTATCTGGCAATTTCCCTTGAAAATTTTTTTTAACAACTTGAGCAGTTTTTCTTAAATTTTTTACTCTAGAATAATATCCAAGACCTTCCCAGAGTTTATATAGTTTTTTGTCACTAGTTTTAGCAAGTGAACTGAGATTTGGAATGGTTTTAATGAAGCGATTAAAATAAGGAATAACTGTTGCAACCTGAGTTTGTTGTAACATAAATTCACTTACTAATGTAAAATATTGCTTTTTAGTGGGTGAAACATTTTTTCGCCATGGTAATGATCTTTTATTTAAATCGTACCAATTAAGAATTTTTTTTGTTACAAATTGATCTTTCATATGCAATATAAAAAATATATTAAGCAGAGAACTGGTAGCATTCAAGGATTAAGGTCTTTCAATGACACTTTGCCAAAAAATATCAAAAAGTTTATTAATAAAAGAGGTCATATTTATTCCGAAACACTCAATAATTGGAAATTCATTGCTGGTGAAAAATTATTTAAAGTTTGTTATCCAAAATCTTTTAAGAATACTAACAAGTTCAGTGTAAGCACTCTCTTAATAATGGTACAAAGAGGTCATGAAGTTGAGTTAGAATATTCAAAAAAAAAAATTATGAATAGAATGAATGCTTTTTTTAAAGATGAAGTTGTAAAACGGATTAAATTCACAAGTTTTAACCATGAAAGTGAAATAGATAATCAGAAGATAATTCAGAATAAACCTGTGACAAACAATAAATATAAAAATAAACTTAATGATGTTAAAAATG
>NZ_JBNGZH010000005.1:0-36439 GCF_052049775.1 Candidatus Pelagibacter sp. | reverse complement strand
TTTTCTCATAAATTAAAAACCCAACATGATAATTTCTTTTATCTAATTGATCTTGATATTTAAGCCAATATTGTAGATTTACTTCCGAAAACTTAATGTCATGTTCTAAATAACAAAAATATTCATAATCATTTTTTTGTTCTTCCATTAGTGATCGACATTTCCATGTTAAATAACCTTTATCCAAATCGTTATCATTTATTTGATGCTTAATTATTCTAGCATCTAATTTTTTATCATCTAAAAATTCATTGTGCGTATGCACAAAAATATCATTTTTAATTGAGAGTGTTTTTAAATTTTCAATATTCTCTTTTAAATAATCAAATCGTCGTAAATTTCTATGTCCCTCTTTTTTTTCGGGATTTGGATTGTAAAAAGGTATATGAATAGATATAGACATTATTTAGATTAAAATTATAAACAAATTTATAACATTTAATAATGAAAAAAATTCTTATAACAGGTGGTACTGGTTATCTAGGAAGAAATTTAGCTAATTTTTATAAGAAAAAATATAAAGTTTTTCTAGGTGCTCGTAATAATAAACAAAATTTCTTAGTAAAGAATTTAACGAATTGTGAAGTGGTGCCTTTAGATGTCTCTAATATTGAGTCGGTAAATGATTGTTTAAATTATACTAAACCTGATATCGTAATTCATGCTGCAGCTACCAAATTTGTCGACTTATCAGAAAAATTTCCTTTTGAATGTATTGATATAAATATACTTGGATCTACTAATATTGTTCGAGCCTGTATTAACAAAAAAGTTCCGACTGTAATAGGTGTCTCAACCGACAAAGCATCACCGCCAATCAAAAATATTTATGGTTTAAGTAAATCTTGTATGGAAAGACTTTTTTCATCAATAAAATCTTATAGTAAAACTAAATTTATTTGTGTGAGATATGGTAATGTAACATGGTCTACTGGATCTGTTCTACCAATTTGGAAACAAATGTATAAAAAAAATAAGACTATACTTACCACTGGTCCTTATATGAGGCGATTTTTTTTCTCAGTCAATGAAGCTGTAAGTTTAATTGATCAGGCTCTAAAACTTAAAAATAAATTAAATGGAAAAATTCTTTCAGCCGAAATGAAATCTGCAAAAATGATCGATTTTTTAAAAGTCTGGACAAAAAAATTTGGTGGTAAATATAAAATAATCCAATCTAGAAAAGGTGATCGACAAGATGAATATCTAATTGGTGAAGACGAGTTAAAATATGCCAAAGAGATGAAAATTAAGAATAGAAAATATTTTGTAATCGATTTTAATAATCTTTTAAAAAAACCACTTAAAGAAATAGTGTCTTCTGAAAATGCAAAGAGATTAGCGCAGTCTGAAATTGAAAAAATTATCAAGTTTGGTCTGAAATCTAATGACTTATAGAAAAATAAATCACGCTTTTATAATGGCAGCTGGACGTGGAACCAGATTAATGCCACTTACCAAAAAAATACCTAAAGGTTTAGTTAAATTTAAACAAACTTCATTAATAGCAAGGGGTATCAAAAGACTAAAAAAATATATAAATTTTGTTCATATTTCAGTTGGTTATAAAGGGCCTATTTTAGCTAAACATTTAATAGAAGAAAAAGTTTCGTCAATAATAAATACAGATAAAAAAGGTAATTCTTGGTGGATATTCAACTCTATATTTAAATCATTTAACTCTCCAATTTATGTCTTAACCTGCGACAACGTCACTAACATTGATTTTAAAAAACTTGAGAAAGATTATTATAAAAAAGGTCAGCCTCTATGCATGTTAATTCCAACAAAACCAATTAAAGGATTAGCGGGAGATTTTATTTTTAAAAAAAAAAATATTGTTAAAAAACTCTCAAGAACACAAAAATCTGATATTTACTGCACCGGTATTCAAATATTAAATCCAAAAAAAATAAACGATAAAATTAAACCAACTAATGACTTTAATATTCTCTGGAAAAAACTGATTAAAATCAGACAATTATATGTTTCTGATGTAATGCCAAAAAAATGGTACACAGTTGACAATTTAGATAACCTCAAAAAACTCAAAAAAATTTTTAAATAAATCTTTTAAGACTTTATGCTGTAACCCTTTTTAAGTAAGATAGAGACAATAATTACGCAAACCGACAAAAATAACACCATTAAACCTACACTAATCCAAATATTAAAATCTGATATGCCATAGAAAGAGTATCTAAGGCTACTAATTAGGTAAACAACTGGATTAAAATAAGTAACCACTTGCCAAAATTCAGGTAACATATCTAATGAATAAAGACTTCCACCTAAAAATACCATTGGTGTAATCACAAAAGATGGAATTATTGACATCTGTTCAAAGTCCTTGCTAACTAAACCAACTAAAAATCCAAATAATGCAAATGTAAAAGAAACGAGAACTAATAAAAAAATCATTAGTAATGGATATTGAACTTGTACATCAGCAAAAAATTGTGCTGATATAAAAATTACAAAACCAACAATCAGTGTTTTAGTAGCTCCAGCACTTACAAATGCCAATACAATTTCATAAGCGGATATAGGTGCAGCTAAAATCTCATAAATAGTCCCATTAAATTTTGGAAAAAATATTCCAAAAGAAGTATTACTTATTGATTGAGTTAATAGAGTTAACATTAGTAATCCTGGAACTATAAAAGATCCATAACTGATACCATCAATTTTTTGAACGTAACCACCAATTACAGAACCAAAAACAATAAAATATAATGATGTTGAGATTACTGGTGATAAAAGAGATTGACCTAAAGTTCGTCTAAATCTATCCATTTCATGGAAGTAAATAGCTTTAAATCCATAATAATTAATTTTCATTATTTTCCCTAACTAAAGTTACAAATATTTTTTCTAAATTACTTTGCTCTGTTTTTAAATCCCTCAATTTTAATCCTGAGTCTTTTATATCTTGTAAAAGATTTGTAATCCCTGTCTGTTTTTCTTCGAGGTTATAAGTGTAAACTAGCGACACTTTATTATTTCCAATAATTAAATTATATTTTTTTAATGAATCTGGAATATCTTGAATTTCCTCCTGTAATTCAACAGATAAAACCTTTCGACCCATTTTTTTTATAAGTTCTTTCTTTTGTTCTACAATAATAATTTCTCCTTGATTAATAACTCCCACTCGATCAGCAATCGCTTCGGCCTCTTCAATATAATGAGTTGTTAAAATAATTGTAACACCTATTTCTCTTAATGATTTTACCACCTTCCACATCTCTTGTCTTAATTCAACATCTACACCAGCAGTAGGTTCATCTAAAAATAAAATTTTTGGTTCATGAGACAATGCTTTAGCGATTAAAACCCTTCTTTTCATTCCACCTGATAATTTTCGCAAAATTAAATCTTTTTTGTCCCAAAGACTGAGTTGTTTTAAGACTTTTTCAATATGTGCTGGATCTGGTTTTTTTCCATACAAACCTCTTGAATACGAAACGTTATTAAAAACAGTTTCAAATTGCTCTAAGGTTAATTCTTGAGGAACAAGTCCTATACGTGATCTTGTTTCCCTATAATCTTCAATGATATCAAAGTCTTCAACTGTAACTTTTCCTGATGATGGTTTTACTATGCCACAAATAATGCTAATCAAAGTAGTTTTACCTGCACCATTAGGTCCAAGCATCGCAAAAATTTCTCCTTTTTTGATATTGAGGTTTATATTTTTTAAAGCATTAAAGCCATTATCATAAACCTTAGAGAGATCATTAATTACTATTTGATTTTCTGACATTCGGTCAGTTATATAACTATTAATTCACTTAATACAATCGACTAAAATTTGATCTTTTGAGCCTTAAGAACCAAAAAAGGTAAAAAAGTTGCAATGATAAATGATAAAAATAATAATGATTGGGATATAAACGGACTAAATATTTCTTTTGATAACAATATTCCAACTAATAAACTTTTTGAGAAATCTGGTGAGGGGAAAAATAAAAATCCAAATATAAGTCCAATAATGATTGATATATATGCATTTTTTTCATCAATCTTGTTATAAAAACTATAAAAAACTGTTAATACAAAAGCACAGCAAAATAAGTCAGCCAGTAAAAATAAATACAAAATATCAAAGCCATAAGATGCAATTACAAAACATATTATAGATAAAAAAATAATTATATATTTTGATAAATTTAAATAATTAGTCTTTTTTTTAAATTCAAATGTAGCTTTACCATCGACTATAATTAAACTTGATATTGCATTAATTAAGGTATCTACTGTGGAGATAGTTAATGCTAGACCTAAAATAATAATTACTATTGATAAAAATATTGCTTGTTCATTCAGTAATAAGTAAAAAAAACTAAGATCGGGCCTTATTGATGAATTGAGTGAAAAACCAACAAGTCCTGTAAAACCCATAAAAAAAACTATCGGCACAATTATCAAAAAAGATATAATCAAACTTTTTTTTAAAGTTTTATAATCTTTTGCTGCATAAATACGTTGCCAATTGCCTTGGTGAAATAGATTTGTTGCTGCTACAGCAATAAAAAAAGTTAAACCAGAAGTATAACCAGGCAAATAGGATCCGCTTAAAAGATGTGGGTTTTTTTCTTTTACAAAATCAAATGAAAATTTTGATCCTGTGAAAGACAAAACATAAATTAAAGAAATCAATAATAATGAACCAATGACAAACATTTGAATGTTATCAGTCAAAATTGAAGCTTTTAATCCACCATATAAAGTATAAGTTAAAGTACACAAGAGCACAATTAAAGCAGTGAACCAAAGTTCAGTACCTGAAATATAGTTAATCAAAACTGCAACCGCTGTAACTTCAGCACATAAGAAAATAAACATATAAAAAATTGTCATCAGCAAAATAAGTTTGAATAAACTTTTACCAAATTTTTTTCTTAAAAATTCAATGAGCGTGGAACCTTGAGGAAAATCTTTTCTAATTTTTTTTCCAAGATATATGAAAAAAAACATTGGAAAAGCTGTTCCAAGAGAATATCCAATTACCGCACCTAAACCTCCCCAAGTTGCAGCTGAAGCAGGACCAAAAAGAATCCAGGCTCCTAGTGCAGACGCTGTCAAACTTGTTGTTAATGAGAGAAATCCAATATTTCTATTTGCAGTTAAATAATTTTTTAACCCTTTATAGTTTTTAGAATAATAAATTCCAAATGATAAAAAAATTAAACATATAACAATTACTAAAGATAATGCGGTAGATTGATTTAAAAAATATGTTTTATCCATTGTTCCCTTTCTGAATTACCGGACAGGTTCATAGGGTTTAATCTCAGTCTGTTAAGACACCCCTTTAAACATATTAATTTATTTTATTTAATTAGAAAAGAGCAAATTAAAAATTCGAAATTAATTTAAATTGATTATAGTTTTATTTTATCAATTTGTGCGTGAGCTTCTTTAATTGATTTTTCATAATCTAGAGCCATTTGATCCGCACTAATTGTCTCAACTTTTTCTATACCAAAGAAATTCAAAATAAATTTCAACCAAGGAGTTAAAAAGTCTTCATTACTATTTAACTTAGTTCCTCCTGATGTAATTACTAAATAAGCTTTTTTATTTTTTAACAAACCTTCTCTTCTACCATTAGGTTTGAATTTAAATGTTTCTCCAATTCTTGCCGCCAAATCCGACCAAGCTTTTAAAGTTGCAGGAGGACCATAATTATAAATTGGTGCTGAAATAATTATAATATCGCTCTCTTTGAGTTCTTTTACGAGTTGATTGGAGAGCTCGAACATTTTTTTGTGATTTTCATTTTGATCTTTTTCGTCAATATTCATTCCAGACTCCGTTAAACCACTCACAAAAACCATTTCTTCATTAAGGTCTCTATATATAACCTCATCTTCAGGTTTTTTAATTTTTTCTAGTAACTTTTTAGCTAAAGCTCTTGAGGTCGAACCCTCTTTTCTAGCACTTGAGTCAATTTGATAAATTTTCATAAACAATCATCCAAAATTTTGCAAAAAAGGAAAAATATTAAGTAAATAATAACCTAATGCTTGTAACTGATTTGTTAATATTAATATACCGGTAATTAATAATATTACACCACCAATTTTTGAAATTAAATTAATGTTCTTTTTGAAATTTTTTGAAAAAATTAAAAATTTTTGAATTAAATAACCCGACAAAATAAATGGTAACGCAAGACCTAAAGAATAAAATGATAAAAGTATAATACCTCTATTGATACTCTCTTCTGTTGAGGCAAGTGCTAAGATTGATCCAAGAATAGGGCCTATGCATGGTGTCCAACCAAAAGCAAAAGCCATACCAATTAATATTGGGCTAAAAAAATTAGTGTTACTATTTGTGTGAAGTCTTTTTTCATAATTCAAAAATTTTAAATTTATAATTCCAATTAAATGTAAAGATAAAATACAGATTACTAGTCCAGCACCAATTCTTAATTCATTTGAATTTTGTAATAATACTTGGCCTAAAAAAGTTGAAGCAGCTCCAAAAATAATAAAAACAATTGAAAAACCAATTGTAAAAAGAATGATAGGAATTAAGTTTATATTTTTTTTTTCTATTAACTCATTTAATGAAGTACCAGAAATATAAGAGATATAACCAGGTATTAATGGTAATACACATGGGGATAAAAAACTTATCAAGCCCGCACCTAAAGCAATAAAAATTTCTAACATTGTATAAATAAAATTTATATTATTCCTTGTAAGGAACAACCAGGTGTTTTTGAGTACCAAGTTTATCTATGCCTAAAACTACTTCCTCTCCGCCTTTTAAAAACTGAGGTGGTTTCATATTCTCTCCAACACCCGGGGGTGTCCCAGTGCAACAAATATCACCTGGGTGTAAACTCATACACGAGCTCATATAAGAAACTAAAGTTTTAATATCAAAAATCATTTTACTTGTATTTCCAGTTTGCATCCTTTTCCCATTTACATCTAAAAACATATTTAAATTTTGATAGTCTGGTAATTCATCTGTAGTAACTATGAATGGGCCTATTGGACCGAAAGTATCAAAACCCTTTCCTTTATCCCAAGTTAAACCTCTATTCTTTTGAAAATCCCTTTCACTCACATCATTAACTAGAAAAAAACCAAGAACATGGTCTAAGGCGTTTCCAATACTAACATTTGTAGCTTTTTTTCCAATTACAAAACCAATTTCAACTTCCCAATCGGTATGATTAGATCCCTTAGGAACAATGATAGGATCGTTTGGCCCAGTAATACAACTAGTGAATTTTGAGAAAATAATCGGTTCTTTTGGTATTGGCAAATTTTGTTCTTCGGCATGATCTTTAAAATTTAAACCAATACCAATAAATTTTGATGGATTAGAAACGCATGCGCCTATTCTAGAACTTGAATCAAGCTTTGGTAAAGTTGAAATATCAGTTTTTTTGATTTTCTCTAAAGTATCAAAATTTAATGTGTCAGGGTTTAAATCATTAATTATTGATGACAAGTCTCGGTAATTGTTTTCACTATCTATGATTGCTGGTTTTTCTTCTCCAACACTACCTATTCTACATAATTTCATATTTCTCTTCCTAGACTTAAATAATTAGCTTCTTTTGTAGTAAATGAATTTTATTCACTAGTCAATAATTTGTGGTTCTTGCTAATCGAGCTGCACCCCGAACACCGCTTGCATCACCAAATTTGGGTTTTAAAAAAGTCCCCTCAAATTCACCCCCTGCTACAAATTTTTTCATTTTTTGTTTAATTTCATCTAAAAAATTTATTTCGTTAGATACCCCGCCCCCGAAAACAAACACATCTGGATCAATAATATTAACAACAGTGGCCAAAGACATAGCGAGTTGATCTTTATATTTATCAATTAATTTTTCTGCATCTAAATCAAGTTTTCTATGCATCTCAAATATCTTTTGGGCAGATAAATCTTTTTTAAACTCGTTTTTGAACGCTTTAGAAATACCTATACCCGCAACAAAGTTTTCTATTTCCCCAGCTCTTAAATTGGTTTTTTTTATTTGAACACCTTCAATACAAGCGCTCGGTATTTGATTATGCCCCCATTCTCCAGTAATCCCATTAGGTCCATTGACAATTCGTTTATCTATAACTAAACCGCCTCCAACACCAGATCCAAGAATTACCCCAAAAACTATTTTATAATGTTTTCCAGAACCATCTATTGCTTCTGATAAAGCAAAACAGTTTGCATCATTTTCACAATAAATTTCTTTACCAATCTCACTCCGTAAATCTCTTTGTAAAGGTTTGCCATTTATCCAAAAAGAATTAGGCGCATTTTTAACTAGTCCTGTTTGAATAGAATGAATCCCTGGATGACATACACCCACTGGTAATTCTTTACCAGCTTTACGCTCAAGTTCGATAACTATTTTTTTAATTATAGATAATGTATCTTTATAATTTTTTGGAACTTCAGTTCTTTCTCTATGATGCTCATTGCCAACATTATCTAATAACACATACTCTATCTTACTTGCCCCAAGATCAATACCAATCTGCATATTTTATCTCATTAATTTATTTATTTCTTTATTAATAAAAAGTTTTGGAATTTTACATGTTGTACTAAGTCTAATTGGTTTATTTGTTTTAGCAGATTGCATAGTTGATTGTATCAAGTCAAGAACATGCAAAGATACTTCTCCATTGCATCTATGTATCTTTTTTTTATCAATACAATAAGCCATTTCTGCAAGACCAACTCCTCTGTAATTTGCGTTAGTAGGTGACTCATTTGCTCTAGAACTTTGCGTTCTAATATTAATTTTTCCTAGTGGCATTTGATTTGTTTTAAATTCTCTCCATGGGCTTCCTAATTTTTTACATACATAAACTGAACCACCAAACATATTAGGATCTGGCACAATCATTGAACCTTTGGTTCCATAAAGTTCGATATGATTTCTTTGATGGGCTATAACATCAAAAGATAAAGTGAGTCTGATTATGCTTCCATTTTTAAATATAATTGTTGTAAAATATGTCGTCGGACAATCTACCTTAATTCTTTTTCCTTTTTTTGGACCAATACCAATTGTTCTAAATCGTGAACCTTTCATTAAACTTGCTGCTTTTACTTCTTTGGCTGGACCCAATAAATTTACTAATGCAGTAAGATAATAAGGTCCCATATCAATTACTGGACCACCTTCTTTTTTTGCAAACCATGGTTCTGGGTCTGGATGGTAAGATTGAACCCCTGGAAAAGCAAAAATCGCATTACCTAAATTTACTTTGCCTATACTTTTACTTTCTAATAATTCTTTCGATTTTTGATTGCCTCCTCCTAAAAAAGTATCTGGAGCATTTCCTAAATATAATTTTTTTTTTTTTGAGAGCTTTAGTAATTCTTTTCCGTCTTTTAAATTAATTGCTAATGGTTTTTCTGAGTATACATGTTTTCCATTTAACAAAGACTTTTTTGCAATTTGGTAATGAACTTTTGGAGGGGTTAGATTTAATATTATTTCAACCTGTTTATCTTTAAGTAAATTACTTACAGAAACTGCTTTAATTTTATAAATTTTAGCACATTTCTTAGCTGCTTTTTCTTTAATATCTGCACATTTAATGATCTTAAAATTTTTAAAATATTTGTGAGCTCTGAAATATGTTTCTGCGATATGACCACAACCAATTAAGCCAACTTTAAATACTTTGCTCATTAGGGTTATACTCCCTGTCTTTGTTTTGCTTTACCATCTTTGTGTAATTTTAGAGCTTTTTCATTTTCTTTGGTTTTGGGAATTTCTAAAGTTGGACTTTCCCAATAAGCTGATCCTTCAAGCCATTGATACGAATGAGTTTTGATTGAAATAACGTAAGTCACTTTTGATTTCTTCGCTCTTTTAAAAGCTTCCTCTAATTCACTGATAGAACTTACCTCTTCAGACTTTGCCCCCATACTTTCTGCATGTTTTGCAAAATTTACTTTTACTAAATTCGAAACATTTGAACTCTCAAACAAACAATTAAATTCTTTTCCACCTTTAAATAATTGAAGTCTATTAATGACAGCGTGACCACCATTATCACAGACAATTACAATTAGTTTATTATTAGTTATTACAGATGAATATATATCTGAATTATAAAGTAAATATGATCCATCACCTACAAATGTGATAACTTCTTTGTTTGGGTTGGCCATTTTAATTCCTAAAGCTCCAGAAATTTCATAACTCATACAACTAAAGCCCCACTCTGTTTCATGAGTATTAAGTTCTCTTGGTCTCCAAATTTGAACAACTTCACCTACCAAACCTCCAGCTGCAGTGACAGCGATATCACTTGGATCAGAGTTTCTATAAATAGCACCAACTGCATGAGCATAACTTGGGAGTTTTTGATTAGTTGATCCACTTTCTTTATCAACATATTCATTCCAAGATTTAAGTTCATCTCTGGATTTTTTATGCCATTCCTCGGATGCTTTCCAATCACCTAAAGCTTGTGATAGTTCATTTAGAGAAACTTTTGCATCTCCAATAATTGATTGTGCCATATGCTTACTAGCATCAAATCTTGCAACATTAATTGATACTAATGAAAAATTTGGATTTTCAAAATTGGACCATGACCCAGTTGTGAAATCTCCTAACTTAGTTCCAATAGCAATCGCTAAATCAGTTTTTTTTGCAAAGTTGTTTGCTGCTTTTCCTCCTAAACCTCCAATAGGTCCTAAAAAATGAGAATGATCTCTTTTCATTGAAGAATAACCCATTACAGTTTGTGTTACGGGTATATTGTGTTTAACTGCAAAAGTAGAAAGTTCCTCCATTGCATCTGAGTAAAAAACACCTCCACCAGAAATTATGATTGGATTTTTTGATTTTTTAATTTTTTCGGCTGCCTCTTTAATTTGAAAATCATCAGGTCTTGGTCTTCGTATATTATGGATTTTTTCTTTAAAAAATTCCTCAGGATAATCAAAAATTTCTCCTTGTATATCCTGACATAACGATATGCATACTGGACCACAATCAGCTGGGTCTAATAAAACTTGTACTGCTTGGGGAAATGTTTGTAAAATTTGTTCTGGTCTGGTTATTCTATCAAAATATTTTGTAACTGGTTTAAAAGCATCATTTTGAGTAATTCCTGGATTATTAAAATGTTCTACTTGTTGTAAAACTGGATCAGGCATCCTATTTGCGTAAGTATCACCCGGAAGAAATAAAATTGGCAGTCTATTACTCATCGCAACTGCTGCAGCTGTTACCATATTTGTAGAACCAGGACCTACAGAACTTGTTGCTACAAATACTTGTTTTCTTCTTTTTGCTCTAGCGTAAGCAATTCCTGTTAAAGCCATGTTTTGCTCATGATGACCTCTATAAGTTGGAAGTTTATCTTTATTTTCCTCTAAAGCTTGTCCTAAACAAGCTACATTACCATGACCAAATATTCCAAAAGCACCAGCGAATAAAGGTTCTTTTTTACCATCGATAAGAATTTTTTGAGAAGTCAGGAACTTTACAATTGCATGAGCACATGTAAGCTTTATTTTTTTCATAATTGTAGATATATTCTCTTAAAATTTCGCTTAATTAACCATAAAATAAAAATTATGTATAGTAAATTTGGGCAGTTCATAGATGGTAAGTGGCAACAAGCGGAAAAAAAAGAAACTTACGATGTTATAAATCCTGCTACAGAAGAAATTATTGGCCAAGCGTCTAAGGCGTCTTCAGCAGATGTTCAAAAAGCTCTTATATCTGCAGAGAAAGGTTTGGAAGTTTGGAAAAACACTTTACCTTGGCAGAGATCATATATTATTAGAAAAATTGCTGATCTTTTAAGAAAAAAACAAGATGTTTTAGCAAAATGGTTAACGATTGAAGTTGGAAAACCTTTAGCAGAGGGAATTGGCGAAACTGGTGGGGCTGCTGATATTTTTGAGTGGAATGCTGAGGAAACAAAAAGAATTTATGGACAAACAGTCGAAAGTCGATTTCCAGATACGAGAGTTCATGTTTATTATCAGCCAGTTGGAGTTGTAGCAGCTTTAGTGCCATGGAATTTTCCTTTAATTCTAGCAGCAAGAAAAATTTCAACAGCATTAGCTGCCGGATGTTCAGTAATTTGTAAGCCTGATGTAATTACTCCAGGAACAGTAATGGAGTTAGTAGATATTTGTAAAGAAGCGGGAGTCCCTCCTGGAGTTGTAAACTTATTATCAGGAGATCCTGAAAGTATTTCAAATGAGTTGTTGGAGTCTGATATTATTAAAAAGGTTTCAATTACTGGATCAACAAGAGTAGGAAAATTAATTTTAAAAAAAGCCGCAGACAAAGTTCAAAGAGTAACAATGGAGCTTAGTGGACACTCACCTTTTATAGTTTTTGATGATGTTGATATAAATAAAGTTGCAGATATGGCAATTACTGCAAAATTTAGAAATAATGGTCAAGTTTGTATTTCACCTAACAGATTTTATATACAAGAAAATAAAAAAGATGAATTCATTAATGCGTTTATTGAAAGAACAAAAAAATTAAAAATTGGAAATGGTTTAGATGAAGGAGTTCAATTAGGTCCATTAACAACTGCAAAAAGATTAGGAGAAATCGAAGAATTAGTTGAAACAACTAAAAAGGAAGGAGCAAAAGTTTTGTTGGGTGGAAAAAGACCCCAAGGTTTTAACAAAGGATATTTTTATGAGCCAACAGTTTTTGACAATGTAAAGGATAATTTTACAATAATGAAACAAGAACCATTTGGTCCACTAGTTCCAATGTTGTCATTTAAAACTTTTGATGAAGTAGTTGAGAGAGCTAATGATAATGACTTAGGATTATGTAGTTATATTTATACAAATTCTATGGACAAAGCTCACAGAGCTTCAGAATTAATGGAAACTGGTACTGTAGCGGTTAATACTCCTGCAGTTGCGATAGCTGAGGCACCTTTTGGTGGAATTAAACAAACTGGATATGGACGTGAAGGTGGTTCAATGGCAATTAAAGATTATCTTAATATAAAGTACACTCACCTTGGTTTGAAATCTTAAAATGAGGCCAAATAAAATAAAAAAGATGATGAGAGATGGTGAGCAAATAATTAATGGCTGGTTACAAATTCCTAGCTCTTTTTCAGCGGAAGTAATGTCTCATCAAGGTTGGGACTCGCTTACAATTGATATGCAACATGGTCTTATAGATTATCCAAATGCATTACAAATGCTGCAATCAATTTCATCTACGGATGTTACTCCTTTAGCAAGAGTAAACTGGAATGAACCAGGACAAATAATGAAAATTTTAGATGCAGGGTGCTACGGCGTAATTTGTCCAATGGTGAGCAACAAATTTGAAGCTGAAAAATTTGTTCAAGCATGCATGTATCCCCCTAAAGGGTATAGAAGTTTTGGACCAATTAGAGGATTAATTTATGGAGGTTCAGATTATGGAGATTTTGCAAATGATGAGATTTTAAAAATGGCAATGATAGAGACAAAAGAAGCC
Source organism: Candidatus Pelagibacter sp. (assembly GCF_052049775.1). Classification (GTDB taxonomy): domain Bacteria; phylum Pseudomonadota; class Alphaproteobacteria; order Pelagibacterales; family Pelagibacteraceae; genus Pelagibacter. Next base: position 22,956 of record NZ_JBNGZH010000005.1, on the reverse strand, counting down.
TTAGATAAATTAGATGAAATTATGAGTACGCCTGGAATAGATGGAATTTATATTGGACCTGCTGATTTAAGTCTGGCTATAGGTCAAAAACCAGCTTTTGATAATCGTGAAGGAAGTCCAACTTATGAAAAGATTTTGAATATCTTGGAACATGCAAAAAAAAATAAAATTTTTGCAGGTATTCATAATGCTAGTCCAGAGTATGCAAAAAAAATGCTTAATTTAGGATTTAATTTGGTAACCATTGGATCCGATCAAAGGTATATGAGTGCAGGTGCAAAAGATGCTGTATCTAAATTAAAATCAATCAAATCAAAAGAAGACTCTAAAGCTTACTAAATTTAAGTGTCAGATAAAAAAAAAATTTTGATAATTCAACCTATTCATAAAGCGGGGATAGATCTCATAAAGAATAACACAAATTACGATTATGAGATTATTGAAAATATAGATGACAAAGATATTAAACAAAAAATTTTGGAGTGTGATGGTCTATCAATTAGAACAGCAAATTTATCTAGCGAATTAATCAATATATCAAAAAAACTTAAGATTATATCTCGCCATGGCGTTGGGTACGACAATATTGATCTCAAGTCTTCTAAAGAAAAAAATATCACCTTGGCAATTACAGCTACAGCAAATGCTGTTGCGGTGGCAGAACATGTTATGTTTATGTTGCTCAATATATCAAAGAGAAAAAACATGTATGATGAGGCTGTTAAAACAGGAAATTTTTCTAATAGAAATAAACTTCCAAAAACGATTGAACTTTGGAAAAAAAATATTTTAATTGCTGGATTTGGTAGAATTGGTCAATCTTTAATTAGAAGATGCAAAGGATTTGAAATGAATGTTTTTGTTTATGATCCATTTGTTTCAAAAGATATTATTGAGGAATTGGGTGGAAAAAAAGTTGAAGATCTTACAGAAGCAGTAAAATCTATGGATGCCATCTCTTTACATATGCCTCTTAATGAAAAAACGAAAAATATTATCAATTATGACTTAATTAAAACAATGAGGAAAAATTGTATAATTATTAATGCTGCAAGAGGTGGAATGATTAATGAGAATGACTTAGATAAAGCATTAAATGAAAGTCTTATATTCGGTGCAGGTTTAGATGTTTTTGAAACAGAACCACCTAAAGAGGATAATCCTTTGTTAAAAAACAATAAAGTTTTTTTAAGTCCTCATACCGCTGCATTTACTGAGGAATGCATGATAAGAATGGGAAAAGAAACAATACAAAATATAATTGATTTTTTTGAAAAAAAATTAGACAAATCAAAAATTATTAAACTTTAATTATGCGAATAAATTTAAAAAATTTTGGACTATTAGAAGCATTAGTATTGTTATCATTGGTATATGTGGTTGGGATGTTGATTTGGACCGCAAGTACAAGGCCCGCAGTTGAAGCAAAAGCTAACTTAGTCAAAGAAAATCATAAGAAAGTAGTCGATTTTATCAATGGAGAAATAAATAATTGCGGGAATAATGATGAAGGTAAATTGACTGTTTGGGGTGATCCATGTAATGGCGAGTGGTCCTCATCCAAAGTTGTGAATTATATAAACAAAAATCTTAATATAGAGAATCCTTTTTCAGAGGATACTAAAGTAAAAACTGATCCTGATCCTAGAATTAAAGCAGAAGGTAAGGCGGGGCAATCAGTTGAGATGGGTGTTATATTTGTGATGTCATCAAATTTTTTACCTGATCCTGGATCTGAATGGGTTGTGGGTACTTGTTTTAAATCTCCATGTGTTGCTGCCGGAAATAATGAACTAACTTCACTCTATAGATAATCAATTTTTATAAATTTCAATTTCAGATTTTTTTAGTGTATCTGTTAGATAATTATAACCAATTTTTGCATACTCTAACGGATTTGCTTTTGCCGGATCCTGCTCTGCCTCAACCACCAACCATCCTGAATAATTATTATTTTTTAATACATTAAATAAAGGTTGATAATTAATACAACCATCTCCTGGTACTGTAAACGCACCCTCTAAGAAAGCACCTCTAAAACTTAAGTCCTCTTTTAAAGATTTTTCAAGAACTTGTTTTCTTATATCTTTACAATGGACGTGCAAAATTCTCTCATGATAATTTTGTAATAAGTATTTTGAGTCCCCTTTTGCAAATAACATGTGTCCTGTATCTAATGTTAATTTTACACTTTCATGAGTATTTTCTATAAGTCTTTCAGTATCTTTTTGAGTTTCAATTACTGTTCCCATGTGATGATGATATGCCAAAGGCATCCCTTCATCCTCTAAATATTTTCCTAGTTCAGAAATTTTTTCACAAAACTTCTGCCATTCATCCCTTTCCATTTGAGGCCGAGTTGATAATTTTCTATTAGGATCTCCTTGTATAGAGCCAGAAACTTCCGCGAAAACTATACAAGGTGCATCACAATCTTTAAATAAATCTAGTTGTTCTTGAATGGATTTTTTTTCTTCCTCAACAGAATTTTTTCTTAGATTAGCGCCATACCATCCTGAGCAAAGTTTAAGATTAAATTGATCTAATTTTGGAATTAATTCTGAAGATTTCTTTGGAAATTTTCCACCAGACTCTATGCCTATATAGCCTGCTTCATTGGCTTCTTTTAAACATTGTTCTAATGTGGTTTCACCACCTAACTCAGGCATGTCATCATTACTCCATGCGATAGGTGCAACTCCTAATTTTACTGACATAAGAAATTTTTTTAGTTAAGTTATTATTTTAATACAAATTTTAAATGATTGATATAGCTTTATTTGGACTTGGTAGAATTGGTATTATGCATGGAAAAAATTTAATGCGTAGTAAAGATTTTAATCTTAAATATATTTATGACATTGAACAAAAATTATCAAAAAGATATTCAAAAACATTAAAAACAAAAGCTATAAACAATCCATCTGTGGCTTATAAAGATAAAGATGTAAAAGCTATTTTTATTGCCTCAACAACATCGACACATATTAGATTTATTTTAGATTGTGTTAAAAATAGAAAAATTATCTTTTGTGAAAAACCGCTTGATTTAAGTATTAAAAAAATTGAGTCCTGTAAAAAAAAGATTAATAAATTAAATCCAAAAATACAATTAGGTTTTAATAGACGATATGATCCAACACACAATAATTTAAGAAAACAATTACTTAGTGGAAAAATAGGTAAATTAGAAAAAATTATTATCACTAGTCGTGATCCTGCCCCACCAACTATGAAATATCTAAAAGAATCTGGTGGTATTTTTAGAGATATGATGATCCATGATTTTGATCTTGTTAGATTCTATCTTGGTAATGATGAGCCTGTAAAAATAATAGCTTCTGGTAGCAACATATCAGACAAAAGATTTGATAAAATAAAAGATTTTGAATTAGCATCGACCATAATTAGATCTAGAGCTGGTGTTCAGTGCATAATAACTAATTCCAGACATTGTAGTTTCGGTTATGATCAAAGAATAGAATTATTTGGATCAAAAGGTATGTTAATTTCAGAAAATAAAAGACAAAACGAGACATCTTTATATTCTGCACAATCAACTTCGAACAAATCTCCTTTGCTTAATTTTTTTATTGAGAGATATAAAGATGCTTATAAAAATCAACTAAAGGATTTTGCGAAATATATAAGAAAGAAAATTCAACCTCTTGCAGGATTTGAAGAGGGAAGAAAAGCTCTGATAATTGCAAATGCAGCTCAAAAATCTTTACGATCAAAAAAGTTTGAAAAACTTAATTTTTAATTGAATCAACCCTCAGTAGAATACAACCTGTCTGCTTTACAACTAAATAATATTTTGATTAGATTTTATTTTTAAAAGTTAACTTTAATAAGAGGAAAATAATGAAAACAATAAAAAACTTTATATTAGCTTTAGCTGCATGGGCAATGATGTCTGTATCTGCTTTAGCTGTAGATATAATTGTGGTTTCTCATGGTCAAGCAAACGATCCTTTCTGGTCAGTTGCTAAAAATGGAGTTGATGCTGGATGTAAAGACATGGGAGTGTCTTGCAAATACACAGCACCAGCTACTTTTGACATGGTAGAAATGGCAAAATTAATTGATAATGCTGTATCACAAAAACCAAAAGGTATAGTGATCACATTACCAGATGCTGCTGCTTTAGGAAAATCAGTTAAAGCTGCAATTGCTGCTGGTATTCCAGTAATATCAATGAACTCTGGATCTGATGATTATGCATCTTTAGGAATTAGTGCACACGTTGGACAAACTGAGTTTGAAGCAGGTGTAGGTGGTGGACAAAAAATGAAAGCTGCTGGTGGGAAAAAAGCATTATGTGTTAACCATGAGGTAGGAAACGTTGCACTTGATAGAAGATGTGCTGGTTTCAAAAAAGGTTTTGGTGGATCTGTTGATATTTTAGGTACATCAAATGACCCAACAGAAATTCAAAAAGCTGTTGCTGCAAAATTAGGTGGTGGCTATGACACTATTCTAACTTTAGGTGCTGGATTATCTGGTGAAGCAGCTTTGAAAGCACTTGAGTCAGCTGGAAAAGTTGGTTCTGTAAGATTAGGAACATTTGATATGTCTCCAAATATGTTAAAAGCTGCTGCTGCAGGAAAAGTAGAGTTTTTAATTGACCAACAGCAATATCTACAAGGATATTTACCAATAGCTATCTTTGGACAATATATGAGATGGGGAACAATGCCAGCAGGTGTAGTAATGACTGGACCTGGGTTTGTTACTCCTGACAATGCGTCTAAAGTAATTAAATGGGCAGCTCAAGGTTATAGATAAAAATATGAATTAAAGGCCTGACTAGTATTAGTCGGGCCTTTTTTTTAGTCATCTTTAAATTATAATTTTTATATGTCTGTAAAATCAGAGAGTATTCAATCTAAAAAAGATAGTGGACAAGATGAAAGACTTAAAAAAATTTCACCTCTAAGAGTTTTATTAAACAGACCAGAGCTTGGTGCTTTGGGCGGCTCAATTTTAGTTTTTATTTTTTTTGGAATAGTTGCTGGTGACACTGGAATGTTTAGCGCTTATGGGACATTAAATTTTTTAGATGTTTCAGCTAATTTAGGAATTATTGCTATTGCTGCTGCAATGTTAATGATTGGTGGAGAGTTTGATTTATCAATTGGATCAATGATTGGTTTTGCAGGAATCTGTATCGCTATACCTGCAATTTATTGGGGCTGGCCTTTATGGACGAGTATTATTTTTGCTTTTGCTATGGCAGTACTAATTGGGTATTTCAATGGTATAATGGTAGTAAAAACTGGTCTTCCATCCTTCATAGTAACTCTTGCAATGTTGTTCATTTTAAGAGGGGCAACTTTGGCTATTACGAGATTAATTACAGGAAGAACTCAAGTACCAGGATTAAGAGTTTTAATAGAGGATGATCCAATCGCTTGGTTGTTTGCAACAGATACTTTTCAATGGTTATTCTCATGGCTAGGATCGATGAAATTAATTGCACTGAGAACTGACGGCACACCATTAGCTACAGGTATTCCACCATCAGTAATATGGTTTATTGCTCTTACATTATTTGCGACTTGGATACTTATGAAAACTAGATATGGAAATTGGATATTTGCATCAGGTGGAGATAAAGTTGGTGCTACAAATGTTGGTGTGCCTGTTGGAAGAGTAAAAATAAGTCTATTCATTGGAACAGCTGTAGCATCGACAATATTTGCTTGTATTCAAGTTTTAGATGCAGGTTCTGCAGATACTATGAGAGGAACTTTAAAAGAATTGGAAGCAATAGCAGCTGCCGTGGTTGGCGGCTGTCTTTTGACTGGAGGTTATGGCTCTGCCATCGGAGCAGCATTGGGCGCTATTATTTTTGGTACTGTATCAATGGGAATTTTTTATACAGACGTTGATACTGATTGGTTTAAGGTTTTTTTAGGTGCAATGATGTTAATCGCAGTTGTATTCAACAATTATATTAGAAAAAAGGTTACGGAGACCAAGTAATGTCTGAATATTTAGTTCAATTCAATAATATAAGTAAATTTTTTGGTAAAGTGATTGCTTTGAAAGACGTCACCATGAAGCTAAAAAAAGGCGAAATAATGTGCTTACTTGGTGACAATGGAGCTGGAAAATCTACTTTGATAAAAACTTTAGCAGGGGTTCATAAGCCTGATGAAGGTGAAATTATTTTTGAGGATCAAAAAATAGTTTTTGACTCACCACGAGATGCTTTGGATATTGGGATAGGTACTGTTTATCAAGATTTAGCATTAGTTTCTCTTATGAGTGTTACTAGAAATTTTTTTATGGGTAGAGAGCCACAAAAAGGTTTACCTTTTTTTAAAACTTTTGATATTGAAAAAGCAAACACTATAGCTGCAGAAAGAATGGGACAAATAGGTATCGATGTGAGAGACCCATCACAAGCTGTCGGTACGATGTCTGGAGGTGAAAGACAATGTCTCGCTATTTCTAGAGCAATTTATTTTGGAGCAAAAGTTTTAGTATTAGATGAACCAACGTCAGCATTAGGTGTGCATCAAGCTTCAATGGTCCTGAAATATATTGTTAAAGCAGCATCGCAAGGTTTAGCTGTAATTTTAATAACACACAACGTTCATCATGCTTATCCTGTTGGAAATAGTTTTACAGTTTTAAATCGAGGAAAAAGTATGGGAACATTTCAAAAAAAAGATATATCTAGAGAAAAACTTTTAAGCATGATGGCAGGTGGTGAGGAATTAGATAAGTTAGAAGTCGAACTTAAAGAAATGGACCGAATAGAAAATAATTAGACAAATATACCACTTCTACATACATAAATTTTGCTGTAGTATTTTTAAATAAAGAAAGGGGTAACATATGAAAGCATATATAATGGGAAACTACACTGAAAAAGCTTTTCAAGGTTTTTTAAAAGATCCTAAAAGTGATAGAAAAGCAGTAGTTGAACAATTAACAAAAGCTATGGGTGGAACAATGCATAGTATGGATATAGTTAGAGGTCCATATGACTTTATTGTTGTTAATGAACTTACAACATTTGAAGACTTTGCAGCAGTAAAACTTGTAGTAGAAGCATCAGGAGCAGTTAAAAATTTAACAATGTTGGAAGCTATTGATTTTAATAAAGCTACTGTTAAAGCGAGTGAAGTTGCATCAGGTGCATACAAAGCGCCAGGACAATAAATAGATTATTACTTCCAGTACGCGGGCTGGAAGTAAATTTATTTACTTTTTCAATTTAGAGGAAAACTTAAGGTTAGTATTATCAAACTTTTCTATATTATTTTTAATATAATTATCCATAATTTCTAATTTATCTCCCTCGAATTCTGAGACTTTTCGATTATTTAAATCAACATATAATGCAAGGACTTCAATCGTAGATGCTAAATATTGCTTTTGCTTATGGATCATTTCCATCTTATATTGCAACCTTTTTTTATCGTGATCAAAAAAAACTAAATTTACATCTACCTCATCATTCATCTTTAGTTCTTGATTATATGTAATATGAGACTCAACAATCATCGTACTTTTTCCGGTAGTCCTTGCTGAATGCTCACCCATTTTAAAGGTGTCATTTAATATATCAGCCCCATATTTATCAAAGATCAAAAGATAATAAGAAACATTCATATGATTGTTATAATCAATCCAATCCTTCACAATTTTTTGTGAACTTAAAAAAATCGGCATTGTTAAATAAATTTAATGATTTGGATTATCGTTATCCACTACGAGGCATATTTCAGATTTAGTTAAAAATCTTCTTCCAGTTCCATTATCTAATGAAAACATTCCACCAATTCCTTTTACAGCATCTATCGTAAGATCAGTATGTTTCCATTTTTCATATTGATCACCATTCATATAAAATGGAACTCCACCTATTTCCCCAAGTTTAATATCGTTATCTCCCAATGGAAATTCACCTTCTTGGAAACACATAGGTGCACTCCCATCACAACATCCTCCTGATTGATGAAACATTAACTTTTCACCATATTTTTCTTTAAGTTCAGATAATAAACTTAGTGCCGAATTTGTTGCAGATACTTTCATATTTTTTCTCTGGCCCATGATATCGAATCATGGACCAGTATATATTATTTGATTAAAAGAAGCCTAATTTTTTCTCAGCGTAAGAAACATGTAGATTCTTATTCTGTCTGTAATGATTAAGCATCATTTTGTGAGTTTCTCTGCCAACTCCAGATTGTTTGTATCCACCAAATGGTGAGTGAGCTGGGTATGCATGATAACAATTAGTCCATACTATCCCTGCTTGTATTGCTCTACCCATTCTATAAGCAATATTACCATTTCTAGTCCAAACAGCTGCTCCTAAACCATAAAGAGTATCATTGGCAATTTTTAATGCCTCTGCTTCATCTTTAAATTTAATTACAGACACAACAGGTCCGAAGATTTCTTCTTGAGATATTCTCATATCATTTTTTGCTTCAAAAACAGTTGGTTGAATGTAATTACCTTTTTCTAATCCACTGTTAAGTTTTGCAACACTTCCTCCTGTTAGGACTTTCGCACCCTCTTTTTTCCCTAGATCAAGATAAGATTTAATCTTCTCCATTTGTTCTACGGAAGCCTGTGCTCCAATCATAGTTTCCATTTTTAAAGGGTTGTCTTGAACAACAGCTTTTGTTCTAGCTATAGCTCTTTCCATGAATTTATCATAGATCGACTCTTGAACTAAAGCTCTACTCGGACAAGTACAAACCTCACCTTGGTTAAGATTGAACATAACAAAACCTTCAATACATTTATCGAAGAAATCATCATCTTTATCCATGATATCCTCAAAGAAAATGTTTGGAGATTTTCCACCTAATTCCAAAGTTATTGGAATTATGTTTTGTGCAGCATACTGCATTATCAATCTTCCTGTTGTTGTTTCACCAGTAAATGCAACTTTAGCAACTCTTTTTGATGATGCTAAAGGTTTACCTGCCTCTAAACCAAAACCACTAACAATGTTGACAACTCCTGGAGGTAATAAATCCCCAATAAGTTCCATCATCACCATTATGGATGCTGGCGTTTGTTCGGCTGGTTTTAAAACTGAACAGTTACCTGCTGCAAGAGCTGGTGCTAGTTTCCATGTAGCCATAAGTAATGGGAAGTTCCAAGGAACTATTTGACCAACTACTCCTAAAGGTTCAGGTATGTTGTAAGAGTATTGAGAATTGCTAATTTCTGCAATTGATCCCTCTTCTGCTCTTATTACACCAGCAAAATATCTCCAATGATCAACAACCAAAGGTAAATCTGCTGCCATACATTCTCTTATTGGCTTTCCATTATCTAAACATTCTGCTGTTGCGAGTAAGTTTAGATTTTTTTCTAAAACATCAGCGATCTTATATAATATGTTTGATCTTGTTGTGATGTCTGTTTTTCCCCACTCTGGGAAGGCTGCGTGAGCTGCATCTAATGCTGCTTCTACGTCTTTTTCGTCTGATCGCGCAACTGAACAGATTTTCTCATTTGAGATCGGGCTTACATTATCAAAATACTTGCCTGATTTTGGTTCTACAAATTTTCCATTAATGTAGTTTCCATATTTTGCTTTGAACGGAAATTTAACCTTTAAATGAGAAGTATCTAATACAGATGACACTTTCATTGCTTCTGCACTCATTTTTTTCTCCTCTTGTTATTTATATAAATTAATTAAAAACCTTTTTGGGAATGATGTAAATGGGTCAATAATGTTTTCAACTAAGAATTGTATTAATCGAGCTTTATTTTACTGATTTTATTGTCTGCTTTTCTCACAAAATAAATTCCTACTGATACTGCAATGAGAGATATCAAAACTTTGAAAGTGATCAATTCCTTCAGGAAAATGTAACTCAAGATAGTTCCAAAAATTGGAATTAAATATGAAACTTGTGACTGAAATATCAGTCCATTATTAACTAAAATTCTAAATCTCAATAACCATGCAATTCCAGTAGAAACTAGGCCAAGATATATCACGGATATTGTGGAATCTAACCTTGGCGAGACATTCCATGGTTGTTCAACAATACTTGCAATAGGTATCAAAATCAAAACTGCCCAAACCAGTATTGAACCAGTTACATTTTCATTTTTTTTATTACTAATTTTTAAGGTTAGAACTCCACCTATTACATAACAAGTTGAGCCTAATAGAATTAGTATTGCGGAAAAAAAATTATTTTCATTAATCAAAATATTATCAGAAAATAAATAAAGTATTCCAGAAAAACCAATTAAGATTCCTATTGTTTTGATAAAATTGAATTTCTCATTCTTTGTATAAAAATGACCAAGCACAGTTGAACTTAATGGTGTAGTTGACATCAATATCGCGGCCAAATTACTTTGAACTGATTGCACGCCGTAGGCAATTAAAAAAAAAGGAGCTACTAGATTTATAAATCCTATCATTGCGAACCAATACCAATCTTTTGAAAAAGCTTCGATCTTTATCTTTTTATAATAACAAAGCAACAAAACTGGTATTGCTCCAAAAAACACTCTTAAAAATGCAATGGTAATTGGTCCAAATGAATAGGTTGCAATTTTGATATTAAAAAAAGCTGATGCCCATATTAAAGCTAACAAAATTAATAAAAGATAATCTAATAGTTTTGGTTGTCTCATTCGGTAATATCTTCAATTGTTCCTTTTGTAATTTTCTTTAAATCTGAGAAATTGATTTTAAATATACAATTTGGATGACCTGCAGCAGCAAATAAAAAATCAAACCTATTTAAAGAATTATCTATGTAAATATCAACATTTTCTAAATGGCCTACTGGTGAAACACCGCCAATAGTATAACCAGTAATGTTTTTTACATCTTCAGCAGTAGCCATAGAAACATCATCAAATTTAATATTTTTCTTAATTTTTCTTAGTGAAGCTTTCTTATCTCCAGCAACCAAAAATAAAGTAAACTTATTATCTGTCTTAAAAAGTAAGCTTTTTACAATTGCTCCTACCTCACATCGTAAAGAAGATGCGGCTTCTAAAGCAGTTCTAGCTGATGTTTCTAAAACACTAACACTTAAATTTTGGTCGAATTCTCTAATAATTCTTCCAACTCTTCGAACTGGTTCTTTATCAAGTAATGTCATTATTCAACTCTGAATTGTTAGTATTCTTAGTCTTTTCAATATACACTTATGTTAAAAATGCATAGGTGTTATTAAGTAAAAGGGGATTATTTATCAGTCTTTATTTGGTATCACAACCCACAAGATTACAGAGGAGATATAATGAGTGCAAAAAATGTATTAAAAGTTATTAAAGACAAAGAGATCGATTACGTTGATCTAAGATTTACTGACCCTAGAGGTAAACTTCAACACGTTACAATGGACACTAAGGTAGTTGACGAAGATATGTTAAACGATGGAATTTTCTTTGATGGCTCCTCAATTGCAGGTTGGAAAGCTATTAATGAATCTGACATGATTTTAAAGCCTGATTTAAGCAGAACTGTAGTTGATCCGTTTACGTCTCATAATACATTAAACATTTTTTGTGATATTTTGGATGCAATAAAAAAAGATCCTTACGAAAGAGATCCTCGAGGAACAGCAAAAAAAGCAGAGGCATATTTAAAAAAATCTGGAATTGGTGACAAAGCATTTTTTGGTCCAGAAGCTGAATTTTTTGTATTCGATGATGTAAGATTTAAAAATGACATGAATGAAACTGGCTTCAAAATTGATAGTACTGAAGGCCCTTACAACACTGGAAAAAAATATGAAAACGGAAATATGGGACACAGACCTGGTATCAAAGGTGGTTACTTCCCAGTTCCTCCTGTTGATAGTGCACAAGATATGAGAAGTGAGTATTTAAAAGCAATGAAAGACATGGGTATTAAAGTTGAGAAACATCACCATGAAGTTGCTCCAAGTCAGCATGAACTTGGAATGTATTTTGGAACTTTAGTTGATCAAGCAGATAACTTGCAATTGTATAAGTATGCGGTACACATGGTTTCACATTCATTTGGAAAAACTGCAACTTTTATGCCTAAACCAGTAAAAGGTGATAATGGATCAGGTATGCACGTGCACCAATCAATTTGGAAAGGAAATACAGCATTATTTTCAGGAGATAAATATGCTGGCTTATCCGATTTAGCTTTACACTATATTGGTGGAATTTTAAAACATGCAAAAGCTATAAACGCTTTTTCAAACGCAACAACCAATAGTTACAAAAGATTGATCCCGGGATTTGAAGCCCCAGTATTATTAGCGTACTCAGCGAGAAACAGGTCAGCTTCATGTAGGATCCCTATCACTCTAAGTAAAAAAGCTGCGAGATGTGAAATTAGATTTGGCGATGCAGCTGGAAACCCATACTTAACTTTTGCAGCAATGCTTATGGCTGGACTAGATGGTATTAAAAATAAAATTGATCCAGGTAAATCTTTCGATAAGGATCTTTATGCTTTATCTGAAAATGAAGTTAAAAAAATACCTACTGTTTGTGGCTCATTAAGAGAAGCAATGGAAAGTTTGGATAAGGACAGAGATTTTTTAAAACAAGGTAACGTATTCACTGATGATCAGATAGATGCTTACATTGCTTTAAAATTTGAGGAAATACATAATTTCGAACACACACCACACCCAATAGAGTTCGACATGTATTATAGTTGTTAAAAATTATTGTCTAGTAGTGGCAATCTTGTTTTTGCCAGGACCTTTTTTAACAACGTAATCTTGAGTTCCGTTAGCTCCTGTTTCAACAGATTTGATCAAAGATCTTTGTAAGCTTTTTCTTTTTTCTTTTCTGTCTTCAGACGCTAATAAATTTCTAAATTCAAAAACGTTCATGTAATAATTATATACTAGATATGCATTTTAAGCAATACAGCTATGCAACTTATGGGATACTAAATTTTATTCTACTTTAAAGGATTCCCCGCAACCACATCTCTCTGTTTCATTGGGATTATTGAACACAAAAGTTGAAGAAAAATCCTCTTTTTTGTAATCCATTTCAGTACCTAATAAATACATCACTGCAGCAGAATCTATAAAAACCTTAACTCCCTTATCCTCAATTACCTCATCATTCGGGTTAAGTTCTTTAGAATATTCCATTACATATGACATGCCTGCGCATCCTCCAGATTTAACTGAAACTCTCACTCCTAAAGCATCTTTTTCGGCACTAGACATGATTTCTTTAATTCTGTTTGCTGCATTTTCACTTAATTTAATTATAGGATTCATTACAAATTTAACTCCAACTTAGCAGCATCTGACATCATATCTTTGTTCCAAGGTGGGTCCCAAACTAGTTGAAGATCAACATCATCAATTTCTTCAACTTGCATAGCTCCTTCTTTTACTTCTTTTGGTAAACTCTCTGCAACAGGACAATTTGGTGTGGTTAAGGTCATTTTTATTTCAGCTTTTTTTCCTTTTACTTGAATATCATAAATTAAACCAAGTTCATAAATATTAACTGGTAACTCAGGATCATAAATTTTTCTAATTTCGTTTATAATTTTTTCTTTTATTTCCATAATATTAATCTTCTGTGCTCACTTGCTTTCCGTCATCTTCCATTGCAGAAATCAAAGTATGCCATGATAAGGTAGCACATTTTACTCTCATAGGATATTGTTTTACTCCGGATAGACACATTAGTTTTGTTTTATCATCTTCCTCTAAAATCGTAGACTTTAATTCAGGATTTTCTTTTATCATTCCAAGAAAATCATCTATGATCTCCTTTGCTTCATTGTCACTTTTGCCTTTAATCAAATCTGTCATTATTGAAGCTGAGGCCATTGATATTGCGCAACCACTTCCTTCAAAAGAAATATCTTCAACTTTTCTTTGATTATTCAATTTTAGATAAACATGGACATTATCCCCACATAAAGGATTATTCCCTTTAGCATCTTTATTAAAATTCTCAGTCTTCCTCAAATTCCTTGGATTTTTTCCATGTTCTAAAATTATTTCTTGATATAATTCTTTTAAATTCATTTTAAATCAAAAATTTTTTTACATTTGTTTATAGACTCATTTAATTGATCAAAATCACTTTTAGTATTATAGACACCTACTGATGCTCTTGCACTAGCAGGAATCTCGAGTTTGTCGTGTAAAATTTGACAGCAATGGTGTCCAGCTCTAATAGCTACACCGTCTTCGTCAAGTATTGTCGCGATGTCATGTGGATGTACTCCTTCAATCGTAAACGATATTACACCGCCTTTATTTTTTGGATTGCCAATTATTTTTACTGAATTATTCTTTTTTAAAATTTCTTGACCATATTCTATTAATTCTTTTTCATGTTTAATTATATTTTCAATTCCAATACTTTCTAAAAATTTGATAGACTTATCAAAAGCTATCACCTGTGCAGTGGCCATAGTGCCTGCTTCATACTTATTTGGAAGATCACCATAAGTAATACGATCTTTTTTAACTTCTTTAATCATTCCACCACCACCTTGATAAGGTGGTAATTCTTCGAGCCATTTTTTTTTTCCATACAAAATTCCAAGTCCAGTCGGTCCATACATTTTATGACAAGAAATTGCATAAAAATCACAGTCCAGATCTTGCACATCAAGTTTCAAATGTGGTGCACCTTGACATCCATCTACAACAACAATTATATCTTTTGCGTGTGCAAGCTCAGTAATCTCTTTGATTGGTAAGATTGCGCCAGTGACATTCGATAGATGATTAATGGCAATCACCTTTGTTTTTGGCGTAATTTTTTTTTCAATATTTTCAATTGGAATTTCTCCCTCTTCATTTATTTCAGCAAAATTAATCTTTATATTTTTTGATTTTCTCAAATAGTGCCATGGTACATAATTTGAATGATGCTCTAACTCAGTGAGTAAAATTTCGTCACCTTCATTCAAATACTTTTGGCCAAGTGTATTAGCAACTAAATTGAGGGCTTCAGTTGCACCCTTAGTAAATACAATCTCATTTTTATCTTTTGCATTAATATATTTTTGGACAGAAGATCGTGTATTTTCGTATAAATTTGTAGCTGCCACTGCCAAATAATGAATACTTCTGCCCACATTTGAAAATTCTTTAGTATAGAATTCGTTTATTCTATCAATAACAACTTTAGGTTTTTGAGAAGAATTAGCACTATCCAAATAAACTAGATCATTGTTTTGTATCTTTTCATCAAAGATAGGAAACTCTTTTTTAATATTATCTATGTTCATTTTTTTAAACCAATCATTTTTTTTAATAAATCTTTAATTTCAGCGTCAGTAATCTTTTCGATTACATCAAGCAAAAAACCATTTATTAATAGTCCTTTAGCTTGTTTATAATTTAGTCCTCTAGACATTAAATAAAAAATTGAATTATCATCAAGACTACCAGATGCTGATCCATGAGAACATTTAACATCATCAGCATAAATTTCTAATTCAGGTTTTGCGTTAAACTCTGAGGTTTCGTCTAACAAAATTGCTTTACTTAATTGATATCCATCTGTTTTCTGTGCCTTTGAGTCTACATATATTCTTCCTTGATAAGCAGACTTTGTATTTTTTCCAAGCACACTCTTAATTAACTGATAGCTTTTTGTATTTTCAACCAAATGATTTATAGTAGTTCTTATTTCGTGCTGTTTATTATCATCTAACGAAAAAATACCATTTATAAATGCTGAAGAATATTCGCCTTTTAGATTACAATTTATCTCATTTTTGAAATAATCTGACCCTGCAGAAAAAACAAAAGTTTCAGAAATACTATTTTGTTTTTGATCTATATTATTAAATGAATATTTTAGATTTTTATTCAAAGACTTATCAATTTTATAGTTTTTAAGAATCGCATCTTTATCCAAATTAAAATTGTAAAAAATATTCATAAAATTTTTTTCACTATCATCACTAAAGAAATCTATCAATTTTAGTGAGCTGTTTTGTTCAAGCTCAAAATCTAACCTTAAATTAATATTCTTTGATTTCATTTTCTCATTGGACAAATGATAAATGATTAAAGGTTTTTTTAATGAGTAGTCTTTTTTAATTAAAATTTTAAAATGTTTATTACTTAATGCAATATTCAAATCAATTAATGAATTGTTGTTTTCAGACTTATCAGTTGTGTAAGAGTCCTCAATTATTTCAATCTGTTTTTTATCCTCATACCTAAAGTCAATTTTTTCAACTCTTCCATTAATAAAAATAATTTTATTATGTTCTAAATCATCAATAAAAATTGATGGATCAATCTTATTTTCAATTGAATAATCATTATAAAAGCTCAAATCTGAAATATTATTACTAATTATTTGATTTATATCTAAAAACTTCCAATTTTCTTGTTTTCTATTTGGGAAACCATTTTCAATAAATTTATTTAGGTAAGACTTTTTTATCTCAATATCTCTATTAGAAAAATTAGAAACTTCTTGAATTTTGTTAAAATCTATTTTTAATTGTTCCTTCATCTAATTAAAACTCTCATATCCTTTTTTTTCTAATTCTTCTGCAAGTTCAGGTCCACCTGATTTAATAATCCTTCCATTCATTAAAACATGAACGAAATCTGGCTTGATATAATCTAATAATCTTTGATAATGAGTAATGATTAAAAAAGAATTTTCATTATTCCTTAATGTGTTTACACCATCTGCAACTATTTTTAGAGCATCTATATCTAAACCTGAGTCTGTTTCATCTAAAATTGAAAGTTTTGGCGCCAGCATTGACATTTGTAGAATTTCATTTTTCTTTTTTTCTCCACCAGAGAAGCCTACATTTAATTGCCTATTAAGTTTTTCTTCATCAAATTTAAGTTCCTTAGCTTTTTCTTTCACGAGTTTTAAAAACTCGATAGCATCAAGTTCTTTTTGTCCACGAGCTTTTCTAATTGCATTTAGAGAAGTCTTTAAAAAAATATTAGTATTTACCCCAGGAATTTCTAAAGGGTATTGGAAGGCTAAAAATATACCTTTGTGTGCTCTTTCCTCAGTTTCAAGTTCAAATAAATCTTTATTTTCAAATAATATTTCTCCAGATACCTCATAACCTTTTTTTCCCGATAAAATATTAGATAACGTACTTTTTCCAGAACCATTAGGACCCATTATTGCATGAACTTCACCTGGTTTTATATTTAGTGAAAATCCCTTTAAAATTGACTTATTTTCAACATTTGCGTTTAAGTTATTAATTTTCAGCATTAACCCACGCTCCCTTCAAGACTAATTCCAACAAGTTTTTGTGCCTCTACAGCAAACTCCATGGGTAATTGCTGCAGAACTTCTTTGCAAAATCCATTAACTATCAACCCAACAGCTTCCTCAGGATTTAATCCTCTTTGTTGACAATAGTGCAATTGCTCTTCACTTATTTTTGACGTTGTTGCTTCATGAGCAACATTTGAGTCAAAATTTTTGTTCTTTATGTAAGGAACAGTGTGCGCTCCACATTTATTTCCCATTAAAAGAGAGTCACATTGAGTATAGTTACTAGAATTTTTTGCTTTTGAATTTATATCTACTAATCCTCTATAAGTCATATCAGAAAATCCAGCACTAATACCTTTGGAAATTATTTTACTTTTAGTATTTTTACCAAGGTGGATCATCTTTGTCCCAGTATCTGCTTTTTGATGATTATTTGTAATTGCTATTGAATAAAATTCTCCAATTGAGTTATCACCCTTTAAAATACAACTAGGGTATTTCCAAGTTATAGCAGAACCTGTCTCTACCTGTGTCCAAGAAATCTTAGAATTTTTTCCCTTACATAGTCCTCTTTTGGTTACAAAATTATAAATTCCTCCTTTTCCATTTTCATCTCCCGGGTACCAGTTTTGAACAGTTGAATATTTAATCTCTGCATCATCAAGAGCTATTAGTTCAACATTAGCAGCGTGTAATTGATTTTCATCTCTCATCGGTGCAGTACAGCCTTCTAAATAACTCACGTAACTTCCTTTATCAGCAATAATTAAAGTTCTTTCAAATTGACCAGTTTCTGATGCGTTAATTCTGAAATAGGTCGAGAGCTCCATTGGACACTTTACACCTTCAGGAATATAAACAAATGACCCATCGGTAAAAACAGCAGAATTTAATGTCGCAAAAAAATGATCTGTTGTTGGAATTACTGTTCCTAAATATTTTTTTACTAAATCAGGATGTTTTTGTATTGCTTCTGACATTGAACAAAAAATGATTCCATGTTTTGTTAATTCACCTTTAAATGTTGTGGCTACTGAAACAGAATCAAATACCGCATCTACAGCTATTCCGTTTAATCTTGCTTGTTCTTGAAGGGGAATTCCTAATTTATTATAAGTTTCTAAAAGTTTAGGATCTAATTCATCTAAGCTTTTAGGTTTATCCTTCATGCTTTTCGGAGCCGAATAGTAATATAAATCTTGATAATCAATTTTAGGATACTTAGGTTTTTGCCAGTCAGGTTCTTTGAGAAGCTTAAATCTTTCAAATGCTTTTAATCTAAAATCCAACATCCATTCAGGTTCTTTTTTAATATTTGAAATAAACTTAATTACATTTTCATTTAGACCTTTTGGTGCTTTAATATTTTCAATATCAGTTGTAAAACCGTATTTATAATCTTTTAAATTTTCTATATCTTTTTCTCTAGTATCCATTTTATAATCTTCTTTCAAAGTTTTCTTTTACTAAGTCGTCTAAACTCTTTTTATCAAAAAAATTATTGATGTGAGTTTCAAGTTCATCCCAAAGATTGTGAGTTAAACATTTTGTAGATTTACCATTGCATCCTTTTTTTGACTCTTTTTTACATTGGACAGTTTTTACTTTTTCATCTACTGCATCAAAAATATTTGTTAATTTTATTTCTTTAGCTTTCCTATTTAAAATATATCCACCTTGAGTTCCTCTAACACTTTGAACAATTTCTTTTTTTCTCAATTTTGAAAAAATTTGTTCTAAATAATCTAACGAAATGCCTTGTCTTAAAGATATATCCCTTAGAGAAACTGGATTAATTCCATCAAATCTAGCCAGATCCACTAAAGCCATTACCGCATATCTGCCTTTAGATGTAAGTCTCATAATTCCTTATTTTACTGGGGTATATATAAACCTGACCAAAATAGTCAAGTATCATGAATAAAAAAAAAGCTAACATTTTGTCACGCAGTTGTGATAAACCTAATTTTTTTTTGAGAATAATAATCAATAACAATTATGGAAAATAAAATATTAGAAATATTTATTCCAGGACCTGCAGGTAGACTTGAAGCCAAATATTACAAGAGTAAAAAAAATACTTCACCAATAGCTTTAGTCTTACAACCACACCCTCAGTATGGAGGGACAATGAATAATAAAGTTGTTGTGGAAACTTTTCATACTTTTATGGAAAATGATTTTTCAGTTTGCAGAGTAAATTTTAGAGGTGTAGGAAAGAGTGATGGAGAATTTGATAATGGTCAAGGTGAATTAGCAGATGCTGCAGCTGCTCTTGATTGGTTAGAGAGAGAAAATTTTGATAATTCTCAATGTTGGGTTTCAGGTTTTTCTTTTGGGTCATTGATTGCTATGCAACTTTTAATGAGGAGACCAGAGATAAATAGATTTGTCGCAATCTCTCCCCAACCAAATGTTTACGATTTTTCATTTTTGTCTCCATGTCCAACTTCTGGGATAATGATTTATGGAAAAAAAGATGAATTGGTGCCTGTTGAACATATCAATGAACTAAATAAAAGATTAAGTGCGCAAAAAGGTATTAAAGTTGAATTTCAATCAATCTCAGAAGCAAATCATTTTTTTTCAAAAAATGAGAATGCACTTTCAAAGTCTCTTGATAAATACATTAAAAAAGAAACAGCTTTGTATTAAAAATTTTCGACTAAAACTCCACCAGTTACCGATTTTGTACATCTAGTTGTATTTGGAAATGAAATAGGCATACCTTTTAAAGATCTTATCGCTAAAAAAGCAAAAGCTTGAGACTCGATAAAGTCTCCATCAAATCCATATTGATCAATCGAACAAAGATTTAAATCATCAAAATTACTTTTTATACTTTCTAAGAGATATTTATTTTTTCTTCCTCCTCCACATACTAACCATTTACTTTTTTGAGAATTATTCTTATTGTGAATAAAATTTATTCCATTGGAAATTAATTTAGCGGTGAAATCAGTGATGGTTGCAGCACCATCCTCTAATGAAAGTCCTTTTGCAAAAAAAATATCAAAATTTTTAGTATCTAAAGATTTTTCAAAATTAGATTGTTCAGTAAAATTGTCCAAAGCTTGATTTAAAATTAATCTGTCTGTTTTTCCAGATTTCGCTACTAAACCTTCTTTGTCATATCCTTTTTTTGAATTTTTTCTCATCCATTCATCTATCAAACAATTGCCAGGTCCAATATCACAGGCATAAATTTTTTCTTCTAAACTCAAATTCTTATATTCTATTGTAGAGGTAACATTAGAAATACCTCCAATATTAAGAATATTCATTGGAAAACCTAAACTAAATTTTTTATTTAATTCATTAGCTAAAGCATTATGAAAGATTGGTGCTAGAGGAGCACCCTGACCCCCATTTTCTAAATCATTTTGTCTAAAATTATAAATAACTTTCTTTTTCGTTAATTGAGATAGTAGCAATCCGTCACCCAATTGTTTTGTAATTTTTTTTTCTGGAGCATGAAATATTGTTTGACCATGAAAACCAATTAAATCAACCTCAGATTTTGATAATTCAAGGCATTTATTAACAGCCTTAAAATGAAATAAAGTTATTTCTCTTTCTAAATCTTTGATTTCAACTTGATATTTGGTTAAATCATCTGGATTTAAGATTTTATCCCTAATTTTAAGTATTTTTTGAGTTAATTCTTCATCATATTGAAAGTATTTATCGATTAATATTGAAAAGTCTTGATTACCATCTGACTTAATTATGGATACATCTACTCCATCAGATGAGGTACCACTCATTAAACCCATTGCTGTATAAATCTTATCCATTCTTATTTTTTTTTATTAAATAATGTATATTGTGGAACTATAGACTTATGGATAAATTTTTAAAAGAATTTAAAGATAGAGGCTACTTCTATCAATGCACGAATGAAAATGAATTATCCAAATTAATAAATAAAGAAAAAATTAAAGGTTACATAGGTTTTGATTGCACTGCTGAAAGTCTTCATGTTGGAAGCTTACTTCAAATCATGTGTCTTAGACTTCTTCAAAAATATGGGCACAGACCGATTGTCTTGTTAGGTGGAGGGACTACCAGAATTGGAGATCCTTCAGGTAAAGACAAAACAAGGAGAATTTTAACTGAAAAAGAAATAAATAAAAATACAAAAAATATTGAAAAAATATTAAAAAAATTTTTAAATAATAACGATCCAAAAACAAAACCTATTTTTGTAAATAATTATTCCTGGCTTAAAAATTTAAATTATATTTCATTTTTAAGAGAAATAGGAAAACATTTTACAATTAATAAAATGCTTACTTTCGAAAGTGTTAAAACTAGATTAGATAGAGAACAATCTTTAAGTTATATGGAATTTAATTATATGATTTTGCAAGCTTATGATTTTTTAGAACTAAATAAAAAAGAGAATTGTTCCTTACAAATAGGAGGTTCTGATCAATGGGGAAACATTGTCAATGGAACGGAGCTTATAAAAAGGTATTCTAGTAAACAAGCTTATGGTTTAACTACCCCTCTCATTACATTATCCTCAGGGGCAAAAATGGGCAAAACTGAGTCAGGTGCTATTTGGTTAGATGAAAAATTATTATCATCATATGACTATTGGCAATTTTGGAGAAATATCGATGACAGAGATGTAATAAAATTTTTAAAAATGTTTACAGATTTAGATATTGAAGAAATTGATAAAATGAAAGATGAAGACATTAATAAACTAAAAATTAAGCTAGCGAACAAAACAACTACTATGCTTCATGGCTTAAAAGCTGCTAAAAGTTCAGAGCAAGCAGCAAAAGAAGCTTTCTCAGGAACTTCGCTTGGTTCAAATTTACCTTCAATTAAAATTAAGAAAACTGATATTGAAAATAAAATGAGCATTATAGATCTCGTGATCTTATCTAAATTAGAAAATTCAAAAAGTGAAATCAGACGTCTTATTAAGGGAAATGCAATAAAACTGAATGATGAAATTATATCTCAAGAAAATCTGATTATTTCTTATGAATTATTCAGACAAAATTATTTAAAACTTTCTGTGGGAAAAAAAAGACATTTAAAAATTGAGTTAAGTTAATTCTTTTTAATTTTTTCCAATGTTCTTGTAATAAATCTTGGTGTTAAAGTTTTGACAGGATTGACTGAAGTTTTTAAATTTTTTGGAGGGCCTTTGATCTTAAAACTTACTCCAAATACTCCCTCACCAGTTTTTTTTCCGACTAATATTTCACCTAGCATAGGTAATGAGCCAATAAAATTATTAATTGTTGTGGCTGGCACCAATGTGCCCTTTAAACTAATTAATTTGTTTTTTTCAACGTAGCCCTCCATTAAAATAGATATTGCAGGACCAATCGCATAAATTTCTTCTATGGTCATTAAATCACCCTCATTTTTAAAATTCATTTCAAATTCCGTAAAACGTATACCATCTCCAGATAAAATATCCGCAATACCCTGTAAGGATGCTAACGTGAGAATCTTTGTCAATATAGGTAGCTCTTTTAATTTAAAATCATAAATTTTTATTTGTGAAACAGATTTTTTTGATTTTTTTGAACTGAAGAAATCGAGTGATCCTTCATCAAAACCTTTTATAAATTTATATCTTTTTACGATAGGTTTTGCCTCATCAACAAACAAGGTAGTAATTTTATTATCATTATCTTTATTTATTGTAAGTTTTAGTTTTTTATTTTTTGAAAAGCTTCCAATTAAGTCAGCTTTATATATTTCTTTATTTTTAAT
>NZ_JBNGZH010000004.1:0-127133 GCF_052049775.1 Candidatus Pelagibacter sp. | reverse complement strand
TATAAAATGGGCTCTGAGCGGTGATATTAACCAAGATAGAGCCAGAGTAGTCTATGAAAATGATGAAATTGGAGTTCACCATTCAATAGTTACATTCAATGATGGAAATGTTGAGGCAGTAATGGCAGTTTATAAATACAAAGATGGAAAAATTATAAGTTTAGAGACTGGCGCCACTCCAATGCCAAAATAGGTGAGTCAATTACTCTTTATTTGTATAGCTATAACTGCACTTGATACTTTTTTAATCATCTACGCGTTGACTATCCCACTTTATCCAAAAAAATGGCGAAAAGAGGTAAATAAAAAATACAAAAATGAGACAGCTACTGGAGTAACAATAATTTTTGTAACAATGGCAGCTTGTTTTTTATGGGTAATTTATTTTTATTTCTTAATTTTTGATTTATAATTTTCTATGTTTCCAAAAAAATATTCAAAAATAATATTCATATTTTTTATGGGTCTTGGCATGAGCTTGATCATGACACTTATAATTACATATATCAATACAGGTTATGATGAACTTTATTATAAGAGATTTTTTAAAGCTTGGTCAGTAAGCTTACCTGTTGCATTAGTTGCCACAACAATTGTAGCTCCAATAGTAGAAAAATTTGTAGATAAAATTACCAAATAATAATACTCTTTATATTGTGAGTAATATAATTGCCTACATAGTTCTTATACTTGCAGTAATTTTGGGGACTGCAGCAAATGGTTTTGCTAAAGGAGCTAATGGTTTTACATTATTATTACCAAGCTTATTAACAGCAATAACAATAGTTGCTTGTATGTTTACATTATCAATTGTTATGAAAACTATTCCTGTGGGTATTACTTACGCCTCATTTGCAGGTCTATGTATTATCGCCACAACAATTGTTGGGGTATATAAATTTAATCAAATGCCAGACATTTACACTATTGTTGGTTTAACTTTAATTATTTCAGGAGTTTTAATAGTTAATCTTCTTGGTAAAACAAATTAAATTTATGACTAATTTATCTGGATATATATTTCTTCTACTGGCAATTATCTTAGGCATTACTTCAAATGGTTTTTTAAAATCTACTAATGGATTTACCAATATTGGCCCAACAATTTTTTGTGCAATATCAATAGTTGCTTGTATTTTTTGTTTATCAAAAGCAATGAATATTATTCCTGTAGGTTTCACCTATGCTACGTACGGAGGACTAACAATTACTGCAGTAACTTTATTTGGCGTGTTTAAATATAATCAAATACCAAATCTCTATGGTATTATTGGGATAGCTCTAATTATTATTGGTGTAATTCTTTTGAATACTCTTGGTAAAACTACTTAGTTATTGGTCTAAGCATTTTTAGAATTTTATTGTGAATATTATTGCTAGCTGAAGCAACAATATTTCCGCCTTTAACTGCATCTGTATTTTTCCATGTACTAACAACTCCACCAGCTGCTTTTATAATTGGTATTAAAGGATGAATATCCCAAATTTTATTTCCACATTGAATAACCACATCAACTTTACCTTCTGCAAGATGTGAGTAGCTAAGAGCATCTGCACAAGGAAACTGCATTAGTTTTAAAATTTTTGGTATTTTTTTTTGTTTATTTAAAGATAACATGCCATGAAAAGCAGCAGACATCTTTATATTTTTAAATAAGATTTTTTTATTAACTTTAATCTTTCTTTTTTTTCTTTGATCCACAACATATGCAACTTTATCAGAGGCATTAAAATAATGTTTTTTAAGAACGGGATAATTTGCCAGTCCAATTACAGGGTTACCCTTATAATTTAAAGAGATTAGGTTACTCCAAGTGGGATTACCAATTACATAAGATCTGGTTCCATCGATTGGATCAATAACCCAAGTAAAATCACTTTTAGTTTTCTTTTTGCCAAACTCCTCACCTACGACTTGATGACTTGGAAACCTTTTTCCTATCTCTTTCCTGATAAATTTTTCAAAAGCTTTATCTGAGGTTGTAACAGGATCGAATCCCTTGCCACTTAATTTGTTAGAGACTTTAAAAGTTCTATTGAGCTTAGAGTAATAAAACTTAGTAAGTTTTCTAGCTAAGCTATCAACAAACTTAGAATACCTTTTAAAATCTGATGAATTTAATTTTGACACAGGGGACTATTACTATTTAATTTATATTGATTAAAGTAAAATTTTAAATAATTCTCTTAATATTGTATGAAAATAGAATTAACCGATAACAAAGTGTTTTTTGAAAAACAGGGTGCAAAAAAAGAAATCCACCCCTTCTGGCTAAGAGAACGAGTGAATAGCGAGAACTTTTTAGACCAAAAAACTCAACAAAGATTATTTGATCCAACAATGCTTAAAAATAGCTCAGAAATTTCAAAAGTGAATATTTCAGATAAATTTCTTGAAGTAAGTTTTAAAGATGGTGCATACGCAAAACTAGTTATTGAAAATATACTTAAAGAGTTTGAGAAAGATAATGAATTATACTTTATCAATAAAATTTCATGGAAATCAGACTTTCAAAATAACAATGTTTATAAGTTTAATAAAAACTTTTTTGAGGAAAAAATAATGTATGAGTCTTTATTAGACTTTTACAAATATGGATTTGTTATATTTGAAAGTGTTCCTACCCAAGATAACTTTATTGTCAATTTCGCTAATTCAATTGGAAGTATTAGACGAACAAATTTCGGTGAGTTTTTTAATGTCAAATCAAAACCAAATCCAAATGATCTTGCCTATACTTCATTGCCTTTAGCACCACATACTGACAATCCTTATAGAAAACCAGTACCTTGTATACAATTGCTGCATTGCATCGAAAATGAAGTTGGTGGTGGCTTATCCACATTGGTTGATGGTCTTGCCGTAACGGAAGAGTTAAAAAAAGAACATCCTAGTTTTTTCCAAATTTTAACTGAAATAAAAGTCAGATTTCAATTTGTGGATGATAATGTTGTTTTAGAAGACTGGGCAGAGATGATCCAACTTGATGAAAACAAAAGACTTAAACAAGTCAGATTCAGTCCTCGATTAGATTTTGTCCCCTTAATGGATAAGGGAAAATTAGAATTATATTACGCAGCTAGAAACAAAATATCAGAAATGTACAACTCAGAAAAATTCAGAATTGAATTTAAATTAAAACCTGGTGATCTATTGATGATGGATAACTATAGACTTCTTCACGGCAGAACCGAATATAATGCTAATGAAGGTAATCGATTTTTACAAGGTTGCTATATAGATTATGATAGCACTGAGGGAAAACTTAAACACTTGAAAAGAAAATTTAATATATAAATTATTTGTTAAAGCAATTATTAACTAATATTGCCATTAATATCCAAATTACAAATGTTTCCCCATGACTAAATGTGTAGTCAGCTCCAGCAAAACCTGCTGCAATATTGATAGCGTAAATAATTATCGTAGAAACAATTAAGCTTACAAGTAAGTTAATTAATCCTTTTACATATTTCATAATGAAACAATATAGATATTAAAACTCAATGCAATTTTTAATTTTCTATTTTTAAGTGAAGTTTTTTTAAGATGTGGGAATACTAATAAATAGTTAGGTTGTATTCAAGAAATATATTTAATTAATTTGCAAATAAATATCTTGAATACAACCTAGCTGAAATTTAACTTCTAATTAAGGAGGTAGTTTTAATGAATCAAATGCCACCTGACACTTAGCTGGGTAGCTTTATATTTCATAAAAACGAAAACAAAAAACCTAAAGTCCATTCGGACTTAAATGCCATCAAGGCGACTTAAGGGAGCTCTTTTGGCTGGAGAGCAAAGGGGCGACCCCTTAAGTAAATTAAATTTACTTTTTTAAAATTCGACAAATTAATTTATCTTTAAAATTTAGTATTTTGTTATATTTCCTGCTGATTTCGCTTATTCCTTTAAAAATATCTGCACTACTTAAATGCAATAATGTTGAAATGTATCGATTTTTAATCATTTCTACATATTTATCTCTCGATATTTTTACTTTAAAAGAAAACGTTTTTGAAATACTTCCAGGATATAAAACATTTATATATCTCAGCATTTTTTGATCTCTTTTAAGCGATTTATTCAATTTTTTTTTCATTTTTAAAAAAGTGGGAATCTCATTTTTAGATGTAGCCAAGGTAAATATTGCTATCCTACCGCCAGAATTAAGACAATTCATACATAGTAAAAGTAGTTTTTTTATATCTTTAAGTGGTAAAAAATGAATTGTTTGTTTTAGTAAAATTAAATCAAATTTTCTTTTATTTTTTTTTAAGTAACTTATTGCATCTGTTTTATTAAAAATAATTCTTTTATCTCGATCTTTATGTCGCTCAATATCAATACCTATTGGCTTCTTAATTAATCTAAGCTTAGATGTTAGGTTTCCTAATATCTTACCTCTTCCACATCCAATATCTAAAATTTCAGTATTCTTATTGAGTTTAGTTTCTTTAATTAAGAATTTGTTAAATGATTTAATATAACTAGTTGATGAAAGCCAAGTTTTATTATCCCAGTTCTTTAATGACACGCAATATTAAATTTTTTTAATCGCCAATAATTATAGGGCCAAGGAGTTAAAAAACCAGCTAAGAGCATAATTGGCACAACCCACCATGTTAATATTGCTCCACCCGTTAAAAAGTAATCAGTTAAGTTCATAGCAACTTCCATACTTATCATTGATATAAAACTCATTCCAATTGCAGTTTTAAAAGCCTTTGAAAAATCAAAACTTTGTCTCATTAATATAATTGTCTCCAAAATGATACTTGTAATCAAACCATTAATGATAGCTAAAATCATAATTCCTAAAACAGGAAATGGAATTTTTGTTAGCTGAAAAAATAAAATTGTACCTAAATCACCGATTGCACAACCCAATAAACACCAAGCGGTATTTTTAGCACTTCTTTTCCACGTATGTTGGCATGACCAATGAAAATTAGCCTTCGCAGTTGTGTCCATTAAGTTAATTTATATCAACTTTAGCAATCATTCCAACTTGATAATGGCCAGGAACATTGCAAGCTACTTCAATGTTAACTGCATTATCAAATTTCCAAATGATTTCACCCTTTTGTTTTGGTTCAAGCAAAACACTATTGCTATGTGAATGGGCCATAGCTTTATCCATTTTTGCCATTTTTTTCATTTTTTCTTTATCAATGGAATCAGCTAAAAGAATTTCATTTTCAACCATTTTCATCATTTCTGGTTGATGTTTCATGTGCATCATTTTATTTGCAATATTAAATTCATGAACAAGCATACCTGCATTTTCAACTTCAAATTTAATTGTTTCGCCTGATTTAATTTGAAATGAACTTGGTTCATAATAGTTGTCATACATTATAACTTTAATTGTTCTTGAAATTTCGCTCTCTTTACCTTTTGTGCCAATTTTCATGTTTTTATCTGCGTGGGCAAATGTATTGAAAAATAAAGCTATTAATAAAATTTTAATTAATTTCATATCTGAAAAAATAATATTTTAAAATGTTTTAACAATGGGTCAATTTGTACTATTATGTTACTGTACTAAAATGATTTTCAAACAATTATTCGATACAAAATCTTCGACATATACTTATTTAATTTCATCTGGAGAAGGTAGAGAAGCATTGCTTATAGATCCCGTAATAGAAAATGTTAGTGAATATATAAATTTGCTTAAAAAATTAGATTTAAAATTAGTAAAAGTAATTGATACTCATATTCACGCTGATCATGTTACAGGAGCATCTAAGCTCAAAGATATTACTAAATGTTCTACTATTATGGGTGCACACACTCCTGCAGATGCCGTTGAAATTAAAGTAAAAGATGATGAATATATTAATCTTGATAATCTGAAAATTAGAGCGATGTATACTCCTGGACATACTTCAGATAGTTATAGCTTCTTAATGGATAATTATCTTTTTTCAGGTGACACACTTTTAATTAACGGGACTGGTCGAACAGACTTTCAAAATGGTAGTTCAAAAGATGCTTATAATTCAATATTTAATAAACTTTTAAAATTGCCTGAGGAAACTCTTTTGTACCCTGCTCATGATTATAAAGGTGAAAAAGTAAGCACCATTGGAAAAGAAAAAAAACAAAATCCGAGATTACAAGTAAGCAGTGTTGATGAATATATTGAAATCATGAACAATCTTGATTTAAAAAAACCTGCTCAGATTGATTACAACGTATCTAAAAATATTAATTTAGGTGTTTAAATTAAATCGAGGACTCTAAAGCTTTATAAATAAGTGCTTTACTAGTTTCACCAAGACTTCGATAAACTTCTTTATTATCTTTAAAAATTAAAAGTGTAGTTTGATATTGTACATTAAAGAAATTAGCAATTTCTTTATTCGTGACATCGAATGAAAAATATTCAATATTTTTAAAATCATTTTTTGCTTTTTGCAAAACTTTCATTTGACTAGCACATGACATGCAATACTTAATCCATGAGCTAACTACTACAACTTTGCCTTCAGATTGTGCTTTATCAAATAATTCTTTTTTAAAAGTTGTTTCTTTTTCCATGGCATTGACATTGAATGCAAATAAAAGAAAACAAAAAGTTATAATTTTTTTCATAATTGCTTATACAACAAATATTAAAAACCAATAAGAAGCTAATCCTGAAAATATTGTCGCAATTATACTTCTAGAGAAAATACCAATAACCATTGCAATTATTGCAGCTAATATCTTTGGATTATCATCTATTTCGAACAAACCTTTGTCATTAATAAAAATTGCTGGAAAAATTATTGCAGGAAATATTGCAGATGGCACAAATGACAATATTTCTCTAATTCTATTATTAAACATTTCCTTTTTAATTAAAGCTATCATAGAAAATCTTGTTAGATACGTAATCAATCCACAATATAGAATTAATGCCCAGTTGCTCATGCTTTTTTATTTTTCGTTGTTAAAATCATTGCAGTGAATAATCCTGCTAAAGCAGCAACTATGACGTAGGCTTTAAAAGGAATATAATTATATCCCAACGTAGCAACCAATCCTGAAATAATTATTACAATCACATTTATAAGTTTTCTAAAGTCATTAACTAATAGAGCTAAGAAAGTTAAAGGAACTGCAAAACTTAGACCAAGTTTTTCAGGAATTGCTGCTCCAAGTATAATTCCTAAAAATGTTGTTGATTGCCATATCACCCAACAAGTAGCTCCACCACCCACTAAGTGAAAATATCTATTATTATCTTTATTTTTTTTTAAATATTCATTTGAAATTGCAAATGCCTGATCAATTAAAAAATATGAAATAATAATTTTCCAGATTAATTTTAAATCAGATAGATGTTCAGATACAACCGCGCCATAAAGTAAATGTCTTGAATTAACAGCTCCAACAGAACTTATTATTACTAAAGACGAGGCTCCTCCTGAAAATAATTGCAATAATACTATTTGCGAAGCACCACCAAAAATAATTAGAGACATTGCCATTGTTTCAATTGGAGTAAATCCAATATCAATAGCCAATACGCCAAATATCAAACCAAATGGGACCACTGGTATCATAAGTGGGCTTACATCAATAATTCCCTTTAAAAAAACTTTAAAGTTACTTTTCATTTTCTAAAAGGTTTTTATTAAAAGCAAACTATATGATCAATATGAATTGGTCTTTTGATACCAAATTTTTCATCCACTTCATGTTGATGTATGTGGTGTGAGTGAACAAATACTGGAATTAAAGTATTACTTGGAGCTCTAAGAGTATAAATAAAGTTAGTGCCTCTAAATTTTCGATCAACTACCTCAAGTTTTAAATTACTCGTATCATCATGTTCCAAATCTTCTGGTTGAAGTAATAATTGCACATTGGCACCTTCTGGATATTCTTTTATAAAATTCCCTTCAATAGTGCCTAAATCCCAGTTTTCTAAAGTATTTTTTCCAGTCACCTTTGCTGGAACCAAAATTCCTCTATTTAAAAAATTTACAACTTCAATAGAATTTGGCAAATGATAAACCTTGTAGGGATCATCAAATTGTTTCAGTTCTTGATTTAAAATTATTCCACATTTAGATCCTAAATAAAATGCCTCATAGGAGTCATGTGTAACAATGATTGTTGTGATCTTTAATTTATTTAAAATTTTTTTTAATCTTACTTGGATTTCTTCTTTAAAACTTTGATCTACATTTGACAATGGCTCATCAAGTAACAACAAGTCTGGTTGCATTATCAATGATCTTGCTAATGAGGCTCTTTGGGCTTCACCAGCACTTATTTCATGAGGGTATTTATTAAGAATGTGAAATATATCTAATAAATCTACTATTTCTTTTAAACTAATTTTTTTCTCTTTTTTTTCCTTATTTCTTTCAGAACCAAGCGAAATATTTTTTTCAATAGTGTAATGTGGGAATAAGCTGTTATCTTGAAAAGCAAGTGAAACATTTCTTTCTTCTGGCTCTAAATTAATATTTTCAGAAGATAAAGTTTTTCCATTTAATATGATTGATCCCTTTTTTAATTTTTCTAAACCCGCAATCGTTCTTAAGATTGTAGTTTTTCCAATTCCTGAGGGACCTAAAAGACATATTACATCACCTTGATTTTCAATTGCAAAAGAAACGTTTTTAACTTTAGTTTTGTTACCTACATTAAAATCAACGTTGTTAACTTCGAAAAAATTTTTAGTCATTATTATCTCTTAAAATATATTTAGATGTAACAATTATGAAGAAAGTTGCAATCAAAATCAAAAATAATGAAGGTACTGCAGCAGCTTCGAGTAAATCCTCTGATGCTGAGATGTAAGCAGTTGTTGCAAAAGTTTCAAAATTAAAAGGTCTTAAAATCAGAGTAATTGGTAGTTCTCTTATTATTTCTAGAGAGACTAATATTCCAACAAACAATAAAGAATTTCTCAAAAAAGGAATATGAATATTCATAAACGTTTTTCTTTTTGAGTAACCAAGTAAATATGAGCTTTCATCAACTGAAATATTAATTTTTTCATAGCCTGATTTAATTCCATTGTATGCAAGTGAGTAAAATCTAATAAAGTATACAAGCACTAATCCAAGAATTGATCCTATAAAAACTTTTTTAATAGAAACAAAACCCAAATTTTTAATCACACTATCATCAAACCATGCAATAAAGGTTATAAATGCGACAGCTAAAATTACTCCAGGAATTGCATAACCTGAAATAGATAATGTAGATAAAATATTTAATGTTTTATTTTTATTTACTCTGTTTCCATAATTGGAAACTAAACCAAATATTATCAACAGCAGACTTGATAAAATTACTAAATAAAGAGTATTCATTAATAAATCTAAAACTTTTAAATCAAACAAATTTTCTGGAAATTTAATTGTCCAATACATCATCTGACTAAGCGGAAATAAAAAGCTTAAAAAGAATACTAAAAAACAAAAAGAAAATGCTAAGAAAGCTTTTTTACCCGAAAGTTGTATTTTTTGTTTTTGTTTAAATCCTGCCTTGGTATTAAAGTGATATTTAGCATTTTTTCTTGATAAATTTTCTAAAATAAATAGTGCAAAAATAAATAACAATAAAAAGAAAGATAATTGATTTGCAAATGCTAAATCATCAAAAGCAATCCATGAATTATAAATACCCGTAGTTAATGTATTTATTGAAAAGAAATCTACTGCACCAAATTCAGCAAGTGTTTCCATGGCCACTAACGATAAACCAGCAACTATAGCAGGTCGTGCTGCTGGTAGAATAATTGAGTAAAATGCTTTAAACTTTGTAAATCCTAGGTTTTTTCCCAAATCAATTATGTTTTGTGATTGATATAAAAATGACGCTCTCGCTAGAATATAGACATAGGC
Organism: Candidatus Pelagibacter sp.; assembly: GCF_052049775.1. Lineage (GTDB taxonomy): Bacteria > Pseudomonadota > Alphaproteobacteria > Pelagibacterales > Pelagibacteraceae > Pelagibacter. The sequence goes on along the minus strand of NZ_JBNGZH010000004.1, from coordinate 117,272 downwards.
ATAAAGTGAAAAAGAGATTGATAATACCACACCTAAAAAACCATCAAATTTAGGAATACTTTGATTGTAATTACCCTCACCAAATAAATTTTTTAAAATAGTATAGGCGGTTCCATAATTTTCAAAAAAAGCTGTTAATGAATACGCATAGATATAAGGGGGTACAGCGAAAGATAGAATTAGTGCCCATTTAAAAAAATTACTAAACGGGAAATTAAAAAATGAAACTAAATAAGCTGATCCTGTCCCAATAAAAAAAGTTAAAATTAAAACACTCACCAATAAGATTAAAGAATTAAAAATATACTCCATTAGAAAAGTATCTTTTAAAACTTGAAAGTAATTAGAGGTATTATCAAAAAAACTAGAAAAGACAGTTAAAATTGGAATAATTACAAATAATGAAATTACAAAAGAAGATATATACCAAAAATTTATTCTCATAATTTATAATCCGCCTTATAAACATGAAAGTATTATGTTCAAGGCCTTAGTAAGGAGACAACTTAACCAAGGCGCTTGAACACCCAGAAAAATCAAAAATCAAATACTTTTAGGATATGCGGAACCTCCTCAGTTTTAATTTCTGAAAGCTTTCTGTTATTTACTCTTTTGTTGATTTTTTCACACTCCAAACTGCATGGGGAACATGCTTTGGAAGACTTATTTAAATCAACTTCAGAAATAAATTTCTTTTTTTCTTCCATTGGTTACTTCCAACCAGCGGCTGTCATTACTTCTACTGCAGCAGCTTGATTTTTTCCATAAGAAGCTAATTTAGTTTTCATATCTTGTTTGAAATCTAATCCTAAATTATTGACTACTAATGGACTTGGTGAAACACCATCAATCATTGGGAACTCAAAAGTATTGTTTGTAAAATGCTCTTGAGACTCTGGAGTTAATAAAAACTCTACAAGTTTAACAGCGTTAGCTTTGTTAGGTGCACCTTTTACTAAAGCAGCACAACTAACATTCATGTGCGTTCCTCTATCATTTTGATTAGGAAAGAAAGCTTTTACTTTTTTTGCAGCTTCCTGTTGCTCTGCACCTTTTTTACCAGATAACATTAGAGCTAAGTAGTAAGTATTAGCTACCGCAATATCAGCTTCACCTGCTGCGACTGCCATAATTTGTGCTCTATCATTACCTGTTGGTGTTCTTGCCATATTTGCTACAACTCCTTCAGCCCATGCCGCTGTTGCAGCTTTTCCATTATTTTTAATCAAAGACGCTACAAGAGATTTATTATAAATGTTACTAGATTTTCTTATTACTAATCTACCTTTCCACTTTGGATCAGCTAAACCTTCATAAGTCATTCCAGATAATTCAGCACCAGTTACTCTCTCTGGTGAGTAATAAATTATTCTTGCTCTTTTTGCGATTCCAACCCACTTGTTTGTTCTAAAGCTTTTTGGAACAGCATCTTTAATTGCTGCAGATGTTAAACCACCTTGAAGTGCACCTTTTGCATCCATTGCACCACATCTTCCTGCATCTGCAGTGATGTATAAGTCAGCAGAAGAGTCTGCACCTTCACTTATGATTCTTTTTTCTAAAGCACCTGATTTTCCGTTTATCAAATTAACTTTAATCCCAGTCATATTTGTAAACTTAGAATAAAGCTCAGAGTCTGCTTTATAATGTCTTGCATTGAAAACATTAACCTCGTTGGCAATTGCAAATGATGATGCAATTACTGAAAAGATTAACGTTATAATTGATATCTTCCTCATTTATTCTCCATTATTCTTAGTTCTTCCGCATGATTTAATGAGAATGAGAACTATTCTCATTGAGAATGATTATCAATCGCAATAGTGTCGCAGTCTATTGAGACTTCCAGTCACCTATTTTGCTAAATAAGAAATTTCTAAAAGCTGTAACTCTAGCAGTGTTTTTTAGAGATTGAGGATAAACAAAATGAGCTTCAGTAATTGGTCCTTCTGATTTTGGAAGGACTTTAATTATATTTCTTGAATTACTGACAAGATATTCTGGTAATGCAGCTAAACCAACACCAGCTTCTACTGCTAAAAGCAGTCCCATTACGCTATTAACCTTCATAATCGGCTTTCGCTTTTTACCATCATGCATTCCTAATTTTAGCGCCCAATCTGGATTATAAACTGGTGATGGTGCCCCTTTTCCAAAAGATATAAATTTATGTTTATTTAAATCACCCAGGGTCTTAGGCATACCATTTTTCTCCAAGTACTTATTTGAACCATATATAAAGTACTTAAGATCAATCAATTTTTTTTGAATATAATTTAGTTGTTTTGGTCTTCTCATAAAAATACCAATATCAGCTTGTCTGGTACTCAAATCTAACTCTTTGTCCTCAAAGATAAGCTCTATTTCTACTTCAGGGTTTAGACGCATAAATTCTTCAATTCTTGGTGTTAACCAATGTGTACCGAAACTTCTAACTGTTGTAATTGTTAATTTACCAGTAGGTTTATTTTTTTGATCACCTAGAGAGGTTTCAACTTCTTTTAATTTACTAATAACTTCATGAGCAGTCTTAAATACATATTCTCCATTTTCTGTAAGTGTGAGCCCTCTTGCATGTCTTTCAAATAACTGAACTTTTAGATCCTGTTCTAAAGATTGAATTTGTCTACTAATTGCAGATTGACTAAGATTTAAATTTACAGTGGCATTAGTAAAACTTCCTGCCTCCGCTACTGCATGAAAAATCTTAAGTTTGTCCCAATCCATTATTTATTTAAATCAACCAAAACTCTCCCGGAAATTTCACCCTTTAATATTTTAGGATAAGTTTCAATTAACTCCTCTAAGCTAACTGTTTGAACTGATTTTTCTATTAAATTAAAGTCAATTAATTTTGCTGCTTCACCCCAAATAAATTCTCTTCTTTTGATACTGCAATTAGCAGAGTCCATTCCCCAAAGTTTTATTCCTCGTAACATAAATGGAATAACATTAGTGTTAAGCTCATTGGTACTAGCATTACCACAAACTGCTATAATCCCATTTGAATTTGTTTGAACTATTGCATTTGCTAAAATTTTTCCACCGACAGTATCAACTACCCCATCCCATAAACCCTTATCTATAAGCTTAGGATCTTTATCAAATTCACTACGATTTATAACATTTTTAGCACCTAACGATTTAAGATAATCTGCTTTTGAGTCTTTGCCTGATACAGCTGTTACATTGTATCCCATTTTATTTAATATCATTACCGCAATACTTCCTACTCCTCCTGATGCTCCAGTAACTAAAACATCATTTACTTTTGCACCAAGTAATATTTCTTCTCTTGCTTTAATTGCAAATGCAGCCATCAAAGAAGTAAAGCCCGCAGTTCCTAAAATCATTGCTTGCTTACTTGTTAGGTCATCCGGTTTCTTTACTAAAAAATCACCATTGACTTTAGCCATTTGTGAATAACCACCATAAAAGATTTCTCCAACTCTAAACCCAGTTAAAATTACTTGATCACCTGACTTAAACTTTGAATTTTCACTTTCAACGACAGTTCCTGAAAAATCAATTCCAGGTATGTGAGGAAATTCTTTTACTAATCTTCCGCCATTTTTTAAAATCATTCCGTCTTTAAAATTTAGATCTGAATAATCTACTTTGATGGTTACATCACCATGTTTTAAAAAACTTTTATCTACTGATTTTACTTCTCTAATAAAGTTGTCACCTTCTTGATTTAAAACTAATGCTTTAAATTGATCAGACACTTTTAATCTTTTGAATTGCTAATTAACCTTAAATATCTATTTTGATAACTTAGATCTTCTTTGAATTGACCTAAATAATAATTTGTAACTGTTGTTGCTTGTTCTTTTTTAATTCCTCTCATAGTCATACACTGATGAGTTGAGTCTATTGTCACTGCTACTCCTTTGGCATCCAGTGCCCCCATTAGTGTATTCGCAATTTGCATGGTTAATCTTTCCTGAGTTTGCAATCTTTTTGAGAAAACCTCAACAACTCTTGCCAATTTACTTAATCCAACAACTCTTTCATTAGGGATATAAGCTACGTGCGCTTTACCTATAATAGGTGCCATGTGATGCTCACAATGACTTTGAACAGAAATATTCTTTTGAATAACCATGTCATCATACCCATCGACATCACCAAATGTTTTATCTAAAACCTGGATAGGATCTTCTTTATAACCCTTGAAATACTCTTTGAATGCTTTAACCACTCTTTTCGGTGTTTCCAATAATCCTTCTCGATTTGGATCTTCACCCATCCAAGCTAAAATAGTTTTAAAAGCTTCTTCAGCTTCCTTATCAGAAATCTTTTTAGAATTTTGATTATTATCTATATCTTTAACTAATTTCATGGTGGGTTTTATACCTATAAATGCGTATTTTTAAAATATTTAATATATCTAGATATGTGCTACATAATCACCGAATATGTTCAAAAAAAGAGAAAATGTGCTGGAAATTGAAGAGGGGAATCTACTTTCTCCTAAATTTGATAATGATGGATTAATCCCTGTTATTACAATGTGTTCTCAAACAAAAGAAATTTTAATGCATGGGTATATGAATGTTGAAGCATTAAAAAAAACTATCGAAACAAAAGAAGCTCATTATTACAGCAGATCAAGAAAAGCTATCTGGCATAAAGGTAAAACAAGTGGTTTTGTTCAAAAAGTAACTGAGATCAAAATTGACGATGACCAAGATTCAATTTGGTTAACTGTTGACATCGGTGATGGTGCTAGCTGTCATGTAGGTTATCGATCTTGTTTTTATAGATCTATTCCGCTTGGACCTATTGAAAATGGACGAGAAGTAGAAATGAAATTTACTGAAAAAGAAAAAAAATTTGACCCTGAAAAAGTTTATAAGGGTCAACCGAACCCGACTAAGATTTAGATAATGGAAAAAAATGAAATTAAAATTTTAAAATTATTTGGTCCATCAGTGATGGTTGCCAAAATACCTAATAGTACACTTGATGCATTAAACAACTATATAGATGTAGTTGTCGAAGATAAAAAAAAATCATCTGATCTTGATTATGGTAATCAATTAGTTGGTGATGTTACTCAAGAATTCAAATTAGATCGGGAAATAATTGAAAAAAGTGGATGGGGGAAATTTCTTGCTGGATGTGTTAACAAATGGGTAGAAGTAGAATTAAAAAAGAAAATCACTAAATTTGAGCTGATGACCACTTGGATAGTAAGACAATTTGAAAATGAATATAATCCAACTCATTGGCATAGTGGTCATATATCTGGTGCAGGTTTTTTAAAAGTTCCTTCAACTTTTGGTAAACACTATCAAGAAAAAACCAAAACTTATCAAGGTGGTCAGCTTCAACTCATTAATGGAACAAGGCATTTTTTATCTCCATCAACTTTTTCTATAACCCCTAAAGTAGGAGATTTTTATTTTTTTCCAAACTATTTAATGCACACAGTCTTTCCATTTAAGAATACTAAAGAGGAAAGAAGATCAATATCATTCAATGCAAAAATTGATGATAATATCTATAATATTTATGGTGGAAGATAAAGTTCAAAAAAATGTTCTTGGCGAAACTTTGGAAGAATGTTCTTTAGATCCTTTAACGGGTTGGTATCGAGATGGCTGTTGTAATACTGATGAAAATGATCATGGTTTACACACAGTTTGTGCAAAAGTTACAACGGAATTTTTAGAGTGGTGTAAAGAAGCTGGAAATGATTTAATTACCCCACACCCTGAATTTGGATTTCCCGGCTTAAAAGATGGTGATGGATGGTGTGTTTGTGCCACTTGGTATGCTCGTGCAGTAGAAGCTGGTAAAGGTTGTCCAATATTTTTAAAGAGCACTCATGAAAACACACTTAAAATTTTACCAATCGAAACTTTAAAGAAATTTGCAATAGATCTATCTTAATTACATATTACCATACTTAGGTCCACCACCACCTTCTGGGGTAACCCAAGTAATATTTTGTGATGGCTCTTTAATATCACAAGTTTTACAATGAATACAATTTTGAGAATTAATCACAAACTTTTGGACATTGTTTTCATTTTGAACCTCATAAACTCCAACTGGACAATATCTTTGAGCAGGTTCATCAAATTTTTCTAACGTATAACTAATTGGCAAATTTGGATCTTTCAATTTCAAATGCACCGGTTGATTATCAGCGTGATTTGTACCCGTTAAATATACCGAGCTTGTTTTATCAAAAGTTATGATATTATCAGGTTTTGGGTATTCAATTTTAGGCATTTCATTTGCTGGCTTAAGTGTTTCGTGATCAGCATGTTTATGTTTTAAGGTAAAAGGCATTCTGCCTCTGAATAAAATTTGATCTATTCCTGTAAAAATAATACCCAAAATAAGTCCCCAGCTAAAACTTGGTTTGACATTTCTAGCCTTATAAAGCTCGTCATAAACCCAGCTATTTTTAAACTTTTCCTCAAAGATCGACAAATCTTTTTTCAATTTAAAATGTTCATCAATAGTTTCAGCAGCTATCATTCCACTTTTCATAGCTGTATGCGAACCTTTTATTTTAGGCATATTTAGCGTACCCGCATCACATCCAACAAGTAATGCTCCAGGCATAAACATTTTCGGTAAACTTTGAAAACCACCTTCAATTAAAGCTCGCGCTCCATAAGAAATTCTTTTTCCACCTTCAATAATTTTTTTAATTGCTGGATGAGTTTTAAATCTTTGAAATTCATCAAAAGGAGATAAGTGAGGATTTTTATAATCTAATCCAATGACATAACCCAAAAAAACTTGTTTGTTCTCAGCGTGATAAATAAAACTTCCACCATAAGTGTTTTTATCTAATGGCCAACCAGCCGTGTGCATGACCATCCCTTCTTCATGATTTTTTTCATCTATTTCCCAAATTTCTTTAAAACCAATTCCATATTGTTGAGGATCTTTTCCTTTATCTAATTCAAACTTGTTAATTAATTGTTTACCCAAATGACCCCTACAACCTTCTGCAAAAACAGTTACTTTACCAATAAGATCAATACCAGGCTCATAACTATCTTTTTTGTTTCCATCTTTATCTAAACCCATATCTTGAGTTGCAACTCCTTTAACAGAACCATCATTATCATATAATATTTCACTTGCTGGAAATCCTGGAAAAATTTCAACACCAAGTGACTCAGCTTGTTCTGCAAGCCATCTGCATAAGTTTGCAAGGCTTATAATATAATTTTTATGATTTTTTTGAACCTCTGGAAGCAACCAAGTTGGCCAGCTCAATGATTTATTTTTTCCTAAAAATAAAAATTTTTCTTTAGTGACTTTGGTTTTGATGGGTGGGTCTAATTCTTTCCAACCAGGAATTAATTCATCTAAAGCTCTTGTTTCAAAAACATTTCCACTCAAAATATGTGCACCTATTTCAGATGCTTTCTCTAACAAACAAATATTTAGTTCTGAATTTAATTGTTTTAATCTAATAGCTGTGGCCAGTCCTGATGGACCCCCACCTACAATAACTACATCATATTCCATTGTCTCTCTGGACATACTCAATTTTTTACAGATTATATTATTTTTGTATAGTGTTTAATTTGTTCAATTCCTCTAAGAACTGGGGAACTGCTTCAAAAAGATCAGCTTCAAGTCCATAATCTGCGACACTAAAAATTGGCGCTTCACCATCTTTATTGATCGCCACAATCACTTTACTTTCCTTCATGCCAGCTAAATGTTGAATAGCACCTGAGATACCAACAGCGATATATAAATCAGGGACAACAACCTTTCCGGTTTGACCAACTTGATGATCATTACTTATATATCCTGCATCAACTGCGGCTCTTGAGGCTCCGATAGCTGCATTTAATTTATCAGCTAAAGAGGTAATTAATTTAAAGTTATCACCACTCTGCATTCCTCTTCCACCAGAAACAACAACTCTTGCTGTACCAAGTTCAGGTCTATCAGATTTGACTTCTTCTCTTTTAATAAATTTTGTTTTTGCAAATTCTTCACCAGGATCTGCTTTTTCTATAGGAGCTGATCCACCTGAGCTTTCACATGGATCAAAAGATGTGGGTCTAATAGTTACACATTTTTTTGCATCCTTACTTTTAACTGTTGCAAAAGCGTTTCCTGCATAAATTGGTCTTAAGAAGGTATCAGGCGCTATTACTTTAATAATATCACTTATTTGAGATGTATCTAAAGCAGCAGCAATTCTTGGCATTAAATTTTTGCCAAAAGTATTCGCTGAACTGATTATATGTGAATAATTTTCAGCTAATTTTACAATTACTGGCGCAAAATTTTCAGCAACAAAATTTTCATAGTGAGCAGCTTCAACTTGGATGACTTTTTTGATTAATGGTAATTCTGAAAGCGCTTTTGCAGCTTCATCACAATTATGTCCAATAATAACTGCATGTACATCATTATCAATTTGAGAAGCAGCTGTACTTGCATTAAGTGTAAATGGCTTTAACTCTTTGTTATTATGTTCTGCAATTAATAAAACCGACATTATATTACTTTAGCTTCATTTTTTAATTTTTGAACCAACTCAGCAACACTTGAAACTTTTATTCCAGCTTTTCTCTTTGGTGGCTCTTCAACTTTAACTTGCTCGATTCTAGGAGTTATATCTACTCCTAAATCTGACGCATTTAATTGCTCAATAGGTTTTTTCTTTGCTTTCATTATATTTGGTAATGAGGCATACCTTGGTTCGTTTAATCTTAAATCACAAGTTACTATTGCTGGAACATTAATTTCAATCGTTTCTAAACCTTCATCTATTTCTCTAGTAACTTCTAATTTACCATCTTTGATTTCAATTTTAGATGCAAAAGTTGCTTGAGGCCAATTTAAAAGTGCACTTAACATTTGACCTGTTTGATTACAATCATCATCAATTGCTTGTTTGCCCATAAAAACTAAATCTGGTTTTTCTTTTTCAACAATTTTTTGTAACAATTTTGAAACTGCAAGTGGTTCAATTATACCCTCAGTCTTAACAAGTATTCCTCTATCTGCCCCAACTGCTAAAGCTTTACGAACAGTTTCTTGAGCTTTCTCTTCACCAATACTTACTGCAACGACTTCTGTTGCTTTACCAGCTTCTTTAATTTTTACGGCTTCTTCGATTGCGTTATCATCAGGTGGATTAGTAGACATTTTAACATTGTCAGTTACAACACCTGTGTTGTCTTCTTTAACTCTGATTTGAACGTTGTAATCAATAACTCTTTTTACTGCGACTAAAATTTTCATTAAGCTCTCAATAATTTATTTTCAGCGTCATAAGGACTTTCATCTAATATTGTAGCTTCATACATCTTGCCTAAAATATCAACCTTAAGTTTCTCCCCTACATTAGCCAAGTCTGGTTTTACCATTGCTAATGCAATCGACTTATCTAATCTAAATCCATATTCACCACCTGTAGCTCTTCCAACAACTTTGTCATCTTTATAAATTGGATTATTTCCTAATACATCTGAGTCAGTTGTATTATGAACTTCGAGAGTAACTAATTTATTATCAAAACCTTTTTCTCTCCACTTGTTTAATGCTTCGAGACCTATAAAGTTTCCTTTGTTGGGATGTACAAACCTATCTAAACCAGACTCATATGGTGAATATTCTATTGATAATTCTGTTCCAACTAATTTATAAGATTTCTCAATTCTCAAACTATTCATTGCTCTTATTCCAAAAGGCTTCAATCCTAAATCTTTTCCAGCTTCCATTAATTTATCAAAAATATGATTTTGATACTCAATTGGATGATGTAATTCCCAACCCAGTTCTCCAACAAAGTTTACTCGCATTGCATTTACTGGAGCATAACCAACATTAACATTTTTAGCTGTTAACCATTTAAAGTTTTCATTGGAAAAATCATCTGTAGAAACTTTTTGCATTAATTGTCTTGCTTTTGGTCCAGCTACAACAAGTACCCCTGTACTATTAGTTAAATCTTCAAATATCACTGATCCATCAGTTGGCATCCATTTTTGAATCCAATCGTGATCTAATCTTAAATTTGCACCTGCTGAAACAAGGTAATAGCTGTTTTCGGCCTCTTTCATGATTGTAAATTCTGAATGAACTCCACCTTTTGTATTAAGTGCATGACATAAATTTATTCTGCCAATTTTTTTTGGAAGTTTATTTGCAACTAAATAATCTAAAAATTCCTCAGCTTTATGACCTTTAATTCGACATTTTGCAAATGCCGTCATATCTAATAGACCAACATTTTCTTTTACATTCTGACACTCTTTTTTAATTGCATCAAACCATTTTGATCTTCTAAATGACCAATCATCTTTTTGTTCCATACCATCCGTTGCAAAAAAATTGGGTCTCTCCCAACCAAACTTTTGACCAAACACAGCACCTAAATCTTTCATTCTTTCATAACATGGGGACGTTCTTAATGGTCTTGCAGCTGGTCTTTCCTCATCAGGATAATGAACAATAAAAACATGGCTATAAGCTTCTTCGTTTTTTGCTTTTAAATAAGATTTGGTTGCGTAATTTCCGTAACGTCTAGGTTCAACACCAAGCATATCAATTGTTGGTTCTCCATCAACAATCCACTCTGCTAGTTGCCAACCTGCACCACCAGCAGCTGTAATACCAAAACTATGCCCCTCATTAATCCAAAAATTTTTCAATCCCCAAGCTGGACCAACTATTGGATTGCCGTCAGGCGTATAACAAATTGCTCCATTATAAACTTTTTTAACTCCAACTTCGCCAAAAGCAGGAACTCTATGAATAGCGCCTTCAATATGAGGTGCTAATCTATCTAAATCTTCTTGGAACAATTCGTATTCAGAATCTTTTGAGGGTCCTTCAACATAACAAGCTGGAGCACCATCTTCATAAGGACCTAAAATTAATCCTCCTGCTTCTTCTCTCATATACCATCTGCTATCACTATCTCTTAAGACACCCATCTCAGGTAATCCTGCTTTTTTTCTTTTTTGAATTTCTGGATGAGGTTCTGTCACGATATATTGATGTTCAACAGGTATTACTGGAATATCTAATCCAACCATTTCACCTGTTTGACGTGCAAAATTTCCTGAGCAAGAAATAACATGCTCACATTCAATTGAACCTTTATCAGTTTCAACTACCCAACCACTTTTTGTTTGTCGGATTGCTGTAACAGCAGTATTTCTATAAATCTCCGCTCCTCTATTTCTAGCACCTGCGGCTAAAGCTTGAGTTAAATCAGCTGGCTGAATGTATCCATCCTCAGGATGTTGAATAGCCCCGATTAAATCATCGGTATGACATAAAGGCCAAATTTCTTTTACTTGTTGTGGTGTTAAAAATTTTACATCAACACCAATTGTTTTAGCAACACCAGCATACTGATGATATTCATCCATTCTATCTTTTGTACTTGCTAAACGAATATTTGAAACTACACTAAAGCCAACATTTTTTCCTGTCTCTTCTTCCAATGTTTTATAAAGATTTACTGCATACTTATGTAATTGACCAACTGAGTAACTCATATTAAAAAGTGGAAGTAATCCTGCTGCATGCCAAGTTGATCCAGATGTAAGTTCTTTTCTCTCAACTAAAACAACATCAGACCAGCCTTTTTTTGCTAAATGATAAAGAGCACTTACTCCAACGACACCACCACCAACTACAACAACTTTAGTTTTTGATTTCATTAAGCGATTCCTACTAAATTTTTATTCATAACGAAACAAAATTGTCATTTTTAATCATATGGAGCTCCCTAATGGTATCGGGCTGGAGACCATGGTTGTGAGCCAACAGTCTTTTAGTGGACCATCTGTTTCATACTTTTCAACTTGCCAGTTAAACTTATGATAAATTTTATCTTTATCTAAAAGGATCACCTCAAATTGAGCCCAATTTTCACCACTTCCAAGCTTTGTTATGGTGTGACTTAAGTGATTGATCATCATTTGATAAGAGTCTCCTTTAATCATTCTTTTAAATTTATCTAAAGGTCCAGTAACTTTTTTATTGTTAGGATGGGCAAAGTTCCAAGTCTGCTCTATGCCACTATCCTTATAGATAAGGTCATTATTTTGAAGTCCTGATAATTGAATTTCTATAACTCTGTCAGGTTTAATATCACTATTAGGTTTTAGTAAATCTGCTTTTGAAATTGATACTGAAATTAAAAAAATTAAAAAAGTACTAGATATTGTTTGCAGTTTTTTTAACATCTTCTAAGAATTTTTTTCTTTTTTTATCGCCAACGAAAGGTACAGCAAAGTATCTTCGATATATAACATCCGTTATGCCGCATATATTAAATACTCCCCGTCTCAGTCTTTTTGTTGGCATATTAAGAAAAAAAGTTCGAACAGCAAACTGTGGAGATCCGTAAGTGCAAAATACAACTGCTTTTTTTCCTTTTAAATTTCCTAAAGGATATCCGTAATTTCCAAACAATTTTTTAAATCTAAATGCCCATGGTGGTGCAAGAACTTTATCTATCCATCCTTCAACAATAGCTGGCATTCTAAAATTCCATATTGGAGCGATTAAGACTATTACATCAGAATTTTCTATTCTTTTTCTGTGATTTAATACATCCTCATTAGGTTCCTCTCCTGAGAAAACTGGATCAAATTTCTCCTTATATAAATCAACAACATCTGTAGAGTGACCATTGTTGTTAACTGTTTCTACAAAAGTATCTCTTATAGATGCATTAAAAGATTTGTCATTGTAGTGACCATAAACAATAAAAATTTTTTTCATTTAATCTTGGAGAACAGGGAATGCTTGTCTCACTTTTAAAAAATGTTTCTGATATTCCATTTTAGTGCATCTATTCTCGATATATTCAATTTTTTTTTGTTCAACCAATTTTTTTGCTTCCAGATTTTTGATACCAAGCTGCAACCACAAAACTTTTGCTTTAATATTAATTGTATCTCTAGCGATATCTAAAGCTTCTTTTGAAGGTCTAAATACATTTACTATATCAACTTTATCTTTAATATCGGTAATTTTACCACACACGTCTACTCCTAAAATTTTTTGACCTTCAGCTTTAGGATTTACAGGGTAAACTTTAAAACCATATTTCAGCATATATTTCATGACAATAGTTGATGCTTTTGTAGGATCATTGCTCACTCCAACCATTGCAATCTTTTTATATTTTGAAAGGATTTCTTTTATATCATTCATTGTTTATTTTGGATTTTTTGCTTACAGAACTCTTTGGCTTCTTCAACTGTCATAGGGGTATCTAACTTTTTACTCCCAGCAATACATGCTTCAATTGCTTTATTTTGATTATGGCCTCTAAAGTTATATATAATAATTATTCCAATTATTAAAAAAAAAATAAGTAAAATATTTTTTTTCATTATTTATTTTTCCATTTAGGTTTTCTTTTTTCTAAAAAAGCTGAAATCCCTTCTTTGGCATCCAAAGCCATCATATTTATCGTCATCATTTTGCTTGTATGAGCGTACGCTTTTCTAAGAGGCATCTCTAATTGTTTATAAAATGTTCGTTTACCAATTTTAATTGTTAGATTTGATTTAGATGCAATCTTTTTTGCAATCTTTAAAACCTCATTATTAAATTTAGATTTTGAAAAACAATCATTTATTAAACCAATTTCTTTTGCAAAATTTGCTTTAATTGGCTCGCCTGTAAGTAACATTTTCATCATTGGTTTTTTATTAATCTTTCTACTCACAGCAACCATTGGCGTACTACAAAATAATCCAATATTTACGCCAGGAGTTGCAAATAATGCATCTTTAGTACTATAAGCTAAATCACAACTAGCAACTAACTGACAACCAGCAGCATAGGCTGCTCCATGCACTTTGGCGATAACAGGTTTATTACCCTCTACTATTTGAAGCATTAACTTAGAACAAAGATTAAATAACTTTTGATATTTGTTTCTTACCTTTAAACTTTTTACTTCTTTAAGATTATGACCTGCACTAAAACCTTTTCCAGCACCCTCTATAATGATTACTTTTGTTTTTTTGTCTTGATCAAGTTTTTTTAGGACTTTAATTAGATCATTTAAAGTTTTAAAAGATAATGAATTATATGTTTTAGGATCATTAATTAGAACTATAGATATACCGCTGGATAAGTTCTTCACTAATATATTCATCAAAAATTCTATTTGAGTTTGCCTTCTTCTCTCATTTTGGCTCTTATCTTAGTTGCCGATATTTTTTGTATTTCCTCTGACAATACTATCTCTTCAATTTTGTAACCAACCCCTCTACCATAACAAATATTTGTAATATTAGGGACTAACATAATTTTAAAACGACCTTCAAACTCTGGATTAAGTCTATCTTCTATATTTTTTTTAACAGTATCAAAATCGAAAGGATTATCATCTACTCCTTGTACATCTCTTATTTGAATACAAACTTGTCCAGTTTTTTTGATAATTTCTTTAAATAAGGTGTAATGACCATCGTGAAATGGTTGCCATCTTCCTAACATTTGTGCTGTTGGCTTTTTATTATCCCACTGATATGTCATTTTTTATGTCTTTATATATTTTTGGTGCCCAATTTTTAGCATCTTGTGTGGTAACATGAAAGTTATACTTGTCCGGTTTGACAAACATCTTATTAGTATCATCAAACCTGCCCTCTTTTATAGTATCAACCCAAATAACATAATCTGAAGGAAATAAGCTTCTGGCCTCTGGTGTTGGGCAGATAAAATCTGCAACAACATAGTTATTATCTTTTCGAAGTTTTAAAGCAAAATCAGCCATTCTTTTTGCCTGTCTTTTTCTTCCTTCTTGAGAAAAATCCCAATCATTTGCCTCTTTTCTTACTTCATCTGCGTTAAGCCTTTTTGCATTTAATAATGGTGCAAGCTCATTGGCTAAAGTTGTTTTTCCAGAGCCTGGTAGACCCATTATTAATATAATTTTCATTAATTTATTTTGTTTGATTATAAGGCATTAAATAGATTGAGATTATATTACACGATTAATTTCTTTGACAGCATTTTCAAAAAATATAATCATCATTAGATGAATTTTTCTTTAGAAATTGGGCCGCAGACAGATCTGGATACTGTTCCAGCTGTAAAAGATATTTATATCACTATGCTACCTGGGGGAGATTATAAAGAAACAGCTCACCAAGCAGTTGAGTTAGTAAAGAAAGGTTTTAATCCAGTCCCGCATTTTCCTGCGAGATCTATGCAGGATGAAAAACAGCTAAAAGATTATGTTTCGAGATGTAAAGATGGTGGCGTCAAACAAGTTTTAGTTATAGGAGGAGGGAGAGAGCCGATGGGAAAATTCGATAGCTCTTTTCAACTTTTGGAGACTGGTTATTTTGAGAAGATGACGATAGGAATTGCTGGACACCCTGAGGGGAGTCCTGATATATCCGACTCAGATTTAGAAAAAGCTATGAAAGATAAAAAGCCTTACGCTGATTATATTGTAACTCAATGGTTACTTGACCCTCAGCCAATTATAGACTTTATTTCTAAACAAAGCGTACCAGTGCATGTGGGAATTACTGGGCCTCTAAAAATATCTAGCTTAATAAAGTTTGCTAATATAGTTGGTGCAAAAAATTCCTTAAATTTTCTTAAATCTAATTTTAGTAAGGCGTTAGATTTATTAAAACCTAAAGACCCTAATGATTTAATTGGGAAAATTAAATCGCATACTGATTTTTTCCACATTTATACATTCGGCGGCTTGAAGGAAACTAACAAGTGGTTGAAGGAGAATAGTTATGTCTAAAGAATTTGACTATACTAATTTAAAGCATGTTACTTCTGTAGATCAATCAGATCGAAAAGTACCATATAACTTAAGACAAAGTGGACCAACAAAAGTTGAAATGTTAATTTCAACAAGAGTAAGAAAATCACCTTATTGGCATTTATCTATGCAAGCGGGTTGTTGGAGAGCAACAGTTTATAATCGAATTTATCATCCAAGAGGTTATGTAAAACCAGAAGATGGTGGAGCGATGGTTGAATATGATGCAATTGTTAATCATGTGACTATGTGGAATGTTGCAGTTGAAAGACAAATTCAAGTTAAGGGTCCAGATGCAGAAAAATTTGTTGATTATGTGATTACAAGAGATGCAACAAAAATTTCACCAATGAGAGCAAGGTATGTAATTTTATGTAACGCTTATGGTGGGGTTTTAAATGATCCAATTCTTTTAAGAATTTCAAAGGATGAGTTTTGGTTTTCATTATCAGACTCTGATATTGGTTTGTACTTGCAAGGTGTTAACGCAGATGGAAGATTTAATTGCACTATTGAAGAAATCGACGCTTGTCCTGTTCAAATACAAGGTCCAAAGTCAAAAGCTCTAATGAAAGATTTGTTAGGTGATCAAGTTGATTTAGAAAATATGCCGTTTTATGGTTTAGCTGAAGTTAAAGTTGCTGGGCGAAGTTGTGTGATTTCTCAATCAGGTTTTTCTGGAGAAGCTGGTTATGAGATTTATTTAAGAGATGCAACTTTATATGCTGATGACATGTGGAATGCTGTGCTTGAGGTTGGAAAAAAGCACCAGCTAATGGTTATTGCACCTGCTCACCACAGAAGAATTCAAGCTGGTATTTTATCTTGGGGTCAAGATATGGATCAACAACATAATCCTTATCAATGTAACTTAGGCTACCAGGTTTCTTTATCAGGAAAAGGTGAATGGAACAAAACTTCTGATTACGTTGGTAAAGCTGCTCTAGAAAAAATGGGTAAAGAACTTAGGGATGGTAAGAAACCATACGCACTTCAATTAGTTGGATTAGAGTTAGGTGGAAAACCTATTGATGATTATGCGCCAGATTTTTGGCTAATATCAAATAATAGTGGTGGAGATCCAGTTGGTTTCATTACTTCACCATGGTGGCATCCTGAAAAGAAAACAAACATTGCAATGGGATATGTTCCTTTTGATGGGACATTAAATGCAAATGGATTTCCAAAAGGTAAGGTTGGAACTAAATATAAAGTTCATTTACCAGAAAAATACAGTGATACTCCGGGTAAGCCTGTAGATGCGGTTATAGTCGATATTCCATTTAAAGAATCTTTCAACGCTAATACAAGAGAAGTTTCAAAAGGTTAATCTGATTTATGGGGGAGTTTACTCCCCCTTCATCTAAAATGACAAAAGGTTTCTTAATAGTAATTTGCATTCTTATAGCTATTGCTTTAATAATATTCCCATTAATCGTCTCTTACAAAGAGCAAAAAAATAAAAAAAAATAAATGTTCGGTGAATTTCTAAGTATTATTTTAAAATCTATCAAACTAGATAAAACACTTTATTCCGATAGTAAAAATTTTGGTGAAGCCTCAGTTTATTTTGCGGGTATTATTATGATTTTAGATGGCATAGCTGGTGCCGTTGCTGCAAACACAGTTTTTAAAACAGCTGTCGCAATGTCCGGCGTAACTGCGATATTAACTTGGTTTGTCTGGGCAATATTAATCTTTGTTATTGGGGTTAAACTATTTCCTGATAAAAATAGTAAAATTCCATTTAAAAAAGTATTAACAGCAGTTGGTTTCGCTCACGCACCTGGTCTGTTAAGATTTTTTGCTGTTACACCAGAATTGATGATACCTATAATTTTTCTTACGCAATTTTGGATTTTTGCAGGATTAATTATTTCGACGCGACAAGTTCTTAATCTTAAATCAAATTTAAAATCATTTGGAATTGTCTTTATGTCATTTTTGATTATTGTCTTTTTATCTATTTCTTTCGTGATCAGTCGAATGAACGCCTTACCGATCAATCATATTTAGATTGGAAAAATTGTCTTAGAAACTCTGCAAGACTTGCAAATTTTAAAACCAGTTAAAATTAAGTTTTGAGTAACACTTTCATGCTGTTCTTTACATTCATCACAAATATCATCTAAATCCTTTAAATTTTTTTCTATTTCTTTATCTTCAGTCATTATCAGTTAAACCAGCTCCCGCTGCACCTTCTTTTAAACTATCAGTTTCCTCTACAAATGTATCCTCTGCGAGTTTGTAGAGATTTTTCCAATCTTGATCTGAAAAGTTATCTTCATTGTTTAAAAAACTTATTTCTACTTTTTTTGCTAAAATTGGCATCTCTTTATCCCAAATATTAGATGAGATGCTCAAATTAAAATTCAATAAAAATTTACAATCATCAAATGAAATTAATAATTTTTTTCCAATAATTTCTGAAGCTCTGCTCAAAAAAGATAAAATCAGCAATGGATAAGCAAGATTCTCAACTGAGCACTTTTTTAAAGTCTCGATATTTTTTACTTGATCAATAAAATTAACACCTAACATAATTGGACAAAAAGATGATCCATTTGATTTGTTAATCATACTGATTAGTTTTACCTCTTCAAAATTTTCTTTTTTTTTATTTTGATAGTATTGATTAAGATGTTTGATCGCTGGAAAACCAAATAATTCAGAGAGTCTTATAGATTTCCCAACTTCCTCTGCTATACCCCACGAATAACCGGCAGCTCGACTTGCCCTCTTAGCTGTAGTTTCTATCTCACTTAAGGATTTCATAGTTTAAGAGTGAGTTTTATAAACCCATTGCTCATCATAATCTTTTAACTCATTTGGGAGTGGTGCACCTTGAAACATGCATATCCTCAACCACTTGTCAGATCTTGGATCAAACTTTAAAGCCCCAAAAAAAGATAACTTTAATCGCAACATGTCAATTGGAACTAATTTTTCTCCAATAGTATTATCTTGTATTTCCGAATATGGAAATTTTTCAATAATAAAGGCTCTTCTGACAACATGTCTTAAATCAGAATTATCAATTAAAAATTCATTAATCTTTAAATTATCTTTTAAAGGTAATAATCTTTCATATAGTTTTTTTATATCTCTAGCTATTGCCAAAGGTTGCTCTAAATCTGCACCTTTTTCCTCAAAACGATTAGCTAATCTTGGCTCTTCTTTATTTTTTGAAATGAACCAAAATTTCTGATTGCTCCCTTCTGTATTAAAATTAATCTTTAAAATGTCAGAATATTTATTTTCTAAAATCTTTTTCAAATCTCCGACATTACGTTCAGTTGGAATATTAAAGTATTTTTCTTCTTCAGAGCTCATTTGTGCGACCAATGGCTGAACTATATTACCAAATGGCTCCATCATAATTGAAACAACATATTCTATGCACTCCTCACAAGTTTCTTTCTCTAGCCAGAGATAAATTTCATTAAATGGATAATCTTTTTGAAAATTAAATTTGTTTTCTAAGAAACTGATGAATTTTTTGATATCTTTTAGCAAAAGTTTAATTTTTTTGAGTTGATATTCACTCTCTGTATTCCAGCTAGTAATATTTTTAAGAGATCTTTTCAGACAATCTTTAAATAATTCTCTATCTTGTGTTTTAACAATTTTAATTTCTCTTATTTTTTTTAGTGCAATTTCTCTACTAAGTATCCAATTATTTAATAAGGTTGGATGATTAACGATAAATGGGGCCATTCCTAATCCAGTTGAATTTCCTATACCCAAATTTCTACAAATTTTAGGATCTAATCTAACAGCTAAATTAGGATTTTTATTTTTTGCAACATGATTAACTTGATCAAACGTAAATTGTCTAACTAAATAAACTAACATCATCTCTAATCTGAATGGACCGTTAATTTCCTCTCTATTTTTAATTCTAAATCGATCTGCTAAACCAAACTTACCTGATCCATAAACTGCAGTCGTCCTGTATAAATATCCAACTTTTTCAAGTAGCTCTAAATCAGGTTGGTTTCCGTTACTTAAACTTTCAACAACATGATCAAATACCCTAACAGATTTATTTGCTCTAGATAATGTTAGCTCTTTGTAAGACAACCTACCAACTTCCTGTTTTGGAACTTCATTTCTTAATCTGTCAATGTCTCCTTTTAAAGGTATTCCATCATATAATGTAAAAGCCGCATCCCACTTAGTTGCTATTACTCTATCTGATCTTTCATCATCATTAATTTTGTTCGCATAACAGATTAAAGAATAAACCCTATCTTTTTTTTTAAATGAGTATACAGCTGTGCCATAACCCTCTTGGTCTAAATTAAACAAGTCTCTATTATATTGCCAATCTTTAAATTCGCTTAAAAAACTTCGTAAAAAAGATAATCTTGATTGATGAAAGGAACCAAGTCTTGATAACTTCATTATGATGTTTGGATCTCTTAATTCTATATTCATATTTAGATAGTTTTATAAAAGTTATACCAATTGTTACCTAGTATTCCATTAGTCTCAGTCTCTGAAAAACCAACCTTTTTTAAACCTACTTCTAAGTTTTTAAAACCTCTTGCATCCTCAAACCAATTAGGCTGTTTAGGAAAACCTGGTTTATTTTTAGAGCCTTCTCCATAATTTCTATTTTTAGACCAGGTTCCATTTCTCATCCATTCAACAACCTCATCAGGTTGATTTAAACAAAGATCTGATCCTATACCAATATTATTAATATCCATTATTTCTGCTGTTTTCGCCACCATTTCACAAAAGCTTTCTAGAGAACAATTTGTATTGTCCTTAAGATGATGCGGGTATAAAGATAAACCTAATATTCCTCCGCTCTCACTTAAAGTTTTTAGTAAATCAGAAGACTTATTTCTTTTAGCCGCGTGCCAAAAAGATGGGTTTGCATGAGTAATTGCTATTGGTTTTTCACTAAACTCAATTGCATCGAAAGTACTTTTTTCTGCTGAATGGGACATATCCACTACAATACCCACTCTATTCATTTCCCGGATAACTTCCCTTCCAAAATTAGTTACCCCACTATCGTTTTTCTCATAACAACCTGTCGCTAATAATGATTGATTGTTGTAAGTGAGTTGCATAAATCTACATCCAAGACTATGAACTTTTTCAACTAAATTGATATCATCTTCTATTGGAGAGCAATTTTGAAAACCAAAAAAAATTGCAGTTTTATTCTCATTATTTGCTTTTTCAATATCCTTGAAACTTTGACCTAAAAAAATTAAATCTGAATTTTCTTTTAACAAAGTTTGCCACTTTTTAATTTCATTTTGTAATTCATCGAAGTCTTCATGATAGACTATTGTAACATGAACTGCATCTAGACCAGCCTCACGATTAATCTCAAAAACTTTTCTTGACCATTTACAATATTGTAGGTTATCAATTTTAAATTTCATTTTGGTTAATTTTGAATAACCATATCAAGTTGTTTTTTAAATACTATTTATTTTATTGAAATTTTAATCTAATTTTGAAATAAATATTCTGCAAATAAATCATGAAAAAGAATAAAAATCTCAAAGTTGTAATCGTCATGGGAAGTCAGTCAGACTTCAAAACTATGAAATTATCCGCAAATATACTAAAAAAAATGGGTGTTCGATTTGAAACTAAAATTATATCTGCCCACCGAACTCCAAAAAGAATGTATGAATTTGCAGAGAGCGCATCAAAAAATAATATTGGAGTAATCATTGCTGGTGCTGGTGGATCAGCACATTTACCTGGCATGATTTCAGCCATAACCTCAATTCCAGTTTTAGGCGTTCCGGTTGAAAGTAAAAAACTTAAAGGACTTGATAGTTTATTATCAATAGCACAAATGCCAAAAGGAATACCTGTTGGAACTCTTGCAATCGGAGAAGATGGTGCCATAAATGCTGCTTTATTGGCTGCAGCTATAATTGCAAACAGCAATCCTGCTGTAAAAAAGAAATTAAATAATTGGCGTTCATCACAAACTAGATCAGTAAAAAAAAATCCAAAATAAAAGATGTCAATAAAAAATTTGGGTATTATTGGTGGTGGTCAGCTAGGAAGCTTATTAGCTGTCGCAGCTAAGAAGTTAAATATTAATACCATAATCTATTGTGATGATGTTGATGCTCCGGCACAAAATTTTTGTAACAAATTTATTCATGGCAGATACGATGACAAAGTCAAAATGCAAGAATTCATAAAAGAAATTGATGTAATTACTTATGAATTTGAAAATATACCTTATGAAACTCTTAATGAAATGAACAAGTTAAAACCAGTTTTACCAAAGCCATCTGTAAATAAATTAATTCAACATCGAATTGCTGAAAAAGATTTTGTCAACAAACTCAATATAAGAACCACTAGATACGCATCAATAGAAAATAAATCTGATATGGAGCCATTAGGAGATTTCTTACCTGGGATTTTAAAAACTACTACAATGGGTTATGATGGCAAAGGTCAATACCCAATTCAAAAAATTGAAGACATCAATAACCTGAATATTGATTTTTCAAAAGGTTATATACTGGAAAAATTAGTAAAACTTAAAAAAGAGATATCAGTTATTATTACTAGATTTGGGAACAATAGTTATGAAATATATGAGCCGATAGAAAATACTCATGAAGATCAAATATTGAAACATTCAGTAATACCGGCAGAAATTAGTAAAAAAATATTTGAAGAATCTAAAGATTGGTCAATCCGGATCGCAGAAGAATTAAAATATATAGGAACGCTTTGCGTTGAATTTTTCCTTGATAAAAATGAAAATCTTTATGTTAATGAAATAGCTCCTCGAGTTCACAATTCTGGCCATTTAACAATTAATGCTTTTAATATTAGTCAATTTGAAAATCATGTTAGAGCTGTCTGTTCGTTAGAAAAAATTCCACTCAAAAAAATATCTAATGCAAAAATGGTGAACCTAATAGGAAATCAAATCAGACCATATAGAGAAAACTTTAAATTAAATGAAAATGAATTTTTCTTTGATTATCAAAAAAAAGAGATAAAAGATAAAAGAAAAATGGGCCACATAACAACTTTAATATAAATGCTTAAATCTATTGAGGGAAATTTTGATAACCCAGAGGTCAATAAACTTCTGACAAAACATTTTATAGAACTAAGAGCTGCATCTCCCGAGGGTAGTGCTCATGTTCTAGATATACCGGGGTTAAAAGTTTCATCAATTAAATTCTGGAGCCTTTGGGAAAATGATAAAATATTTGGTTGTGGGGCATTAAAGTTCTTAGACAAAGATCATGGTGAATTTAAATCAATTAGAATACATGATGATTTTAGAAATCAAGGTAATGGTATTAAAGTCATCAAACATCTGATTGATGAAGCTAAGAAATTAAAAATTAAAAGAATTAGTTTAGAGACTGGTGCTGGAAAATTTTTTGATCCAGCGAGAAAATTATTTAAAAAATGTGATTTTATACCTTGCAAACCCTTTGCTCATTATAAAGAAGATGTTAATTCTATCTATTTAACTAAGCTAATTGACCACGAATGATAAAAAAAGGTCTATTTTGTACTAAATTTGTTGACAAAACCCTAATATTTATAAACAAAGCCAACATTACTTAATTATAAGTAATAAATTAATATAACAATAAGTAAGAAGAAAAATATGAGTCTACAAGGAAAAGTAAAATGGTTCAATCCAACTAAAGGTTTTGGTTTTATTGAACGTGACGACAAAGAAAAAGATGTGTTTGTACATGTTTCAGCTGTAAGAGATGCTGGTATGAACGGTTTAGATGAGGGTCAAGCTTTGACTTTCGATGTTGAAGATGGTCCTAAAGGTCCTTCAGCAGTTAACTTAAAAACTGCATAATTTTCACATAAATTAATTGGCTATAAATTTAATTTTTTTTAATTAAGAACTAATTTATTTTTATAGCCAATGAACTATTCTACAAACAAAATTTAGAAAATAATTTATGATTGGCATATTAGGTGGAATGGGTACCCAGGCAGGTTTGGATTTTTGTAATAAGCTGGCAATTTTATATAGAGGTAAGATCGATCAAGATTACCCTTTGTTTATGCTTTATAACAAATCGAATATTCCTGGTAGACCTGAGTCGATTGGTATCCATACTGGTAAACTATCAAATAAAATAAGTAATAAAAAAACTAAACAAAAATATTTATCTGTTTTAAAAAGTTTAATTTATGGTTGTAATCTTTTAAAAAAAAGTAATTGTAAATTTATAGTCATACCCTGTAACACAGCTCATTATTGGTATGATGACTTAAAAAAAAGAATTAACTTACCGATAGTAAATATGCCTAGGGAAGTTTTTTTGCATGCTAAAAAAAAATGTAGAAAAAATTCCTCGATTGGTTTGCTTGCTACAGAAGGAACTTTAAAAACAGGTGTTTATAATAAGTTTTTTGATAAAGATTATAATCTAGTTTTTCCAAATAATTCTATTCAAATTAAATCAGTAAACAAAGCTATCAGGTTTGTGAAAATGGGAAAAGTGAAACTTGCGAGCAAAGCTATTAAGCCAGCAATTAATTATTTAATCAAAAAAAAATGTAAAAAAATTATTCTTGGTTGTACAGAGCTCCCTATCGCTATTTTTGCCTATAAACCATTTAAGACAATTAAATCATCGAAAATATTTTTAGACCCAAATTTGATTTTAGCTAACGCTGCTATGAGGAAATATCAAAATAGATAATGCCATCTAAAGAAAAACCTTATGTGTTACTCGTTGCAGAAGCAATTTATTCAAAAGTTTGTGAGATTAAGAAAAAAAATCCTGAGCTGACAACAATCAACGCAATTGAAAACTTTATTGGAACAACAACCTACAATGATATAAGTAGTGGAAAATTCCATGATGAACTAATTGAAAAGGTATCAAAAAAGAAGGTGCCTGAAGAAACTCTAAGATTACTTCATATTCAAAAAGATTTATCAGTTAAGCAGCTAATTCAATATCCAGAATTATATTATGCAAAGAGCCATTATCCTCTTGAAATTTCTCAAAGAGCTTTCGATCATTTATGGAGAATGTGTGAAAGTTATGAATTATGGTGTAAAGAGACAAAACAAAAGAAATTAATAATACTTAATATTGTAGATTAAATAATTTATAAGACCTGAAATGGTCAGAATATTTCCACTCATATTTGTTTTACTTTGGTCTTCTGCATTTATTACAACAAAACCAATTATTGATAATAGTGATCCTTTCGCAGCTTTAGCCTTCAGATTTTTTTTTGTCGCTGTGGGTTTTTTATTATTTTCCATTTACCTTAAACAATCAATATTGATTAAAAAAAGATATCTGATTGAGTCAATGTTCAGTGGTATCTTGTTTCATGGGTTATATTTAGGAGGAGTTTTTTATTCAATTTCAATTGGGATGCCAACAAGTTTAGCTGCTCTAATCGTAACACTTCAACCAATTTTAACTAATATTTTGAGCGGACCGCTTTTAAATGAAAAAGTTACATTACAGCAATGGGTAGGTGTTTTATTAGGATTTGTTGGCGCCTCTTTAGTACTAGGAATAGATGTTGGCTCAGGTATTCCTCTACTAGGTTTGATTGCAACTTTAATTGCATTGTTATCTATAACTTTTTCTACCATTTGGCAGAAAAAATTGAGTAATAACTTACCATTATCTGTTAGTAATTTTTATCAAGCGTTGGGCGGTTGTTTATTTCATGTATTAATAATTATTTTTTTTGTAGAGCCCTACATCTATTTTACAAAAACATTTATTATAGCAATGAGTCATCAAATTTTTCTTGTTTCCTTTGGTGCATTTACAATACTGATGTTTTTAATAAAAAAAAATTCAGCTAGTAAAACGGTTTCTGTTTTTTTTCTAATACCAGCAACCTCTGCAATTATGGCTTGGCTTTTTTTAAATGAAACTCTTACGAATATAGATGTTGTTGGTTTTTTAATAGCGTCGGTGGGTGTTTATATTGCAACAAGAAATTAATAACTAATTACTTTGATAACCAAATTCTAACGAGCCATCTGTTATAGAATGATGCAAAGACTCTCCAAAGCTTCTTAATCCAAAAATTCTTACTTTTTTTGGATTTTTAGAAATAAAATCAATCGTAATTGATATTCCGTTATAAATCGAATTGGTACAATCACCCTCATTAAATTTATCAATATTTATAGGACATCCCTTTTTTAAAACTTCATTAACAAGATCACCTTGAATTTCAATTATTGTTCTTGAATGCGATAAATCAGTAATTGCAAAATTACTTTCATCAAATTGTTTTCCATCTTTTAAAAGTAAATCTATTTTAGAAGATATAACTATCCAATTCTTTGGTCCCATCCATAAAATTCTAGTATCTGAATTTGAAGAGGATTTTAAAGTCGAAGGTAATTTTAGGTCATCAACTTTTATATTTGAAATATCTGAACTTGAATTTTTATATTGAACTATTTGGAATATTAAAACATTCTTCAATTCTGAAATCTTTAATAAGTCTTTCTCATTTTTATTTTCAAAATCACCAAATTTTCCATTTTGATGCACATTATTTAGAGAAGAAATTTGCTTCACGATCTTACTCTCTTTCCTTCATGGTCTACATAATGTGAGGACATAACCTCAACCTCAATAGAAGTGTTTTTTAGTGGAGAAACCGCGAAAAGCTTTTTTCCTATCATATTTTTTCCATCTTTTAATATTGCAAGAGAAAAAGGATTATTGTTCTCCACACTCCAACAAGATGAAGAAACGTGACCAAGTTTAGGATTTGGTAGTTTTGCATTTTTATTTTCTACTAAATGAGATCCCTCTGGAATACTTGATTTCCTGTCCAATGGGACTAAACCAACAATTTTTTGTCTATCCGTTTTATTAAATGCTTCTTTAGCTAAAGATCTCTTTCCAATAAAATCTTTTTTCTTTGATACTAAACCTTCTAACGAAACATCATAAGGAATGGTTCTTCCATCAAGTTCTGGTCCAGCTACATGACCCATTTCTATTCTTAGTGTCGATAATGCTTCTGTACCATAAGGTTGGATATTAAATTCTTCACCAATATCAATTATTTTTTCCCACATAAACAATCCAAAATCAGACTCAACGTTTATTTCGTAAGCAAGTTCACCTGAAAAGGAAATTCTAAAAATTCTTGCTTTAACGCCAAATAAATCTCCCTCTACATATCCCATAAAAGGAAGTGCCTCATTGCTAACATCTATTTTAGGAAAAAGCTTTGCTAACAAATCTCTTGATTTTGGTCCTGCAATCGCCGCACCAGCCCATTGTTCGGTTGTTGAAACGACATTAACATTTAATTCTGGCCAAACAATTTGCAGGTAATATTCCAAATGCGATAATACGTTTGCAGCCTGTGCAGTAGTGGTTGTCATATGATAGTGATTTTCTGAAATTCTGGTTGTTGTCCCATCATCCATTACAATTCCATCTTCCCTAAGCATTACTCCATATCGTGCTTTACCTACTGGAAGTTTTAACCATGCGTTTGTGTAAACTCTATTTAAAAACTCTGCAGCGTCTGGACCTTTAATATCAATTTTCCCTAAAGTTGTTACATCACAAACACCTACGTGTTCTCGAACATTTTTTGCTTCTCTTTTTGATGCCTCAAATAAATTTTCATTTCCTCTTTTGTAATATCTTGGTCTTTTCCAAGCACCGGCATCTACCCACACTGCATTATTTTTTTCATGCCAATGATGCATTGGTGTTTTTCTTGTAGGCATATATTCTTTTCCTACCTCTCGTCCAACTATTGTACCAATAGTAACTGGTGTAAAAGGGGGTCTAAAGGTAGTATGACCTACTTGAGGAACAATTTTTTTTTCAACATTCGCAACCAATTGTAATCCGTTTAAATTACTCGTTCTTCCTTGATCCGTTGCCATTCCCAGTGTTGTATATCTCTTAACATGTTCGATTGATCTATACCCTTCCCGTAAAGCAACCTCTATATCGGAAACAGCTACATCATTTTGAAAATCTACAAATCTTTTATAATTTTTACCTTTGGGAAGTGGAGAACACCAAAATTTATCATGAGTGCTATATTTTCGTTCATTCGTATTTGGAATTTGTATTTTTTCATCTTTTTTAGTTATGTTTTTAGAAACTTCTGACCCGGTATTAAAACTGTATTTTAAAGTATCTTGTAATGTAAATGTTCCATTAGCAGCACCTAAAGAATGTTCATTTTGTTTTGATTTGTCAGGTACAAAAGCATCTATTGTGTCGTTAAATTTTAGTTTATTGCCTGATTGAGATGCTAAATGAACAGTTGGTGTCCAAAATCCAGATACACAAATAGAGTCGCAATCTATCTGTTCTGTATTTTCAAAATCTATCTTATCTTTATTTAATTTCCCAATTGTTGCTGATTTTACTTTTTTATATCCATGAGCAACTATCACTGCATAAGAAAACTTGATCTTTATATCTAAATCTTTGGCTTCGTTAATTAACTCAGAGTTTTGATCCTCTCTAGTATCTAAAACTATTGGATCGACACCATTCTTTTTAAACTCAATAGCTGTTTCATAACCACTATCGTTATTAGTGAAAATAATTGGTTTTCTACCAATTAGAACACCATAAACTTTCATATATTCTTTTGCAGCAGCCGAGAGAAAAACTCCAGGTGTATCATTATTTCCAAAAACAATAGGTCTTTCAATAGATCCCGTTGATAGCAATACTTCTTTAGCTCTTATATACCAAAGTCTTTGTCTTGGTGTGTACTTAGTTTTTTTTTCTAAATGATCTCCCGTTCTTTCAAACATTACCATCATGTTATGATCATAGTATCCAAAAACTTGAGATCTATTTTTAACAATAACATTAGGCATCTCTTTTAATTCAGATATAATTTTTTCTGACCAATCTTTTCCAGATAAATTATCTATCGTGACGTCATCTGTTAAAAGCGTCCCTCCATATCTAGGTTTATCCTCTGCTAATATTACTTTCGCTCCGTTTTTGGCAGCTGCATAAGCACTTGCTAAACCAGCGGGTCCAGAGCCAGTAACTAATAAATCACAATATTCA
Organism: Candidatus Pelagibacter sp.; assembly: GCF_052049775.1. Classification (GTDB taxonomy): domain Bacteria; phylum Pseudomonadota; class Alphaproteobacteria; order Pelagibacterales; family Pelagibacteraceae; genus Pelagibacter. The sequence goes on along the minus strand of NZ_JBNGZH010000004.1, from coordinate 88,439 downwards.
TATTTATGCTCATATCTCTCTTTATCTTTTTCTAGAGAAGCAATTCCTAATCCTGCTGCTTTTCGAATAAAAGGCTCATACACTCTGTACCAAAAACTTTTAGGCCACATGAAAGTTTTGTAGTAAAAACCAGCAGGGAAAAAACGATTTAAGAAATTATTTATTGCACCAATATCAAAATTTACTGATGGCCAACAATTTTGGCTAGTTGCTGATAAACCGTTTACTAATTCTATTTCAGTTGCGTTAATATTTGGTTCAGAGCAACCGTTAATCTCCACTTGCATTTTTGCATTTGGTTCATCAACTCCTGCACCAAAAAACCCTCTTGGACGATGATATTTAAAGCTTCTTCCAATTAAATGTATGCCATTGGCTAGTAGTGCTGAAGCCAGCGTATCACCCTCATACCCAATATATTTTTTTCCATTAAATTTAAATTCAATAGGTTTGTCTCTATTAATTAAGCCACCAGTGTTTAATCTAAAATTTTGTGACATCAAAATTCTTCCTCTGGTTTAAAAGTTCTAAAAATTTCGTGAGTAGTTGTATCTCTCTCAACTTTAAACCATTGTCTGCAACCAGCAATATGATGCCACAATTCAATATGTTTTCCTCTTGGGCTTTTTCTTAGATATAAAAAATTATCCCATTCTTCATCACTTATTTCTTGATTAAGTTTTGGTCTAGTAATTGTTCCATCACCTCCATAGGCAAATTCTTTTTGAGACCTGTCCCCACAATAAGGACACTTAATATTTAACATTTATGAAATCCAAGTTTTTGTTCCAAGGCCTTTCTCATCTAATAAGTAACCTTTAGAAAATCTATTTAAACTAAATCCCTCATTTAATTCATGAACTCTATCTTGTGCGATTGTATGTGCAAATGTCCAACCAGAAGATGGAACAGATTTAAAGCCTCCATAACACCAACCACAATTTAAATATAATCCATCGATATGAGTTTTATCAATAATTGGTGAACCGTCCATTGACATATCCATAATCCCTCCCCAAGTCCTTAACATTTTCAAACGACTTAAGAATGGAAATAAAGCAACACCTCCGGTTAAGACATGTTGTATTGTTGGAAGATTGCCTTTTTGTGCATAACTATTATATCCATCAAGATCTCCACCCATAACCATCTCACCTTTATCTGATTGACTAATATAAAAATGTCCAGCACCAAAGGTTACCACTCCATCTAAAACTGGTTTCACTGGCTCAGAAACACAAGCTTGTAATAAATGAGTTTCTATAGGGAGTGTCATATTAAGTTTTTCTGCTAAAACATTCGTACTACCAGCTACACACAATCCTATTTTTTTTGATTTAATATCTCCTCTAGATGTTCTCAAACCTGTTATTTTTCCTGCCTCAATATCAAAGCCTGTTACCTCACAATTTTGAATTATATCGACACCCATTGAGTCAGCTTGTCTAGCATAACCCCATGCGACCGCATCATGTCTTGCTGTCCCAGCACTTGGTTGTGCTAAGCCTCCAAAAATTGGATACCTAACATCTTCAGAAAAATCAGCCATAGGTATAATCTTTTTAACTTCTTCCCTATTTAGTAAAACAGCATCTATTCCATTTAATCTCATAGAGTTTCCTCGACGAGCATAAGCATTCATTTGTGCATCTGAATGAGCTAAATTTATTATTCCTCTTGGTGAAAACATGACATTAAAATTTAATTCCTGACTCATGTTTCTCCACAGGTTCATTCCAAATTCATTGAACCTAGCATTATCATCATACATAAAATTTGATCTGATAATTGTGGTGTTTCTTCCAATATTTCCTCCGCCAATCCATCCTTTTTCAATAACTGCCACATTAGTTATTTGATGCTCTTTAGCTAAATAGTAAGCAGTAGCTAACCCGTGGCCACCCCCACCAATAATTACAACATCATATTCTTTTTTAGGGGTAGGATCTTTCCATGCCAAATCCCATTTTTCATGATTAGAAAAAGCATTCTTGATTAGGCTAAATACTGAATATTTTTGCATGATTAAATTTTATAATAATGAATATAAATAGTTCCTATTTTTTTTATATATAATTTTTAGATATTTCCAAAGCTCTTAAAAAGAGATACTAATCGAGCAGTTTTTGTATATTTAAAGAATTTTATGAGTGAAATAAAATCAGACATTCAAATTGCAAGAGAAGCTAAAATGCAACCAATCAAAGACATTTTAGCAAAAATAAATGTTCCTGATGAAAGTTCTGCCTTTAGCCCCATGGGGCGTCACATCGCAAAAATTAATTTAGAATACCTTGATAGTCTCAAGAATAAAAAAGAGGGAAAATTAATTTTAGTGACTGCCATAACTCCTACTCCAGCAGGGGAAGGAAAGACCACAACTTCTGTAGGTCTCAATGATGGTCTTAATAAAATTGGAAAAAAATCTATCGTCTGTTTAAGAGAACCAAGTTTAGGTCCATCTTTTGGTATGAAAGGTGGAGCTGCTGGTGGTGGCTATGCTCAAGTTGTTCCTATGGAACAAATTAATCTTCATTTCACAGGTGACTTTCATGCAATTACATCTGCACATAATCTTTTATCTGCATTGATAGACAATCATATCTATTGGGGGAATAAACTTAATATAGATGTAAGGAGAATTGTTTGGAAAAGAGTTTTAGATATGAATGATAGAGCGTTAAGATCAATTAATATTAATCTTGGTGGTGTCGCTAATGGATTCCCGAGGGAAGATGGTTTTGATATTACAGTTGCTTCAGAAATAATGGCTATCTTTTGCTTGGCTAATAATTTGGAAGATTTAGAAAATAGAATTGGAAACATTACTGTTGCTTACACAAGAGAGAAAAAACCAATATATGCTAAAGATTTAAAAGCACAGGGACCTATGACTGTTTTGTTGAAAGAAGCTATAAGACCAAACATAACTCAAACATTAGAAAATAATCCTGCAATAATTCATGGCGGACCTTTTGCTAATATTGCACATGGTTGTAATTCTGTGATTGCGACTAAAGCTGGACTTAAATTAGCTGACTATGTAGTAACTGAAGCTGGGTTTGGTGCAGATCTTGGTGCTGAAAAATTTTTAGATATTAAATGTAGAAAATCTGATTTAAAACCAAGTTGTGTGGTTATTGTTGCTACAATTAGAGCATTAAAAATGCATGGTGGTGTAGCCAAAGATGATCTTAAAAATGAAAACGTTGAGGCACTAAAAAAAGGTTTAGTCAACCTTGAAAGGCATGTTGAAAATGTAAAAAAATTTGGTCTTCCTGTAGCTATAGCTGTAAATCATTTTGTAAAAGATACTGACGATGAGGTAAAAACTTTAGTTGATTATTGTAATAAATTAGGAATAAAGGCAAGTCTTTGTACCCACTGGTCAAATGGAGGAGAAGGTACAAAAGAATTAGCTTCACATGTTGCTGATTTATGTGAAAAAAATGAAAATAAATTTAAATTTTTATACGAAAGTAAGACACCATTGTTTAAAAAAATTGAAACAATAGCAAAAGAAATTTACAGAGCCAATGAAGTTATTGTGGATACAAAAATTAGAGATCAACTTAAAAGTTTTGAAGAAGCAGGTTATGGAGAATTACCAATTTGTGTAGCTAAAACTCAGTATAGTTTTTCAACTGATCCTAATCTCAAAGGTGCACCTACAGGTCACTCATTACCAATTAGAGAAATAAGGCTTTCCTCAGGAGCTGAATTTATAGTTGTTGTCTGTGGAGCAATAATGACAATGCCTGGATTACCAAGGGTACCAGCAGCAGACTCTATTAAACTTAATAAAAAAGGTGAAATCGAAGGTTTATTTTAATTTAATTCGTTAAGCCAATTTTTAAGCTCTAACATTCTTTTTTCTTTATCTGAAACTGAAATTTCTTTTTTGATATAAGCAATGTGTTTTTGAACTTCACTGTCATCTTTAAATACTTTTCTACTCTCAATTAATCTCTCTTTTCTAAACTCAATAAGATTAATCATTTTTTCATAAGTTATTTCTGGGTGGTATTGTAGCCCCCAAATTTTTGTCTTATTAACCTCAAAATATAAACCTTGAACTTTATTAATCTTATTCGAGGCTAAACAAATTCCTTTATCAGGTATTTTTACCACTTCATCAAAATTGAATGCTGGGGAATTAAATTTTTTATCTTTATTTTTATAAAGAGGATGTTTGACTCCATTTTTGTTTATCTCTATTTCATTTGCTATACCAATATGTGAACTATCAGCCTTTTTGACTTGGCCACCTGCTGCTGTGACTGCAACTTGCATGCCCCAACAAATTGCCAAAATTTTCCCTACTTTATTTTGACAATTTTTCATGAATTCAATTTGCCTTCTAATTTCTGGAGTATCATTATAAATATTTAAACTACTTCCACCCCAAATAAGACCATCATACTGCTCGAGTTGATTTGATATTAATTGAATATTTTGATCTGAAGAGGGGTTAACAACATCAAATGAAAGTTCATCAGTAAAATGGCTTAAGCTGTCCTTTAAGCTTTCTGTATGTGTTTGAATACCATTTTGTGAAAAGCTCTCATTTTCTTCTCTTAAATTTCCCTCTACAATTAATATTTTTTTCATTCAAACAATTCTCCTGAAATGCTATGCTGATACATCAGTTTAAGATCCTCTTGATTGATTTTTTTTGGATTACCACTAGTAGATGGATCTTCTAAAGCCATTAGAGATAATTTATTTAAATCTAGTTTGGAACAATCCATAATGTCAGATAGTTTATGAGGGATCGCTAAATCTTTTCTTAAATTCAAAATCCACGATAAAAAACTTTCAAAATTTTTATCTAAATCTAAATAATCACAAATTGAGATAATTTTTTTTTCTATAATAGATTTATTAAAAGTTAATACATACGGCATAAAAATTGCATTACTCAATCCATGATGAATATTATATTGAGCATTAACAGGATGGCTCAATGAATGAATTGCACCTAATCCTTTTTGAAAAGCTGTTGAACCCATTGACGAAGCTGCCAAAAGATTTTGTCTAGCCTCAATATTTTTTCCATCTTGGTATGCAACAACAAGTGAATTTTTAATTAGTTTCATTCCCTCCAAAGCAATACCATCTGCCATAGGATGAAAGCTTGGTGCACAATATGCCTCAATATTGTGAGCTAAGGCATCCATCCCTGTTGCAGCAGTTAACCTTGGCGAAAGCTCAATAGTCAATTTTGGGTCAAGAATAACAATTGAGGGTAAAATTTTTGGATGAAAAATAATTTTTTTAACACCCGTTTTTTTATTAATGATTGCAGATGCTCGACCAGTTTCAGATCCTGTTCCTGCAGTAGTCGGAATTGCAATTATTGGAAAAATATTTTTATCATTAGCTCTTTTCCAATAATCTCCAACATCCTCAAAATCCCAAATAGGTCTACTTTGACCTGACATAAAAGCTATAGCTTTCCCAACATCAATGGCACTTCCTCCGCCAATCGTAATTACACCATCACAATCATTCTGTTTAAATTGTTTCACACCCTCATCGACATTCTCACCAAATGGATTTCCTGTAAAATTTGAAAATAATATTAATTTTTTTAACTTTTTTTTAATTTCACTAATTACCTCCTTAATAAATGGAAGATTTACTAAATCTTTGTCGGTAACAAATAATGGGTTGTTAACCTTTAAATTATGACAAGCTTCTCCTAAATCTTTAACCCTATCTTTGCCTACCCAAACTGTTGTTGGATAATTCCAATTAGATTTCATATTTTTTTAAGTGACTGTAAGTTTTCTATTATTCAATATTGCTTTAAATAAACTAATCATTAAAGGAATTTTTTTCTTATTAATTTTTCTCATAACATATGGGGCAATTTCTCTAACTAACTGTTCTCCTTCAACAGTGTCATTAGGCATAAATCTTTTTTTTGCATTTTTAAATGTATATCCTTTTCCTAAGTAACTGCCCATTTTACTATTTCTACCACCCGCAGCGCTAACATATAAATCACCCACACCAGCAAGCCCGAGTGTACTAGTTTCTTTTCCTTTAAAATATTTTGTCAAATATTTCATTTCATTGATTGATCTTTGAAATAAACTTGATGACGTATTTAGACTTTGACCAGCACCTATAATCATTGCATATATATTTTTAATTGCTGAACAGACTTCAACACCAATAATATCTTTTGAGAATTCATTTAAATAATATTTTGTAGAAATTCTTTTTCCTATTTTTTTTGCAAAATTTATATTTTTATTTGCAATTATTACACTTGTTTGATGTTTTCTCGCTAATTCTTTTGCTAAGCATGGACCTTTTAAAACAGAAATATTTTTTATCCCAGAAACTTTTTGAAGTTTTTCAGAAATAGTAAAAATTTTCTTACTCCTAGATATATATTTTAACCCTTTAGTGAGAACCAGCAAAGGTGTATTAATATTATTTTTCTTCAACTCCTTACCAATAAAGTCTATTCCAGGTAAACTTAAAGCAATTACAATTAAATCAAATTTTTCTTTTAATAAATCACCAGAATATTTTCGAAATTTAATTTTTTTTGGCAAATTCATTTTTAATGCAGAATGGTATTTTCTTTTTGAGGATAACTCTTTTATGAATTTTTTTGAGTAAGGCTCAGTAATTACAACATCATTCTTATTTTCCAGGCAGGGAATTGTGAAAGCAGATCCCATGGCCCCTCCTCCAATTATTAAAAATTTTTTCATATTGATTTAAATTCAAAAATATTAATTAAACGAAAATTTAAAATGCAACACATACGTGAAAATTTTTTATGTCAATTTTCATATTAAGTCATTATTTTATTTTAAATTTTAATATTTTGTTAGTAAAATAGTCTTAATTTTTATTAAATCTTATGAGTAAAGTAGCTATTATCGGTGCAGGTCCATGTGGCTTATCAATGTTAAGAGCATTTGAGCAAGCAGAAAAAAAAGGTGAAAAAATTCCTGAAGTGATTTGTTTTGAAAAACAAGAAGATTGGGGTGGTCTCTGGAATTATAGTTGGCGAACAGGTTCTGATCAGTATGGAGATCCAGTTCCAAATAGTATGTATAGATATCTTTGGTCTAATGGGCCCAAGGAATGTTTAGAGTTTGCTGACTATTCTTTTGATAAACATTTTGGCAAAGCAATTCCGTCATTTCCTCCAAGGGAAGTACTATACGACTATATAGTTGGAAGAGCTATAAGTGGAAATTTTAAAAATAAAGTTAAATTTAATACAAGGGTCATCAATACAATCTTTAAAAATGAAAAATTTGAAATTAGCTATCAAGACAAAGTAAAAGATAAAATTTTAAAAGAAAATTTCGATTTTGTAATTGTCTCAACTGGTCATTTTTCTGTTCCATTTATTCCTGAATATGATGGAATGAAATCATTCCCAGGAAGAATTATGCACTCCCACGACTTTAGAGACGCAGAAGAGTTTAGAGGTAAAAATATTGTAGTATTAGGCAGTAGTTATTCAGCTGAAGATATTGCTCTTCAATGTAATAAGTACGGAGCAAAAAGTGTAACTATTGGATATAGACATAACCCAATGGGATTCAAATGGCCTAAAGGCATGAAAGAAGTCCATTACCTAGATAGACTAGATGGTAAGAAAGCTATTTTTAAAGATGGCACTGAACAAGAAACTGACGTTATAATTTTATGCACAGGATACTTGCACCATTTTCCATTTTTAGAGGAAAACTTACAATTGAAGACAAGAAATAGACTCTATCCACCTAAATTATACAAAGGTGTAGTCTGGCAAGATAATCATAAACTAATGTATCTTGGCATGCAGGATCAATTTCATACATTTAATATGTTTGATTGCCAAGCTTGGTATGCTCGTGATGTAGTTATGGGTAAAATAAAAATGCCTGATAGTAAAGAAATTGAAAATGACATAAACAAATGGGTTGCAATGGAGGAAAAACTTGAAAATCCTGATCAAATGATTGATTTTCAAACAGAGTACACAAAGGAGCTACATGAAATGTCTGATTATCCTAGAATTGATTTTGAATTAATAAGAAAACATTTTAAAGAATGGGAACATCATAAAGTTGAAGACATATCAACTTATAGAGACAAATCTTTCTCATCACCGGTAACAGGATCTGTTGCACCAGTTCACCACACACCTTGGGCAAAAGCAATGGATGATACTTTAAAAACTTTTTTGAATAAATAACTAAGTTTTAATCAATACCCAGGTGTTTTTTTCTTTTTTCAACCCATGATCTAATCAGGTTATCAAATATAAGAGCTATAAAAGCTACACAAATACCAAGTGTTAACCCAATCCCAGCACCTTTTTTATCTGATAGTGCTTTTAATATATATTGTCCTAAATCTTCAGTACCAATGAAAGCTCCAATAATTACCATGAATAAAGCAAATACAATTGTTTGATTTATACCAAGCATCATGTGAGGAAAAGCTAAAGGAAATTCTATCTTTGTTAATCTTTGAAATTTATTAACACCAGACATGGTTGCAGCATCGTGTAAACCAGCAGGAACACTTCTCAATCCCTCAATGGTGTATCTAGTAGCAGGGATTGTTGCATAAACTATAACAGCTATTAAAACAGATGTATCCGTAATACCAAATAACATCATCACTGGAATTAGATAAACAAATGATGGAAATGTTTGAAAAATATCACATACTCCTAACATGAAATTAGCAGAGCGTTTATTTTGAAAACATAATGTTCCAACTGTAAATCCAATAGTACAAGATACAATTACTCCAAATGTTGCCATATAAGTCGTTACTAAAGCCCTATCCCACCAAGGACTTAAGGCAATAAATAGTGTCAATCCACAAACAACTAAAGCTGAACGAATTCCACCAATTAGATATCCTGCACCAACAACCAAAACTATAGTTGCTACAGCTGGCATCCTTAAATATAAAGCCCTCATTGGTTGAAGCACCTCTTGAATGAGCCATGTATTAAATGCTTTAATATAAACAAAAAAAGTATCAAAAATCCAATCAACCCCTTTATTCCAAAAATCAGCAGTTGATATTCCTTTATTATGTGGAACTTCAAATAGATAATTAAAACTACCTTTAAATAAAAAGGTTCCAATGTAAGCCAGTACTATTCCAACAATTACTGTTGCTGCAAAAAATAAGATATTTTTATTTCTTTGAAAGAATGTCAGATTACCAAAATAATCTGTTTGTTTATTAGCCCAAGCTAATGACATTTTATCTAATAAAATCGCAATTAAGCTAATACACAAGCCTGCTTCTAGTGCTAATCCTATATTTAACTGATTTAGCGCCAATAGCAGATTAAATCCTAAACCTTTTGCACCAATAAAAGCTGAAATTACTGCCATGGAAAAACACACCATAATGACTTGGTTAACACCAATTAAAATGTCTCTTCTTGCAGTTGGAATTAAAACTTTAAACATTAATTGCCAATTATTACATCCACTCATTCTACCAGCTTCAATTACTTCTGGAGGTACTGCTCTTAAGCCTAATATGGTTAGTAATATCATTGGTGGTATAGCTACAACCATGGTGATTATTACTGCAGCATGATCACCAACTCCAAAAAGAACTAAAGCAGGAACCAATACCGCATATTGCGGCATAGTCTGCATCACCAATAATATTGGATAAAGAGCTTTCTCGACACGTTTACTTTTAAATGCTGCTATTCCTAAGCCTAACCCAAAAATAAACGACAAGGGTGCTGCGACTAGTATAAATGAAAGAGTTTGCATAGATGGTTTCCATTGACCAAATATTGAAATATAAATCATCGTTAAACCAGCAAACAATGCTAGACCTTTCCCGCTGACTTTATATGAAAGGATTGCTGCACCTGCTGCTACAATAGTCCATGGTAATCCTGGAAGTTCAGCCCAAGGATTTTTATCGATCCAATCCCAACTACTAAATGCCACTATAGTTTCAAGACCACCTAATAAAACCTCTCTTATTAACTGTATTAAGAAAGTCATAAACGCTGTTAAATTTCTACTTATTTGTAAAACTATAGGACGACTTTTAAACTCTTGTGTATCTTCATTCCAAACCTCAATTGGCATCCATTCATTCATTAAAAAAAATAAAGAGTCGTTTATCCAAATAGGTAGCCAGCCTAGTAATGGAGGTAACCGCCAAAACACATCAAAGGCATAATATCTTACCTCTTTCCCTAAAAACACATAACTACTCTGATTTGGATCTTTTACAAATTCTGCTTGGCCACGGATAAATTTATATGTTTCTGGAACTTCAATAGCAAAACATAAAGCAAAAAAAACGATTAATAAAAATAACCATTGAAATGTTTTGGGGTATCTTTTTAAAAATTCCATAATTAATTATTATTTTTTCTTCCTCCAAAAACTGTATTAATAATTTTAGTTGGGTTTATAGAGCCCACAATTTCATTTTCACCATTAATCACAGCTACCACTTTTTCTTGAGTAAGAATTTTTTCTGCAACATTTTCGATTATTTCATCCTTTGAAACTTTTAAATCACCTAAATCATTTTTAGATGCATCCATTACATCTTCAATTAATAAAACTTTTTCTCTTGGGACCTCTTCTGTAAACTTACGTACGTACTCTGTGGCTGGATTTAAAACAATATTAGCAGGAGTATCTAATTGTTCAATTATACCATCTTTCATAATTGCAATACGATCAGCAAGTTTTAAAGCTTCATCAAAATCATGAGTTATAAACATAATTGTTTTTTGTAATTTTTCTTGAAGTCTTAAAAATTCATCTTGCATTTCTTTTCTTATTAAAGGATCTAAAGCTGAAAATGGTTCATCTAAAAACCAAATATCTGGTTCGACTGCTAGAGATCTAGCGATTCCAACTCGTTGTTGCTGTCCTCCAGATAATTCTCTTGGAAAATAGTTTTCTCTTCCATCAAGTCCAACTAGCTTGACCATATCCATTGCCTTACTAATACTGTCCTCAGTTTTGACACCTTTAATCTGAAGTGGAAAAGCGATGTTCTCCACAACTGTTTTATGAGGCAGTAAAGCAAAGCTTTGGAAGACCATACCCATTTTATTTCTTCTTAGCTCAATAAGCTCTTTATTGTTTAGTTGTAATAGATCTTGTCCTTCAATGAAAATTTTACCACCTGTTGCATCTGTTAATCTAGATATACATCTTAATAATGTTGATTTACCTGAACCAGATAAACCCATAACAACTAACATCTCACCTTTTGAGACTTCAAATGATGCATTGTTTACACCTACGATACATCCATTTTTTTGAAAAGTTTTGGCATCAACATTTCCATTTGACTCTTGAAGCATTTTTTTGGCATTTGATCCAAAAATTTTGTAGACATTTTCACATTTGATTACTGTCTCAGCCATAAATCTCAATTAAGTTATATGAAAATAAGGTAAAATTAAATCCATAATATTGTAACCATTTCCCCTTAAAAATTTTTAATAAAATAAACTCTAGTATCAATTCCAGTACTTAAGAAACTTAGGGCTTCACCACTAACAGTTATCGACTCATTTACTCCTACATTGTTTCCACTTACTGTAAAACCTGCAAAACACTTATTTTTTGTGCCATCCCATTTTACAAACGTCTCATCAATTTTATTTCCGTTAATTGTATAAATTTCATGAGCTCTAAAATTTAAAAAATTTGCACCCATTATCGCACGTTGTGGGATCAACTTTGTTGCCTTACAAACCTGTTCATATACTTCATCACTTAGTTTAAAATGATCAGTGCCATCAAATGTAACTAATATGCCAGAAGGAAGTTTTGAAATAAGTTCACTTAGTTTTTTCTCTTGAGCAATTCTTTCCTCCTCAAGTTTCATTTTTCTAACCAATTCATCACCTCCACCAAACATAATATTTAAAACGAAAAAAGACGATATGACTATTAGGATAATAATTACTAACCCACCAAATTGTTTAGTGAATTCAGGTAAATTTTTAATCTTATCTAAGTTACTTTCTTTTGACATTTAATCTTGTAATTTACCATTTTTCCAAATTCCAGATTTCACTGATCCATCAGTCCAAGTAAAAGTTCCTTTACCATTCATAAATCCTTTAGCCCATTCACCTTCATAGGTTGACCCATCGGGAAAAGTCAAAATACCATTTCCACTCCATTCACTATTCTTGAATTCGCCTTTGTAAATATATCCATTTGGCCAAGTCTCAACACCTTGACCATTTTTTTTTGTACCTACCCACTCTCCTTCGTAAGTTGTTTTGTCAGTGTAAACCCACTTACCGAAACCATTTTCACAATTACCCTCCTTACATCCGGTGCTTCTAGCTATAGCAACCGATGAAATTAAGAAACTTAAAATTATGGTGAGAAAAAATTTTTTCATCAGCATAGTTTACACAAAAACAATTAAAAAAAAATTAGACTTTTTTGTCATTTTTAGTGCAAGAATAAATAGAAATATATTTCTCAGAATTTTCACTTTTTATATTTTTGGTAATTTCGTGAATCAATTCCCCTGTTTTCCTAGTAATAATACCTGACTCAGAATAATTTTTTTCTTTATCGATAGATTTAAATAAAACCACATCTTTATTTACAACTTTTACATTTAATGATGCAGACTCAGAAAGAAATAATGATAATCCTGTTATTAAAAGAGTTTGTGGTTTTTTTGATTGAATTTTAAATTTGTCTAAATCCTTTTCTTTTAAATCTTTTGCCAGAAAAGTTTGATAATTATATTCAGAATTTTTAATGATTTTTTTTTCTAGTGAACACTTGAATTCAAGATTAATGTCTTCATTAATATTTATATCTTTTGCTAAAACTCCATTAAAAAAAAAGAAATTAACAAATATAAAAAGTAATATTTTGATCATAAATTTCATCTAAAAAAAAATCTCCCCCAACGTTGTTGGGAGAGATTTAAAGATTTAATAGCTCTTAACCTTATTTAGTAAAAGCTTGCCAAACTTTCTTATTGTCTGCTAACCATTTTTTAGCTGCATCCTCATGAGTCATTTTGTCAACGTCAACTAAAGCTGCCATTGCACCAATTTGACTTGTTGAGAACGAAAGTTTTTTAAATGCCGCTGCTGCTTTTGGATGAGTTTTTGGAAAGTCAGCATTAACTGCTTTTTTCAAATAACCATCTGGCGAACCACATTTTCCATCACCACCATCTTCTGGTCTACAACCAGCTGTGTATGGAGGAAAGTCGATAAATGTAAAACCAGCACCATCAGTAAAGTTTGGTGTCCAGTTAAAGATGATTGTTCCTCTTCCTTCTTTTTCAGCTGCAGCTAACTCTGCCCATAAAGCATCTGCACTTCCAGCAAATTTAACCCACCAAAGATCACCTAAACCTAAAGCGTCAACTCTTTGTGGAATTAAATCACCATGCCATGTTTGTGGACCTTCCAACATTCTTCCTTTTCCATTTGGAGAGTCAGGTGTTGTAAAGTTTTTTGCACAATCTGGATTTTTTAATGCTGTCCAATCTGGTAAACCAGGGCATAATCCTTTTTCAGCAACCCAATTAGGATAACCCATATCCTCTAGAGTTCTTGCCTCATGATCTCCCCAATCTAACAAACCACCTTTATCCAAAGCAGTTGTGAATGATTTACCAAAAGCAGATTCCCATACCTCGTGAGATATAGTTACATCACCAATTCTAATTGACTCGTATACTGCTTGAGAGTCAGCATTAACGTATTTTACGTTGTTACCCATACTTTCGAACATTCCACCAATAACATAGGCCATTACAATTTGACTTGACCAGTTATGTGTCGGAATAACGATGGGTTTTTTACTATCTGCATTTGCTATACCAGCAAAACTTACCGCTGAGATTATTATTGCAGATACAAATGATATTATTTTTCGCATTTATTCCCCTTTCTTAATATTAAGTGTGAATAGTATGTGCCTAAGTAAAATGATAGTCAACTAATAGATATTTATATAATATAATAATAGATATAAAAAATGTCGCTGACTACATTAGATATAAAAGAACCTGGTCTAAATATACTACCACCTGGAGTTGAAAGACACGTTGTAAACGCTGGTGGGCTAACTGGTTTACAAATTTTTCCAGATGACGAAATAGAGATCATTAATGATGAAGGAAATCAGGTTTGTGAAATAATTTGTTTCGACAAAGATGGAAAATCTGAACTCGCAATTTTGAATTTGAAAGAAAATAGTAACAAAAGTTTTATTAAAGAGATTTTAAAAAAAAAGGATGAAAGTTCTTTAGCTACAAATTTTCAACTAAAAAAAAGAAATCTAGATTTAAATAAATCGCATTCTTCAATTTTATTTGATGAAAAAACACCTAGCGGTGAAAAGATTAAATTAAAATCTAAAGATAAGTGCTATGTTATTTTCTCTGCACCACAAAATGACATGTTGGTAAGTGAACAAAATCCATCTGGTGATTTAATATTATTTGTAAAAAGAGCTAAAATTATGAATGATAAAGAATTATCAATAATTCCTGACCCCGTGTTTGAGCCACATTACGAAAAAAATATTGATAGACAAACTGCTATTTCCTTTCAGGTTAAAGAAGGTGATTATATCCAAATTATTAGTCCAGCAGGTAGACAATGCTCTGACTTTGTTGCATTTGATACAAGAAAACTTGATAAAAAAATTGAAAAAGGACTTGATTGGCAGACCACACGAACTTTCATGGGTAATACTTTTCCTGGGCCAGGATTGTTCTCAAAATTTTATGACACAGATCACGAACCTTTAGTTGAAGTGATTAGAGATACAGTTGGGAAACATGATACATTTAATTTAGCTTGCACATCAAAATATTATGAAGATGCAGGTTATTTTGGTCATCCAAATTGTTCGGATAATCTTAATAATGCAATGGCCGCATATGGAGTTGAAAAACAAAAAGGTTGGCAAGCCATCAATTTATTTTTTAACACCTCAGCAACTGGTTTAAATTCTGTCATTTCTGATGAATCATTTGCAAGACCTGGAGATTATGTAATGTTTAGAGCATTAAAAGATTTAACTATTGGAACGACAGCATGTCCAAGTGATATTGATGCATGTAATTCATGGAATCCCACAGATATTTTTGTTAGAACCTATGACAAAAAAAAAGAATTTTCAAAATCATTTGCTTTTAGAATGAAAACAGACTCTGAAAAAAAACTTACTAGAAATTCTGGGTTTTATGAAAGAACATCAAAATTAACTAGAAATTTTATTGATGCTAGAGGTTTTTGGCTTCCAAATGATTACACAAAACATGGTGTGGTAGAAGAATATAATGCGTGCAGAGAGAATGCTGTTTTAATCGATTTATCGTCATTGAGAAAATTTGAAATTATAGGTCCAGATGCTGAAGAATTAATGAATTATACTTTAACTAGAAATATTAAAAAACTTTCTGTTGGACAAATTGTTTATTCAGCAATGTGCTATGAAAACGGGATGATGTTCGATGATGGCACTTTATTTAGATTAAGTGAAACTGGATTTAGATGGATTTGCGGAGACGAGTATGCAGGAGAGTGGCTGAAAGAAGTTGCTCAAAAGAAAAAGTTCAAAGTAAATATAAAAAACTCAACAGATCAAATTAGCAATGTTTCCATTCAAGGGCCAAAAAGCAGAGAAATTTTAAAAAAAATGATTTTTACACCTCCAACACAGCCTGCAATCGATGAGTTAGAATGGTTTAGGTTTTCAATTTGCAGAGTTGAAGAACTCCAAGGAATACCATTAATTGTCTCTAGAACTGGTTACACCGGTGAACTTGGTTATGAAATATGGTGCCATCCAAAAGATGCACCAAAAGTATGGGATAAACTTATGGAGTATGGCAAAGATGATAATTTAATACCTGCTGGATTTGCCGCTTTAGATAAATTGAGAATTGAAGCAGGTTTAATTTTGTTTGGAAACGAATTTGATGGTCAACAGGATCCGTTTGAAGCTGGAATTGGTTTTGCAGTCCCTCTCAAATCAAAGGAAGAAGATTTTATTGGTAAAAGTGTTTTGAAAGAAAGAAAAGCTAATCCACAAAAAAAACTTGTTGGTCTTGAGTTAATTGGTAAAGAACCTTCAGGTCATGGTGACTGTGTACATGTTGGCAGATCTCAAGTAGGTGTAATTACAAGTGGTTGTTTATCTACTACTCTCAATAAAAATATAGCTTTATGTAGAATTGATAATCAATATTCTGAAATAGGCACTGAGGTAGAGGTGGGTAAAATTGATGGTCATCAAAAAAGAATTTCTGCCAAAGTAGTTGCTTTCCCACACTTCGATCCTAAGAAAACTAGAGTTAGATCTTAATGCCCAAAACAGCAAAAGATTTACTAGAATTTTGGGAAGATCAGATGAAACTTTCCCACATGTCTAGTAACTATTTTTTTAGAAAATCACCTTCTCATTATCATATGATGCTTTTAGTTATGCACGCTTATAAGTATAAAGAGGACTTAACAGTTGAAGAATTAAAGACAAAATTGTTTAAAACTTCACGTCCTAAATCAGCTTTGATGATTAATGAGGCATGTGAAAAAGGTTTTTTTTTCTTAGAAAAAACTTCTGGAGACCAGCGAAAAAAGCACATAAAGCCAAGTGTATCTTTTATTGAAGAGTTTAATAAATACATTGAAACCCTTAAACATCTAAGCTTTTAAAGCTTCGTTATTTTTACTTATATTTTTTATATATATAAAAAATTATATATTTACGTCGCATGAAAAATAAAGATGTGAGTATGTCATTACCGACAAAAGCAAAAGTAGTAATTATCGGTGGGGGGATCCACGGATTAAGTACTGCTTGGAAACTATCCGAGACGTATAAAAATCCAGGAGATATTGTTGTTTTAGAAAAGAAAGATACTGCGGCAGGTGCGAGCGGCATAGCTTGTGGTGTTGTTAGAAATAATTATTTTCAACCAGCAATGAGAGAATTAATGGCCCATTCAGTTTCAGTTTGGGAGAGTGATCCAAAAGCATTTAAATATAATCCAGTTGGTTATTTACAAATATCACCTGAAGTTATGCATGAGGATGTCGCCAGTATTTATGAACAACAAAAAGCAATTGGTTATGAGTCTGAATTTATAGAAGGTGAGAAAGATTGCATGAATTATATGAAGGGTATCTTTGATGATTGGCAAGCTCAAGGAATCACATCTATTCT
The DNA here is from genome assembly GCF_052049775.1 of Candidatus Pelagibacter sp. GTDB lineage: Bacteria > Pseudomonadota > Alphaproteobacteria > Pelagibacterales > Pelagibacteraceae > Pelagibacter. The sequence continues at coordinate 71,223 of NZ_JBNGZH010000004.1, read as the reverse complement.
TCATGAAAAAAAAGGTGGATATGCTTTTAATAAGGATTCAATTAAAGCACTTGAAAATAAGTCTACCTCAAATGGTGTTCAAGTGATGAAAGGTGTTAGAGTTACTGGTTTTAAAAGAGGTAGTAATAGTAAAGCTGTAACTGGAGTAGAAACAGACAAAGGGACAATTGATTGTGAACAAGTCGTAATTGGTGCGGGACCTTGGGCAAGAGATTTTTGGAATATGTTAGAACTGCCCAAAACTGCTAACATTAAAGGTAAAGATGGTAGGATGCATGTTACTGATATGTGGACTTACTGGATGCTTCAAGAGGGTGTTATTGGGGTAGAACCAGATTTCTTAAAAACAAATGATGGTAAACAACCGCCTGTGGTTCATGTCGACTCTACTGCGCCATTGTATTCAGATAAAACAAAAAAATTAATTACAGATAAAATTTGGGGAATTTATTATAAGCCTGATATTGAAGGGTTAGGTGTTCAAGGAGGAACCTCTCCTTACATTGTTAAAAAACATTTTGATAAAGTTAATGTTGATCCATATGGGATCGAGTCACCAGAGTATCAAACAACTGATGCTTTTAGTGAAATGTGGTGCTCAGCTTTAGCTCATTGTCAAAAAAGATTTGAGGGGAAATCAGACCTGTATAGAAAGGGTCCTTCAGGTGGACTTGGATGTATGACCCCTGACTCTTTTCCGATCTTCGATAGATTTTTTGAAAATGTTTATATGATTGCTGATGCTAACCATGGATACAAAATGATTGGTGTTGGTGAATTGGTGGCAAAAGAAATTCTTGGTACTGAAAGTGATTTATTAAAACCATTTAGATTCAACCGTTACGAGAAGGGAGAATTGCACCCTACTTCGAACAGTCCATTTCCTTGGAGCTAAACTTCAAGCCTAGACACTAATAAATTTTTCAGTTACGCTTGAATAAATTTATAATTCATTGAGGGGAAAATGACGGATCTAGAAAAACACGTAAACCGACCAGGTAGAGATAAGCAAGTCAAAAAAGTCAGAGAAAAAATAAACGAATTAGGAATAACCTATATTTATTATCAATTTATTTCTGTAACAGGAAGAGTGGTTGGAAAAGGAATACCCGCTGATCATTGGGAAAGAACAGCTGAAAAAGGGTTCCAATTAGTTTACGGAGCAACTGCGAACTTATTTTTAGATCGACACAACAACTATATTGGTTATGGACCAGAGGCAATGGAATTGGTTGGAATTCCTGACCCTGAAACTTTTTGTCAGTTACCGTGGGATAAAAGAGTTGGAAGAGTTTTTGTAACTTGTTTTAGAAACAGAGAAGAAAGAAATAATCCTGGAGGTCATTTAACTTCTGATTGCAGAGGAAATTTAAGAATTTTCATGGATGAATTTCAAAAGAAACATGGTTTAGAACTAAGAGTAGGAACTGAGCCGGAAATGATGTGGTTGACTAAAAATGATGATGGAACTCCAACTGGTAAAGGATTTTCAAAACCATTTTGTTATCACATAGACCAATTTGAGTCATTAAGACCTGTATTTATGAAGGTGATAGAATATGCAAAAGCAATGGGTCTAGATATGATTCAGGGTGATCACGAAGATGCACCTGGTCAATTAGAATTGAACTGGACATATGATAACGTTTTAAGAAATGCAGATAGACTATCAACTTACAGACAAATATGTGCTCAAGTTGCAAGAGAACATAATCTAATTGCATGTTTTATGACAAAACCATTTATGGGAGTTTCGGCAAGTGGGTGTCATACTAATATGTCTTTATGGAAAGGTGGAAAAATCAAAACGAATAAGCTTGGACACAAATCTTTACCAGGTGTTGAAGAAGTTTTTGGTTATGTAGAAGGTGGAACAAACACTTTTATGCCGGATACTAAGGATATGCAGTTACCTGGAAAAATTGGATTACAATCAATAGCAGGTATTATGGAACATTTACCAGCCTTAACAGCATTAGGATCTTCAACAGTAAATTCATATAGAAGATTGTGGGATCAAGGTTTCTGGGCTCCTGTTTATGCTGACTGGGGTTACCAAAATAGAACTTGTGGATTGAGAGTATCAGCACCGGGAAGATTTGAATACAGATCGGTTGACTCAATGCATAATCCATATTTACTAGGTGCAGCCTTACTAAAAGCTTGTGATCATGGAATTAGTAAAAAGATGCAACCCGCAGCTCCAGAGTCTAGAAATATTTATGAAGCTCAAAAGGCAGGTAAAGATGTTAAGAAACTTCCTTTGAGTTTGGGTGAAGCTTTAGAAAGATTATCAGAAGATGAAATTATTAAATCTGCAATGCCTGATGAGATGTATAAAGTTTTCCATTGGTATAAAAATGATGAGTGGGAAAGATTTTTAGGTGCAACAACTCAATGGGATTTAGATACTTATTTAGATTGTTTACCATAATAGATACAGAGAGAAAAAATATATGTGCGGAATAGCAGGATTAATTCATAGAGGAAAATCATCCAACGTTGGTCATGAACTTCAAGGAATGTTGCAAGCCTTAAAGCATCGAGGAGAAGACTCAACCGGTTATGCGTTGTATGGTGATACAGATGGCAAAAATTTCATCATGAGATTTAAAGTTGGTGAAAACGTTGGTGAGGGAAGTACGTCAGTTGCTGAAGATGTATCTGTATACGATGAAAGAAAGAAAATTGTTGATAGTTATCTTGCAGAAATGGGTGCAAAAATAATCAAGGAGGAAAGAATACTCCCTTACTCATTAAGATATGAAATTGAATACAATAAAAAAGATTTATTAGAATTCTCACAAAAAATAGAAAGCATTCCTGGTGTTGAAATTTTATCTATGGGTAAATCATTAGAAGTAATCAAAGATCTAGGGAATGCCAAAATGGTTTGCGATAGATATAACTTAGATAAACTTGTTGGTACTCATGCAATTGGACATGCAAGAATGGCTACTGAGTCAGGTGTAGATATCAAATCTGCCCACCCTTTTTGGGGATATCCTTTTAGTGATGTGTCCGTTGTTCACAATGGTCAACTAACGAATTATTGGAATAATAGAAGAGCTTTAGAAAATAAGGGAATGAGATTTATGTCAGAATGTGACTCTGAATTAATTGCAGTTTACCTTGCTGAAAAAATGAGAGATGGGGCTTCATTAGAAGAAGGAATGAAAGAGTCGTTAACAGGTCTCGATGGTGTATTTACTTATTTTGTTGCTACAAAAGATTCTTTAGGAATGGCTAAAGATACAATGGCCGCAAAACCTTTAGTTCTATATGAGTCTGATGATTTAGTAGCAATGGGTTCAGAGGAGATAGCTATAAGATCAATTTTACCACAAGAAATTGATACTTATGATCCATTCGATGGAGAGGTTAAAGTATGGCAAATTTAAAAAACGTGACCAAAAAAACTAAAGCCCAGGCAATGGGAATGCACTCAGAAGTTTTAACTGGAAGAACTCAACAGAAATTTTTTAATCCAGATGAAGCAGAAAATTTTTTTTACTTTGGAACTTATGATGTCGATTTTAATAAAAGAACAGATCTTGATGTAAAAAATATGACGGCGGCTGAAGCTAATAAAGAACTCGATAATTTAATGAGCCAGGGCTATGGAACAATTGTCATCAAAAATCCTCAAGGAAAACACAGTCTAGGTGTTGGAATTTTAAATAAATTGAATTTAATTTTTGAAGGCAGTTTAGGATACTTTGGTATGGGCTCTAGCGATGGTCCGATTGTAAGAATCAATGGAAGAGTTGGTTGGTCATGTGCAGAGAATCTAATGGCTGGAAAAGTTGTAATTGAAAAAAATGCAGGTTCTTGTTTTGGAGCTGCTATTAGAGGTGGTGATTTAATCTGCAAAGGTAGTGTCGGTGCAAGAACTGGGATCGATATGAAAGGTGGAACTATCATTATTGGTGGTGACGCTGGTGCATTTACTGGGTTTATGATGCAAAGAGGAAGAATAATCATATTGGGAGATGTAGGCATAAATTTAGGTGATTCGATGTATGATGGGACAATTTTCGTAGGTGGAGAAATTGGGTCATATGGTAGTGATGCAGTAGATTCAGAGTTGACGCAAAGCGATCAAGATTGGTTAAAAAGAAAACTTAGAGTTGCTGAAATTGGTGAAAACTTTGATGTAAGTAAAATGAAAAAAATTGTAGCTGGTAAAAAACTTTGGAATTACGACAACTTAGAACCTGCTGAGAAAAAAGGAGCAATTTAATGGCTAAGAAAAAAAAGAAAAAAAACGGAAAATCAAATGGTAACGTTGGTGGTAAAGCTGATGTTCACGTAAGCAGCAACGGATCAAGAAACAAAAGTTTACTTGGTCACAACGCTATATTTACCCCGGAGGTAATTGATGACATCCATATTAAATCTCAGTTAGGAAGATACAGAATGCGTGGAATGGCATTAATGAAAAAAATTCCTACATTTGATGATCTAGTTTTCTTACCAGGAACTTTAACTAGGTTTGTGATCGAAGGTTACAGAGAAAAGTGTGAAACCAAAACTGTAATTGGTCCAAGATGTGAGAACCCAATTGAATTAGATATACCAGTTTATATTACTGGTATGAGTTTTGGTGCTTTATCCTATGAAGCTAAAACAGCACTTGCTCGAGGTGCAACAATGGCCGGAAGTGCCACTTGTTCCGGTGAAGGTGGAATGATCCCTGATGAAAGAAGATATTCTGAAAAGTGGTTTTATCAATGTATTCAATCTAGATACGGATTTAACCCACATCATGCACAATTAGCAGATGGAATTGAAGTATTTATTGGACAAGGTCAAAAAGTTGGTATGGGAGGACACTTGATGGGTCAGAAAGTTACTGACCAAGTAGCTGAAATGAGATCATTACCATCAGGAATTGATCAAAGATCTCCTGCAAGACACCCAGATTGGTTAGGTCCTGACGACTTAGCATTAAAGGTTGAAGAATTAAGACAACTAACAAAAAATAAAGTGCCAATTCAATTAAAATTAGGTGCATCAAAAGTTTATGATGATGTTCGTATGGCTGCAAAATGTGATCCAGACTCTATTTACTTAGATGGTATGGAAGGATCAACAGGTGCAGGTCCACACATTGCTGCTGCAAATACAGGTATTCCTGGTATCGCAGCTATAAGAGAAGCAAGAAGAGCTTTAGACGATGTAGGTAAAACTGGAAAAGTTACATTAATTTATGCTGGTGGTGTAAGAGATGGTGCAGATATGGCAAAAGCTTTAGCATTAGGTGCTGATGCAATTGCGATTGGTACTGGTTCGATGATCGCATTAAATTGTAATAAAGACATTCCTGAAGCTGATTTTGAAAAGGAAATGGGTGTTAAAGCAGGTGAATGTTATCACTGCCATACAGGAAGATGTCCTGTGGGTGTTGCTACTCAAGATCCAAAATTAAGAGCGAGATTAAATCCTGATGATGCTGCATTGAGAGTTTATAATTATCTTCATTCAATGACACTTGAAGCTCAATTGTTAGCTAGAGCGTGCGGTAAAACGAATATACATTCACTAGAACCTGAGGATTTAGCGGCGTTAACATCTGAAGCTTCTGCATTAGCTAAAGTTCCATTAGCTGGAACTAACTATACAGTTGGTGTTGATAACTTCCATAAGATCTAGATTTAAATATGGCAAAGAAAAAAAATAAAAAAAAAGAAGCCTCTAGTCAGCTAGGTACAAAAAAAGAAACTGCTAGAGAAAAAATGATTGGTCAGTCGATTGGTTATCGATATGACGTAAATCTTTTACCAGATTATAAAAAAATCACTCCTTTTTTAAAAAAATACATTGAAGCAATGGGATGGGATGATCTTAACTGGTTAGAGGATGTGCACATGGGTTATGAGGAAGGTAAACCAGCAGTGTTTTGTAGGAATGCAAATGGATGGGTAACAATTCCAAAATCAATAAAGCTACCAAATAACCAACAAGACAGAGACATGATTGCAAGAGAATTACTAGTTAAATTTCAAATGTCACCAAAACATCCTCTTGTTGATTTAAAAAAAGCTTACCTAAAATTTTAAGTTCTCAATCTTAAGTTGATTTTTTTTTTAAACCTTACACATATGTAAGGTTTTTAAGCTCTGTTTCATTTGTAACATATCTTAAAATTTAATAGGCTTTTGAAAAAACTAATATGGAGAGAGAATATGACTGATCAGTTAGGTGCTCTTACTACTATATTTACAGAATTTTACTACTGGATAACAGTAGTGCTGATGTTTTTAATTCACGTCGGTTTCTGTATGTATGAAGTCGGAGCTTCTCGATACAAACACCATCAACATACTCTTATGAAAAACACGATGCTGATACCTCTAGTAACAGTAACTTGGTTTTTATTTGGTTGGTGGATTTACTGGGCTTTCCCAACAGGACCTGGGATAGCACCTTCAATAATGAACGAAAGTACAGCTTTAATCACTGATGATAGTTTGTTTAGTGCAAAATTTCAGGTGGCAACAAGTAGTATAATGGCAGTGAACCTTGGAGATCACATCAATGGTGTTTTCTGGGCAGCTTTTTTATTATTTTCTTGGACTGCTGCATCTATCGTTTCAGGAGCGATTATTGAAAGAATAACCACTTTTGCTTTTGGTATTTTAGCAATAGCAATTGGCTCGGTTTTCTGGACAATCGATGCTGCTTGGGGATGGCATTTTGATGGTTGGATGCTTAAAATTTTAGGATACCACGATGCATATGCATCAGGAGTAATTCATGCAATTGCGGGTGGATTTGCTCTTGGAGTTCTAATGGTTTTAGGACCTAGAATTGGAAAATTCTCATCAAGTGGTGAACCAAGAAATATAGGACCAAGAAATCCTTGGCTAGTAACAATTGGATTATTTCTGATTTATACTGGTTTCTGGGGATTCTATGCGGCATGTAATATACCGATATTTGATCTTGGACCTGAGTATGGTATGGAAGGTATTTCATACTGGACAGCTACAAACATATATGTAACTCCAACGACACTAAGTGGTATTACTTTTAATTTCTTGATGTCGTTATCAGGAGGTTTATTAGCTGGATATTGGATTGCTAAAGGCGATCCTTTCTGGACCTACTCTAGTGGACTAGCAGGTATCATATGTGCTTCGGCTGGAAATGATTTATATCATCCAATACAATCAATGATCATAGGTATGATCGGTGTTGTTATTTCGTACAAACTTCATTATTGGGTTGAGCGTAAGTTCAAAATTGATGATGCAGTAGGTGCAGTAGCAGTTCATGGTTATGCAGGATTTATTGGTTTAGTTATATGTGGTTTTGTTCTAAATGGTTATCCATCATCTGGTTATAGTGTTGGAGCTATGTGGGACGGAACAACTTATGCTTCAATAAATCCTCTAGGAATGTTCTTAGGAGCAATAATAATGTTTTTTGTTCTTGGACTAATTCCAGGCTACATCATAGCTAAAGTTTTACACGGAATGGGTAAACTTAGAATTCCGCGTGAAGTTGAAATAGCCGGACTAGACTATGAAATAATGGAGACTGCTAAGTCAGATGAAAAAGCAGTCGCGACCGCAACCAGGTAAAGGAGGAAAATATGGCAACAGTTACAAACTGGATTGATCACCTAAATAAACCTGCAGATCAAGTTGCAGGTGCTATTTATCCTGGTGCTGGATCTAGTGAAGGCTTATTGGTAATACTTGCTATTATCGTATGGGTTGGTTGGCACGTCTTAACTTCAAAATCTGAAAGTGAGGAACTTGAAAGATTAGCGAGGAAAAGACATGGTGCAAACGACCATAAAAGCAATATTACTGATTGGTAATATAAAGTAAAATTTGGGCGCTACATTTATTTGTAGCGCCCTTTTTTATCAAAAAATCATAATGTCTGACGAAAATAACAATGAAGAACTGAGACCGAGAAAGATGCGAGGTGTAGCTTTTCCAAAAGCTAAATACGGGGTTATACTTGCAATAATAATTATTATAGTTGTAAATTTGGTTTATTATAAAGAAACAATTTTTTCTTTTTTTTAAATAACTATGTTACCCTAATCTATGACAAAAAATTTGTTTAAAATTGCTAAACAAAAAAAAATAAAATATTTTTTAATAAGTTTTGTAGATCTATTTGGAGTTTTAAGATCAAAATTAGTTCCAGCTAATGCAATAAAAGAAATGCAAACAGCGGGTGCAGGTTTTGCTGGTTTTGCTGCATGGCTTGATATGACACCAGCAGACTCTGATATGTTTGGTATTCCTGACCCAGATAGTTTAATTCAATTACCTTGGAATAAAGAAGTTGGTTGGTTGGCATCAGATCTTTGGATGAATGGAAAACCTGTTGAAGCTTCACCTAGAGTAATGCTCAAGAAACAAATTAAAGAACTTGCAAAACGTGGTTTAACGATGAAATCTGGTGTGGAGTGTGAATATTTTTTAATTTCAGAGGACGGAAAATCCATTGCAGATCCAAGAGATACACAATCAAAACCTTGTTATGATCAATCTGCATTAATGAGAAGATATGAGCTTATAAAAGAAATTTGTGATTGCATGATAAAAATGGGATGGGGTCCTTATCAAAACGATCACGAGGATGCTAATGGCCAATTCGAAATGAATTGGGATTATTCAGATTGTTTAACAACAGCTGATAGACATACTTTTTTTAAGTATATGGTAAAAACAATTGCTGAAAAACACGGACTGAGAGCAACATTTATGCCTAAACCTTTTCAAAATTTAACAGGCAATGGTTGTCATGCGCATATTTCTGTTTGGCAAGGTAAAAAAAATAAATTTTTAGATCCAAAAGATAAACTGGGTCTTAGTAAAATGGCTTATAATTTTTTAGGAGGAGTAATCAAGAATGCGTCATCGTTATCAGCTTTCTTTAATCCTACAATCAATAGCTATAGAAGAATAAATGCCCCACCAACAAAATCAGGGGCATCATGGTCTCCAAGTAGTATTTCTTACACAGGAAATAATAGAACTCACATGATAAGAATTCCTGATCCTGGTAGGTTTGAATTGAGATTAATGGATGGGTCTGCTAATCCATATTTATTACAAGCTGGTGTTTTGGCTGCCGGATTACATGGTTTAAAAAATAAGATTAATCCAGGAAAACCTTTGCATTGTAATATGTATACGGACTATAAAAAATATCCTAACCTTCCAAAACTTCCAAATGAATTGAGGCAATCACTAGCACAATTAAAAAATAATAAGGAAATGAATAAAAGTTTTGGTAAAGATACGATTAACAGCTTTGTAAAGCTAAGAAGTTCAGAGATTAAAGAATTTAATAGGAAAGAAAAATTTAATAAGTCAAAGCCCGTAACTAAATGGGAAATTCAAAATACTTTAGATTGCTAAAGTGAATTGGAAGCTAACGAAATTTTTAATTAATGACAATTTTAAATTCAAAAGAAATTATGTCCTTAAATATTTACCTTCAATTATGCTTTCCAATGCTTTTAATTCAATTTCTAGATGGAGAAGCTATAGAGCTACTCCTCTTTTAAGACTTAATAAACTTCAAAAAAATTTAAAACTCAATAATATTTTTTACAAAGATGAATCTAAAAGGTTTCATTTAAAATCCTTCAAAGCCCTTGGTGGCGCTTATGCGGTAGAAAAAATATCTAAAGGAAAAAAAAATATTACAATTTCCTCTGCAACTGCAGGTAATCATGGTAGATCGGTTGCGTGGGGTGCGCAAAGATTAAAATTAAGATGTAAAATATTTGTAAGCCAATATGTGAGTGAAACAAGAGTAGGTGAAATTAAAAAATTTGGTGCTGAAGTAATAAGAGTTAAGGGGGATTATGAAAACTCCCTAAGAGAATGTCAAAAACAATCAAAAAAAAATAATTGGAAAATTGTCCAAGATGTATCAACAAAAAATTATAAATATGTTCCTCAACTTACTATGGCTGGATATTCAATCATGATTAAAGAAATCTCCAAACAAACTAATCATTATATAACTCATATATTTCTACAAGCAGGTGTTGGAGGATTAGCTGCAGGCGTAGTAGCTGGTGTTGCAAAATATTTTAAAAGAATACCTAAAATTATAATCGTCGAACCTGATCAAGCTGATTGTGTGCTTCAAAGTATTAAAAGCAATAAACTAAAAAAGATTAGAATTAAAAAAGAGAGCATTATGGGTGGGATGTCGTGTAATGAGATGTCTTTGGTGCCATGGCAAATATTAAAAAGCGCCAGCGATTGTTGTGTATCGATCTCAGATAAAAATATTGCAAAAACTATAGCTGGGCTAAAAGATAAAAAGTTTAGCAAGACTTCTATTACAGGTGGTGAATGTGCAGCTCCAGGTGTTATCGCTTTGATAGGAATATGTAACAATATTAGAGCTAAAAAATTCCTTAATCTTAATGAAAGCTCAAATATTCTAGTCATAGGATGCGAAGGAAATGCAGATGTAAAACTTTACAAACAACTGCTATCTAAAGGTAGAAAATAGAATTTCTATGACAAAAAACGCCATTACATGGATCAGAGAAGATTTTAGAATTGAGCATAACCCTGCTCTTGCTTATGCTACACAAAATCATGAAAAAGTAGCTGCCTTATATATCTATAACAAAGCAGATTTTGATAATAAAAGAGAAGCACAAAAATGGTGGCTTTCAAAATCTTTGGAAGTATTCCAGTCAGAATTATCGAAATATAAAATCAATCTTCAGATATTAGAAGGTGATGAATTAGAGGTTTTTTCTAAAATTAAAAAAAAAGATGATGTTTCAATATATTGGAACAAAATTTATGAGCCTGATGTAATTGCTAAAGGAAAAAAAATCAGAGATATTTTTATTAAAAATGAAATCGAATTTAAGTATTTTAAAGGAAATATTTTAAATGAATTTCAAGAAGTAACTAAAAATGATGGAACTCCTTTTAAAGTGTTTACCCCTTTTTGGAGAAATGCTGAGCAAAAATTTTTAGGCTTGCCTCCAAGCAAAAATTACGTTGTTAAGAAAAAAACTAAAACATTCTCTATGTTTAAAAATTCTATTGAGCCAACAAAAATTCTACCAAAAAAAAACTGGTATAAAAAATTTGAAAGTTATTGGAATGTATCTGAAAACGACTCAAAAAAGATTTTAAATAACTTAATTGCAAATAAAATAAAAGATTACGGAACTGCAAGAGACTACCCATCCATTGAAGGAACATCAAAATTATCACCCTACATAAAACATGGACAAATTCATGTAAATACAATTTGGAATAAGTGTAAAGAGATGAAATCGAAGGGGATGGGATATAGAAAATATATTAATGAATTGGGATGGAGAGAATTTTCACATAGCTTAATAAATTATTTCCCAGAATTTTTAAAAGGAAATTACAGAAAAGAATTTGATAAGTTTCCTTGGGTAAAGAATGAAAAATTTTTAAAGGCTTGGAAGTCTGGAATGACAGGTTATCCAATAGTTGATGCCGGAATGAGAGAACTTTATGAAACTGGATGGATGCATAATAGAATAAGAATGGTGGTTGGATCTTTTCTGGTTAAACATTTGAGAATTAATTGGACTGAGGGAGAAAAACATTTTCGAAACTGCTTACTTGATTTTAATAAAGCTAATAATGTTGCCCAATGGCAATGGGTAGCAGGTTGTGGAGCGGATGCAGCACCATATTTCAGAATATTCAATCCAATTCTTCAAGGAGAAAAATTTGATAAAGAAGGAAAATATGTAAAAAAATGGATACCTGAATTAAGTAAAGTCCCACAAAAATTTATTCACAAACCTTGGGAAATGGAAACGAAATATCAAGAGGCAATAAACACTATCATTGGGAAAAATTATCCGAAACCAATTGTCATCCATGAAGAAGCAAGAGCTGCTGCTCTTAAAGCTTTTCAAAGTTTAAAAAAAAACTAGAAACCACTTTCTCTTACAAAAAGTGAAAATACATTTTTTAATAATTTTATAAATGGACTATATCTATTACCATCAATATGCACATAACCTGGTACCTCCCATTCGATTAAATCATTTTTATCAATTGTGGAAAAAGTAACCTGATAATGAGCAGTCATTGGTCTATTTTCATATTCTGCATTTGTGGAATTTCTTGTAGCTATGGGTCCATCAAATTGTGAAGATAAAGATAAATATGGAAGAATAGAAATTGCAGATCTATCTATATTCTTGGAAATTAATTTTACTCTTGAATGCTCTCCGTTAGATGGGATGAAAATTGCGTATTCGTTAATTTTAAATCGATCAATTTCTCCTTCAGTTAAATACCCTATAACTGAACCAGGTCCATATTTACTTACGCCTCCAAGAGAATCTAAATTACTGACCCATTGATTTACAGATAAGTTAGAAAAATCTTTTATTTTTCCGTTTACAGGAGATTTAAGTAATAATTTAGATTTTGTTTTACTCAAACCATCTAATTCATTTTGAAGAAATATTAATTGTTGTTGAAGTATCATATATTCACTGAGGTTATTGGCTAGCTTGCTCAGTCTATTGATTTTAGTTTTTGTAAGTTTTATTTTTCTTCTAACTTTATTGATTTCTAAATCCAAGTCAGGTGATGATAATTCAATTAATTTCTGTCCCTTTTTAACCTCTTGGTTCTTTGATACAAAAATTTCTTTTACTTTAGCGGGATATGGTGAATAAATTTTTGTATATTGTTCAGAAACATAGACTGCAGGAATTTTAATCGATGATTTCCATGGAAAAAACAAGATCACCAGTAAAACAAATAAAATTGAAAAAAGTCTTTTGGTTTTATAATTTAATTTAATTTCTGATTTAAGATTGTACCAGTTTTTAGTTTCGGTGAATATAGGTCTTAAAATGAACCAGTAAATCTCTATTACAAATAAGATAATACCTAAAGTTTTAAATGCTAAATGATAAACTAGCAACGCTATCCCTAAAAATATAAAAAAACGATAAACCCAAGTTAACCACGCGTAAGAAATGAAAGTCCATCGTCTTGAAGGATTTAAATCTTCAGGTGGTGGATGATTAAAACCAAATAAAATTTCTCTTAATTGCCATCGTGCAAGAGCAAATGATCTAGGCTGTAAGTTCTCAGCTTTTAGCCAATCAGAAAAAACATAATAGCCATCAAATCTCATAAAAGGACTGACATTGATTGCCAAAGATGAAATCCAACTGGTCGTAGCGATAAAAAAAGCAACACTTTTTAAACCACCATCTGGAAGGATAGCCCATAAAAAAGTTGAGATTAATGCAAGATGAAGTTCAGTTAAAATTCCTGCAAAATTGATTAATAATCTATCTTTGTGATCTCTTAGTCTCCAAGCATCAGAGGTATCCGTATATAAAAATGGAAAAAAAACGAGAAAAGCTATCCCGATCGAAGATACTCGACAACCAAAGTATTTTGAGACAAATGCATGACCCAGTTCATGTAAAGATTTTACAAAAACCAATGTTACTAAATAAAGCATAAGTCCTTTGAAAGAAAAAAAATATAAAAATGTATTTTTAAAACTTTCAATTTGTTGAATTACAAGACAGATACCTAAGAAACCTAATAGATAAATTAAATTTCTAACTTTTTTTGATCCAAGTATTTTTGCATATCGTAGTGTCCTACCAAGCCATTCATCAGGTTTTACTAAAGGTATTTTAAAAAAAAGATAACCATGAATTAAAAAAAGTAACCAATTTTTTTTTTGAGCATTTTTTTGCTTAAGTAAAATATTATCAAATTGACCTCGAGGCTGAATAATTAGATTATTAAATTGTAAGAAATCAATAAATTTTTTTATTTCATCACTATCTGCCTCAATACCATCACGATTAATTTTTTTTTCAAAAACTTTAATATCTTCCCCACCACTCCAGTTTTTGATTAATTTAAAAGCTGTAAGTCCAAGAGTAAAATATTTGTTTCTTAAAGCATCATACAATAACCAAGCAGGAGAGCCATCTTCTCTACTGTTTCCTCTGAGTATTTCTAAATCTTCTCTTAAATATGGAACGATCATATGCCGATTAATTGTCGAATAAATGTAATGGGTTTTCTAAATAAATAATAAAATAAAATAGTTCTGTTTCCGTAAACCTTAGCTGTTCCTCGTAAACCTATTCGTGGGGTATCCTTATTACCCTCAAAACTTGATATTAATTTATAAGAAAGAACCTCTTCGGGCGAGAGTTCTGGCTCATAAGTAGATCGTAAAATCTTACCTTTGTAAGAACTCATAGGATTTATATCTAAAAAAATATTGGTATCAGCATTTTCATTGATAACGATTGAGTCTTTTACTGGTAGCCATATGAGAAATTCAATTTTCGCAGGATCTGCAATAGTTAATATTTTTTCACCCACTGACACGGGTTTACCTTGCCAATCAGATTTTCTGTCCACAATAACTACACCTTTTTTTTCAGCATATATTTTTGAATTTTTTAGTTTTCTCTCTGCAGAACTTAACTCTACTCTTCTTAAATCAACTTGTGCCATAAGTTCTGCCAATCTTGATTTTTGTTCATTATCGGTAAAAGACGATTGCCTTGTTCTTAAAAGTTCTTTTTCAGAAACCTGCAGTGATTGTTTTGCAAGATTAAATTCATTTAATAAATCAATATCCTCTAATAAAACCAATAACTCACCAGGTTTTGTTTGATCATTATTATTAGCAACAATTTTTTTGACCACTCCATCAAATGGTGATGTAATTAAAAAAGGATTTTTTGCTACCACCTCAACTGGAGCAGTACTGGTCATTCGAACCGGGAAAAGAAATATCAATATAATTACTGAAATTGTAATCCAACGTTTTTTTCCAGTAAAATTTTTTTTGAAAAAATCTCTAATTGAATAATTAATTAAAAATGTATTGTAAGCATGACCATACGTTCTTGATAAATGTGATATTAATTCATTTTCATTCTCAGAAAAAATTTCATTTCGAGCTAATAAAAGAAATCCTTGCAGACCTCTTTGAGGTGAAAAAATTGGTATACGCAGTAAATATTGAGGAATATTTTTTGGTTTTTGCTTTTTTATTTTTTTTGAAAATTTATCTAAATCAACTTGCTCTATCTCTTTGAGATTTTGATTTGATTTATGATTAACAATACTCTCAACGAAGGTAATTAATGGTGCAGTTCTATCAACTGAAGCAATATCTGACACTGCTTCTACATGATATTTATCTGTCGGACTTTTGAGTAATAAAAATGAGGTTGTATAATCAATTATTTCTCTAGTTTCATTTACAACAAGAAAACTTAATTCATCTTTACTTTTTGCTTCTCTAGTTTTTTTTTCTAGACTTATTAATCTTGCAATTTTAATATTTTTATCTTGGCTCAAAATTTAACAATCCCACTCATTCCTGGAATTAAACTCTCATATTTTTCATTGAACTGAGCTTTTAATTCAATTGTTTGACTAGCAGCATCAACTGCAGCACCTAAACTAATTATTTTTGCATTCAACTCATCTCCTGTCTCATCAATAATGATTTTAACATCATGACCTTTTTTTAGCCAACTTAGCCATTTACTTGGAACAACGACTGCTGCTTCTAAAAGCCCGTCCCCTACAATATCCATTAATGGTTGTCGTTGTTCTATGCTGGTAAAAACATTGGTGTAAACATCCATTACTCTTCCATCATAGGGGGCAATGATATTGCATCTTTCGACATTAAGTTTAGCAATAGTTAATTCTGCTTCAGCTTTTTTAAGAGCTGATTCTGATAATTGATATTGTAATTCTCCAATTGACCTCATATCTAAAAGTTCTTTATCATTTTTAAGTTGAACTTGTGCACTTTTGTGATCTGCTTTAATTACTTCTAATTGTGCATTGTAAAGTTTGCAGTCAAAGCTAATCAAGGTATCGCCTTTTTTAAATGCATCTCCCATTAAAAAATTTATTTTTTCAACTCTCGCCGCTATTTCGCTAGAAATTGAAACTTTTTCAGTGGCAGTAACTAAAGTTCTTGCTTCTCTAATTTCTTCCTCTGTAGTAGCAGTGTCATGGTTGTCTGCTTTAGCGACATTGATGAATAAAAACAAAATTATAAAAATTAGTTTTTTCATTATTAAAATATAGGATATTTCTTATAATCTATCTATTAATTGAGAACCATAATCGTCCCATTCAGAATATTCTTTGGATAATTGGGATGACAACGAGACAAATTTAGTTTCATTTTCTATAATATTTTTAGTTTCTTGAGCATTTTCATTTACAAAATCTAATTTGATATCTTTAACTGATAACTCACCATTAGGATTTTCTACTATAACTTTTAAGTCTATAGATTGTACATTTTCTGGTGGTGTTGCAGTGACTTTCCCTGTTTTTGGATCATATATAATCCACTCAGGAAGTTGTTGTCCATTATCTAAAACCACTTTAAGATTTTGCCAAGGTAGCTCAACCTCGAAATTTTCTTTTTCAGCTTTAGCCTCTAAATTTAAAAATTCATTTGGCTCTATTGTTTTTAATAACTCATCAATATCTTCAATTTCATTTATTACCTCTGTCTTAGTTTTATCAATTTTTCCTTGTTCATTAATAGAGTTCAGTTTTACAGATCCATCATTTTTAACTTCTAATTTATTTGCTCTTTCTATCTTTCTAGATTGTTTTAATATTTCTTTATCTTCAGCAATTTTTTTTGAATCGATTACTACAGTTACTTGCTTCTTATTATTATCTTCATCAACAGCAATAATTTTAAACTCCACCATTTTCATACCTTTAGGAATATCGGTCTTTGTTTTTCCTGTTTTTGGATTGATCTTAATCCAATCTGGCAAGGTACTTCCATCTTTCATTTCACCATAGTACTTTTGAACCTCTTTACCCTCATCATTAAATACTTTAAATTTTACTTTGAGTGCTTTATCTGAATGTTTTGCAATAATTTTATCAACATAGATATCCAAACCTTTATCTTTCAGTTCTAAAGAATTTGATTCTGCAACTAAGTCTACGAGTTTTAAGCCTTGGTTAAATTCAGCACTTTTAGCTAATTTAGATTTGGGTATCTTTAATTCTTTTCGTTCAAGTCTTTTTTCTCTTTTTAATTTTTTTAATTGTCTATCTTCTTCTCGTTTTTGTCTTTTTTCTTCTCTTTTTTCTTTCTTAGGTTTTTTTACTTCGTCAGGATTTGGTTCATTTTTAGCATCGCCATCGATACCTGTTATTGTAAAAGTTATTGTTCCAATATCTATTGCTTTTGAACCAGCATTTGTCTCATCATCCATGACTTTATAAGAAAAAACATCAGTTGCAGTTTCACCCGCTCTTAAAGCAATTGTCGCTGCATTGCCTGTTACACTATAAGTGTAAGCACCTCCACTATTGATTGTTAAGTCACCATACGTACCTGATACAGCACTACCCACATTTGAATTTGCCAATGTTGATCCTTCAGCACCTGCACCAACTCCTCTAACCCCTAAAGCTGATGAAGCATCATCACTGTCTGTATCATTTGTTAAAACATTTCCTGTTGCATCATCATCACCTGCTGTGATACTACCTGTATCATTAACAGCAACTGGTGCAGCGTTTACTGAAATTGTAATTGTATGGGTGTTGTCCCCAACGACTGTGCCATCATAAGCTTTATAAGTAAAACTATCATCAGACTCAGAGTTTGCATCTGGAGTATATCTTAATTTGGTAATATCAGTTATTATGTCATTAACCGATTGTGCTACATAACTTCCACTACTTAATTTTGTTAATGTACCCGAAGATGGTAAAGATTTAATTTTTATACCAACACTATTATCATCATCATCTGCATCAGAATAATTAGTAAAATCAGAGTCAGCAAAATCTTTTCTAATATTTAATGAAGTTCTAGCTCCGTGGGTAGCGTCAGTATTATTTTCATTAATATAAACTGTTTCGTTTCCAGCTGTTGGTTTATCATTTACACCTGTAATTGTAATTATTAAGGTTGCTGTATCAGTATCAGTTCCGTCTGAAATTGTATAAGTAAAACTATCTGTTACAGTATCACCGGCGTCTAAATCATCAGCAGCACTTTGATCGGCTACATAGGTATAAGTTCCATCAGCTCCTACAGTTAAAGTACCATAAGTACCAACTATAGTAGTACCACTTGAATTGTATGAACTTCCTCCAGCAACTGCAGAATTTGATCCCCCAGTCACAGCAATTTGAGTAACCGTTATAGAGGCGCTATCATCAGCATCACTATCATCTGCCATTAACAAACTTGATCCAGAGCTTTGAGTAACTGTTGCATCTTCATTAACACTATCAGTATCATTTACAGCAACTGGAGGATCATTTACTCCTGTAACTGTAATTGTTAAAGTTGCTGTACTAGTTTGTGCTCCATCAGAAAGAGTATAAGTAAAGACATCTGTGACATTATCATTTAAATCTAAATCATCAGCAGCACTTTGATCAGCTACATAAGTATAAGTTCCATCAGCACCAACAGTTAAAGTTCCATAAGTACCAGTTACAGAAGTTCCATTACTATTATAAGAGCTATGTAATGCAACGCTAGAGGACGAACCACCATTTGGTTGAATTGCAGTCACGGTTAATGTGTCATGATCATCAACATCTGTATCATCAGCAACAAGGAGGCTTGAGCCTGAACTTTGTGTTATTGTAGCATCTTCATTAACGCTATCAGTGTCATTTACTCCTGTTGGAGAGTCGTTTACCCCTACAATGGTAATTACTATTTTTCCAATATCAGTATTGGTACCATCAGATACAGTGTAATTAAAAGAATCTGTTACAACATCACCTGCATCTAAATCTTCTGCAGCTGATTGGTTTGCTGCATAACTATAGGATCCATTGGCATTTAAAGTTAACTGACCATAAGTTCCTGTCAAAGCAGAACCAACAGAACTTGCAGCAGTTCCACTGCCTTCAGTTGCTCCTGTTCTATATGAAGTTACTGTTAAACTATCGCTATTTGCATCCGTATCATCTCCCAGAATATCACCATCATGCTCTCCAGAAACATTTGCTACTAAATTATATGGACTAACTAAAGTGTATGTTTCAATTGTATCTTGCGCAAAATCAGCATTGAACATTTTTGTTCCATCGTGATTAAAAGCTATCCCAGCTGGATCTGGATTACTATAAGCAACAGTATATGCACCTTTGTAAGTGTGTCCTCCGTCAATATCAAATGCTGTTGTTAGTTCATATTCGACAATCTGATCATTCCCATTAATTGCTATAAATAATCTTGTCCCGTCATGATTAAATGACATTCCTTGTTGATGATTTGGGTCACCAGGATCTGAAATATCAAGACTGCTTGCAGAACCTTTTGTAGATGGATCATAAGCTGTACTTAAAGTATATTCTAAAACTGTATCATCAGCCGTAGTGCCGTCACCATGCAAAATGTACATCTTAGTTCCATCATTGTTAAACATAATGTCTCTTGGATTATCACTACCTGTGTCAGTATTATATGCTGAAATATAATCATTAGTGGCATGAACATTTGCTAGACTATACGCAGTACCTAATGACCAAGCATGCACTTCGTCTCTTTGATTTCCCACCATATAAATTTTTGTACCATCATTATTAAATGCAATACCCTGCGGAAAAATATCCTTTCCACTTACATCTAAAACATTACCACTTTCATGAGTTGCCGAAGTTGGATCAAAGGCTGTACTTAAAGTGTATTCGTTTATTTCATCACCTGCAGGACCTGTAATAAACATTTTTGTACCATCAGGATTAAAAATAACATCTGTTACAGTAGACTCTTCATTACTTACATCTTCTGCAGTTCCTCTTGAAACAGGGGTAACATCATTAGCACTAGCTCCATCACTAACTGATAAAGTTGCATTCTCATTAATAGTTCCTGTGTTGTCTGCTGCAACTGGTGGAGAGTTTACAGTTATAGTAAGTGTACCAGTATCGGTCGCTGCTCCATCTGAAAGAGTATAAGTAAAAACATCTGTACCTCCACTTGAACCAGCAATATATTGATAAGTTCCATCTGCACCAATTCTTAAAGTACCATAACTACCTGTTACAGATGTGTAGCCTGAATTATAAGAAGTCAGTTGTGTCACTGCAGTTGCACTTCCACCAGCAGTAGTTGCTGTAATACTAGATACACTTAAAGATGCACTAGCATCAACGTCAGTGTCGCCATGTAAAAGGTCCGATGTACCATCTGTGACTGTAAGGGTATTACTTGCACCAATAGAGCCAGTTTCATCATCTGCAACTGGACTATCATTGATACCTATCACTGTAATTTCAATTACGGCTATATCGGTTACTGTTCCGTCTGAAACTGTATAATTAAAACTATCAGTTACCACATCTCCAGAGTCCAGAGCATCAGCAGCATCTTGATTTGCCACATAAGTATATGAGCCATTTGAATTAAGTGTTAACTGACCATAAGTTCCTGTTAATGCTGCACCGACTGTTCCAGCAGTTCCATTTCCCTCACTTGATCCTGTTCTAACTGCAGTAACTGTTAAAGTATCACTATCAGCATCTGTATCATCACCTAAAACATCCCCATCATGTTCATCTTTTACATTAATAAGGTTATAAGGGCTGGTCAGGTTATATTCATGAACATCATCACTATTATAACCCATCATAAACATTTTAGTTCCCATTTTATTGAATAAAAGACTGAAAGGTTCACTATCAACTTGAGATCCATCAGGGGCATATCTTATATTATATTCACCAACATAAGTTCCTGTTGATACATCGTATGCAGTTGATAATTTGTATTCTGTAATATCTTTACCTTGACCTCCCACAACAAACATTCTTGTTCCATCAATATTGAATTCTATATCTCTAGGCGAAGTCTCTTTTGCATATACATTTAAACGATTAGAATCTGAACGAGATGCTGTTGAAAGATCATATGCGGTCGAAAGATGAATTTCCTCAATGTTACCCCCATTAAAACCTGCTACAAATAATTTTGTTCCATCATTGTTAAATCTAATTCCACATGGCCTAGTATCTCCAGCAGCAAATTCTACTACACTACCAGTTTGAGTGCTAACATCATAAGCAGTTCCCAGGGTATATTGAAAAACTTTTCCAGCACCGAGACCACCAGTTACATATAATTTTGTTCCATCATTATTAAAAGTTAAACCGAATGGTTCAGTTGTTTGGCCACTTACATCTAACTTTTGAGCATCCCCCTGATAGGTTGCAGTTGAAACATCATAAGCAGTGGACAAGTGATATTCTTTTATCGCATCACCATCATTTCCTCCATGAAACATTCTTGTACCATCATTATTAAAAGCTAAGCCCGCAGAATTATCTTCACCTGAAACAGCTGACATATCAAATATGTCATTTGCATCATAGGTTATTGCTGCAGTTGTAATACTATTTGCACTAGCTCCATCACTAACTGTAAGAGTACCATCCTCATTTACAATCCCTGTGTTATCTGCTGCTACAGGAGCAGAATTAACGGTTATGGTTAATGTTGCAGTAGTTGTTGCAGTACCATCGTATAATGTATAGGTAAATACATCAGTACCTCCACTTGAACCAGCAATATATTGATAAGTTCCATCTGCACCAATTCTTAAAGTACCAAAACTACCTGTTACAGAAGTATAACCCGAACTATAAGTAGTTCCAGGATTGACATCAGTTGCGCTACCACCAGCAGTAGTTGCTGTAATACTAGATACACTTAAAGATGCATGAGCATCTACATCAGTGTCATTATTTAAAACATCTGAACTTCCATCAGTTACAGTCAAAGTTTGGCTAGCTGCAACACTATTAGTATCGTTATTAGCAACTGGATTATCATTAATACCTATTATAGTTATAGTAATAACTGCTATGTCTGTTCCTCCATTTCCATCTGAAACAGTATAATTAAAACTTTCGGAAACCACATCGCCTGGGTCTAAAGCATCAGCCGCAGCAGTGTTAGCTGCATAAGTGTAAGAACCATTGGCAGCTAAAGTTAACTGACCATATGTACCTGTTAGTACTGAGCCAGCTGATACTTCTGTTCCACTTCCCTCTACTGATCCCAATCTGACTAATGTAACTGACAAATCATCACCATTGGCATCAGTGTCATAAGCGTCTGTATCAGAGGTGTCAATTACATCTCCTGTATATACACCTGAATAGGTACATAAACTAAATGGAGAAGTAAGCGCATACTCATTTACTTCATCTCCGTGATTTCCTACAATAAACATCTTAGATCCATCATTATTAAATGCTATTCCAGATGGATTTACCTCTTGATCACTCACTCCAAGAAAACATACATGGCTTGCTGTTGAAATATCAAAACCAGTAGTTAATTTATATTCATCTACTCCATTACCACGTGTTCCAATTATGAACATTCTAGTACCATCGGTGTTAAATTCTATACCAAATGGCTCATCATCATAAGCAGCAACACTTAAAGTTCGTACAAAAGATACTGTGGATGAAAGATCAAAACCTACTGAAAGTGAATATTCATGTATTGAATCACTACCAGTACCTGTCATGAACATTTTTGTACCATCGTTATTAAAATCAAGACCAAATGGACCACTATCCTGACTAGAGACGCTGTAAGTAGTCTCAGGTGTAGTACCATTTGCAGTTGTTGTAATATCAAAAGCTGTATTTAGTAAAAATTCTTTTACTCCAAAACTGCTTAGGGTAAACATTTTTTTTCCATCGTTACTAAACTTTACACTCATGGCATCACCGCCAAAAGCAAATCTGTCTCTATAAGATGCTGTAGATACATCGAAGGCGGTAGTGAGTGTATACTCGTTTATGTCATCACCAGCAGTTCCTGTGACATACATTTTTGTACCATCATGATTAAAAGTTATACCCCTTGGAGCTGTATCTTCACCCGAAACATCTTTTGGACTTGTATCGTGTACTACTGCAGATACATTTGACGGATTATCCCCATCGTCAACTGTTAAAGTTGAATTTTCATTTACAGTTCCAGAGTCATTTCGAGCAACTGGAGCAACATTACCTTGAGCAGCTGTGATGACACGAATGTAATCACCTTTGTCACCATTCTTGGCTCCTAATCTTAATGTTTTTTTATCAGAACCAATCGATACCCAGTCCCCTGCGGTTGTAGAGCTAGTGGTATCACTATGATAAAATTGAAAATCTTCAAATTTTCTATCATTATAACCACTATTCCCATGCGTTGGATACGTTGCTCCTGATTTAGAAATATTATTTTTAGTTTCGGTATTAGAATTTTGCGTAAAGATACCATAGATCTCATATTCAAAAACTATTTGACCAATTTTATCCACTCTGTCAGCTGTCGTATGATCATCATTTAAAAAAACTAAATAAGAGTTTACTGGTAAAGTTGTAGTATCATGAGCTACAGATGTTTGACCATCATCAGTATAATCTAGTAATAGTGAGCCCGCATTATTCACATTCTCACTTTCAAGAGTAACAACAAAATCAAATCCACTCGTTGAACGTTGTCCGCTTGAATTTTGTGCTCTCGCTCTAAAATCTGTTGCACTTGGCTTTTCTTCTACAAATGAGTTGATACTTGTAATACCATTTTGTAATAATGAGTGATCATACTCAACAACTTTGACATTTTGAGTTTCAACTACACCAATTTTTTTCTCTAATTCCCAATCACCACCTTTACCAGTGACATCATCTGATGCTGCAATATCAGCTTTAGTAATTTCTGAAATTTTACTGATTAAAGCTTTACCACCTTCAGTGCTTGCAACATTACATCCATAAAATAAAATATCTCCATCCTCTGTTAAAGATTGACCTATCGATCTCAACGTTTGGTTGTATGATTGAATGGTGTCATTTGAAAGTGTTGAATTACCGAATAAAATTTTTCCAGCACTACCATGACCAATTATGTGTAATGAGGAAATTTCCTGATCATTTTTAAGAACTTTATCAATCTTTTTAAAACCATCCTCACTAGATTGAATAAGATAAACTTCCGTATCTTTATTAAAGGCATTAATTAAAGTTTGATAATCTTGTACTTGAGAATCTATAAATACAACTTGTTTTCGATCATTTCTTTTTTGATCTCTAGCTAATTGATCAAATGGAAGTTTTTGAGAATTATCATCAATTTTATGCTCTGAAAATTTTGATATTTTTTGAGTATTTTTATTTAATAATTTATCTTTACTTCTTTCATCTATTACATCTAGTGCCGTAGAAGCTCCAGCACCATCAAGCATGATTCTTTGCTCTAATGCTTCAATGAATATTTTTTTTTTATTATTCTTCATTCAAATAAATTATAAGTCATATAAGTCTAATCAAAAACACCTTGCTTCAAAAAGCACCTAATTAAATGTCAAAAAATACTTAAATTTAGCATCATAAAACTTAAAAACCCAAATTGAACATATATTGATTTCAATTTAAAGTATATATTATTAACAATTCTAAAATGTTAAATAAAACACTAATTTCGTTACTCGCCTTTTTAATCATATTATCATCATGTGCGCGTACACCAAAAGAAATTAGTTTAAACGACTCTCAAGAAAGAGTTGATCAAGATATTTTAAAAATTGAACAAATCAAAAAACAAAATCAAACTTGGGAAGAAAATATTAAAATTGATCTTTATACAGCCATAGCCCTCGCTATTAAAAATAACAGAGAATTAAAAATTAAACAATTAGAAACAGGGATCGCTTATAGACAATTAGATAAAGTTGAATTTGAAATGTTGCCAGCAATAGCTGCCAATGCTGGTTATTCAGGTAGCGAAAGATACAACGCAAGTGCGAGTGCAACCGTGCCGAATACTGATTTAGCAGGAGCCATTGGAACTTCTTTTTCAACTTCAAGAGAAAGAGATGTTAATAGTCAAGACATTGGTTTTACCTGGAATGCTTTAGACTTTGGTTTATCATTTATAAGGGCGGGTCAAGAAGCCAATCGATATTTGATCACTGAAGAAATGGAAAGAAAGGCTGAACATAATATTGTAAGAGATGTGATTAAAGCATATTGGAATACAATTTCAGCGGATAAATTAATCAAAAAATACGATCCTTTATTAGTTGAAGTTGATAAAGCTTTAAATGACTCACAAAAAATTGAAGAATTATTATTAACAAAACCGATGGATGCACTATTATATCAAAAAGAATTATTAGATATTCAACGAGCTCTTCAATCTCAAAAAGAAATATTTATTGATGCAAGAATTCAACTTGCAGGGTTAATGGGGCTATTGCCAAATCAAAAATTTACAATAGTTCCAACAGATGATCCTCTTACTATTTTAAACATGGATTTAGATGGAATGGAAAAATATGCTTTAATTAATAGGCCCGAACTTAGAAAGAGTCATTATGATGAAAAAATATCTATTCAAGAAACAAAAGCAAGTATGTCTGCTTTATTACCAGGTTTAAATTTTAATGCAGCTTGGACACATTCATCTAATGATCATTTAATGAATAAAACAAATCTTGAATATGGATCTGTTATGGGTGCCAATTTGTTAAATGTGTTTATGTATCCAAAGGTAAAAAGAATTAATGAAACTAATACAGAAGTAATTAGAGAAAAAAGATTAGCTTTATCCATGGCAGTATTATCACAAGTTCATCTAGCAAATATTGATTATTCTTTAGCTCTTGAGGAGTACGATACTGCAGAGAGATATTATCAAGTTTCAAAAAAAATCACAGAACAAATTAAGAATGCTCAAAAAATTGCAAGATTTGGAAATTTAGAACTCATAAGAGAGCAGGCAAGTTTATTGGTAGCAGAACTAAGGTATGATATCGCTTATTCTAAGTTGCAACACGCAATTGGAAAAATTTATACCTCAGTTGGTCTTGATATTACAAGAGAAAATGTAAAAAATATAAATTTCAAAGATTATGCGTCTATCATCAAAAATAATTTTAAAAATTCTGGTAAAAGATATTATGCTAAAATAAGAAAACCCATTAAAAATCAAAATCCTATTGTTAAAAAAAATAGTGAAGGTAGAACGAGCCAGTTTTCGTTTTCTGAAAAAACTTTTGATTTAGAAGGTGAAGGTAGAACGATATATGATGCTTTATTAAGTAATAACAAACCGTTGCCAAGCTGGATCACATTTTTACCTTCACAAAAAACATTTTTAGTAAATAATTTAGACAAAGATAATACAGAGGAACTAGAGATAAAAGTCATTGCCAAAAACATAAATACTAGAATTGAAGATAAGTTTACTTTAATGGTTGATCCTGAACTAAGGGCTACCAGGTTAGAAAACGAGAAAAAGCTTAAAGAACAAAGAAAATTGGCTAAAAAAAGAAAACAAGAAGAGATTGAAAGACTTAAAGCTGAAAAAATCTTAGAGGAGAAAAAAGCAAAAGAGGAAGCAGCTTTATTAGCAAGACAAGAAGCGGAAGAAACTCTTAAACAAGAAAAAGAAAAAATATTATTAGAAAAAAAACAAGAAGAAGAATTATTAGCTAAGCAGAGAGCTGAGGAACAAAAGATCATAGAGCAACAAAAAGCAGACGAATTGCTAGCTGAACAAAAAAAATTGGCAGAAGAACAAAAAAGAAAAGAATTATTAGCTAAACAAAAAGCAGAAGAATTAAGAATTGAACAAACAGAAAAAATGAAAGAACTTTTAATGGCTCAAAGAAAACAAATATATTTGCAACTTCCAGAAAATGCTACACAGGTTCAATTTGTAAATACTAATACAAATAAGAGTAATTTGAGTGAGAATTTAATTAATGAATTAAAAAATATAGAAACTAAAATAAACGATGTGATGCTTAATTTAGATTTAGATAAGAGATTAGATCTAACAAAAAAAATCGTCCAAGACATTTTTAAGTCAAGTACTACTACAAAGGAAATAGATCCAAAATATGAAACTTTAAATCTACAAATAGTTAATCAAAGAAAATTGCTTGAAGAATTGTTGGAGTATTCAAATAAATATACAAATTATTAAAATGCCAAAATCAAATACCAAAGCTTTAAGTTTTAAAAGAACACTTAATCTTAATTCTAGTTCAAATCAAATCAATGGAAATATATTTATTAAAAGAAAAACTATAACTTTAAAAAATCCAAAATCTATTAAAGTCAAAGTTGGAAAAAAAATTACTGGAAAAATTTCTTTAAAAAAAGATAAATAATTTAGATCTCACCGATAAAGTGATGAATTATTGTTCTTTGTTGAGGATTTAATCTATGCTCAAATAAATATATACCTTGCCAAGTACCTAGTAGTAGTTCTTTATTTTTAACACTTAATGAAATTTGATTATTAGTTAGAGCAGACTTAATGTGTGCTGGCATATCATCTTTTCCTTCAGTGGTATGAATATATAACTTGTTATCCATTGGAGCTAATTTATCAAAATAATTGATTAAATCAGTCTGCACATCTGGGTCAGCATTTTCTTGAACAATAATGGAGGCACTCGTATGCTGAATACTTAAATTTAAAATTCCATTTTTAAAGTTATTTTTTTCAATCCAATTTAATGTTTGATTGGTAAATTCATACAATTGTTGACCATTGGTATTTATTTTGAGATTATAAAATTCTTGTTTCATATTAATAATTTTTTGATGTTAACTCAAATAAACGACTAATTGTACGTTTAAATGGTTTTTCTAAAGACCTAGAACTCGACAAATTTTCTAAACTTTGTTCAGCCGTTACCGCTATTGCTCTATCTTTATCATAAATTACATCAATGAGGGTTATGAACCTTTGTTGTTGATTTGAGTTGATATCATTAAATTTCGGTACATTTTCAATTATTATAAATTCAGAGCTTTCAGCAATTTTTAAATAATCTTCACCTCCTAGGTTTTGATTGCACAGTTCATCAAAATGAAACTTTGAAATCCCCTCATAAAAATTTTTTATTTCAAAATTCCTACCTTTAATATTCAAAACTTTAGATGATAATTTTTTATTTTTGGTAATTATTCTAGAAAACTTATTTATCTTAAAATTAGTTTCTTGGTTCAAAGGATAAAAATATCTTTGTTTTTCGTTTTCTTTGCTTTTTCTATAATCATCATCAATGATCAATTCATGTTCTATTGATTTTTCCTGCATTATTTGAATAAAGGGTTTAAATTGGTCTCTTTGTAGCCCATCTTTATAAAGTTCTGATATTTTTGTATTTGAAGTCACAATAACCTTTATATTTTGATTAAATATTTCCTGAAATAGTTTGCCTAATATCATAGCATCGACAATGTTGGTAACTTGAAATTCATCAAAAAAAATGAGTGAAAATTTAGATTTTAAATCTTTAACAAATACGGCAATTATATTTTCATCATTTTTATCTTTATGATCATGAACAAAATCATGAAAGTTTAGCATAAATTCATTAAAGTGAAGACGTTGTTTTTTTTGATTAATTAGATTGAAAAAAAAATCTAAAATCATAGTTTTCCCAACACCCACACCACCATAAAGATAAAAACCTTTTTTTGAGGATTGTTTGGAAAAAAAATTCAACAAAACACTCTTAAAATTTTCTTTGTAATAATTGTCTAATTGTTGAACTAATTTAATTTGATTTGGATTTAACTCGAGATTTTGAGTATTACAATGAGTTTTAAATTTTTCCTCAAGATTGAAAGGCATTAATTTTTTTTACTTTTAAAATCAATTCCGTATTCAGATCTTGGTCCTTTCCTTAGTCCAAAAGGACCAGATATAAATAATGTTAAAGGCTTCGTTCCAGGTTTTAAGTCTACTCTATGTAAATTATTTGCAGATCTAAATCCTATATAACCAGGCGGTCGCCAGAATTTTCCCGTGCTTAATGTCTCCCAATATCCTCCTCTAAGTATAATGGTGATATATGGAAATGTATGATTATGAACTCCTTCACCATGATCATCCGCTAACATTTCATGAATTAGAATATTAAACGGAAACCATTTTGGTCTATTTCTAAAGATAAGATAATATCTATTCATCCATGGTTTAGCCTCATGATATTTAGGATGTGAGGGACCCCTATCTAAAATAACTTTTTTTCTTCCTATTTTTTCTAAAAATTTTAAAAACATAACTAATTATATTGGGTTATTGAGCCATTTTTAACAATAAATAAATTTTCATTGTATATTAAAGGTTTTGATATTGAATCTCGACCAACTTTTTCAATTTTTAAAATATTTCCAGCGCTTAAACTTAAAACAATTAAATTTCCATCAGAATTTGTAAGATAAAGATTATTTCCACCTATAGTAAATCCTGTTGGTTTGATTCTTTTTCTTTTTTTTAAATTAAAATTTTTATAAATATCATTAATTCTAATAATATTTCCTTCATTCTTTTGAATTGTAAAAAGATAGCCATTTTCAGACACAGTAAAAATGAAATTGCCAATTATAATTGGTGTAAGAACAGAACTAATTTCACTCATCCAATTCGTGGTCCCTGATTTTAAATCCACAGAGTAAAATTGATTTTTATTATTAGAAAAATAAATTGAGTTTCCATCACTAACTAGTTTTGAGAAATTAAAAGCATAGATTTCATTCATAATACTGCTTGTTTGTGTTGGTAGCTGCCATTGAATTAAACCAGATGAAATATCAACTGCAGTTATATCGCCAAGAGAATTATTATATATCACTAAATTATCTTTTATTAACATTGAGAATTTTGAATTAGAAACAGTAAAAGAATCTTCAGTTTTTACATTCCAGCACTCTCTACCATCCTTTATATAAAAACATCTTAAAATATTTTTAAAATCAACTACAAAAAATTTGTCCTTAAAAATTTTGATTTCTGAATTAAATGGATATTCACTTTTTTTTGACCAAATTAAATTTCCAGTTTTTAGATTAATACTTGAAATTTTTGCAATACTATCTGCAACTAACAAGTTTTTTCCTGTCATTGCAAATGATAAAATGGGATTAATTTTCTTTTCTGCTTTTGAATAAAAGTTATTTTTCCAAACAACCTTTTTATTATCATCAAACTTAACAATAGTTCCTTTCTTTTCAAAGACTATTACGCCATTATTCAAAATCAGTGGCTCAAAATTAAATTGATTTAAATTTTCTAGTTTTGAAAATTTATAATGATTAATTTTATTGATCTGGCCATTATATTTTGATGAACCAAAATTATTAAGTGGATCAAAAATTTTATTATTTTGCTTAATTTTTGATAGGTCTAATTTTAATAAAGGATTAAATTCTGTTGAAATTATCTCTTTTTCGGCAAGAATTTTTTTAGATACCTTGCTTTCATTTTCAATTTTTTCTTTTTTATTCCATATTTTTGAATTTTCATTCAAAGAGCAATTCGATAAAAAAATTGAAAATATTAATATTACAAATACTTTATTCACTCAAATCTCTGTTAAGTCTTTTTTGTGTTTCTTTGAGTATATCCAAATTAGCGTTTTCTAAAGTAATTATTTGAGTGAAAAATTCTTTGGATTTTTGCATTTCACCCTTAGAGTAAAAATATTCTGCTATCAAATATAAAGCATGAGACTTCCAAACACTTTTAGAATTAATTATTGGATTTAAAATTTCTAAAATTTGGCTTTCGTTGATTGTATCGGCATTATAAAGAGCTTTTTTATAAATGATAAGATACTTAATTTCACTATCCAATGAAGTTTTATTAATCAATATATCAAACAAGCTATTGATTTTATTTTTATCACTCACTAGCTCATTATCTATTAAGTAATATAAAGCCAGTGGAGAATAAGTTGGATCTTTATTTTCTACTATCTCTTGCATCGTTGATACTATCCCAGAGTTCTCTCCATTCTTATGTTTAATGATTGAACTATTATATTTATCTGAAATTTTAATTTTATTTTTATCTTGATAGATTTGATATGAATAAAAACCGAGCAGAATTAATATCAAAAAGATTAAACAAGATATGAGTAGTTTTTTATTTTTTGTAAAAAAATCTTTTATTCTCTGATTTCTGGTATTGCTATTAATGATTGCTATATCTTCATCCATAATTAAATCATATTTCGAAGAACGTATTGTAATATGCCTCCATTTTTATAATACTCTAGCTCATTTTTAGTATCTATTCTACAAAGTGCTTGGATCGTTTTAATCTCACCCGAAGCATACTTAATTTCTACTTTAACTTTATCTGAGGGATTAATTCCATTTTCAAGATTGATTATACTTATCAATTCTGAGCCAATTAATTTTAAGTTTTTCCTATCAATATTATCAATAAATTGTAATGGTAAAATACCCATTCCAATTAAGTTAGATCTATGAATTCTCTCAAAACTTTCAGCAATTACAGTCTTTACTCCTAAAAGTTTGGTTCCTTTCGCTGCCCAATCTCTTGACGAGCCAGTTCCGTATTCTTTTCCACCTATAACAACTAAATCTGTTCCTCTTTTTTTGTATTCAACAACTGCATCATAAATTGGCATGACTTTTTTTTCTGGGTAAAGCGTTGTAAATCCACCTTCTGTACCAGGTGCCATCTCATTTCTAATTCTGATATTAGCAAATGTTCCTCTCATCATTACTTCGTGATTTCCTCTTCTGGCACCATAAGAATTATAATCTTTAGGTAAAATTTGATGTTTCATAAAATATTCTCCTGTAGGGCTTTCTTTTTGAATGTTACCTGCGGGAGAGATATGATCTGTTGTTACCATATCCCCTAAAATTAATAATGGACGAGCATCATGAATTTTTTTAAAACCCTCTGGTTGATCTGGAAGGTTTTCAAAAAAAGGCGGTTTTTTTACATATGTAGAATTTTCTTCCCACTTATAAATACTACTTTTTTCTGTTTTAATTTGTTGCCATTGTTTTGGTCCCTCAGAAACATTTGAATACCTTTTTACAAACATTTCTGGATTTAAAGATGATTTTAACACATCTTCAATTTCTTTATTAGATGGCCAAATATCCTTCATAAAAATATCTTTGCCATCTTTATCTTTGCCGAAACTATCTTTATACAAATCAAAATTCATATGACCGGCAAGAGCATAAGCAACAACTAATGGGGGTGAAGCA
This sequence comes from Candidatus Pelagibacter sp., assembly GCF_052049775.1. Taxonomy (GTDB): domain Bacteria; phylum Pseudomonadota; class Alphaproteobacteria; order Pelagibacterales; family Pelagibacteraceae; genus Pelagibacter. The sequence continues at coordinate 39,118 of NZ_JBNGZH010000004.1, read as the reverse complement.
AGATAATTTGCTTTTATATGTGGAGAAATCCTACCCTCAAAATTTCTATTACCAGACAATACTGAAACCGCATAAATATTTTCTTTTTGAATAGAGTGAACAATCTCATCTGCTAATGGACCTGAATTTCCAATACATGTAGTGCAACCATAACCCACCAAATGAAAACCAAGTTTATCTAAATAAGTATTTAATCCTGCTTTCTCCAAATAATCTGTAACAACTTGTGAGCCCGGTGCTAATGAAGTTTTAACCCAAGGTTTTACCTCCAATCCTAACTCTACTGCTTTCTTGGCTAAAAGCCCTGCTCCGATTAAAACATTTGGATTAGAAGTGTTTGTGCAAGATGTAATTGCTGCAATTAAAATAGATCCATCTTTAATTGAATATTCTTTATCTTTAACTTCTGAAACTGAAAAATCTTTTTTACCAGTTACTTCAGAAAAACTTTTCTTAAAACTAGTTGAGGCATCAGTTAATAAAACTTTATCTTGTGGTCTTTTTGGTCCTGAAATAGTAGGAACAATAGTTGTCATATCTAAAGTTAAAGTGTCAGTAAAATCAATATCTTTACTAGACCACAAACCCTGAGCTTTAGCATATTCCTCAACTATTTTTACTGTCATTTCATCTCTACCAGAAAATTTTAAATACTTTAAGGTTTCTTCATCTATTGGAAAGAATCCACAAGTTGCTCCATACTCTGGAGCCATATTTGCAATTGTTGCACGATCCGCTAAAGTTAAATTCTTCAAACCATCACCATAAAATTCTACAAACTTTCCAACTACACCTTTGTCTCTTAACATTTTAACAACTGTTAAAACTAAGTCTGTTGCAGTGGTACCTTCTGGCATTTTGTTTTTTACTTCAAAACCTATTACTTCAGGAATAAGCATTGAAATAGGCTGACCTAACATACCCGCTTCAGCTTCAATACCACCCACTCCCCATCCTAAAACTGAAAGTCCATTAACCATGGTAGTATGACTATCGGTTCCTACTAATGTGTCTGGAAAAAGATAATTTTGTCCTTCAAACTCCTCACTCCATACTACTTTGGATAAGTATTCTAAATTTACCTGATGACAAATTCCAGTTCCAGGAGGAACTATTCTAAAGTTATTGAACGCTTGCTGACCCCATTTTAAAAAAGAATATCTTTCTCCATTCCTATTAAATTCAATTTCAACATTTTTATCAAATGAGTCTGCTTTCGCAGACTGATCAACTTGGACTGAATGATCAATAACAAGATCTACTGCAGAAAGTGGATTAATTGTATTAGGATCTTTATTTTTTTTTTTCACAGCTTCTCTCATGGCTGCCAAATCAGCTACTGCAGGAATTCCAGTGTAATCTTGTAGTAATACTCTTGCGGGTCGATAAGCAATTTCTGTTTTTGATTTTTTTGTTTTTAGCCAATTTTTAATTGCCTCAATTTGATTTTTTGTAACCGATATATCATCCTCATATCTTAACAAATTTTCTAACAAAACTTTTAGGGATTTTGGTAATTTAGAAATACCCTCCAAACCATTTTCTTCTGCTTTCTTTAATGAATAAAATTTAAATTTTTTATTATTTATTTCTATATCAGAAAGAGTTTTATAAGAGTTAATTTTACCTGGTTTCATATTTTTATATATAAAATGTAATTATGCTTAATAAAAGAAGCCCTGACATAACATAATTAAAGTACTTAATAAATTTATCATTTGTCGCAAATTTCCTTAAAAATTTACCAACAAACGTCCACAAAGTAATACTTGTGACAGAAAATAGAAAAGCAAGAGCAACTATTTGAGTCGCATAACTTATATAATTAACACCTAACTCAACATAAGTAGAGACAACAATAATTGCAACAGTGACACCTTTGGGATTTAAATATTGAAATAAAAAGGTTTCAATAAATTTTACAGGGTTTTCCTTTTGGGTTTCATTTGAAGAGGTTGAAAACGCAATCTTATAGGCCAGATATATTAAAAATAAAGTCCCAAGATATCTAATGACTATTTGAATGATGGGAAATAATTTAAAAACATTAATTAAACCTATCGATAAAAACAAAACTAATGAGGTGAATCCTAAAGTCACACCAAGAATATGAGGGATTGTTTTTTTTATCCCAAAATTAAATCCAGAGTAAGATGCGACTACATTATTTGGACCCGGCGTATAAGCTGTGACAAACCAAAATAAAGAAATTGATAATATTTCAGGATGCATACTTAGGCTATTGGAAGACCATTTTCTGATTGTTGAGATGGATGAACGAGAATCACTTTGCCTTCTTTATCTATTGAGCCTAAAATCAAAACTTGAGACACCACTCCAGCAATATTTTTTTCAGGAAAATTACAAACTCCGATTACTTGTTTGCCTTTTAAATTTTCCTCATTGTAATAATGAGTAATTTGCGCTGAAGATTGTTTAATTCCTATCTCTTTTCCAAAATCTACCTCAACTACTAAAGATGGTTTTCTTGCTTTCTCATTTTTTTTTACAGAAATTACTGTCCCTACTCGTATGTCAACTTTATCAAATATATCATATGTTATTTGTTCTTTCATAAATTCAGTATATATATTAGTTATTATTCATGAGTACAGAAATTAATATTGAAAAATTATATGAAAATTGCATCAAAATTTTGACTGATTTAATCGGTTTCAAAACAATTTCTGGAGATGATAATAGTAATTTAATTAATTATTGTGAAGAGTACCTTCAAAAATTAGGTGCAACTTCATTTAAAACTTTTGATGAAGAAAAAAAACGAGTCAATCTTTTTGCAACATTCAAGGCGAAAAAAACAAACGGTATAAAACCAATTATTTTATCTGGTCACACTGATACTGTTCCAGTTTCAAAAAGTTGGAGCACTGATCCTTTTAAAGCCACAATCAAAGATGATAAACTTTATGGCAGAGGTGCATGTGATATGAAAGGTTTTATTGCATGTGTTTTAGCTTATGCGCCAATTTATTCAAAAGTGGAATTAAACAGAGATATCCATTTTTCATTCACATTTGATGAAGAAACTGCTTGTCTTGGAGCACCCATATTAATTGAGGAGTTAAAAAAAAGAAAAATTCAAGACGGCATATGCATAATTGGGGAACCAACTAAAATGAAAATTATAGATGCTCACAAAGGTTGTTATGAATATACAACTTATTTTGAAGGTTTAGCTGGTCATAGTTCAATGCCACATAAAGGTGTTAGTGCTGTTGAGTTTGCTTCACGTTACGCAAACAAACTCATTGAATTAAGACAGGACTTAAAAAAAAGAGCTCCTAAAGATTCGATATTTGATCCACCCTTTTCAACTTTGCAAGTAGGAGGAATATTTGGTGGCATAGCACACAATGTGATAGCTGATAAATGTTATATTGAATGGGAGACTAGACCGGTAGTGAAAGAAGATGGAATTTTTTTAAATCAAGAAATAGACAAGTATGCTTATGAAATTTTATTACCAGAAATGAGGAAAGTATTTCCAAATTCAAAAATAACAAAAAAAATAATTGGTGAAGTAACTGGATTTGATCGTGTTAAAAACTCAGAAGCATGTGAGTTGGTTTCAAGTTTAACTGGGGACAATTCACGAGAAGTTGTTTCTTTTGGCACTGAGGCTGGGTTGTTTCAGGAAATTGGGATGAGCACTGTTGTCTGTGGTCCTGGTTCTATCGAGCAGGCTCACAAAGTTGATGAATTTATTGAATTAAATGAAATTAAAAAATGTTTAAAATTTTTAGATGGTCTTAAAAAAAAATCTTCTTTAAATTAATTCCAGCCACCAACAGCTTTCACTTCTAAAAATTCCTCAAGACCATGTTCACCAGCTTCTCTACCAATTCCAGAATGTTTAAAACCTCCAAATGGTGCATCTACAGCAATGCCAGCTCCATTTACGTCTACCATTCCTGATCTCAACTTTCTTGCAACTCTTTTAACTTTTTCTTTGTCTTGCGTTTGAATGTAATTAGTCAATCCATAAGGAGTATCATTAGCAATCTTAATTGCTTCTTCTTCATTTTCAAAAGGCATTACTGATAACACTGGACCAAAAATTTCTGTTCTTGCAACTTCCATATCATTTTTTACATCAACAAAAACTGTTGGTTTGACAAAGTATCCTTTTTCAAATCCTTCCGGTTTACCAGCGCCTCCTGCAACTAATTTTGCACCCTCATCTATACCCTTTTTAATTAAAGTTTGAATTTTGTTGTATTGGGTTTCAGAAATAACAGGACCAATATGCTCTCCTTCCTTCTTTGGATCACCAACCTCAAAATTTTCAGTATATTTTTTTAATCTTTCTACAGCTTCATTATACATTGATTTTTCAACAAGCATTCTAGTTGGAGCATTACACGACTGACCAGAATTCCTGAAACATCTTAAAGCTCCTCTTTCAATAGCATCAGGATCAGCATCTTTAAAAATTATATTTGCTCCCTTTCCACCTAATTCTAGACTTACTCTTTTAAAATCTTTAGCTGCATTTTGAGAAATTAATGCTCCAGCTCGAGTAGAGCCTGTAAATGAAATCATGTTGACGTCAGGATGACTTGTTAGAGCATTACCAGTAGTTTCGCCATCTCCATTTACTAAATTAAATACTCCTGCAGGAAATTTTGTTTCATCAATTAACTCTGCTAGAATCATTGATGATAAAGGAGCAAGTTCAGATGGTTTTAAAATCATAGTACAACCAGAGGCTAAAGCTGGTGCAACTTTAAGACAAACTTGATTCATTGGCCAATTCCAAGGTGTAATCAAAGCACACACTCCTTTTGGCTCATAAATTAATCTTTGATTAGGAGCATGTTCACCAAGAGGTTTTTCAAATTCAAAATTTTTTAAATATCTAATAAATGATTTTAGATGTGCTGCACCTGTACCAGCTTGTAGTTTTGTTGCAAAGTCTTTGGGAGCTCCCATTTCTGTAGTAATAGCTGCAGCAATATCTGCCCATCTTTTCTTATAATTTTCGTACAATTTTTCTAATAATCTTATTCTTTCCTCTTTAGGGGAAAATGCCCAAGTGCTATAAGCTTTTTTTGCTGAACTAACTGCATAATCAATATCTTCTTTATTACCTAAAGAAATAACCGCACAATTTTCCTCTGTAGCAGGATTAATTACTTTTATTTCTTGATTACTTTTCGGGACAACCCATTTTCCATCAATGTAAAAATTTTTTTTATTTTCCATACCACACTCCTAACCTTTCCTTATTTTTTTGCAAACAAATTAGTAAGTTCATAAACAATTGTTGCTGCAGCTAAAGATGTTACCTCCGCATGATCATATGCTGGGGATACTTCAACTACATCTGCTGAGATTAAATTCATTCCTGACAAACCACGAATTACATTAACCATTTCTCTTGAAGTCATTCCTGCAATTTCTGGTGTACCTGTTCCTGGGGCAAAAGCTGGGTCTAAAACATCTATATCGATTGATAAGTATAATGGATTATCGCCAACTCTTTTTTTAATTCTTTCAGCTATTTTATTAGTTCCCTCTGTTTGAAATTCATCACAATGAATTATTTTAAATCCAAAACTTTCATCATTTTTAATATCATCTCTACTATACAAAGGTCCTCTAATACCTACATGCATAGAGGCATCATCTAAAAATAAATTCTCTTCTCTTGCACGTCTAAATGGAGTTCCGTGCGTATAAGGTGCCCCAAAATAAGTATCCCATGTGTCTAAATGAGCATCAAAATGAACTAAAGCAACTGGGCCTTTATTAATTTTGTTAACTGCTTTTAATAAAGGAAATGCAATTGTATGGTCACCCCCTAAACTAATTATGCCTCCAGTTTTTTTCAGTAAATCTGTAGCACCTTCTTCAATTTGTTTGATCGCTTCATCAATATTAAAAGGATTACACGTAATATCTCCAGCATCAGCAACTTGTTGTACTTTAAATGGTTCTACATCATAACTTGGATGATAATTTGTTCTTAAGTGTCTTGAAGCTTGTCTAATGCTTTGAGGACCAAACCTTGCCCCTGGTCTATAACTTGTGCCCGCATCAAAAGGAATACCAACTATTGCAACATCACAATATTCAACATCTCTCAATTCTGGTAATCGTGCAAAAGTCGAGGGTCCAGCAAATCGTGGTACTTTGGTTCCACTTACTGGTTGGATTGGTTCCTTGGTACTTTTTTTTTTCATCATAAAACTCTATCACATTCTCACAATTTGGAATATCTTCAATAATACTTATTATGAAATTATTTAAGTTCATTTTATTATATTTATTTTTAATTTCTTCTGTGCAGGCAGATACGATTTATCAATTGATTAAGATCCCAAATCTTGAAATTTATAATATTAAAACTTCCAATAGTCTTAGATATCTTTACGCTAAACAACCCTTTACGATTGGGGTAGATAACAATATTAATTGTTTTAAATCATCAAAACAAGATTTAGATCAAAAGTACGAAATTATAGAAAGAAATTTAAAAAGATATTCTCGAAGTTTTTTAAAAAAAATAAATTTAAAATATATTGTTCTTTGTGAAGATTTATCAATTTCAGGAATTAATACTGCTGGAATACCTGACAATGTAATGAAAACTCTTATTATTGATATTAAATTTAATAATAAATATTTTGAAAGAGTATTACATCATGAAGTCTTTCATATAATCAATGATAGTTTTAAGGAAATTTTTAATGAAAAAACTTGGTCAAGTTTCAATTCAGATAGCTTTAATTATGCAAAATGTTCTACTTGCACAAAAAAAATAGGTCTTGATACTTATTCTAAAACTTATGGTTTTATTACTGAATATTCAAAATCAACCGCTTCTGAAGATATGGCAGAAGTTTTTTCTCATTTAATGCATGGGAATTTGCCAAAACAAATTGATCCTATTCTTCAAAAAAAGATAGATTTTATCAAATCAGGGTTGCTTAAAATTGATCAAAATTTCGATTTATGATTAAAAAAATTAAAGCTTCAAGGTCAGAAAAGATAATATTTTTTTTCTTAATATCTCTAGCTATTTTTTCTCTAAGTTCTTTTTTTTTAATAAAGAATAAATGCTTATTTGTTAAGAATTATAATCCAGAAAAACTTTCTTTTGATAAGCCAAATAATATCGCAATTTTAAATGTTGAATGTGGAAATGTAATAATTGAATTATATCCAAATATTTCTCCAAATTCAGTTGAAAGATTTAAAACATTGGTGAAATCTAAGGCTTACAACGATGTTGCATTTCATAGAGTGATTAAAGACAGCCTTGTACAGGCAGGTGATTTGGAATTTGGTAAAAAAGGAAATATTGATTATGGAAAAATCGGAACAGGACAATCAGGATTAGGAACCATAAACTCAGAAGTAGATGTCCCATTTAACTATGAAAGAGGAAGTGTAGGTCTTGCAAGAACACAAAAATATAATACTGAAGATAGTCAATTTTTCATCACACTCAAAGATGAGCCATTATATGAGAGTGAATATACACCGATTGGGAAAGTGATTTATGGGATAGAAGCACTAGAAAAAATAAAATATCAAAATAAATCTGAGTATGTTCTAAGACCTGACTTTATAAATTCTATTAAGATGTTAGTTGACTAAAGGTTTACCAGTAGCCAAGGTGTGTTTAATCCTGTCTTGAGTATTTTGAGTTTCAATTAATCTCATAAAAGCATCTAACTCTAATTTAAATAAATCATCTTCTGTCAACACTTTATCCATAGTCGTGTCTCCACCACTTAAGACGAAAGCTAATTCTTTTGCAACCTCTACCCCATGATCTAAAATTATTTTATCATTATAGAGTTTTTCTAAAATTTTATGCATTTTTCCAATAACTGCTTTACCAGGTAAGTTAAACTTAAGTTCGTTAGGTGCTTTAAAATCTTTGTTTTCATCTAAGATTTTTTTTGAAACTTCTAATAAACTATTTCTATTCATAATTTTTTTATTTTCAGGCAGTAAGTATTTCAATGGCTCAGCTTCAACAGGTGATGTTGCTGTTTTTCCATAGCCAATGATATCAAAAACTTTTAATGGTGCATAATTTGGATCTTTTTTTGCCTGTTCTGTATCTAACCATCTAGCTAACATTTCTTTACAACCTCCACCAGCTGGAATTAGACCTACGATAGTTTCTACTAGGCCAATTACAATATTTGTATGAGAGGCAACAAAATTACTTTGTACTAAAACTTCAAATCCACCTCCTAAAGTAAGTCCTGATGGTGCAGATATGACTGGGTGTTTAGAATACTTAAGATGTTTACATGTTTCTTGGAAATATTTAATAAATTTCTCAATTGATTTAAAATCATTTTTGTCAGCGAATTCCATTGTATAAGTTAAATTTACCCCAGCAGAAAATTGCATGCTTTCATTAATTATAATCAAAGGCTTGTCGGTTGCTTTCTTTAATGCATCCATTGAGTCGTAATCTAATGCATTAGCTTTGGTGGTAAATTCAACTATATTATAATCATTGTATCTATAAATAGATGCTGAACTATTTCCATCAATACTCGTTGCTGTTTTCTTAACCTTACCCAGAGTTTCTATTGATGTATATTTTTGCCTTTCACCATAAAAATTTTCATTTTTTGTTTTACTTAAATTTTCTAAAAAATTATTGCCCTTAAAATTTTCAACTTTTTCGAAAAAGTTCTTAACACCTATTTCCTCTAGCATTTCAAAGGGTCCTTTAGCCCAGTTAAACCCTAATCTCATAGCCTCATCAATATCATTAAATTCTTTTGTTATTTCAGGAACTAATGATGAAGCATATTTAATAATCTTTTCTAATACTGACCAAGCATATTCTCCATATTTATCATTCCTATTAATTAGACCTTTAAGGTCAACTTTGTCAGATTTTATGTCAATTTTTTTGCTTAGAGAATAATCTCCAGTTTGTAGATCGATAGCTTCCATTACTTTGCCACTATCAGTTTTCTTCATTCTGTAGAAACCACCTTTACCTTTTCTACCTGTATATCCAGTTTCAATTAATTTTTTTACTAAAGGAATTTCTTTTGCAACCTCATGAAATTCATCTGTTTCAGGTAACTCTTTGATAAAACTTTTCAAAACATCAGCCATAAGATCAATGCCAATTAAATCATAAAGCCCAAAAACACCTGTTTTTGGAATACCCATTGGCCTGCCAAATATTGCATCCGCTTCCTCTACAGAAAGTTTCATTTTAAATGCTTCAGTCATTGCTATTTGCATAGCGTAAACACCAACTCTGTTACCTAAAAAACCTGGAGTGTCGTTACAAACAATGGCTCCTTTTCCAAGCTCAAGTTCACAAAATTCTTTTAATTGATTTATTTTATTTAGGTCATTGTCTTCATTTTTAACAATTTCCAAAAGACCCATATATCTGACAGGATTAAAAAAATGAGTTATACAAAAATCTTTTTTTTGTTCTTTATTTAAATTTTGAGATAAAACTTTAATAGGTATTGAAGAAGTGTTGGAGGAAACAATCGCGCCATCTTTTCTACTTTTAAAAATTTTTTCATAAATTTGATGTTTGATATCAATTCTCTCCACAACTGCCTCAACAACCCAATCAGCTTGTTCAACTACTGAGAAGTCATCTTCAATATTACCAACTTTAATATTTTTAATTTTAGATTTATCAATTAATAAAGGTGGTCTAGATTTGTGAATTCTTTCTCTGGCATTTTCACTTATTTCAGTTTTTAAATCTAAAAGAGTTACAGGTATATTGGCATTACACAAATGAGCTGCTATTCCACTGCCCATTGTTCCAGACCCTATCACTACTACATTCTTTATCTTCATGAAATTATTTTTCTAACGATTAATACCTCTGAGTCTTTCAGATCTTCTTCGTAAAAGCTCAGCAGTCACTAATATTAATGTTGATAATATAATTAGACAAGTCGCAACAGCTAATATTGTTGGACTTAATTGCTCTCGTAAACCGGTCCACATTTGAATTGGGATCGTCGTATTTTCTAATCCTGCCAAAAATAAAACTACTACAACTTCATCAAACGAAGTTACAAATGCAAATAACCCACCTGAAATTACTCCAGGTAAAATTAATGGTAAGGTAATTTTCATAAAAGTATTTACTGGATCACTTCCCAAGCTTGCAGCTGCTCTTGTTACACTATGATCAAACCCCGACAAAGTAGCGGTGACTGTTATTACAACAAAAGGTGTTCCTAATATAATATGAGCTAATACTATTCCTGTATGAGTTGCTGCTAAACCCGCTTTTGCCATAAAGAAAAATATTGCAACACCAGAAATAATTAATGGAACAATCATTGGTGAAATTAACACTGCCATTATTAATCCTTTATAAGGCATATGTCTGCTGCTCAATCCTAAAGCCGCAACTGTCCCAAGTATTACTGATCCTATTGTTGCAAAAATTGCAATGATAAAACTATTCTTAGCTGCTAATCCCCATGGATTTTTTGTTCCATAAATCATATCCTTATACCATCTTAAAGAAAACGCATCAGGATCTAGACGTTTCATTCCATCAGAAAAACTCAAAAATTCTTCTGCATTAAATGATAATGGAAAAATTACAAATAAAGGTGCAATTAAAAAAAAGAAAACAGCACCACAAATTGTAAGATAAATATAATGCCAAATTCTATAATGTGGTTCAGTATATTTTGGTAAAGCCATTTGATTATCCTAATTTAATATTATCAATTCCAACTAGTTTGTTATAAAGCCAATAAATTACCAGTACTCCACTCAACAACATTAATCCCATGGCTGATGCAAAGCTCCAATCAAGAGTGCTTTTCATGTGGAAAGCAATTTGGTTACTTATTAAAGTCCCAGATGCTCCACCAACTAAGGCTGGGGTGATGTAATAACCTATCGCTAAAATAAATACTAATAAACAGCCTGCACCTATTCCTGGGATTGTTAATGGGAAATAAACTTTCCAAAATGCTACAAAAGGCGTTCCGCCTAACGATTTTCCAGCTCTCATTAAGCTAGGTGAGATAGTTTTCATTACACTGTATAGCGGAAGCACCATAAATGGCAGCAATATTTGTGTCATAGCAACGTAACTTCCTGTTTTGTTATACATCATCTCAGGTCTATTATCGTCAGCTACTAATCCTATTCCAACAAAGAAATCATTTACAATACCTTGTTGTTGTAACAAAATCATCCAGCTGGCAGTTCTTACAAGTAATGAAGTCCAAAACGGAAGCAGCACACAGATCATTAATAAGTTACTATATTTCATTGGCAGAGTAGCTAACAAATGGGCTATTGGATAAGCCATCAAAAAACAAAAGACAGTCACAAAGAATGCAATCTCCAGAGTTCTTAACCATAATACTCTGTGAATTCTCCTATCTTCTTCAACGCTTACTATTTTCCCTTCCTCATTTACATACATATCCATTCCTTTTAAATATTTTTGACCTGTAAATTCAGGGGCTCTTCTTTGGATTGCTCTCCAGTACTCAACATCAGCCCATCTTTTGTGTACTGCCATTATTTGTTCTTTATAGTTTCCCTCTTCAAATTTTTTAGATGCTCTTCTTAATTTTTTAATAATACTTTTAAATCCATTTTTAGTGTAATTTAATTGAGTAGATAGTTTACCTTCTCGTTTATCTTCAACTAGTTTTATAAAGTCCTCATGAAATGCTGCAAAAACTTCCTCATCTGGCAACTCTTGACCATCCCAGTTTTCCATTGCTTTAAATGTTTTGGGTAACATTTGTGTTACCATTTTATCATCAACACTTCTGAACAACATGTCACCTATTGGAAAAACATAAGTGATAATTAAAAAAAATAATAAAGGAGCAACTAGCAAGAAAGCTTTGATCTTATTCTTTTTTTCCGCTTTTTTTAGACTAACCTCTAAGGGTATTCCGTCTGTAGTTAAGATTTGTTTTGTTTCTGAGCTCATAAATAAAAAGGGCGGTTATAAATAACCGCCCTTAAATTATAATATATAATTTAGTTCTTTAAAACTTAAATTATAGACCAGCTTTCATAGCTTCCCATTTTTCACCAAGCTCTGTTCCGTTATCAGCCCAGAAAATTGGATCTACTAGGAAGTAGTTTTTAGTGTTAGCCGGTGCAGTTGGCATTTGTGGTACCATGTTAGTCTTACCATCTTTATACCAAGGCTCACCTTTTTCCATAATACCAATTGAAGATTTTCTCCAAGGGGCATATGCGATGTATTTAGCACTTCCTGCTAACATTTCAGAACTAGTCATCATAGCTAAAGCTTTTTTAGCCATACCATTAGCATCGTTTGGTCCACCTTTAACTTGTACGAAATATTCGTAGTCAAGACCTTGGCCGTCCCAAACTTGTTTGATTGGTGCACCTTCTCCAATTTCTGCATTGAAGAATCTACCATTCCAACCAGTAGCCATTACTACTTCACCTGATACTAACAGTTCTGGTGGTTGAGCACCTGCAGACCAAAATACACATCCACCTTTTGGATCTGTACATAATTCTTTGATCTTGTTCATTGCTCTTTCAACACCTTTTTCTGTTTCTAAAGCTTTGTAGATTTTTGCTCCGCCTTTACCTGGCTTGATACCATCTGCAGCTAAAGCGATCTCTAAATTAGTTAAAGCGCTTTTGTAGATAGCTCTTTTTCCAGGGAATTTCTTTGTGTTAAAGAAATCTTTGATAGTCTTTGGAGTACCTTTAACGTTTTCAGTGTTATAAGCGTAGTTCCAAGAATATAAAATATTTCCTACAGCACATTTACTTGGCATTGCAGTAAAGAAATCTTTACTTGCAGGAGTTCCATCTGGAGCTGGTGGGAAGTCTTTGTCAAAATCAAATTCAACAAATAATCCTTCATCACATCCAGTAATAGTATCCATTGCAAACACGTCCATTATATCCCACGTGATTTTACCAGCTTCTTTTTGTGCTTTAATCTCAGATAATCCACCAGAATAGTCAACCCAGGCAATATTTATGCCAAGTTTTTTAGCTGTAGGATCACCATAACCTAACTTTTGAGACTCAGTATAAGCCCCACCCCATGACACTGCAGTTACTGTTGTTGCAAATGCTGAAGTAGTTAGTGAAAGTACAAAAGAAATAGCTAGTAATACTTTACTTAGTTTTTTCATTTTTCCTCCGTTTAAACGTTTTTTATAAAAATCAATTACAACAAGATCGATAATAAGAGTCAACAGCCCATTTTAGTTAATTTAGCAATATATTGGTGGTCTAAGAAGGATCTAACGCTCTAGCATCTTCACTGTTCCAACCTATCTTGATATCTTTGCCAAGCTTGATATCCAAATTGGCTGAACTATTAGGAACCTTTAAGATAAATTGATTGTTGCCTAAAAGATTTATTCTAACTCTTGTATGATCTCCGTGATATATTACTTCTTCGATCTTTCCAGAATGTATATTGTCCATTTGATCACTTGGATTAATTAATGCTCTTTCAGGTCTTAAAGAAATCTTAGTTTTCTCACCTTTACCTTTTACAGAAATAGGATTTGCAAGTATATCTGTGTTAGCTATTTTAACCTTACACTTACCACCTGAAATATCTGAAACCTCACCCACAAAAGTATTATTTTCTCCAATAAATTCAGCAACAAAAGAATTTACAGGTTTTTCATAAAGCTCATCCGGACTTGAAAGCTGCTGAACTTTTCCATCATTAAAAACAGCAATACGATTTGACATGGTTAATGCTTCACTTTGATCATGGGTTACGTAAACAACAGTTACACCAATGTTTTCATGTATATGTTTAATTTCATATTGCATACTCTCTCTTAAATTTTTATCTAAAGCTCCCAGAGGTTCGTCCATTAAAACTAGTTGGGGGTCAAATACTAATGATCTTGCCACAGCCACCCTTTGCTGTTGACCACCTGATAATTGCCCTGGCATCCTTGATGCAAAACCTTGAAGTGAAACCATTGATAATGCCTTATCAATTTTTTTATCTGCCTCATCTTTTGGAATTTTTCTAACTCTTAATGGAAAGGCAAGGTTCTCATAAACTGTCATATGAGGAAATAGCGCATAATTCTGGAACACCATTCCAATACCTCTTTTATGTGGAGGTATACTTGAGATAGCCTTACCATCCAAATATATTTCACCATTTGTCGGTGTTTCAAATCCTGCCAGCATCATTAAGCAAGTTGTCTTTCCAGAACCTGAGGGTCCTAACATAGTTACAAACTCACCTTCTTCAATATCTAATTGAAGATCCTTAACAACTAAAACTTTACCGTCATAGCTTTTATCTACTTTATCGAATTTGACGAAATCTTTTTTAAGAGCCATAATTTTAATCAACTTTTAAACATTTGTAAGAATAAATTTCAACCTTTAATAACTAGCTTTTAACGTGAAGTTCTTTAGACATATTACAAAATAATTCTGCTCCTTGATCTGTAACTCTAATTGCTTCTGATGCTTCAACACCCCATTCACCAAATTGCATAACTGCTATCATGTGAAAACAAATATTAGGCTCCAAAATTGTCATATCGCCTTTATAAATATTTAAAGTATGTTCTCCCCAATCTGGTGGATAGCCAATTCCAATTGAATAACCTGTCCTAGATTTTTTTTCTATTCCATATTTATCTAATATTTTCCAAAATGCTTGGGCAACGTGATCTACAGTATTTCCAGGTTTCGTTGCATCAATTCCTGCTTGAAGTGCCTCAATTGTTTTCTTCATCGTATCAATTTTAAGTTGATCAGGTTTTCCAAGTAAAATGGTTCTGGCCATCGGCGCATGATAACGTTTATACACTCCAGAAAGTTCAATAATTGTAGCCTCACCATCAATAAATTTATCTTGTGTTGCTGTTAAATGTGAAGCAGATGTTCCTTTTCCGGTAGGAAGTAATGTTGCAATACTTGCATATTCTCCACCAAATTCAGGTGTTCCATAAAACAAAGCTTTTTGAATTTCACCAACAGCATCACATTGTCTAACCCCAGGACTTATCACTTCGTAAGCTTTTTTCATCCCCACTTCCGAAATTTTTGCGGCAGATTTCATAAAATTTATTTCAGTATTTGATTTTACCAAACGAGCCCAATTAACTAATCTTTCAGAGTCTTTGATATTTGCATCTGGTAAACCATCTCTAATTTTCTGATAACAGAATGCCGTAAAATAATGAGCATCCATCTCTAAACCAATAGAAAGCTTATCCCATTTTTTATTCTTTATTATCTCTACTAAATAATCATAAGGATGTTTAGGCCAAGTGTGAATGTAGTGTTCATCATATACGATTATATTCTCCTTCTTTAAATATGTCTTAAGATAAGCTCCCCCTGCATCTTGATCTCTAACAAAACATAAAGGTTCATCAGCATTGACATGAACTATTGTACATTGAGCATAATAAAAAGACCAAGCATCATAACCTGTTAAGTAATTTATATTATTTGTATCGTGAGAAATTAATAATTCGATGCCTTTATCTTGCATCATTTTTTGAACTTTTTTTAATCTATTGCTATATTCTTCTTTTGTAAAAAGACTCATTGATCTAAATTAAATAATTTTCCAAAGCCTTGAATATCTTTATTCATTCCAATACTTTCTAATGTATCCCAAATTAATGATTGATTGCTTGTAATGACAGGCTTACCTAATTTTTTCTCTAATTTTTCGATTATATTTAAAACTGGTAAAGCTGTACATGAAATAAATAGGGCATCAGCATTTTTGATTTCAATTTGTGATAAAGTTTTAAATAAAAAATTTTGATCTACTTTTCCGATGTCGTAGTCGGCTGCAATATCTAGATAAGTATTTGCAACGATGTCAAAACCTTGACTTGAAAAATAATCTATAACCTCATCATTTAATTTTTTACTATAAGGAGTAAATATTGCTATTTTTTTAATATTTAACTTTTTTAATGCTTTAATAGCTGCGGTACTGGGCGTTGTAATTTTTGCTTTTGGTTTCGCTTCTTTGACTTTTCTTTCTATAGTATCATGTCCAACAGCTATAGTTCCAGAAGTACATCCATATACGACACAATCTATGTTTTCATCTGGTAAAATATTTTTTGTAACATCCGTAACTTTTTCAGACATTTTAATTAAATTTTCTTTTGATAAAGGATTGTAACATTCAATTCTATTTACAAAAAAATCTATATTTCTATCTTTGATTATTTTGATAAAATCTTTTTCAATTATAAAATCTGTGGCTAAGGCAATTAATCCTATTCTAGGATTATAATTTTTTATAAATTGTGGTTGAATTTTATTAGACTTCATTAAAATCGTTTAAAATCTTTAATAATCAGTCTAGTTGAAATAAACACATTATAAAATAAGATAATTTGGCGGTTGAAAATCTATATAAATAGGATTTAATTTAGTCTTTATAAATTGTTAACAAATAGAGGAATATAATGAGAAAATTAATTATTGCTGCATTTATATTTGTATCAAGTTTTACAACAAATGTTTTTGCAGAAGTAAAAATGGGAATAATTTTAGGATTCACTGGTCCTATAGAATCTCTTACACCTGCTATGGCTGCATCTGCAGAGCTTGCTTTTAAAGAAGCATCTGACTCAGGTTCATTATTAGGTGGAGAAAAAATTTCAGTAGTAAGAGCGGACTCAACTTGTGTTGACTCAGCAGCAGCAACAGCAGCAGCTGAGGGTGTTATTGCACAAGGTGTAGCTGCAATCATGGGTGCTGATTGTTCAGGTGTAACAGGTGCTATTGCATCAAATGTTGCTGTACCAAATGGTGTGGTAATGATTTCACCTTCTGCAACATCTCCAGGATTAACAACTTTAGATGATAAGGGGTATTTCTTTAGAACTGCTCCATCAGATGCTAGAGGTGGACAAATCCTTGCAGATATTACTAAAGATAGAAAAGTAAAAAGCGTCGCTATTACTTATACTAACAACGATTATGGTAAAGGTTTAGCTGATGTTTATAAAGCAGCAGTAGAAGCTCACGGAATAAAAGTGACTACAGTAAATGCTCATGAAGATGGAAAAGCAGATTACTCTTCTGAGGTAGCAACACTAGCTTCAGCAGGTGGTGATGCAGTAGCTGTTATTGGATATCTTGACCAAGGTGGAAAAGGTATTATTCAAGCTTCTTTAGACTCTGGTGCATTTGATAGATTTATTTTGTCAGATGGTATGATCGGTCAATCATTAGTTGATGCATTTGGAAAAGATTTAAGAAAATCTTTTGGTTCAATGCCGGGATCAACTGGAAAAGGTGCTGGAGTTTTTGCTGGCGTAGCAAAAGCTGCTGGTATTGATAGTTCCGGTCCATACACTGGTGAGTCATACGATGCAGCCGCTTTAATTGTTTTAGCAATGCAAGCAGGTAATTCAGCTGATAGAGCATCAATTGCAAAAAATGTGATGGATGTTGCAAACGGTCCTGGAACAAAAATTTATCCAGGTGAACTTAAAAAAGGTTTAGATTTATTAGCTAAAGGTAAAAAAGTTGACTACGAAGGTGCAACAGGTGTTACTTTTACTAGTGTCGGTGAAGCTGAAGGTTCTTTCTTAGAACAAGAAGTTAAAGGCGGAAAATTCAAAACTAAAAAACAAAGATAATTTATCTTAAAATTAAAACCCCTGACATTTTTATGTTGGGGGTTTTTTTTAAAAAAATAAATATTTATCAGCCATATATAAAGCCCAAGCAAAGGCTGCACCTAAAATTATATATTTCATCTTTTTATTTTATTTCTATTTTTTCTGGAAGTATACCTTTTGGTCTATATCTCATAATCAATAACAGGCCTATTCCCATCATTAAAAATCTAAAATATGG
Organism: Candidatus Pelagibacter sp.; assembly: GCF_052049775.1. Lineage (GTDB taxonomy): Bacteria > Pseudomonadota > Alphaproteobacteria > Pelagibacterales > Pelagibacteraceae > Pelagibacter. Next base: position 21,262 of record NZ_JBNGZH010000004.1, on the reverse strand, counting down.
AACACTTTCAATTAAATGAACTTTTAAGAAATGAGTGTCAGCTAGACCAGCTGTTGTTAAATTAACTAAATATAATCCAATAGGTGCTGACTCAATCCATAAAAACCAAACCACAAAGCCTCCTAGAATTGCACCAAAATTATTACCGCTACCACCCACTATGACCATCACCCAAATTAAAAAAGTATAACGCATAGGTCTGTAGCTGCCTGGTGTAAATAATCCATCTTGGGTTACTAACATGGCACCAGCTATCCCAACTATAGCTGAACCTAAAACAAAAATTAGCAAATGTTGTTTCACCACATTTTTGCCCATTGCATTTGCTGCCTCTTCATTGTCTCTAATAGCTCTCATCATTCTACCCCATGGAGAATACAGAGCTTTTTGAGTTAAAATTAATAGAATGATAACAACAATTAAAAACAAACCTGAATAAAAAAGTTTTACAAAAATTGATGATCCTTCAATGACAAATTGATTTAGAGCAGCTTGTCTCTCAGTTGAATCTGTAATTAAATTCAATTGACTTAAATTAAATTTTTCTACTAAATTTATAAACCAATCTGTTTGTTGTAAATTTACCTCATAAGGTGCAGGGCGCTTCAATCCAATAACATTTTTTACACCTCTGGTGAGCCAATCTTCATGTTTAATTATTGCAATAACAATTTCTGATATTAATAAAGTGGCTATTGCCAAATAATCTGCCCTTAAACCCAAGGCAACTTTACCAATTACAAATGCTAACCCACCAGCAAACAGAGCACCAACGATCCAAGAAAAAATAATTGGAAGACCAAATCCGCCGAGAAATCCTGTTTTTGCTGGATCTACTTCCTCTATTGCCTCAATCCCAGGTTCAGATACAAATCTAATGATTATTATTCCTGCAATTATAATACTTGCAATAATATAGGTTCTAACTTTTGATTTTTCATATTTTTTTAGTACGTATCTAACAGCTAATACCATTCCTATTATTAGTAAAAGACTTAATAGAATATTAGATCCACCTGCGCTCCATGCTTCTTGAACGGGATCAACAGAGATTAAAACTGCAGCTAAACCACCAAGAGCAGTATAGCCCATTATACCAAAGTTAATAAGACCAGCATAACCCCATTGAATATTAGCGCCCATTGTCATGACCGCTGAAATCAAACAAAGGTTGAAGATTGATAAAGCTATATTCCAAGATTGAAAAATTCCAACAAGAAAAATTAATCCCATCATTATAGTATAAGCTGCAATTACATTTAAATTTTTTCTCACAATATTTTTCCTTTGAAAATTCCAGATGGTCGGTAAAGCAGTACAATGACAAGAATTGAAAATGATACTGCAAATTTATAATCTGTTGATAGTAATTGTACTAAAGTATTTGGCTCTAAACTTTCAGGCAATAGATACATGAAAAATTTTTTATATGCATAAGTTAAAAGAATTTCAGAAAATGCGATTACATATCCACCTAAAAATGCACCAAAAGGATTTCCTATACCGCCAACAATAGCTGCAGCAAAAATTGGGAGCATATTATTGAAATAAGTAAATGGTTTAAAACTTTTATCTAAACCATATAATGCTCCACCAATTGTAGCTAAAACTCCCGCTATTATCCATGTAATCATAACAATCTTTTTTGGATCTATTCCAGACAACAATGCAAGATCTTCATTATCAGAATAAGCCCTCATACTTTTTCCTGTTTTTGTTTTATTTAAAAACCAAAAAAGAGTTGAAACTAAAATTAATGTTACAACAATTGTAATTACTTGAGTGGATTTGATTGCGAGGCCTTCGTTAAGACCTGTTATTTCTTTGAACTCGCCAGCTTTAATCAAGAATTTTTCACCATCAAAAAATCTTCTATCAGAAGGGCCAATGATTATTCGAACAACGGCTTGGGTAACGAACATTACTCCAATACTCACCATTGCTAATTGAACAGGGGGGCTTTTACTTACTCTATAATATTTAAAAACAAATTTATCTGTCAAAAGCATATAACCAACCATAAATATAATAGCAAAAGGAATCGCGATGAGAGCAGTTGGTAAAATGCCTAAGCTTATTCCTAAAGATTGAAAATACCATGTAAACAAAATTGTAACCATGGTTCCAAAAGACATCATATCTCCTGTAGCAAAGTTTGCGAACCTTAAGATCCCATATATCAATGTTACAAAAATTGCACCCAAAGCTAATTGAGATCCATAGGCTAATGCTGGTACAAAAATATAATTTAATAAAAGTACAATCGCGTTTATATAATCCATATCAACCGCCTAAAAATGAACTCCTTACTCTTGGATCATTTAGTAATTCTTTTCCTGATCCTGAATAACGATTTTCTCCTGTGACTAACACATAACCTCTGTCTGAAATACTTAGTGCTTGTTTGGCATTTTGTTCCACCATAAGTATTGCAACATTTGTACGTTTAACTTTTACAATGTGATCAAACAATTCATCCATTACAATTGGTGAAACTCCTGCGGTTGGTTCATCTAACATTAAAACTGATGGTTTGATCATTAGTGCCCTACCTAGTGCAACCTGTTGTCTTTGCCCTCCTGATAATTCACCAACTAATTGATTTCTTTTTTCACTTAATATTGGAAACAATTCATAGATCTCATTGATTACTGAATTATAACTCTCATCAATTAAGAAGGCTCCCATTTCTAAATTTTCCTCAACAGTCATTCCTGCAAAAACATTTTTCGTTTGAGGTACAAATGAAATTCCTGACTTAACTCTATCTTGTGGAGACAATTGTGTGATATCTTTACCATCAATTATTACTGAACCAGATTTTAAATTTAACAAACCTAACATTGCTTTCATTGCAGTCGATTTTCCCGCACCATTAGGACCTAAGATTGAAACAATCTCTCCTTTGTCGACATTCACTGAACACGAATTAATAATGTCTGGACCATTTCCGTATCCACCAGTCATCTTATTTCCTTCAAAAAATGCCATTATCAATTATCCTTAATTTTTGATCCCCTGCCCAAATAACTTTCAATTACTTTTTCGTCTTTTTTTGCATCTTCCACTGAACCTTCAAATAATACTGATCCTTCAGCCATTACAATCACAGGATCACATAATCTTCCTATGAAATCCATATCATGTTCAATCATACAAAATGTATATCCCTTTTCTTTATTAAGTTTTTCAATCGCTGTGCCAAGGTCTTTCAGTAGTGTTCTATTCACACCTGCACCCACTTCATCTAATAGAACTAACTTTGCATCTACCATCATTGTTCGACCAAGCTCCAATAATTTTTTTTGACCACCAGATAAATTTCCTGCTAGCTCATTTCTTAGATGTCCTAAATTTAAAAACTCTATAACTTCAATGGCTTTTTGCTTAATAATATTTTCTTCTTTCATGATTAATGAGGGTTTAAATATTGCATTTATCAATTGTTCACCTGACTGATTACCAGGAACCATCATTAAATTTTCTAAAACTGATAAATTTGTAAATTCATGTGCAATTTGAAAAGTTCTAAGTAAACCTTTTGAAAATAATTCATATGCCGGTACATCAGTTATATTTTCGTGGTTAAACATGACACTACCAGCTGAACATTTTAGATTTCCAGCTATCAAATTAAATAAGGTAGTTTTTCCTGATCCATTAGGACCGATTATTCCAGTTATAGTTCCCTTCTTCACTTTAAGTGAACAATCTGATACCGCTGCTAATCCACCAAAATATTTTGATAGATTGTTTATCTCTAAAATATTTTCTGACATCAATTATTTGTTAAGTCTTTTGTAAATTCTATTTAGTGCATTTACTACAGATTTATAAGCCCCTCTTTTACTCATTTCTCTTAAACCTTGTTCGTTTAAACCTTTTGGAGTTTGAGACTCTTTAACTAAATGTCTTAAATCTTTTTTTGAATTTACAACTGCATCTTCAGATAAGGCCAAAAATAAAGTTGTTATATATTTCTGTGCATCAGATCTTTTAATACCTTTTTTTATCAACCAAGTACTCATCACATTTAATATTTCATAATAAGATGCCATCATCCCTGACGTTGACCAAAAATTAATTGATAATTTTTCATTTTTAATTTCAATAGTAGATCCAATTTTATTAAAAAAATTTTTAACTTTTTTATTAGGTGGACAGATGGGTACTGGTCCTTTTTTAAGAGAAATTGGCGGAAGTGGAATTGCCCTTACTAAGTCAGCTTTGACTTTTATCATTTTTTGAAGTTCTGAAAGATTTATAGTTGAGATAAAACTTATAATTATTTGACTAGATCTAAATCTTAAATTTTTAATAATTTTCTGACCAACCGTAGGTGTGACCGCCAAAAAAATCCAATCACAATTATCAACAATTTTTTGATTATCCTTTTCAATAAATATCTTTTTAAACTTTTTTTTTAATCCTTTTGCAATAAGACTATTTCGTGATGAAATAAATATCTTTTTATAATTAATTTTTGAAGAACATATTCCAGATATAACTGATGATGCTATTTTTCCAGTTCCTATAAAACCTAATTTCATAAATATCTTATAGTGATTAATTTATATTAATTAATAAAAAAAGAACCTCTAATTCGCAACAACTCTCTACTTAAATCTTTATGTTCTTTAAAGGCTTTTCTGCCATGAAGCCAAAAATAATTATTTGCTACAACAGATGATCCTACCGGAAGTTTAGTTATAACCTTCTTATTACTTTCCTCTAGACTATCAGATAATTTTTGTAAAAAAGTACCTTGTTTCATATTTTTAGGTTCAGGAAATTGATCAATGTATGAAATTTGAGGTCTTCCATCTTTATCAGATGAAAATACTGGATGTTCAACTTTATAATCAATATTTTTACTTTTCGGAGAACCCCAAAGAAAATCTTCTTTTCCGACAGGATCATTAAATAATTCATCACAATGTTCCCAATCATCGAGATGAAGCATGGCAGTTTCTCCACCCTCGACATTTTTTTCCTCTATTTTTGACATTAACAACCAGTCAGTTTTTTCTTTTACATAGGTCCCATCAGTATGTAGATCCATATTTTTGTAAGCCTTTCTTAAATAAGAGTCACTTTTATCCTCATGCTTAACATGAAATCTAGCATAGTATTTACCAGCCATTGCATCATGATTAGGGTTCCCAATAAGATGCGCGACAGCAGTGGAAAGCTTTACTAAAAAACTATCATCAATTTTAGATATTAAATTTTTAGGTTTAATAATAAAACAACCAGTTTTTCTATCTCTAATAATTTTATTAATTAATTTAGATAATTCGTTATTACTTAAATCATCTAAACTTTTTGCGATAGTAAATCTGGTAAACGGTTTATATTCTAATGCAGTAATATCAAACTTGTTAAAAGGAAAGATAAGTTTATTTAAAATTTCATCTCCTATGTCTATGTTAATTATTCTTGGAGATTGCTTATTTTCATAAATTTCAAATCCATCAATTTTTTCAATCATAAGTAACTACTAAAAAATGTAAGTATGATAGCAGAGAAAATTGTTGGGTAAACTAAATTTTTTTTAGTGATAAAAAAAAGCCCAATTGATAAAATTATTACAATTAGTCTTACTAAATAATCTATCTCAGATAATAATCCTGACGGAAAAATTACAATCCTAGCTATTAATGCTGCCAACGTCGAGTATGCCAAACAATTAAACCATCTAAATATTTTGGAAGTTTCTTTGATATTTTCTGAACTTACAACACCTAAAAATCTAGACAAAAATGTCGCTAAAGAAGTAATTAAGATGACTAAAAAAATATTAACTGTCATTAATTTCTCCAATAAAAAATGCAACTGTTCCAGCCACAAAACCACCAAATAAGATACACCACTCCGGAGAGATAAAATAAAAAGCTGGACCTAAAATTGCACCAAGAATGATTGATAAACTAATTTTAATAGTTCTCATCGCTCCGACCATCATACAAGTAAAATAAATTGGATTAATTATTGCTAACCCAATTAACATATCTCTATTTAAAAAGTCTGATGCAATATAACCAATAAATGTAGAGAAAATTGCTACCGACCAGGTTGCTGTACCAATACCAATCCAAAAATCTATCCTTGCTTCTTTTTTTATTTGTTCATAATTATCTTTCATTATCAACCACGATGAGACGGCAATAAAGTGACATGATAAATAATATTTCCATTTAGGTTGTGTTTGGTGCATCAACAAAGGCATTAAGGAAACTGTCATTGGATACAATCTTGCATTTACTAACCAAACAGCAATGAAGATATTTATTAATGATGATCCAATTATAAGTGACTCTGCCATCACTAATGAACCAGGTAAGGCATAAGTTAAAAAAGTTGAAAAAAGGCTTTCTTGAATCGTAAAACCAATATTTTTTAAAAGAGCTCCAATCGCTATAAAGCTAGCACCCAAGGCTATAGCTGGACTTCCAACACCTTTGATAGATGCAAATCCTTTCAAAAAATATTTTGAATCAATCATTAACCGCCCAGGAATAGGCGTCCAACATCAGGATTATTTAAGAGTTCATCTCCCTTACCTGCTATTGCAGTTTGTCCTGATACTAAAACATAACCAATATCAGCAAACTCTAGACCTTTCTTTGCATTTTGCTCAACAAGGATAATTGTTTTTTTTTCATTTTGTTGAAGGTCTCTTAAAATTTCAAATACCATTTCAATATATCTTGGCTCTAATCCAATCGAAGGTTCATCAACTAATAAAACTGATGGTTTCATAACAAGCGCTCTTGAAATTTCCAATAATCTTCTTTCACCACCAGACAAAACTTTTGCAGGTTGATTTCTTCTATTTCTTAATCTTTCATACTTCTCAAGAATTCTTTCAGCTTCTTGAAATGATTCCTCTGTTTTATCTTTGATAAATCCACCCATTAAAAGGTTTTCCTCAACTGTCATATCAGGAAAAACAGAATTATCTTGTAAAATATATGCAATACCAACTGATTTTAATTTTTCAGCTGGTGATAAATTGGTTATTTCTTTTCCATCAATTTCTATTTTCCCAGAAAAAATATTTGTAAATCCATAAATTGAATGAAGAATAGTTGATTTACCAGCACCATTTGGACCTATTAAACAAAGTGATTGGGCCTTGTTAACATAAAGATCAAAATTATGTAAAATTTCCATTTTCCCATAACCAGCATTCATATTTTTAATTGTAAGATGAATGTCATTAGGTGAAAGTTTTTTCAAATCTTCTGCTTGAGGAGCCTTTCCTAATACTTCATATTGATTAGACATTATTGCGCCCCCAGGTATGCATCGATTACTCTTTTATCATTTTTAATCTCATCTGGTGTTCCATTAGCCAACATTTTGCCATGAGCTAAACAATAAATGCTTTCTGCTAATTGCATAATAACTCTCATATTATGTTCAATAACTAAAAGAGTAATCCCAAAATCTTGATTTACCTTTATTAACCTGTCTATAATTCCATTAATTAGTGTTGGGTTAATACCTGCCGTTGGCTCATCTAATAAAAGCATTTCTGGTTCATTCATCAAAGCCATTGCCAACTCAAGTAATTTTTGCTGACCAAAAGATAAGTCGCCAGCTCTTAATTTTCTTTTTTGGTAAAGTCCTACAAAATTTAAAAGATTTTCTGCTTTTTCTGTTAGATCCTGAGGAATTTTTGAGAATATCTTTAATATACTTTCATCACTTCCTTTGTGACTGATCAGCATATTATCTACACAATTTAATTTTCCATAAATTCTTGTTTGTTGAAAAGTTCTTAATAAACCAAGTTTAGCAATTACAGGAACTGGTAATTCAGATACTTCTTTACCATTAAATTTTATTGAACCTTGGTCTATTGGATATGTTCCAACTATTGAGTTAAATAAAGTTGTTTTTCCTGAACCATTTGGACCAATTAGTCCAAATATTTTTCCCTTTTCTACTGACATTGAAATGTCAACATTAGCCCTAACACCGCCAAAAGATTTGCTTACATTATTTACTTCTAAAATACTCATTTCAGTTCTACCTGTGCTTTTCGATCTGCCTCATCAACAACTTCGCCAAATCGTTCAGGATATTTTTCTCTCAACCATCCCATAATTCCCTCTGGAAAATAAATGACAATGACAACTATCAAAACTCCTAAAGCAACATACTGCCACCCTAAAAAGAATGTCCAAAATCCTTCTTTGAAAATATGAAATACAGTAGCGCCAATCACAGGACCCCATAAAGTTCCCTTACCACCAAGGATCGCCATTAAAACCATAAATACACCCATCTCTCTTCCGTCAAAAGCAACATCAGTAGAGTCTATATAGCCAACAAGTCCGCCCATGATACCTCCAGCTAAACCGCAGAAAAATGCTGATACCATCCAACCAATTATTTTATATTTCATCGTTTCGATTCCCATTGCCTCAGCTTTATCCTCATTATCCCTGATCGCATTAAGAATTAATCTAAAACGAGTTGAGTAAATTGCTCTCACTGCTATGAAAGTAAGAACGAGCGCACCAAAACTTAGAAAATAAAAGAATTCCCCTCTTGCCTCTAAACCACCAACGTTTGGAAAAGGTGGTGTGGTAAAACCTTGACCTGCTCCAATAATCTCTATACCACCAGAAATTTCTCCTGCAGCAACTCCTAAACCTAAAGTACAAATTGCAAAGTAATGCCCTCTAAGTCCCAAGATGGCATATCCAATTAATCCCGCAACAATAGTTGGAACAACAGCGGCCACTACAAGTCCAGCTGCCATTCCTTGAAAAAATTGTGTAGGCGTATGCACAAAAGTTTTTTCTCCTCCACTTTCAGTCCACTCTGCTAAAGGAAAAAACATGCCAACTTGCACAGAAGCACACAAATACATTCCTAAACCATAGAATAAAATATTTCCAAATGTGTTATATCCCATCTCCCCACCTTGAATATTCCAAGTGGTAGCTAAAACAATCAATACACATAAAATAGATAATTGAACTTTAAATGCTGGAAATACAAAAGGTGCAGCAAGCCCAAATATTAAAATTGCAGCATATAATATGACATTTTTATTCATTATTTTAGATACTCTCTTTTTCTTGAAAGTTTAAATCTTCTATAAACGAGAATTAAAACTAATAGTAAAAACACTGAACCTATTCTAAATTCTGTACCTAATATATAATCAGCAAACTCTTCAAACACACCAAGGCCCATCCCTGACATTGCAACACCAGGTAAGTTGCCAAGTCCCGCAACAATAACAATCATGAATGATCTAATTGTATATGGTAATCCCATATAAGGATGAATTGTAAAAGTTATTGAAATTAGTGCTCCTGCAACACCACAAAGAGCAGCATTTAATCCAAAAGTTGCTGCATAAACTTTTTCTGTATCTACGCCTAAAATCTTTGCAGCTCTTGCGTTTTGAGCCGTTGCTCTGATTGCTCGACCAAGTTTTGATTTTTTCATATAAATTACTAAACCAATAGCAAAAACAATACTTACAAATGCCGAAAATATTTTTGAGTTTGGCAAAACTACTGCGCTATCAAATAAAAATGTTGTACCATAACCCGAATTTGCTAAGACAACATCTGCACCAAATGCAAAGTTCATTAGCTGCATAAAAAGAATACTTATGCCAAATGTAGCAAGAATTGAGATAAACAAGTCTCTATCAACAACTTTATTAATTACTAATTTATAAATTCCGACACCTACAAAATACATTATGATTGGGGACACAATTACCCCCCATGCTGGATGAATACCATAAAGATACATAAAGTATGCAATATAACCACCAAGAATAACTAAATCACCTTGTGCAATGTTTATGATATTCATCACTCCCCATTGCAAAGCCATACCATAAGCAATTAACGCAAATAAAATTCCAAGTAGTATCCCATCCAAGCAAGCTTGAACAGTTATCATCGGATACTGAAAAACCATGAAATCCATAATTTGCCTCTAAAAAAAATACCCCCTAGAGTTTAGGGGGTATTTTAAGATTTGTTATTATCTGTCAGACCACTTAGGAATTGGGTGAATCAATTTAGCTGATGCCCACTTCAGTGGAGCTACAACTTTATTTTCACATTTCCCAGCGCCATCGCACATTACTTGGAAAAGTACCATCGGCTTGTCAACATTTTGACCACCTGGTGCAAACTTAATATTTCCATAGAATGTTTGCATGTTCGTAGCTGCAAGAGCATCTCTTACTTTCTTTTGATCGAAAGAATTCGCTCTTTCAAAAGCATCCTTGAACACTAACAATGCAGCAGAAGACTCTGCTGATTGATATGGCGGATCATATCCAAACTCTTTTTGGAAGTCTGCCGCATACGTCATACCATCTTTAAAGAAGTTATCTTTATACGTTAGTGTTTTATGCCATTGAGAAGCACATAATGCATACTGAGAGTTTTTACCATGTTGTTTTGATAGTTTCGCAGCATCACAATGTGTCATTGCTAACATTGGAACATCAACTTTCATTTCAGCAATTTGTCTAATTGCAGTTAATGCACCTTTTGTGTGTCCTGATACCACAAGAACATCTGGCTTCATTTGTTTTACTTTAACTAATGTTGCAGCCATATCATTAAGCTCTTTTGGCAGCTTATCGTCGATTATAATTTCAGATCCAGTTTCTTTCGCTGCATCTAAAATACCTAACCTTACGTCTTGTGAAAAAGCATCTTGTTCAAATGCTTGCGCAATTCTTACACCTTTTCCACCATTCAGCTCAACTGCTGTTCTAATAGCTACATCAAGATATAAATTAGCTGGAGCTAAAACTGCAAATAGATATTTGTAACCTTTAGTAAACAAAGATCTAGACGCACCATTTGCTTCCACCATTGGCACACCATATTTTTCTGTAACAGGTGCAATCGCTTTTGTTAAACCTGAACTATAAGGCCCAAGCATAAACTCAACACCATCTTGTGAGATTAATCTTTCTGCTAATTGAGCTGCTCTTTTTGGGTTTGATTCATCATCATAATAAATGATTTCAAACTTATAAGTTTTTCCACCAACTTTAACACCACCCATGCTATTAATTCTGTCAACAGCCATGTTATAACCGTTTTGAGTATGAACACCATTAGATGAATATTTTCCAGTCAATGAAATAGCAGCACCTAAAACAATTTTATCACCAACTACTTTTGCAAACGAGACAACTGAAGTTGAAAGTAAAATTGCTACTGCAGAAATAAAACTCAAGATTATCTTGTTTATTTTCATTTTATTTCCTTCTGTTATTAATTAATTAATTCTTAATTAAATAAATAATTTTCAACTATTGCAAGGGGCAAAAACAACTTTAGATGTACTCTAATATTGTTGTGTCACAATAATAATTAACGCAATTATAACTAAAACACTCGCTGAGATTGTATTAATTGTTTTTGGATTTGCTTTGATCCATGTAATTAATTTTTGTGCTAGCAAAGCATAACCAATCAAAGAAACAAAATCTAAAACAATATAAGTTGTTATCAAAATAAAAAATTGAACAATATAATTGGTATTAAAGTCAATAAACTGGGGGAATATTAAAGGAAAAAACAACCAAGCCTTAGGACTTGTGCCAGCAACTAAAAAACCATCTTTATAAAAAGAAAAAGTACTTTTGGTACTAATTATTTTTGAATTTACATCTTTTGGTGAAGATTTGTACACATCGTAAGCTAAATATATTAAATAAATAACTCCTACCCACTTAAAAAAATTTAAAAAGTTTGGATTGTCAGACAAAAATGTCCCTATGACAAAAATTACTAAAGTTGCTTGAAATAAATTTGCAGTGACATCACCTAAAGCAGTCCAAACACAATTTTTAACACCATAATTCATTGAATAAGAAATAATAACCACCCGAGGAGTACCCGGTGTGATGAATAGAAAAATTATGATCTGTAAAAAAAGGATAAAATTTAGGGGGAGCATAAAAAAAAGATAGTCCTAAAAAACCGGGAGCTAAAGATGGCTAAGTAGGACTATCAAATCACAATATAACAGATCCTAAAAAAAATGCATTATCGATTTTTTTCAAATATAAAGGATTTATGAAAAAAAAAGGTCACAGGCCAATTACCCGCGTCAAAAATCCAGAGCCAAATCATGAAGATCCAGATTGGGTCATCTGGGCAGCATGGGCCGATAGGATCACTTTTGAGGATATCGAAAAAAAAACTGGTTACCGAGAATCTGATGTTATTAAGATAATGAGAAAATCACTCAAACCATCATCATTTAGATTGTGGAGGAAAAGAGTTCATCAAAAAAGTATCAAACACAGAAAAAAATTTGAATATTCAAGAAAACAAATTACTAGTAAAATAAAAAAAGGTGATTATTTATAACTTATGAAAAAAATTACAATTTATACTGGTCCAATGTGTAATTATTGTGAAGCAGCTAAAAGATTACTTACAAGAAATAATGCACCTTACGAAGAAATTGATGTTGCAAAAGTTGACGGTGCAAAAGATGAAATGATCCAAAAAGCAAATGGTAAAAGAACTATTCCTCAAATATTTTTTGATGACCAGCACATTGGTGGTTATGATGAAGTGAGAGCGCTGGAAAAAGAAAATAAACTTCAAGAACTTTTAAAATAATATTTGAAATTTGAAAATATTAAAAGGTACCAGAAACCTCTAAATTTGCACCATAGTCTGGGATTTTACTAAATAAACTATAATTAGAATTTAATTTTAAGTTAAAATTACCAAAGTTTTTTAAATAACTTATTTCAGTATTATTGTTATTCATTGGATCATAAATCACATCTAAATTTGCATTCTGAATTTGTTTTTTTCCTAACTTAAATAAAAAACTATCTGAGTAAGCACTATCGCTTAAACTTTGAAATCTTTCATAGTTTATTGCAAAGGTGTAACCATTTACATTCATATATTCAAAACCAATATTTCCTTTTATATTATGTAATGAATGTTTTTTTATAGTTTTTCTAACTAATTTATTGTCGTGATAATTCGTAAAAAAATGGTCAATATCTGGTGTTAAATCAAAAATATATTCTACAAAACCATTTCTACTTAAAGTTTTCTGATCTAAATATAAAATATTATCAAACTTCAAACCTCCTGAAATATTTCCAGTCTTAAATGTAAGTCTATCATGTAAATCAACACTATTTGTGGCAGAAGTACCAAAATCTGTATACTCAGAAAGTTGGGTGATACCTATCTCAAATTTACCAAAAGGAATTAAATCATAATTAGTATACTCATTTTCATTTTGATAAGTAAGTGAGGTAAAAATTTGTCTACCGTATCGCTCACCTGTAATTGTGCCCTTAACTAATTGATCAATACTTAAAAAACTTGCCCCAATTAAAGCATTTAAGTTTGATTTACCATCAAGAGGTAAACTACCATAGAGATTTAAAGTATAAGCTTGTGAGTCTAGTTTATTTCCAGCACCTGTATCAATTTTAACATCATCATTGCCATATCGAAAAGCTAAACCAAAAATTTTATTATTGATCAATTTGTCAGCACCAATCATTATACCTTTGGTTCTAATATCTTTTGGTTTAATGAAACCTTTTTCTCCTACTCTGCCAAATGAGATATCTCCATGAGACCAATGAGACCAGTTTCTCATATTCTTAAGAGGATTTTTATCTTTTAGTGATGCTTGGGTATATTCCAATGAATTAGTCAAATTGCTATTTAAGGAGTTTTCGAGTTTATTTTTCAATGAAGCTAAAATTGGGTTATTGATATTTAATTTAATGTTATGACTATTTAAATTTGTTTTTTCTTCATTTCTACGTAACCAATCAAATCTTTTGAAAATTGTATTTGAGTTTTGATAAATTACGTTTTTAGCTATCTCTACCTGTGCACTTATAGCAGAGGCGGTTTCATTTTCACAAAGAACAATTCCATAAGGACATGTTAAATCGTACTCGTAAATTATATCATCTCCATCATCATTGGCGTCTTCAGTTCCAATATAGGCCTTCATACCATTATTCCCAAATGTCCAACCATATGCTGAAACATTATTTCCATTTCCATCTATTTGATATTTATCAACATATGTTGCAGAACTTAGTTCAAATGGTGTAGATAATTTCCAAACAAAAATATGAGCGGCAGACCCAGTGCTGTTTTCAAGACCCTGACTTATATATAGTCTTGTACCATCATCATCAAAATAAAGATCCATTGTGAATGTGCCATTTCCAACTGTTGAGGTTGTATTTAGATTATATTCAAAAGTACCTGAACTTGGATCAAATGGTGTGGATAATTTTACTTGAGTTACATCAGTTGTCCCCTTAGTTCCATCATTAAGATACATTTTTGTTCCATCATTATTAAATGCAACTCCTTTAAGGTCATTAATCGCAGAACTATTATAAGCTGTTTTATAATTAAGACCATCATCAGGAATCAAAGTTGAAGCAGAAATTGAAGCTACATCATATGGACTTGTCAAATTATGAAATTGTGCGCTACCATTAGAATTAAATAAAAATAATTTTTTTCCGTCATTGCTAAATTTGATAGTTTTGTTACCATCGATATTACCTAAATTATCACCAAGACCAGTTGTGTTTACTATAGTCCTATTTGTGACATCCATGGTGCTAATGTCAAATGCAGTTGCTAAATCATAAATAAAAATTGCATTTCCATCAGTAGCCCCATCTCTTAAATGATCCATTACAAACATCTTTTTTCCATCAGGTGTTATAGCTATTGAAACAGTAGATGGTTCATCATCTTCACCATCTAAATTTGGATCTTTTAATTGTACAAAAACAGGCTCAACTATTCCAGCTTGAGCAATATTTAAACCATAAACAAAAAAAATTAAAAACCAAAAAAATTTCATTTCTAAATTTATTATTTTGAAAAATATTTTAATAAAAATTATTTTAGAAATCTATCTAAGAATACTAAGGGGATCGTAATAGCAACCGGTATGTTCTATAGTCTCAAAAAAGATTGCGTTAAGTTCAGAAGAGTGAACTGTGGGACAAATTCTTTCAGCTTGCAAATTATGTGTATATTCTTTTTTAACTTCATTAATTGCTAATGAGCTTGATAAGGAAGTAGATGCTTGGGCTAAACTTCCTGTGTGGGCTAGAGTTAAAGCAGGACTAATCATGGCAGAGTATTGAGCACAATTACTCAAGACGGGTATTAAAAATAGTATTAAAAAGATTCGTTTCACAAAAGTAATTTACATAAAATTGAAAAATTTTAAATAATCAATTTATTCAATTTGGGTTTCAAATTATTTCTTCTTTATCAGCTCTGTATTATTAATGTTTATTGCCATACAAGTGATGTCATCCCTTAACTTTTCTGCACCCCAGTTAAGCTCTTTTTCGATAGCCTCAACTATAGATTTAGGGGTGACCTGTGACATTTCGTTAATAATTTTTTGCACTCCTTCAGCTCCTAACTCTTCCCCATTTTTCATATAACCTTCGGTTACTCCATCGGTATAAACCACAAAAGTTTTATTTTTAAGATTAATAGTATTTGATTTCACCATTGACTCTGTAAAATATTTTATAATCCCGATGGGTGGCATTTCAGATTTGATATATTCATAATTTTTATTTTCATCAAAAGTTAGAATACTTTCATGACCTGCATTAATAAACACGAGTTCACCTGTTTTGATATTTAATTTACCAAAAACAGCAGTGACAAACATTCCTTTAAATTTTGCTTCAACTAATTCATTATTGACACCAAACACTACTTTTTCTAAAGGGAATTTTAAATTAGTAAGAGTTCTAAAGATTGAGGATGCTTTAGCCATATACATTCCCGCTTTTACTCCTTTGCCAGATACATCAGCTAAGGTAAAAAAATATTCTTCAGGAGTTGATCTTACAACATCAAAATAGTCTCCTGAAACGTCTCGTGCAGGCACGTTTTTTGCAAAAATAAAATTCTCAAATTTCGAAATATCAGGAAATAAGCTTTTTTGAACTCCAGCTGCTAGTTCACGTTCTTTTAAAAGTTTAGCCTCTTTTTGAAGATTGGCTAAAGCCATTTTATTTTCTTCTATAAACCTAAAATAAAGACCCGTTAAAAATGTTAGTGTCACAATAAAAATAGGGTAACTAAAATCTACTAACTCTGATCTAAATTTATAAATAGAAAAACCAATAATTATAATTACTAAAATATTCCCAAAGAATATGGATAAACTATATTTTGGTTTAATTTTTTGAGACAATACAAATGTAAGTAAAGCAATAATAATCGAAAATATTAATTCAAAAATATAAGTATTTGGATTTCGAACCAAATACGATTGATCAAGAATATTTTCAATAACATTTGCGTGAACTTCAACTCCGGGAATGGTTATGCCTAAAGGAGTTTTAACAAGATCAAAAAGACCTTGTGCTGATGCTCCTATTAAAACGTATTTATCTTTGAAGAAATCTGATTGAAATTTTCCGTCATAAACATCACTAGCTGATATAAATTGATCTTTATTTGATTTTTTATATTTAATCCAAATAATCCCATTTGGATCAGAGTCTACTTTGTAAGGTCTAGCACTAATTCTTTTAATACCAACTTCATTTAATTCTACATAAATATTTTTTTGTTTTGATCCAACTCTAACCATTTCTAGACCCATAGTTGGATAAATTTTTTTATCAAATTGTACAATTAAGGGTAATGATCGTATTATTCCATCTAATTGATCTAAAAAAGATATAGAGCCTAATCCCTTAACATTCTTTTCTAGTTTTTCTAAAGATCCAATGGAGTGTGGATATGAATATGTGAAATCCTTTGGATCACCACCTTTTGATAAAAATCTGGCTTTTGCTTTTCTATCATAATTTGTATGCGAAGGTACGTTACTTCCCAACACGGCAATTATTGATTTAGACTCTTTTAATTTTTCTGAAAAAATATCATCAGGACTTTGTAAGTTTTGAATATCAGCAACATCAGAGGGAATTAAACCATAAGACTTGATAATTGCCTCAGGCGATTGCTTATCTTTTTCAGTAAAAAAAATATCAAAACCTATGGCTTTGGGATTATGGATATTTAATTGGTCAAGAATTTTTGCAAAAACTCTTCTGTTCCATGGGAATTGTCCAAATTTACCTAAGCTTTGTTCATCAATATCAATAATAACTACATCACTATCTTTTTTTTCTACAAATACTTTTTGATACAAGTCAAAACTTAAATATGAAACAGACTTGATAAACGCAGGATTTAAAAATTTAAGAAAAATTAACAATGTAAGTAAAATTAAGAAAACAAAATAATTTAAATTTTTTTGTACAAAAGCTCTCACAAAATGAAATTATATCTAATTTAAGTAATGTAAATGAAAGTTATTAAGAACTAGCTAATTATTTCTTTTTTCTTCTTTTCTTTTTAGCTTTTTTCTTTTTAGCTGCTCTTTTCTTTTTAACGATCTTTCTTTTCTTAGCTACTTTTTTCTTAATTTTCTTTTTAGGTTTTTTCTTTTTAACTACTTTCTTTTTCTTCTTAACTTTTTTCTTAACTGCTTTCTTTTTCTTTTTAGCTGGTTTTTTCTTCACTGCTTTTTTCTTTTTAGTAGCTTTCTTTTTCACAGCTTTTTTCTTAGTGGCTTTTTTCTTGGTAGCTTTTTTCTTTTTACCCTCTTTTTTCTTAACTGCTTTTTTCTTTTTAGAACCTTTTTTAGTAGCTTTTTTCTTTTTACCTTTTTTCTTATCTACTTTTTTAGCTTTTTTCTTTTTATTTTTTTTCTTTTCTGCTTTAGCTTTTTTCTTCTTAGCTTTTTTCTTTTCAGCTCTCTCTTTTTTAATTGCTACTTTCTTCTCTTTATCTTTTTGAATATTTTCTTTAATTATTGATTTAATTTCCTCTTTTTCAAAACCCATAGACTTAAGCTCTTTTCTTAATTGCTTTTTCATTTCTTTTCTCTTACCTTTCTTTTCCTCTGGTGAGAGCTTAGCCACTCTTAGAGCTTTCATTTTTTTATTGAATTTCTTTAATTGATTTTTAGTAATTTTTTTTGCTTGTCCAGGTGCTTTGCCCTTAGTCATTGATGCCATGCTGTATGGATTGTCAAGCAAAGTTGAACCCAAGTTGTTTCCAACCAGAACTGCTCCTGGTCTCATTCCTAAAGTATTATTTTTTCCTGGACCAATTAATAAAGTATCTGTTTTACCTTTTGATACGATCGTTTGAAATTCTGTTCCTCGTGAACCAAGTGTTCCCTCTGGAACTTCAACAGTTAGACTGTCAGGATTTTTTTTACTAATTAAACCAGATATGACTTTTAAACTACCTTGTTTAACACTTGCAACTATTTTTCCATCATTTGTTGCAGGGTCAAATATAAAAGTATCCATTACAACTTCAGAGTCTTCACCTATTGTAAAAGTTGATTGGTCTAAAAGTAAAATTTGCGTACCTGATCCAGCACCCGCAACAATTGTTTCATTTAAATATATTTTATCACCAGCTTTTAATTCTCTTGTTTCAGTTTTAACAGTTCCTGAAATTGCACCTACAATTCCAACTAATTGTTTTTCAATAGTTAATTTTTCTTCAGCATTAACATTGGCGCTAAAGACTAAAATTACTCCTATAAGAACTGACAATATTTTTTTCATTTCATAAAAACTAACAAAATTTTGAAAAAAATAAACTTTAAAAACTCATATTGACCGGTAAAAAAAGCCCGTATTAGGTGAATTTTAAAAAAATTGATTAATTTAGCTTTAAGGCTTTGGAAAAACTCAAAGCAAAAGAATCGGCTAAATAGTCATAGTTCATTATATTTGCCTCAGAAAAAGTTTTTTCATAAGACAGGTTAATAAATAACGTTCTGTTAGGATCAATAAATGGAAAAATATCTCCAATTGCTTTTGTAATCATCAAGTCTGTTGTCGTTGCATGGTCAGATCTCAACTTTGTTGAATCTACAGTGGTGTCGGCAACTTTATAATCATTAAAACTAGTTGAGGCACTCCAAGCAATATATGCCCATGGAAATGCGAAATTTAAACCAATACCAAATTCATAAGTTTCGTAATCATTTCCAGCATCAACTTTTGCATCACTATCACTATAACCTAAACTTAGTGAACTAGAAATTATTGGAGTTATAATTAAATCATAACCAAAAGTATAACCATGCCCGATTGCATTAGTTTCATCTGCGGTTGTGTCTGATAAATTATGATTTGCTTTAGAGTCTGAGTAAGAATATCCATAACTAAATGAATGTCTTTCCCCAACTGTAAAAAATCCTCCTACTCCTAGCATCAATGAAAAACTATCCGCATCATGTTGTGCATCAGTTTTACTCATAATTATGTATGGACTTAAACTTTGATTACTCAAAGTGGTATCTAAACCAATCGTTAAACCATAACTTTGAAAGTCATCATCTGCTTCTTGATATTGATTAGATGTTGTATGACCAAAATTTAATAATAATGACGACTCTTCACCAACAGGTCTTGTTGCTGTTATTCCTATTGAAGCACTTTCAGTCCTATCGTGTTTTGGTGATGTAAAAGCTGCGATAGAACCTGAATCATATTTTAATCTTGTTTTAGAAACACTATTTACGTTATTAGAAAAAGTTGCACCAAAACCAACATCAGCTGTTAAATTCCACAAACTTGGTTCTCGATCTTTTAATTCTTCTTCAATTTCTTGTAATGTTTCTAAATCTTCTGCCGAAAGATCTCTTCTTAATTTCATATCTTCTATAATCGTGTTAGCTTTTTCTGGTGAGTCGACTTGGACCAAAACAGATAATAAATATAATTTGATTTCAACATTGTCTGGATAAAGCATATTCAATCTCTCAAGTGTTGAAATTGTTTGTTTAAAGTTACCAACTTTTCCTTGTTGTTGGGCGTACTTTAAATTTAAATCTAAGTTATTTGGATCTTGTAATATCTGCATGTAGGTAATGTTTTTTTCTGATGAAAATGCAGATGTTGAAATCAACAGAATTGTTGATATCAAAAATAATTTAAATCTTACGAAATACAAAAACATAAAAATGAAAAGATATTAAGTATATTGTTTTTTTCAATTAATTAATTTTAGAAATTATTCTTATTTTCCAATACTTATTAAAGTTAAATCATCAGATAACTTTTGATTTTGACTAAAACCAATATTAAACTATTGAATAAATTTATTAATTACATCCAGTCTTATCAACTTTACCACCACTGGCATCAACTCTTAATTTACAATTACCAGGACCTAATGCTACAGCTTCGAAAGTGCCATCATCTTTTATAAAAGAACAAAAATTAAATTGATTATTTGTATCAATGTAACCTGCTTTATTAAATAGCTCCGTTGATAATTTGTTAGTCGATGTTTTGTCCGGTGTGCATTCATCCTCTGCGGTGGAAGGTTGACAATAATTTTTTTTGCTCGAATAATAAGAATTGCAATCAGCGTAATGATCTGTTTGTGCTAAACCAATCTGCACTAAAACATTTTCAGCTGCTTTTATTCTTGTACCTTCTAAGTACCCATTGTAAGCAAGAGTACCAATGCTCGATAATATTCCGATGATTGCAACAACGACTAAGAGTTCAATTAAAGTAAATCCTGAACTCTTAGTCATTAAACTTTTAATATTTTTTATTCTAAAGCAACAGAGTCTACTAGTTCTTGTTCATCAGCAGCCCATTTTGTCGTAATTGTAAGTGTGTTCGCCGCATTCGTAATTACTGTTGCTCCAGTTCCAGCAGCTCCTCCTACAGCATAATTTATTGAAGTTGAAGTTTCCGATTTTCCATCTTTTGTTGTTGTTGTTGTTGTTGATGGTGTGTGAGGATTCTTATCAGGAAAAACTAAACCCACGTTATCTACTTGAACAAGTTTTTGAATTTGTGCACCTGCGGTTTGAGCTGTAACATAAGTTGCATAATCAGTACAACTCATTCCTCCCTGTCCATTATTGTTTTTTAATATTGTTCCACTCCCCAAACTACATTTTTTTGTCTCTGATGCTAATACTTTCACAACATTAGCATGGATGCTTTTTGAAGCATTTTTCTTTGCTGCACTTGTGTAACCATTGTAAGCAACAACACCAACTGCTGCCAGAATACCAATGATCGCAACTACAACCAATAATTCTATAAGCGTAAAACCTTTATTATTTTTCATTTTGTTCCTCTTTATTATTTTAATAATTTATTTTTATAAATTATTTTACATATGTAAAT
>NZ_JBNGZH010000003.1:0-9341 GCF_052049775.1 Candidatus Pelagibacter sp. | reverse complement strand
ACATTTTAGGATTTATTTATGTTATCAGTTTATCGAAATTAAAAATTATGACTTATAAAGTTACAGAGGAGAATAATGTCAGTACTGTTTTTTTAAATGGTGAAATTGACATGGACGTTACTGAAAAAGCTAAAGAAGTAATTTTACCATTAGTTGAAGCAGGTAAAGAAGTTCATCTTAATTTAAAAGACGTTGCATATATGGACTCATCTGGAATTTCAGTTCTTATTGAAAGCCACCAAAAAGCTCTTGAACATAATACTAAGGTTATTGTTAAAGAGGTAAGTAAATCTGTTTTAAAAGTAATTATGATGGCTAAACTCGAACAGATCTTAAACTTAGAATAATGAATATTGAACAATCTAAAGATTTTCTCGTTAGCACTGCTAGTTTAAAAGAAGTAAGAACTTTTTCTCGAGAGGTGTTTGAAAAAATTAATCTACCTCAAGATCAAAAAGATGAACTCGTATTAGCTATTGCTGAAGCTGCTCAAAATATTGTGAAACACGCATACAAAGATATTGCTGAAACTTCCGATAGAATGGAAATAAAAATTTCACTTAAAAACAACGATTTAGAAATAGGTTTTTTTGATAAAGGAAAAGCAGTTATACCTGAAAATATTCAGCACAGAAAACTAGATGACATAAAGCCCGGTGGTCTTGGAACTTTTTTTATAAAACAAATTATGGATGCTGCTGTTTTTAAAAAAGACCAAAAGGAATGGGTAAACCATTTAGTGCTTACGAAAAAGATTTAACCAATCAATGCCCCAACATTAAAGATCGGAGAATACATCGCAATCATTAATCCCCCAATCATTACACCCATAAAAACAATCATTATCGGCTCAATCAGACTTGACATGTTATCAACTGTTTGATCAAATTCTTCTTCATAATAAGTTGCTACTGATCCAAACATTTCATCTAATTGACCTGTTTGTTCACCAACAGAAATTAACTGGCTAAATGTTGGTGGAAACAATGGTTCCTTTAAAAAAAGTTTAGTTAACGTATCTCCTGAAAAAACACCTTTTTTAACATTCTCAAGAGCCTCCGTTACAACAACATTGTTACTAACTGATTTCGCAATCTCGAGACTTTCTAACAAATTTACACCCGCAGCACTTAAATTTCCTAAAATTAATGAAATTCTAGCAAGTAAAGATTTTAAGATCATTTCACCAAAAACTGGTAATTTTAAAACTTGTTTATGCCATTTATATTGGATTGCTGCATTTTTAGTTGTCAAATATCTAAATATAATTACGAAGGCTATTATAGAAATTAGCAAAATCATTCCACCAGTTCCCCTTAAAAAATCACTCATACCCATAATAACTGCTGTTGGTTTTGGCAAAGCCAATCCCATGCCATCATACATTTTTGCAAAAACAGGGACTACTTTAATTAACATAAACGCACTTACTGTTATCGCTACAGAAAACATTATTGATGGATACATTAATGCAGATTTTATCTTTTTTTTTATTTTTTCTTTTTTTTCTAATGAATCTACTATTTTTAATAAAAAAACATCTAACTTACCGCTAGCCTCACCTGCCTTGATCAAATTGACATAAACATTGTCGAAATATTGAGGATATTTTTCAAAACACTTAGATAAAGTAACACCGCCCTCAAGACTTTTTCTAATGTCCTCTATTACTTCTTTTATAGCAGGACTTTCCAGTTGATCCCTCAGCATACCTAAAACCTCTAGTATTGGTAATCCAGCTTTGACCATTGTTGCAAATTGCTTGGAAAAAATTAAAATGTCCTCGACTTTTACTTTTTTCTTACCAAAAGAAAAACCTCCCCCTTTGGACTTGGTGGTTTTAGCATCACTCTTTTTCTTTTTTGTTCTATTTAAGTTGGTAATGATAATTTTCTGCTCTTTAAGCTTATGAGAAGCTTCCTCTTGATTAATCGCTTCAATGTTTCCCTCTACATATTTGCCGTCAGAAATCCCTTTATAAGTAAATGCTTCCATTATTCACTAATATATACCAATTATTGGCTGGTTAAAACCCGTTCATACTCCCTAAAATTAAGTTCTCCGTTAGCAATTAACCTTCTTCCCATGTCTTGCATGGTTTGAAAGCCCTCTTTAACGGCAATTTCTCTTAATTCAGGAGTTGTCGCTTTTCTCAGAATTGCCTCTTTAACAGGCTTTGAAACTACTAAAATTTCATAAAGACCCTGTCTTCCTTTATAACCGGTATCTTTACATTTTGGACATCCCTTGCCTTTAAGCGCTTTAACTCT
This sequence comes from Candidatus Pelagibacter sp., assembly GCF_052049775.1. Classification (GTDB taxonomy): domain Bacteria; phylum Pseudomonadota; class Alphaproteobacteria; order Pelagibacterales; family Pelagibacteraceae; genus Pelagibacter. The sequence goes on along the minus strand of NZ_JBNGZH010000003.1, from coordinate 7,071 downwards.
TGAGGCTAATTCAGCGGTAAAACCAAGGTCCTGTAAAACTTTTGGATTAACATCGTCGTCTGGAACTCTGCAATCCTTACATGTTCTTCTGGCTAATCTTTGTGCTAAAACTAACTGACAAGCAGCACTTATTAAATAATCTGGTGTACCCATGTTTTGCAATCTGGTTATTGTACTTGGAGCATCATTAGTGTGTAATGTGCTAAATACTAAGTGTCCTGTCAATGCAGCCTTCAAACCTATATCAACGGTTTCTTTATCTCTCATCTCTCCGACTAATATAATTTCTGGATCTTGTCTTAAAAATGACCTTAGCGCAGCAGCAAAACTTAATCCAATATCATCCTTTATCTGTACTTGACCTACACCATCTAACTCATATTCAACTGGATCTTCTGCAGTTAAAATATTTAAATGAGGTTTGCTCACTTCTTTTAAAATACTATAAAGAGTGGTAGATTTACCTGATCCAGTTGGACCAGTTACTAGTATTAAGCCCTGTGTAGAATGAATTGCCTTTCTTAAATTTTGTAAATCTACGTCCTCAAAATTCAATTGTTCTAAAGTAATATCTCCGGCATCTTTATTTAAAACCCGCATTACTATTCTCTCATTGTTTGCGGTTGGTAAAATAGATAATCGAAGATCAACAACCTTCCCGTCAATTTTGAAATTTATTGCACCATCTTGTGGTAATCGTCTTTCTGCAATGTCTAATTTACCCATGATTTTAAATCGCGTTACAACTGCACCATAGTTATCATGAAGAAATTGTTTATATTGCTCTTGCTCTTGAAGCATTCCATCTAAACGATATCTAACCCTTGAAGTAAACCTATAAGGTTCAATATGAATATCACTAACACCTGATTTGATTGCTTCTGCAACAACGGCTGTACTAAATTTTATTACCTCTGACTCATTTTCTATAGCTTCAATGTCCTCTTCGGGTGGTTTCTCTAAAACTTCACCAGCCTCTCCTAGATCAGAGTCAAAAGTTTTAGTCTTTTCTCTGTTCTCTTTTCTAATCGTTGCTGTTGTGACATCTCCACTTTCTGATTGAAGTTTTTCAATAAATTCTGAAATTTGAGATACCTTTGCTGCATGTAATTCTATATTTTTTTTTGTTATTGCTTTTAAATTACGCATAAGACCTAGTTTAGAACTGTCAGAGATAGCAATGTGAAGAGTTTTGCCATCTACTTTAAAAGGGGCTACGAAATTTACATTGATGTAACTAGAAGGCAGAACACTTTTAATTTCATCACTAATTTGAATTTTTGCTAGATCTACAATTTCAAGACTTTGCTCTTTAACCAAAACATCTAGAATTTTATCTTCATCAGTCAGCTTGAGTTCAAAAACTGCATCTATTTGGGATTTGTTCCCTTCCGTGCTAATCTTTTTTATATTAATTAAATCTTTTCCAGAAATAATATCATTATCAATTAATACGTTAATTAAGTTAATTTCACTTTCTCTACTAATTTTTAACATCTATAAAATCCTTGGTGCAATAAATACCAATAATTCATCCATATTATCGGTCTTTGCTTTTCCTTTAAACATATTTCCCACAACTGGCACGTTTCCTACACCTGGAACTTGTTGTTTACTATTAGTTAAAGCGTTTTTTTTAATTCCACCTATGACCACAATGTCTCCATCTGCTATTAATAATTTAGTGCTGATTTCCATTTTGTTAATTGCAGGGTCACCGGGGTTTGATCTATTTGGTGTATCATTATTAACCTGAATATCTAAAAGAACATTACCATCACCAATTATACTTGGTGTGACCGTCATTTTCAGAGCCGCCTCTTTAAATGAAGTATCTGCCCCCTCTGCCGAACTTGATGCGTAGGGAATTTCTTCACCTTGAGTAATTGTTGCAACCTGATTATCTAGCGTAAATATTTTCGGATTCGAAATAGTTTTTCCTAATCCTTGAGATTCTAAAGCAGTAATTTCAGTTTTAAGAACTGCAGATCCTGTCTTCTTTAATATTCCAATACCACTGGTTTTTCCAGCTGCGGTGAAATCTGTTAGAGAGTCAGTTGTTGCTGATAAAGCTGCTGTCCCAGCACCTATGCCAGCATCACCTGATGTTCCAGCTTGAACACCACCTACTATTTCATTTTGTCTTTTATAATATCCACCAAGTCTTGTTCCTAAAGCTCTTTCAAAGTCAGAGTTTGCTTCTACTATAAAAGCTTCGATTAAAACTTGTTTTGTTCTAACATCAATTTCTTTTATTATTTTGTCTACGACATCTAAATCTTTTTCCTTCCCTCTAGCAATAATTGATCTTGTAGTTTTTTCCTCAGTAAATTGTACTAAAGATATTCCACCATCAGCAGCTTTAAACAATTCATCTAAAGTTGCTTTTGCTTCTGCAGGGCTTATATAATAAAGTCTGAATATTTCTGAGAGTAATGGTTCCACAGAGTCTTCTAGTTCGACTTTTTTTCTAACAGCTGAAGCTCTTGCTGACTTTGTAGACTCTTGTTGTGTTAAATTTGAAGGAGAGTGAACTCTTATTAGATTACTCTGTACGTCAAAATCAGCAGCATAATTTTTTAAATCTAAAAGGGCATTGAAAGCTTTATCCCATGGAATATCTATCAACTGCGCAGTAACTGAACCAGCTACCTCATCTCCAATTAGAATATTTATCTCACCTGCTTTTGCCATAAGTTCAATAGCAGTTCTATAATCAAGATTTTGAAATTTAAATGACACATCCTGTTTTAAAAGCGTGTATTCCTCACCAATTAATAAATAATTTCTTGTTTTTTGAGAGGAAATTTTCTTTCTTTTACCAAGTTTTATTACATCTCCCTCAGCAGGACTAGGTCCCATCTTAACTGTCTTTTCAACTTCTACTTTACCTTTCAGTTTGATGTCATCTTTAATTAGAGGTGTAGGATGTTTAAATTTTTTTGCGCCAAATTTCCCATTTGTTGCACAACTACTCAAAATTAAAGCTGAAAAGATTGCAAATAAAATCAAAAAATTTAATCTTTTAATATTCATTTGCCTCTTTTATTTGATTTTTGAAATTCATAATTATAAATTTGTTATCTTCTTCATTTTCAAAAACAGCTCTTTTAATATCTGCATCAACCAATTTTAAACCGCTTAAAACTTCTTCAAATAACTCTAAAATCATAAATTCACCACCGTCATCAACTAATGTAATGAATTGATTGTCTTTAGTTGAAAATGATCCAACTAATTTGTAAGATCTTAACTTTACTGCACTTGAAGTAGGGTTAGATTCAGTTACTAAATCACTTGCGGTAGAAGCATCTCCTGCAAATGGATCATTTAGTGGAAGAGGCTCTTCCTCAACAATTGAACCCGTTTCATTTTTAATATTCTTTTGCTGAGCAGATTGTTTCTCTTTAACTTGTTTATTTATCTCTTTTGCTTTATCAACAATATTTTGATCGTGACTATCTGATATTGCTTTCTGTGAAAAAATAAAAAAGATAAAAAGTAAAATTATTAATCTAAAAAAAATCATCTGGTAATCCTACTATTGTTAAAGTACCATTTACAACTACCGCACTGGTTGTATCTCCTTTTATCACTTTAATTGTTTCTTTGTCAAAATTTAACATCTTTTGAGACATGGCAACTTGTCGTTTAAACTTAATATAACCAAGGAAATTGCCCTTAATTTGAAATTCTACTGGAATTTTAAAGTAGGCAATATTCTGCTTAACTGTTTTATCAACTTTTTGGGTACTTTTCTTATTTTTAGATCCTGCCATAGCAGATGCTTTTGTCACCGGCACTGGAGTGCCTTTTTGTATTCTAGATATGACTAAATTGTTTGCTCCGGCAAATTGACTTAATGACTCATATAGACCCTCTACCTCAGCTTTACTATGAAACAATGTAGAGTATTTTTCATATTGAGGCGTAAGCTTCTTAATCTTAGCTTTATTAGTTAAGATGCTATTATTCATATTTGAAATTTCAGATTGTTTAGTCTGCATGTCTGATAATTTAGCTTTCTTCTGATCGACAATTGGTCTTAAAACTGAGTAATATATTATTAAAAAAATTATTACAGACGCAAACCCGACTCCAAATTTTATTAAAATTTTTTTATCTATAGATTTAATTTTGGATTTAATACTCTCCAAATCTATATTCTTTAAATCATTGATGTTAATATTTTTTAAATCCATTTATTATCCCTTTACATCCACGATTATAGTAAAATTCTTTTTTACATTAGCAGCGTCCCCAGCTTTTCCCCTATAATTCATATTCCCCAATGAAGCTTGGGTGACCACATCTTGTGCTCCTAAATTATTTATCAATTTTAAGATATCTTGATCAGTGGCAGCCTGGCCTTTCACAACTACTCTATTTTTTCCATCATACTCAACTGAAGAAAATTTAATTCTCTTTGGAACACTCATTGCAACTTGAGCCAAAATCCTGTAGCTTTCTGCTTTATTTGACTTTAAGCTATTACTTAGTTGCAAAGTTTTAGTGATTAAACCTAACTCTTTGTTTACTTTTTTTAAATCAGCTGTTTTGGCCTTATGTGTTGCTAAGACATTATTATAGTTAGTTAGCTTCTTGTTGTATGATTGAATATTCCAGAATGCCAACCCAAAAAGAATAATATAAACAGCTGCAACTGATGCAGTAATACCTTTGAAAGCAAAACTCGAAAAAGCTTTCATCTTTTTTTCTTTAATCATACCTTTTCTATCTGGCAATAAATTTATATTTTTAACAGCTGTGACAAATTTATAATATCCAAATACATCAAGTTTTCTAAAAGCTAGCCCAATCACTGATGATAGATAAGATTTATTTTCTAAATCAACTTTATTTTGGTTTTGTTGCGGAATATAAAGTCCATCAATTGGATCAAACAAATTAAAACCAATATTTACTAAATTTTTTCTAAAAATTGATAAGTAGTCTTCAACATTTTTCAAATCAGAAACAACTTTTATATTTCTTATTCTTCTTTCATATTTAGTTTCAAAGTCTTGGACTGCCTGTTTTACTTGAGTTATAAATCTTCTAACTAGCGCTTCTTTTTCCTCAACATCTTTTGACTCTTTCAATATTTTTCTATCCTGGCCCCTTAAAAAAATGTCTGTAATTATTGGGTTATTATCATATAAAATCATCAAATAATTTTCATCTAAACCAAATTCCAAAACTGCTGTTAAATTCGCATCTTCTGCTTTATTTGAGATTTGATTTATTTGGTCTACAGCAGATTTTAATGCAAAACATTTTACATCAATTATAACTGGATTTAGATTACTTTGTTTAATTATTGATGTGTAATTATTAATGTCAGCTAATTTTGAGGCAACAAATAAAATATCCATGGTATTAGCTTTTTCATTTCTATTGATTACTTGATGAAAAATTGAATAATCATCTAAATTATCAGTCAATTGAACTAAATTTTCCCAAAGTGAATTAGTCTCAATTGCTTTTTGTAATTCTTCTTCTTTCATTAAGGGCGCTGTGACAACTCTAATAATTGCACTTGTAACAGGTATTGCAATCGCTGCGTTTTGTGTAGTAATTTTAGATTTTTGAAATGCAATAGAAAGTTCAGCTCCTAATTTCTCTCCATTTTCTAAAACACTTGCGTCATCTGGTAAATCTACAGGGTGTGCATAAAATTTGTCTAATACCCACTGATTTGATTTGTTAGTTGACACTTGAGCTAGTCTTATTTCTTGATTCGTAATTTCTACTCCAACAATTTCCTCTCCCTTTACTGATGACTTGCCAATTTTAGATTTGAAAAAATTTCCAACTTTTTTTGAAAACTCACTTGATTTAAAAGAGGATTTAGACTCAGAACTTTTTATTTTAAAATTTGGTTTTTTAAATTTAATTTTTCTTAAATTGTCCAAAAAAGAAAATTTAGATTTTTTATTTTCTATTTCATCTTCTTTTGATTGATCCAAATTGATTGGATCATTCTTCTCCTCTGGTATAATATTTTTTCGACTTGATGATTGATTTTCTTCAATTGAACTAAAGGTTTCCAGTTGTGTAGTTGGTTGTTCAGTAACAATTGTTTGTTCCTGAGTTTCTTTTTCTTTTCCTGATACAATATCATCAAACCATTTTTCTAAAATTGGAATTGCTTCTTCGAGATTAGGAGTTCCTGATGATGAAATTTTTTGTTTTCCTTCGTGGTAAAGTCTCCCAACCCAATTTTTTGATTTTAATTCACCCTTATATTTATCTTGTCGAACATAAATGTGTAATCTTCCATCTTTTTTATGTATGACTTCGTGTCCATTTCCATTTCCTCCATCTTTTTTTTCATTTAGAGCCTCTGAAATTTTTTGTTCTCGAGTCTCTACATTAATGTTTTGTGATATTTCAGATTTTGAACTATAATCTTGAGCATCTAAATTTTGATTTTCATTTTTTTTTTCATTTGAAGAGTCAATTTTCTCAGGATGATTATTTTTATTAATCTCATTAGTTGTACTTTCGACATTTGTAGATTTTTCATCCTCTGGTTGAATTTTTTCATCAACTTTAGATTGATTTTCACCTTCAACTTCAGATTTAACTAAATCTTTATCTTTATTATTCTCGTCTTGATCAGCCATACTTAAATTTTATTTTTTTTCTAACACAATTTTCCGAATCTCTAACACAAAACTACTATAAAGTCTAACACAAAATTTAAAAATTAGTGTTCAAAATGAGTTTATTTTTTAAAAAGTCAATAAAATCAACATTTTTTTTAAAATTAATAAATAAAATTTAATTATGATAAATCTAACATATGTATTTTTCTCTAACACAAAATATCAAATAAGAATTGTGTTAGAGTTTTTTTTTTTATTGAAATTTCAAAAAAACAAGTAAAATCAACAAAAATTGAAAATTTATAAAAATATATTTTTTTTGTGTTAGACAAAATATTTTTTGTGTTAGAGCTGTAAATTTATTTACTTCATACTTTTGATAAATTTATTTTCCTCGGATTTTACCATAAATTTGGTAAAAAAATCATTTTTCAATCTAAGATTGATGAATTTTTAACAA
>NZ_JBNGZH010000002.1:0-1584 GCF_052049775.1 Candidatus Pelagibacter sp. | reverse complement strand
AAAAATAAAAATTTTGTTGATAAATTAATAAATTATATAAAAACAAAAGGTATTTCGAGACTTATTGATCGCCTCATATTTGAATTTATTGATCAAATAGAAACTCAAATAATTAAGAAAAAAAATAAATTTAAAGACTTTTTTTTAAAACACTCGATTTCAAAATTTGAAGTTCAGAAAATATACGTTGAACCAGAAGTATCGTCATCAGGTTTATACTATCGCTATAAGACCGAAGACATCAATAAAATAAAAAATCTTAATTTAGATGTACTAGTAAGAGGTGGTAGTGGTATATTACAGGGTGAAATTTTGAACGTATGCCAATTAGGTATTATTTCATTTCATCATGGAGACAATGATTTTTATAGAGGTGGCCCGCCTGGATTCTGGGAGGTTTATAATCGTGAACCATCGACTGGATTTGTTATTCAACGTCTTTCAAAAGTGCTAGATGGAGGAGATATAATCTTTAAAGCAAATATTCCCACGTCTTTTTTTTATAAACTAAATGTTTGTAATCTTTATTTAAAATCAAGTATTTTTTTACATAAAACTTTAGAAAAATTATCAATCGATATTAATAATATCAATTACCACCCAAAAAAATCTTATTCTAATCAAATATACAAAATACCCAGGTCACATCAATCAATTTTATATTTACTAAAAACTTTCATACTAGGTACAAAAAAAATATTGAGCAAACTTTTTGGATGGTCTTTCAGATGGAATGTTGCTTATCAATTCACTGAAGATTGGAAAAATCCAATTTTAAGAAAATCTACAATTATTAAAAATCCTAAGAATAGATTTTTAGCCGATCCATTTGTTATTAGTTATAATAATAAGACAGTTGTTTTTGTTGAAGACTATAATTTTAGCGTCAAAAAAGGAGTAATATCAGCTTATGAGATTAACTCTGAAGGTTACAAGGAAATTGGAGTCGCGATTGAAGAAAAATTTCACCTATCATATCCTTTTTTAATCAAATCTAATGAACATTTATTTATGGTGCCCGAAACTCATGAAGCAAAAGATATTAGAATTTATAAATGTATTGAATTTCCTCTTAAATGGAAGCTTCATAAAATATTAATGAAGAATATTAGTGCCGTGGATACAAATATTTTTAAGTTTGATAATAAATTTTGGCTTTTTACAAATTTAGAATCATCTAATTTAAATGATTATTCTTCTGAATTACATATTTTTTATGCTGATAGTATTGATTCAACAACATGGAAACCACATTCATTAAATCCAGTTATTTTTGACTCACAAAAAGCAAGAAATGGAGGAATGATTTACTCTGAAAAAAACCATCTCTATAGAGTTTTTCAAAGACAAGATTTTGATATGTATGGAGCTTCACTAGGTGTATCAAAAATAAATGTTCTAACAGAAAATGAATACGAGGAAGAAGTTTTTATAAATGTTTTACCAAATTTTTTTAAAAACATTAAAGGAATACATAGTTTTTCTTATAATTCAGGTGTTCTAGTTAATGATTTTACGAGGCATGAAAAAATTAATTAATTTGAAATAAAATGTTAAATTAAGAAGAGGGACATTCTAAAATAA
>NZ_JBNGZH010000001.1:0-29713 GCF_052049775.1 Candidatus Pelagibacter sp. | reverse complement strand
TGAGGTTGATATTACACGTGGAAATTTAAATCCACTCCCAATTGCAGTGTCACCATTATCAATTGATGATGAGTCAAAAAAGAGTTTTGAGAAAACTTTGAAGAAAAAAGATATTGGGTCAGAAATTTCTAAAGTTATTGAGAAAAATTTAAAAACTTCAGGTCTATTTAATCCACTAGATAAAAATGCTTTTCTTCAAGCACCTGATATTGCTCATCTTAAACCACGTTTTGAGGATTGGAATTTAATTAAAGCACAAGCTTTAATTACAGGTAAAGTAAAAAATGTTGATGATAAACTTAGAGTTGAGTTTAGATTATGGGATGTACTGGCTGGTAAAGAAATGATGGCTCTTGCATTTACCACTGTGCCAAACAATTGGAGACGTGTTGGCCATATAATAACAGATAAAGTTTATGAGCGATTAACTGGAGAAAAAGGTTATTTTGATACTAGGATAATCTATGTTGCGGAAGAGGGTCCAAAAACAAAAAGAATTAAAAAATTAGCCATCATGGATCAAGATGGTGCAAATAATAAATTTTTAACTTTAGGCAATGAACTTGTTTTGACACCAAGATTTAATCCTACAAGTCAAATGGTAACATATCTATCTTATTTTAGAAATTTACCTAGAGTTTATCTTCTTGATATAGAAACAGGTATTCAAGAAGTGGTAGGAGATTTTCCAGGAATGACTTTTGCTCCTAGATTTTCTCCAGATGGAAAAAAAATTATAATGAGTTTTGCTAAGGATGGAAATTCAGATATTTATACAATGAATTTAGAAAATAGAATTGTAGAGAAAATTACCAATCATCCCTCAATAGATACTTCACCATCTTATTCCCCTGATGGAAAATTTATTTGTTTTAACTCTGACAGAAGTGGGTACCAACAAATTTATGTCATGAAAAGTGATGGTAGCAATGTTAAAAGAATTTCTTTTGGAAATGGTTTATATGGTACACCTGTTTGGTCTCCAAGAGGTGATTTAATCGCTTTTACAAAATTACATAGAGGTAAATTCTACATCGGCGTGATGAGAACCGATGGATCTGGTGAGAGATTATTGACAGAAAATTTTTATCAAGAAGCTCCTTCCTGGTCGCCTAATGGACGAGTTTTAATTTTTTATAGAGAGACTAAAACCGATGATAAAGGGGAGGGTTTTTCTGCTAAATTGTGGTCAATTGATTTAACAGGCTACAATGAAAGGCTTGTAGGCACTCCAACTGATGCATCAGACCCATCATGGTCATCTTTATTAAGCAATTAACTGAAAATATGTTGATTTTTTACCTTGAAACATTTAATTAGTTGTGAAAAAGTTAGTTATAAGAAATATTGACCAAGGAGCATTAATGAAATTAAACAAAATTTTAAAGAACACTTTTTTAGTATTATTTGCATGTTTAGTGTTGTCTGCTTGCGCAACATCAAAAAAAACTACAGGCCAAATGCAAGGGGATGTTTACACTGGAACTGATACAGTTGAATATTTAGCTTCAGGTGTTCCTGACAGAGTTTTCTTTGCAACTAATGAGTCGGTTTTGACTACTGCATCAAGAGAAACTTTAAGAAAACAAGCGGCATGGTTAAGAAAAAATTCTGATATAACAATCGTGCTTGAAGGACATGCTGACGAAAGAGGAACAAGAGAATATAACTTAGCATTAGGTGAAAGAAGAGCTAATGCTGCTAAAGATTATTTAATGACTTATGGGATTTCCTCTAACAGAATTTCAGTTTTAAGTTATGGAAAAGAAAGACCAGTTGACTCTGGTTCTAATCCTTTGGCTTGGTCAAAAAACAGAAGATCTGTTACAGTAAAAGCAAATTAATTTTAAAAAATTTAAGACCCTTAACTAATTCAATTAGTTAAGGGTCTTTTTTTTGCCATTATTTTAATCATAAGATTAATTTAATGCGACACATTTTAAGAAAACTTAAAATTATTACACTTTGTTTAAGTAATTTTTTTTTGGTAACTTATTCTTACGCTGACAATCATAATATTTATGAAATATTAGATCAGCTTCAGAAAGATATAAAGACTCTAGAAAAAGCAGTATACTCAGGATCAATAGAATTAAATAGTGATAGTTCTGTAAATTTAAATTCAAATTTAGATAATAATTCAGAAGATGTTCTTACAAGACATTTATTAAAACTTTCAGAAATTGAAAACCAATTTCAGGAACTTACAAATAAGTTTGAGGAAATAAATTTTAAGTTAGACAAACTATCCAGCAGGATGTCAAAAGTGCAAGCAGATAATCAAATAAGATTTCAGGACTTAGAAAATGTTGTGTCTTCTGATGCAACTACAAATAAATTAACAAAAAAAACAAATAATGAGCAAATGGAAGTTTTACCTGGGAGTTCTCAACCTCAAGATTTGGGATCGATATCATATAAAGATACAGCGACAAATGAAACATCACAAAAAACAAATTCTGTAGACTCAACAGCTTTAGTAGTAACTGAAACTTTTCAAGTTGAAGAAAAAATTCTTCCAAATGAGTCACCAGATAAACAATATCAGTTTGCTACAAGCTTTTTAAAAGTTGGTGATTATTCAACTGCTGAAAGAGCATTCAGAGAGTTCGTTGACACAAATCCTGAACATAATCTAGCTGGGAATGCTCAATATTGGTATGCAGAAACTTTTAGGATACGACAATTGTATACGGATGCAGCCTCAGCGTATTTAGAAGGTTATCAAAGATACCCTAAAGGTGAAAAAGCACCTATAAACTTACTAAAGCTTGGTGTATCAATGGTACAAATTGGAGAAAAAGATCAAGGTTGCAAAATGATCAATGGTGTTGAAGAACAATATCCAGAGGCAAACCAATCTGTGATACAAAAAGCTAAATATGAGTCTCAGAAATTCGAATGCAACAACCAAAATTCCTAAATTTTTAAGAGATAACTTAAATAATAAAAGAATAAATAAGATTTATAAAAAATTTGAAATCTCTTTAAATTTAGATGAAAGTTTTGCAGTTGCAGTCTCAGGTGGCCCAGATAGTCTTGCTTTAGCTTTTTTATCTAAAATTTATGCAATCAAAAAAAATTTAAAACCAAAGTTTTATATTATCGACCATAAACTTAGACCCGAGTCTACAAAAGAGGCTAAATTAGTTTTAAATTTGCTTAAAAAAAACTTTATAAAATCTGAAATATTAACTTGGAAAGGAAAGAAACCAAAGAAAAGCATCCAGTCAATTGCTAGGATAAAAAGATATGAAATACTTTTCAAGAAATGTAATCAATTAAAAATCAAAAATATTTTAATGGGTCATCACGAGGATGATTTAATTGAAAATTTTTTTATAAGACTTCTGAGGGGTAGTGGAATAAAAGGTCTCACATCTCTAGACATAAAGACAACAATAAAAAAAAAGAATATATTGAGACCTTTAATTGATATAAAAAAAGAGGATTTAATTTTTATTTCAAAAAAAGTTTATAATTTTTATGTAGAAGATCCAACAAACTATGATGAAAAATATCAAAGAGTTCGAGTAAGAAAATTAATGAAAAATCTTGAAAGAGATGGTTTAGATAAAAATAAATTAAAAAAAACGATTAAAAATTTAAAATACGCAAACAAAGTAATTGAGTTTTATGTTGATAAAAATTTACGAGAAAATACCTTTTTTTTAAATAATAAAAAAAGACTAATTATCAATAGTGATTTTTTTCTTCAACCCCAAGAGGTTACTTTTAGAGCCTTTTCAGAAACATTAAAGTTAATTGGTAAAAAATATTATTCTGTAAGAGGAAAAAAATTAGAAAAAATTATCCGAGAAGTTGAAAATAATCGATTGAATAGAGCTACATTAGGTGGTTGTATTATTGAAAAGGTCAATCAATCAATAATTATCTCTAAAGAGCCCTAAAATAATGCCACTTTACACAAAATGCCACTTGTTAAATTGATAATAATTCTTATTTTAGGTCTATGAATATGAAAAACGTTGCAATGTGGGCTATCATAGTTTTTTTAACTATTGGTCTTTATAACATGTTTAAAAATCCCCAAACAAATATTAGAGGTGGGGACAAGGTTATATTCTCAGAATTCTTGACATCTGTTGAAAATGGAGAAGTATTAAAAGTAGAAATCCAAGGTAATAATATTAAAGGTGTGTATTCAAATGGAAACTCATTTACAACTTATTCTCCTAACGATCCAAATTTAATTGAAAAACTTTCTGAAAAAGGAGTGAGTATTTCAGCTGCACCTATTGAAGAAAAAATGCCATCATTATTTGGTGTCCTGCTTTCGTGGTTTCCTATGTTATTATTGATTGCTGTTTGGATTTTTTTCATGAGACAAATGCAAGGTGGTAAAGGTGGAGCTATGGGTTTTGGAAGATCAAAAGCAAAAATGATGAATGAACTTAAGGGTAAAGTTACATTTAATGACGTTGCAGGTGTAGAAGAAGCAAAGGAAGAAGTTGAAGAAATTGTAGAATTTTTAAAAGACCCAAGAAAATTTAGTAGACTTGGAGGAAAAATACCAAGAGGTGCTTTGTTGGTCGGTCCACCAGGCACTGGAAAAACTTTATTAGCTAGAGCGATAGCAGGTGAAGCTGGAGTACCATTTTTTACGATCTCAGGTTCAGATTTCGTTGAAATGTTTGTAGGAGTTGGTGCTTCTAGAGTGAGAGATATGTTTGAACAAGGAAAAAAAAATTCCCCTTGTATAATTTTCATAGATGAAATTGATGCTGTAGGAAGAAGTAGGGGTGCTGGTTTAGGTGGTGGAAACGATGAACGAGAACAAACTCTTAACCAGCTTTTAGTTGAGATGGATGGTTTTGATACTAATGAAGGAGTAATAATTATTGCTGCAACAAACAGACCAGATGTATTAGATCCTGCTTTATTAAGACCAGGTAGGTTTGATAGACAAGTAGTTGTATCCAATCCTGATATAATTGGACGAGAAAAAATTCTAAAGGTTCATGTTAAAAAAATTAAAATGGCACCGGATGTTAATTTAAGAACTATTGCAAGAGGCACACCTGGTTTTTCTGGTGCAGATCTAGCTAATTTGGTAAATGAATCGGCTTTATTGGCTGCTAGAAAAAATAAGAGAATTGTTACACTAAATGAGTTTGAGGAAGCAAAGGATAAAGTAATGATGGGAGCTGAGAGACGTTCAATGGTAATGACAGAGGATGAAAAAAAATTAACAGCTTATCATGAAGGGGGTCATGCGCTGGTATCTTTCAACATGCCAAGTTATGATCCTATACATAAAGCAACTATAATTCCTAGGGGCAGAGCATTAGGTATGGTTATGAATTTGCCAGAAAGAGATAAACATGGTCATTCTATAAAATATTTAAAAGCAAGGTTGGCAGTTTGTTTTGGTGGAAGAGTTGCTGAAGAAGTAATTTTTGGAAAAGATAATATATCAACAGGAGCAGGTGGAGGTAGTGGATCAGATATAAATCAAGCTACGCAACTTGCCAGAGCTATGGTAACCAAGTATGGGATGAGCGAAGAAATGGGGCCTGTTGAATATGGTGAAAATCAAGAAGAGGTTTTTTTAGGAAGATCAGTAACACAAACACAGTCAGTCTCTGAGGAAGTAGCACAAAAAATAGACAAAGAAATCAGAAAGCTTATAGATGAGGGTTATAATACTGCAAAGAAAATTTTGACTGAAAAAGTTGAAGATTTACATAAAATTGCAAAAGCTCTTATGACTTATGAGACATTAACTGGTGAAGAAATTGAAAATATAATCAATAAAAATATATACCCAGCAGACAAACAAGACTTGAAAGTAGAAGATGATAAAGGGTCAGCAATGGGTGCTCTAGGCCTAAAACCAAAAATTGTTCATTAGACTGAATGTCTAGATATTACACAAGAGTGTGTAATTTCTATTATGGTGCAAAATCTAAATTATTAGTTAAAAAAAAAAAGACATTACCACTTCATAATAATCCTGAAATTTCTTTCGATAAAATAGAAATAATAACAAGAAATTCAATAAAATTAATTTCTTTAAATGAAGTGAACAAATTACATGTAAATTTAAAAACAAAAGTAAAAAAAGATCTAAGATTAATTACAAAAAAAAAAAGAAATATTAAAAATTTAAATTTTCAAATTATTCCTCAAATAATGGGTATTTTAAATATTACTCCAGACAGTTTCTCAGATGGTGGAAAATTTTTTAATTATGCATCAGCCAAAAAACAATTAAATTTTCTTTTAAATTCTGGCGCAAATCTTGTTGATATTGGAGCAGAGTCCACAAAACCTGGATCTAAAGCTATTAAATCAAAAATAGAATGGAATAGACTCAAAAATATTTTAAAATTAATTGATAAAAAAAATTTTATATCTTTAGATACTAGAAAATCAGAAATCATGGAAAAGGGAATTAAACTAGGAGTAAAATTAATTAATGATGTTTCTGGTCTAAATTTTGATAAAAACTCAATCAAGATTTTAAAAAAGTATAATATACCTTTCGTACTCCAACACTCACTTGGTAATCCTGACGTAATGC
Source organism: Candidatus Pelagibacter sp. (assembly GCF_052049775.1). Classification (GTDB taxonomy): domain Bacteria; phylum Pseudomonadota; class Alphaproteobacteria; order Pelagibacterales; family Pelagibacteraceae; genus Pelagibacter. Next base: position 23,166 of record NZ_JBNGZH010000001.1, on the reverse strand, counting down.
AAAAAAATCCAAAATATAAAAATGTATTATTGGATATTTACGATTTTTTTGAAGAAAAATTAAATAACTTACGTAAAAATGGAATTTATCATAATAATATAATCTTAGACCCTGGTATAGGTTTTGGAAAAAATTTGAAACATAATATGACGATAATTAAAAATATATCAATTTACCATTCTTTGGGTTTGCCTATACTGCTTGGTATTTCCAGAAAAAGATTTATAAAAGAATTATCTGGAAATAATGATAGCTCTTTAAGAATTGGAGGAACAATAAGTAGCAGTATTTTTGCAATGTTACAGGGTGTACAAATGTTGAGAGTTCATGATGTCAACGAAGTGAATCAAGCTATAAAAGTTTTCAAAGCACTTATAAATAAATAATGAAGTATTTTGGCACTGATGGAATTAGAGGGCAGGTAAATAGTGGGAACATTAATGGAGATATGTTCTTTAAGTTTGGACTAGCAGCAGGAAAATATTTCACAAATTTAAAAAAAAGAAAACAAACGGCAATTATTGCTAAAGATACTAGACTTTCAGGATACGCATTAGAACCTGCACTAGTTTCTGGTTTAGCTTCTGCAGGAATGCACGTTTATACACTGGGTCCATTGCCGACTAATGGCCTTGCAATGTTGACAAAATCAATGAATGCAAATCTTGGCATTATGATTACTGCTTCGCACAATTTATTTTATGATAATGGTTTAAAGTTATTTGGTCCTGATGGATTAAAACTATCTGATAAAATTCAAAAAAAAATTGAAAATTTAATAGATAGTAAAGTTCAAAAACACTTATCAAATCCAAAAAAATTAGGAAGGGTTAAAAGGTTAGAGACTGGAACTGATGAATATATTAAAATTTGTAAAAAAAAGTTATCGAGAAACTTTAAATTAAATAATTTGAAAGTAGTTTTAGATTGTGCAAATGGAGCTGGATATAAATCTGCACCAAAATTAATTAGATCACTTGGAGCAAAATTAAAAGTTATAGGCAATAAACCAAATGGGTTTAATATTAATAAAAATTGTGGTTCAACTTTTCCAGAAAAACTACAAAGAAATGTTAAAAAGTTCAAAGCGGATTTGGGCATATCTTTAGATGGAGATGCTGACAGAATAATAATGTGTGATGAAAAAGGATCTATAATTGATGGTGATCAAATTATCGCTGCATTAGCTTTACAATGGAAAAAGAGAAAAATTCTCAAAGGAGGCGTTGTCGGGACCTTAATGTCAAACTATGGTTTAGAAAAATTTTTAAAAGAAAAAGGTATCAAATTTTTAAGAGCTAATGTTGGGGACAGATATGTTAAGGAATTGATGCAAAAGAAAAAATTCAATCTAGGAGGAGAACAATCGGGTCATATTATTTTAGGAAAATTTGCAACAACTGGCGATGGTGTGCTTGTCGCTTTAGAGATTATAAAATCAATGAATAGAAAAACCAAAGCCAGTGATTTTTTTAATGTCTTTAAAAAAATTCCACAAATTTTAGAAAATATAAAAATAAAAGATGATAAAATACTTAAAAATCACTCTGTTAAAAGATCCATTAAAATTGCAGAAAAATTAATTAAAAATCAAGGTCGAATTCTTGTAAGAAAATCAGGTACTGAACCAAAGATAAGAATAATGGGTGAGAGTGAAAATAAAATTTTGCTTAAAAAATGTATAAAAATAATTTCAAAAGAATTTAAATAAATTGAGATTAAAGTCTAAAATTTTGATAATCGCTGGATCAGACTCATCTGGTGGGGCTGGTATACAGGCAGATATCAAAACTGTCACTAGTCTTGGCTCTTATGCAATGACTGCTATCACAGCAGTGACTGTTCAAAATACAATGGGTGTTAAATCAGTTATTTCAATACCAACTAATGAAGTAAAAAATCAAATTATTTATTCATCAAGAGATATAAGACCTGATGCCATTAAAATAGGTATGCTTCACTCCACTGAAGTTGTCGAAAAAGTAGCTCACGCTTTAAAGATATTAAAAGTAAAAAAAATTGTTTTAGACCCTGTAATGGTTGCAAAGGGTGGTGCTAAATTAATTGACAGTAAAGCAATTCAAACTTTAAAAAAAAAACTATTAAAAAATGTTCTTTTGATCACGCCAAACATTCCAGAAGCAGAAATTTTAGCAGAGACTAGTATTAAAAACAAAGAGGATATGATTTTTGCAGCAAATAAATTGATAGATTTAGGAGCTAAAAATGTATTGATGAAGGGTGGCCATTTAAAATCAAAAAAAGTAATAGATTTATATCTAAGCAAATCTGATTTTAAAGTCTTTACAAGTTTTAGGCATAAAACAAAAAATACCCATGGTACAGGATGTACATTATCTAGTGCGATAGCAACTTTTCTTTCATGTGGAAAAAGTATTAAGAGCGCTTGTGCGTTGGGAATTAAATATGTAAATTCTGCGATACTGACAAATCCAAACTATGGAAAAGGACATGGTCCCATAAATCATGTTAATTCAATGAAAATAAAACAAAAATTTAATTAATGAAAAATATTGTTGTTGTTGGTTCTCAATGGGGAGATGAGGGAAAAGGTAAGATAGTTGATTGGTTATCTGAACAAGCTGATGTTGTAGTTAGATTTCAAGGTGGTCACAACGCGGGACATACTCTTGTAATAAATGGTGTAACTTATAAACTTCGACTACTTCCATCCGGAATTGTAAGAAAAAATAAAATATCAATAATTGGAAATGGAGTTGTCGTTGACCCCTGGGCATTATTAGATGAAATTGAGGAAATTAAATCAAAAGGAGTTAAGGTTGACACTGATAATTTTATAATTTCAGAGTCTGCAAATTTAATTTTACCTTTTCATAGGGAAATGGATGAAATCCGTGAAGATAGTGCGGGTAAAGGAAAAATTGGAACAACTAGAAGAGGTATCGGACCAGCATATGAGGATAAAGTTGGTAGACGATCAATAAGAGTAATGGACTTGAGATCTGAAAAAAATTTAGATCAAAGGTTAGAGTCAGTTCTTTTACATCATAATGCAATTAGAAAAGGCTTAGGTAAAAAAATCTATGAGAAAGATCAATTAAAAAAAGATTTATTAAAAATTGCTCCTAAGATCTTAAAATACTCAAAACCAGTTTGGTTGAAACTTGACGAATTCAAAAAACAGAAAAAAAGAATATTATTTGAGGGAGCTCAAGGCATATTACTTGATGTTGATCATGGTACATATCCATTTGTGACATCCTCAAATACTGTAGCGTCAAGCGCCGCTACTGGTACAGGTTGTGGACTAAACACAATTAATTATGTTTTAGGAATCACTAAAGCATATACAACTAGGGTTGGAGAAGGTCCGTTTCCAACAGAATTAAAAGATGATATTGGTGAACTTTTAGGAACAAGAGGAAAAGAATTTGGAACAGTTACAAGTCGAAAAAGAAGATGTGGTTGGTTTGATGGTGTTTTAGTAAGACAAACTATTAAAGTCTCAGGGATTGATGGTATAGCACTTACAAAGCTGGATGTTTTAGATGAATTAGATGAAATAAAGATGTGCGTTGAATATGAATTAGATGGAAAAAAAATTAATTATTTACCAGCAGCAGTAGAAGATCAGCTCAAAATAAAACCTATTTATAAAACTTTTGATGGCTGGAAAAAATCAACAAGCGGTATTACGAATATAGATGATCTTCCAGAAAATGCCAAAAATTATATTAAAGAAGTTGAGAATTTTATTGAGACAAAAATATCAAGTATTTCAACCAGCCCAGAACGTGATGATACGATATTAATCGAAAATCCTTTTGAGATTTAATTTACAGGTAATAAGTTTTTTGACTTTGCGAGTAAAAGCATATGCTTTTGTAATTTTTCAAAAGCTTTATTTTCAATTTGCCTTACTCTTTCTCTACTGATTTTATATTTTTTACTTAGGTCTTCCAATGTAGTTGGATTATCATTTAATCTTCTAGAATATAAAATTTCTCTCTCTCTTTCATTTAGGACTTTAATTGAGTTTTTTAACAAGTCTTTTCTTTGTTCCATTTCCTCTTGATGAGCAAATTTTAAGTCATGATCTAATTCTTTATCAACCAACCAGTCTTGCCACTCATCACCATCTTCACCAACTTGTGCATTAAGTGAGAATTCTTTTCCAGATAATCTTCGATTCATTGAAATCACCTCATCTTTACTTACATCAAGCTTATTAGCTATCTCATCAACATGCTCATTTTTTAAATCTCCTTCTGTTTGAGGAGCTATTTGGTTTTTTAATTTTTTAAGATTAAAAAATAATTTTTTTTGTGCAGTAGTTGTACCAATCTTGACTAAGCTCCACGATCTTAAAATATATTCTTGTATTGAAGCTTTTATCCACCACATCGCGTATGTGGCTAATCTAAAACCTTTTTCAGGTTCAAATTTTTTTACCGCTTGCATTAAACCAATATTTCCCTCAGAAATCATTTCATTTACTGGTAATCCATATCCTTTATATCCCATTGCAATTTTTGCAACCAATCTCAAATGACTCGTCACTAATTTCTCTGCTGCTTTAATATCACCAGTTGTTTTCCAATTTTTTGCCAACATATATTCTTCTTCTGCATCAAGCATAGGGAATTTTTTAATCTGTTCCAAATATGCAGATAGACCACCTTCGTTACTTAAAATAGGCAAGTTATTATTTATTGCAGTTTTCATAATGAGTTTATCTAATTAATTATTTATATTTTTCAATGATTTATTTATTAGTATTTCTCAGTATTTTTAAAATATTCTCAAGTTCTAAAGGTAAATTTGAGTTGAAAGTCATTTCTTTGCTTTTCGTGGGGTGAATGAAGCCTAGAGTCTTAGCATGAAGGAATTGTCTTTTAAGCCTATTTAAATTTTGCTCTATCAACGGATTAATGTTTTTAATTTTCTTAAACTTTTTTTTATATTTATCATCACCAACAACACTATTTCCTAAAAAATTCATGTGAACTCTAATTTGATGGGTTCTACCCGTTTCTAATTTGCATTCTACTAAACTTAAAGTTGGTGTGTGTTTATTTTCAAAAATCTCAATAGTTCTATAATTGGTAATTGCTTTTTTTCCTTTAGTCCGACTCACTTCCATCATTTGTCTATTCTTTGAACTTCGTGTTATTAAAGTTTCAATTTTTCCCTTAGAAGGTCTAACTTTTCCCCATATTAATAATTGATAAACTCTTGTTATAGAGTGTTTATTAAACTGATTAGATAAGTTTTCATGTGATAGATTATTTTTTGCTACGACTACTAAACCTGATGTATTTTTATCTATCCTATGTACTATTCCTGGTCTAAGTTCATCACCAATATTCGAAAGAGAGTCTTTATCGTAATCTACTAATGCATTTACAATTGTATTGTCAAAATTTCCAGCTCCTGGATGCATCACAATACCCGCTGGTTTGTTTAGCACTATAATATCTTTGTCCTCATGAACAATATCTAATTTGAATTTAAATGGTTTCAGAGAAGCTTTTTTAGGCTCTGGAATAATCAATTCTATAGCATCGTCTTTTAAAACCTTTTTGGCAGGATCTAAAATAACTTTATTATTAATCTTAAGCTTCTTTTCTAAAATTAAGTTTTTTACTCTAGTTCTACTTATTTCATTTTCCTTACTATTAATAAAAACATCTACACGCATATTTTTATTACTTTCTTTTACAATCAAATTTATTTTTTTTTTCATAAAATGATATATTACTATTATATGCGCTTGTAGCTCAACTGGATAGAGCGCCTGACTTCGGATCAGGAGGTTCTGGGTTCGACTCCTAGCAGGCGCACCAATTATTCACCCATGTTGATCAATGTTCCTTTAATTCGTGCTCTCAAAAAGGATAGATAAAATAGAACTATTCCAATGATTAAATAGATCAGGTTTAATAAATAAGCTTGTTTCAAATTTGTATAATCAATTGACCCATTTAAAAGTATATTTCTAGTCTCATCAAAAATATAAACAAGTGGTAAACCTTTTGCTATGAATTGAAATAATTCTGGTAGAATTTCTATTGGATAATATATGCATCCCAAAGGAGCTAGCAAAAATAGGGACGACCATGCAATATTTTCAAATGATGGACCAAATCTAATTAATCCTGAACTCACAAACAAACCAAGTGTTATACCAAAAAGATATAAACTTAGAAATAGGAATAAAAGTGGTAATCCCAATTTTAAAATTGATACACCAAATAGAGGAGAGGTTAACATTATCGCAGGAACCAATCCTATTAGAGTCCTTATCAACGCAGTAAAAATTAAAGAAATAATAATTTCTTTAAGCTTAAGGGGAGCTATAAACAAATTTGTGAAATTTCTACTCCAGATTTCTTCTAAAAAAAGCATGTTAAAACTGATACTTGATCTAAAAAGAATATCATAAAGTATTGCACACGTTAAAATTACTCCCAAAGTATTGCTATAGTAGTCACTATGTATTGAAAAGAACTTTGAGATAAAACCCCATAAAATTATTTGAATTGTCGGCCAATAAATTAAATCCAAAATTCTTGGTAAAGAACTTTTAATTAAATAAAAATGTCTAAGGAAAAGACCATACATTTTATTGAAATTCATACTTTTTCCCTTGTAAGTTTTAAAAAAACTTCTTCCATATTTTTTCTTCCATGTTTTTTAATTAATTCCTTTGGTCTACCCTCATCAATAATCGATCCTTTATTCATCATTAAAACTGAAGAACATAGCCTCTCTACCTCTGCCATATTATGTGATGCTAATAGAATTGATGTTTTATTTTCTTGTTGATATTCCTCTAAAAAACTTCTAACAAAATCACCTGTTTCAGGATCAAGTGATGCTGTAGGTTCATCAAGAAGTAAAACTTTTGGATTATTAATTATTGACTTTGCAAGACTCACTCTATTTTTTTGACCAGATGATAACTCCCCAGTTAATTTATCTATAAATTCGTAGAGTCTTAATTTTTCACACAGGTAATCAATTTTTGCTTTATGTTTATTTACATCATAAAGCCTCCCATAAACTTCTAAATTTTGTCTAACTGTCAATTTTTTTGGTAACTCTATATAAGGTGATATAAAATTTAATTGATTTAATAAATCTACACGTTGGTTTTCAATTTCGACTCCATTTATTAAAACCTTTCCTCTTGATGGTTTTAATAAACCTAAAATCATACCGATTGTAGTAGTTTTTCCACAACCGTTAGGACCAAGTATCCCAATAATTTCATTTTGATTTACTTTAAAAGAAACCTCTTTTACTGCTTCTTTTGAATTATAAGTTTTTGATAATCCTATTACTTCAAGTGGTTTTTTCATTGAATCTTGATGCTCTTAATAACCTATCATTAATAGTTTTGCCATATCCTCTATCAGGAATTTTACATACTGCAATTGAGCTATACTTCTTTTTTTTAATTTTTCTCAAAGTAGAATATAAATTTTTTGCAGCTTCTTTAAGATTTCCTTTTTGTGACAAAAAATAATAATTTGATTTACTCACTTTTTTCTTTCTAATCAACAAGTATGCCTCATCTTTACGAATATTTTTTGCATTAAGTCTGATGGGCAAACCTGGTGAATAATGAACCTTAAGTTGACCTGGTGAAACGATTTTTGAAGGTTTGTTATTTATTGTTATTTTTTTTCCTAATATTTTTTGAATAGTTAAAACATTTAAGCCTCCCAATCTCAAGATTTTAGGTTTCTCTCTAAGGTCAATAATTGTTGATTCTACTCCAATAGATGATTTTCCGCCTTCAAGTATGTACTTAATTTTTTTTCCAAAATCTTCTTTTACATGATTAGATGTAACAGCACTAACACTAGATGAGGGATTGGCACTTGGAGCTGCTAAAGGAAATTCTAAAATTTTTAGTAATCTTCTCGTGACTGAGTGTCGCGGAAATCTTGCTGCCAATGTTTTTTTTTTGTTAGTAATTATTTTTGAAATTTTTGATGATTTTTTAAGATTTAGTATAAAAGTTAAAGGACCAGGACAAAATTTTTTATATAGTTTAATAAAGTCATTGTTTAAATGACAATCTTTTTTCAACCTTTGAATATTCAGATAATGAACTATTAGAGGGTTATTTTTTGGTCTTTTTTTAAGTTTATATATTTTTTGACAGGCTTGGTCTGAGTAGGCATTACCCGCCAAACCATAAACTGTTTCTGTAGGTATAGCAATACACTCCCTTTTATAAAGAAGTTTTTTTGCTTTTTTAATATTTGCAAGATTAATTTTCATGTATTATCTGAGAGTATTATATGAAAGATAAAGATTTACCAAATAATTATGAATCTTCGTCTCTGGAGGAATTAACTCTCGAAGTTAATAAGATAATTGAAGATTTAGAAAGTCAAAAAGATTTACAAAATTCAATTGAAAAATATCAAAATTTGATAAAACTTAACAATATCATCGAGAAAAAATTTAAAAAAAAAGTCACTGATATTAATACAACAACTAAAGATAATATATCTAAGATAACCTCAAAAAATAATGCAAAAAAAACTAAATAAAATTGCTAAAGATACAAATATTTTTTTAAAAAGATTTATAAAAAAGCAAAAAAAATCAGAGTTAATTGTCCCAATGCAATATGGATTATTTTCAGGTGGCAAAAAAATAAGATCAAAAATATTGGTTGATGTCGGTTCAATATTTAATTTAAATTATAAAACTTTATTAATTATTGGTGCTGCTGTTGAATGTATTCATGCTTATTCACTTATTCATGACGATTTACCATGTATGGATAATGATTTAATAAGACGAGGTAAGCCTTCTGCTCATATCAAATTTGGAGAGTCTACAGCTGTTCTTGCTGGAAACTCACTCTTAACTATGGCTTTCGAAATTTTGAGTCATAAAGATTTGAATGTTAATGAAAAAACAAAAATTAGATTAATTAATAAAATTTCTGAGAGTTCTGGACATCTCGGGATTGCTGGTGGTCAATATTTAGATCTTAACTATGAACATAAGAAAATTTCAGAAAAAAAAATAATTGAAATGGAAATAAAAAAAACTGGAAAATTGTTTAGTTTTTGTTGTGTAGCTCCATTAATTTTAAAGAACAAAAGTAAAAAAGATATCCAAAAATTTGAAACTATTGGAGCTGATATAGGATTACTATTTCAAGTTGCTGACGATTTAATTGATTATAATGGAAGTCTTTCTGCTGCAGGAAAAAAAACTGGAAAAGATAAGAAAAAAGGTAAAGCAACTCTTATTAGTTTACTGGGAGATAAAAATACTATTAAATATGCAAATAAACTAATTTTAAAAATAAATACTAAGTTAAAAAAGTATGGACCAAAATCTAAGAATTTAACCGAAACTCTAAATTATATTTTAAATAGAAATAAATGAAAAAAAATTACGAATTTTTAGATCAGATTAATTTTCCATCAGACTTAAAAAAAGTTCCTGAAACAAAACTGCAAAAGGTTGCTGATGAATTAAGAGAGGAAATGATCGATGCAGTATCAGTTACTGGAGGACATTTAGGTGCTAGTTTAGGTGTAGTAGAATTAAGCGTAGCATTACATTATATTTTTAACACACCAAGTGATAAATTAATTTGGGATGTGGGACACCAATGTTATCCACATAAAATTTTAACAGGAAGAAAAGATAAAATAAGAACACTTCGGCAAGGAGGGGGTCTCTCAGGATTTACTAAGCGTTTAGAAAGTGAATATGATCCTTTCGGAGCTGCGCATAGTTCTACCTCAATTTCATCAGCTTTGGGAATTGCAGAAGCAAATAAATTATCAAAAAAATCAGAGAATGTTATAGCAGTGATTGGTGATGGTGCAATAAGTGCAGGTATGGCTTATGAGGCCATGAATAATGCGGGTGCCTCTAAGACTAAAATGATTGTGATATTGAATGATAACGACATGTCAATTGCAAGGCCTGTTGGAGCAATGGGAACATATTTAGCTAAAATTTTTTCTGGTAAAATTTATTTTAGTTTAAGAGAAACTATAAAATTGATTACATCGGCATTTTCAAAAAGATTTAGTGCAAAAGCGGGTAAAGCTGAAGATTTATTAAGATCAGCTGTAACTGGTGGAACTTTATTTAGTTCATTAGGTTTCTATTATATTGGTCCTATAGATGGCCATGACCTTTCTTCATTAATTCCAATTTTAAGAAATGCAAGAGACTCAAAACACCAAGGTCCTATATTAATTCATATAAAAACAAAAAAAGGAAAAGGCTATTCTTTTGCTGAAGAGGCAAAAGATCACTATCATGGGGTATCCAAATTTAATGTAAAGACTGGAGAACAGCAAAAAAGTTCCAGTAAAGTACCATCATACACTAAAGTTTTTGCTGATACTCTGATACAACACGCAAAAAAAGATAGTAAAATAATTGCAATAACAGCAGCAATGCCAGATGGAACTGGATTAAGCAATTTTAGAAAAGAATTTCCAGATAGAACTTATGATGTTGGTATTGCCGAACAACATGCTGTTACGTTTGCAGCTGGTTTAGCGACTGAGAATTACAAACCTTATGCAGCAATTTACTCAACATTCCTTCAGCGAGCATATGATCAAGTCGTTCATGATGTTGCAATTCAGAGTTTACCTGTAAGATTTGCAATAGATAGAGCGGGATTAGTTGGAGCTGATGGACCTACACACGCTGGTAGTTTTGACACGACTTATTTAGCAACACTACCAAATTTTATTGTAATGGCTGCAAGTGATGAGGCCGAGTTGGTAAGAATGATTAATACTTCTACAGAAATTAATGATAGACCCTGTGCATTCAGATATCCAAGAGGAACTGGTATTGGATCAATATTGCCATCAATTAATGAAAAGATAGAGATTGGTAAATCAAGAATTATTCAAGATGGAAAAAAGTTAGCTTTAATAAACTTTGGTGCAAGATTAAGTGAAAGTTTAAGGGCATCAGAAAATTTAAAAAAAAAAGGTGTTAATATTACAATAGTGGATGCAAGATTTGCCAAACCATTGGATGAAAATTTGATATGGCAATTAGCAACTACACACGAGGCAATTGTAACTATTGAGGAGGGGTCAATTGGTGGATTCGGTTCTCATGTGATTGATTTTTTAACAAAAAAGGGACTAATGGACTCAAATTTAAAATTTAGATCAATGAAACTTCCAGATATTTTTATTGATCAAGACAAACCTGAAAACATGTATAAACTCGCAAATTTAGATAGCATTTCTATTGAAGAACAAATTTTAGATGTATTAAATTCAAATATTATCTTACAAAAACAAAAATAAAGTGATTATCCACATTGAGCTTGATTCAATAAATAATGATCAAGTAAAACGCATGATAGCATAGCTTCACCCACTGGAACTGCTCTAATTCCAACACACGGATCATGTCTTCCCTTAACAGATATGCTAGTATTTTTTCCAAATTTATTAATTGTCTTTCTGCTCTTCAAAATTGATGATGTAGGCTTTACAGCAAATGAAACAATTATTTGTTGACCAGAGGAGATGCCACCAAGAATTCCACCTGCATTATTTGAGTTAAACTTTAATTTATTTTTTGATTTTGAAATTTCATCTGAGTTTTCTTCTCCGGACAATTGAGCGGAATTCATTCCAGAGCCAATATTAACTCCTTTTACAGCATTAATACTCATCATTGCAGATGCAATATCAGAGTCTAGTTTTGAGTAAATTGGTGCCCCCAATCCTGCAGGAATACCATTAGCTCTAATTTCAATTATAGCACCACAAGATGAACCTGCCTTTCTAATACTTAAAAGATATTTTTCCCAGATTTTAAGCATAGATTTATCAGGACAAAAAAACGGATTTTTATAAATTATCTTATCATCCCACTTGTTTGTATCGCATCCAAGAATTCCAAGTTGTGTAACTGCACCAGAAATTTTAAATTTTTTACCTAATTTTTTTTCCAAAACTTTTTTTGCTACCGCTCCTGCTGCAACTCTAGAAGCAGTCTCTCGCGCAGAAGACCTTCCACCACCTCTATAATCTCTAATGCCATACTTTTTAAAGTAAGTGAAATCAGCATGACCTGGTCTGAATTTATCCTTAATATCACTATAATCTTTTGAGCGCATATCCTCGTTATAAATTATTAAAGAGATTGGAGTTCCAGTTGTTTTACCTTCAAAGACTCCTGAAAGAATCTCTACTTTATCACTCTCTTTTCTTTGAGTAGTAAATTTAGATTGACCAGGTTTTCTTTTGTTGAGTTCTATCTGAATATCTCGTTCATTGAGGTTTATTAGTGGTGGACAACCATCTATTATACAACCAATTGCAGGACCATGAGATTCTCCCCATGTAGTGAAACGAAAAACCTTTCCAAAAGTATTAAATGACATTATTTATATTGTATAGATTATTTTGTTAAAATTATGAATGAAAAAAACTCACTAGGGCTTAATAAGTGCTTTCTAGATTTAGATGATCCTTTTAAATTATTTGAAAGTTGGTACGAAGAGGCAAAAAAGAATGAAATTAATGATCCAAATGCTTTAGCTCTTGGAACTGCAACAAAACAAGGCGTTCCATCAGTAAGGATGGTGCTTCTTAAAGGTTACGATGAAAATGGATTTGTTTTTTATACTAATCTTAATAGCCAGAAAGGAAATGAAATAAAAGAAAACCCCAATGCAACAATGTGTTTTCATTGGAAAAGTTTGCTTAGGCAAATTAGAATTGTAGGTACTTTGAGCCAAGTAGAAGATGAGGTAGCTGATAATTATTTTAACTCTAGAGCTTACGAAAGTAGAATTGGAGCTTGGGCATCAAAACAAAGTAGTGAATTAATCAATAGAGAGGAATTAATAAAATCATTAGAAAAATTTAAGAATAAATACCAAGATCAAAATAATGTTCCAAGACCAAATCATTGGTCTGGCTGGAATTTAAAACCTACGAGCATAGAATTTTGGTTAGATGGAGATAATAGAATACACGAAAGACTAAAGTATAAATTGACAACAAATAATGATTGGACAAAAAGTCTATTAAGCCCCTAAAAATTTCTTGATAAACTAAAAGACGTTAAATTTTCGAGTATATTTTTTTCTTCAGAGTCCTTAAATACCAACAATGAATTTGATGACAAATTAATATAGTGCTTGGCCTTTTGATAACAACTATTTATAATATTGTATTTTTTTATTAAAGATAAAGTATAATTTAAATCATTTTGATTTCTCTCTTCTTTTGCAAAAGTTTTTTTAAGAGTTTCTTTCTCATCATTCTTAGCTTTTTGAAACAAAAGAATTATTGGTAGTGTAATTTTTCCCTCATAGAAGTCTTGACCGATATTTTTTCCAAATAGTTTTAATTCTGAATTATAATCTAAAGTGTCATCAGCAATTTGAAAAGTTAAACCCAGATTTCTACCATAAAACTCTAAAGCTTCTTTCTCTTTAGTTTTCATTTCTGATAAAATTGCTCCTACCTTAGTTGCAGCAGCAAATAACTCAGCTGTCTTTGAAGAAATTATTTTCAAATAAGTTTCTTCAAGCATGTCAACTTCACCTTTATGCTGGAGTTGCAAAATTTCACCTTGAGCAATTATTGATGATGTTGATGATAATAGTTTTAAAACTTCAATGTTTCCATCTTCTACCATCATTTCAAAACACCTACTTAGAAGGTAATCGCCAGCTAAAACAGAAGAGTGGTTACCCCAGATTTTATTTGGTGTTTTTTTACCTCTTCTAATTGAACCATTATCTATAACATCATCATGCATCAAAGTTGCAGCATGAATTAGTTCCACGCAAGCTGCTAAATTTATATCTCTGGTACCTTTTGTATAACCACATAACTTTGATGAACCCAAAGTTAATAAGGCTCTTAACCTTTTGCCACCAGTATTTAAATGATAATCTGTCATTTTTTTAACTAACTCAACATTACTATCAAGTTTTGATTTAATTTTTTCTTCAACAAGCATTAACTTATTTTCAACTGAGTTTTTTAGTTGAAAGTAAGAGTTATTAATTTGTTTTTTAAGTTGAATTACGCTTCCCATAATGTGAGCAAATTAGTGTAATAAGTTTCTTTTGATACTTATCAATTGACGCACCTAAATCTTCAATTATAAGGTGTCTTTATATTAATACAAAAATTCTATAAAGTTTTGTTATGTTCTCAATTTTTAAAAAGAAGAAAATTATTCCTCATATTAAATTAGCCGGTGTTATCGGAAACGTAGGTAAATTTAAACAAGGTATAGATTTTTCAGGTCAAGAAGAGATAATTTTAAAGGCTTTTTCTGTTAAAAAAGCACCATGTGTTGCTATTACAATTAATTCTCCTGGTGGATCACCTGTTCAATCACACTTAATCTTTAATTTTATAAGACAACAAGCGAAAAAAAATAAAAAAAAGGTAATAGTTTTTGCAGAGGATATTGCTGCATCAGGAGGCTATTTAATTGCGTGTGCTGGTGATGAAATTTATGCAAACTCTAGTTCAATTATTGGATCTATAGGTGTAATTTATTCATCATTTGGCTTTACAGAGTTTATTAAAAAAATTGGAGTTGAAAGAAGAGTTCATACTGCTGGTAAAAATAAAAGCACTCTCGATCCGTTTCTTGAAGAAAAAAAAGAAGATATAGAAAGATTAAAAAATATACAATTAGATTTGCATAAAGACTTCATTAATGTTGTTGAAAAAAGTAGAGGTGGAAAACTTAAGAAATCAGAAGTCGAGTTATTTTCTGGAGAGTTTTGGTCTGGAACTAAATCCAAAGAACTTGGTTTGATTGACGAAATAGGTGATGCCAATCAAGTGTTGAGAGAAAAATTTGGAGAAGATGTAATAATAAAAAAATTTGAAAAATCTAAAAGTTGGTTGAGTAAGAAATTATCATCATCTAACGATCACGTCGATCAAGTCGCAAATATATTAGAAGAAAAATCTATTTGGCAAAAATATGGCCTCTAAAAAAAGTAAAAAAAAACCAAAATTTCAAAATTTTCAGGATACAATTTTAAACCTCCAAAAATATTGGAGTAAACATGGTTGTATAATTTTACAACCATATGATATAGAGGTTGGAGCAGGAACTTTTCATCCAGCTACAACTCTTAGGTCACTTGGACCAAAACCATGGAAAGCAGCTTATGTACAACCTTCTAGAAGACCAACTGATGGAAGATATGGAGATAACCCTAATAGACTTCAGCACTATTATCAATTTCAAGTTATAATTAAACCTTCTCCATCAAATATAAAAAAACTTTATTTAAATAGTTTATCTACAATCGGTATTGATCATAAAAATCATGATATTAGATTTGTTGAGGATGATTGGGAAAGTCCAACTTTAGGCGCAGCAGGTCTTGGTTGGGAAGTTTGGTGTGATGGAATGGAAATAACTCAATTTACATATTTTCAACAAATGGCTGGCTTTGAGTGCAAACCTGTTTCGGTGGAAATTACTTATGGCTTAGAAAGAATTTGTATGTTCACACAACAAAAAAATAATGTTTATGATTTAATTTGGAATAACGAAAATGTTGAATACAGAGAAGTTTTTCATCAAGCGGAGAAAGAATTTTCGGCTTATAACTTTGAACATGCTAATACCTCGAATCTGTTAAAAATATTTGATATGTTAGAAAGTGAGGCTAAATCATTAATAAATAAAAAAATATCACTCCCAGCTTATGATCAATGCTTAAAAGCAAGTCATGTATTTAATATACTTGATGCAAGAGGAGCTATCAGTGTTGCCCAGAGAGCAGAATACATTGGACGTATAAGAGAAATTACAAAATCTGTTGCTTCAATTTGGATTGATACGCAAATATAAAATGGCAGAATTTTTTTTAGAATTGTTTAGTGAGGAAATTCCAGCTAATTTACAAAAAAATTTTCGTGAAAAACTTTTAGAGGAATTTAGAGAATATTTTATCAATAAATCTATAAAATCGAAAAAAAGTTTTTCATTATCAACTCCAAACAGAGTAATTATCGTATTTGAGGGCTTACACAAAAAAATTAAAGTTGAGTCTGAGGAAATAAAAGGACCCAAAACTAGTGCTCCTGTAGAAGCAATTGAGGGTTTTTTGAGATCAAATAAAATTGACAAAAAACAACTTATTAAACGTGATACAGAAAAAGGAGAATTTTACTTTTTTAAAACACCCTCAAAAACATTGAACACTTCAGATTTGTTAAAAGATTTAGTACCAAAACTTTTAGGTAGCTACCAATGGAAAAAATCAATGAAATGGGGTGAATTTAACCTTAATTGGGCAAGACCATTAAAGTCTATTTTATCAGTGTTTGATGAAAAAATTATAGATTTTAAATTTTACCATTTAACTTCGTCTAATAAAACCTTTATTGATAAAGATTATGAAGAAAAAACAGGAGTATTTAAAAATTTCAAATCTTATGAAAGATTTTTGAAGATACATGGAACGATTGTTGATCAAACTAAAAGAAAACAAATTATTCAAAATGAATTCACAAAGATATTAAGTAAAAAAAAATTATATATTTTAGAAAATTTAAAATTATTTGATGAGGTTGTAGATTTAGTTGAATGTCCAAACGTTTTACTATGTGATTTTGATAAAAAATTTTTGTCAATTCCGAGAGAAATACTTATTTTGACTATGCAGTCTCATCAAAAATATTTTCCTACGATTGATAAAAATAATCAAATTACAAATCAATTTTTACTCGTTGCAAATAAAAAAGATCACAAAGGGTTAATCAAACTTGGAAATCAAAGAGTTATTGATGCTAGATTGAGTGATGCAGAATTTTTTTGGAATAAAGATAAAACACAAAATTTAGTGAAAAAGGTATCTGAACTAAAAAGAATTAATTTTTTCAAGGGTCTTGGAACCTATTTTGATAAAGTTCAGCGAATGAGAAAATTAGGTGGGATGATATCTGATGAATTATTAATTAGTAAAGAAAAAGTAGAGTTATCAGTATCTATTTGTAAAACAGATTTAACTTCTGATTTAGTTGGTGAATTTCCTGAATT
Source organism: Candidatus Pelagibacter sp. (assembly GCF_052049775.1). Classification (GTDB taxonomy): domain Bacteria; phylum Pseudomonadota; class Alphaproteobacteria; order Pelagibacterales; family Pelagibacteraceae; genus Pelagibacter. The sequence continues at coordinate 6,111 of NZ_JBNGZH010000001.1, read as the reverse complement.
ACAGGGAATTATGGGGGGCTATTTTTCCGCACAACAAGGTTTTGATAAAGATATTTGTTTATCAATAACTGAACAATATTTACCGATTGGATTAGATTCAAATGTGCCAAAAAAGCCTTTCAGTATTGCTTTATCGATGACAGACAAAATAGATAATCTTGTTGGTTTTTTTGGGATTGGTGAAAAACCCTCAAGTTCAAAAGATCCGTTTGCACTTAGAAGAGTGGCGCTCGGCATAATAAGAATAATAATTGAAAATAAAAAAGATTTAAAATTAAACGATTTATTGAATTATTCTATTGGTTTATATCAAGAACAAAATTTTACTCTTGTAAATGATGAATTAAAAAAAGATTTAAGTAATTTCTTAAAAGATAGATTTAGATATTATCTCAAAGAAAAAGATATTCGATTTGATATCATTGAGGCGTCGATTTCAAATTTTTCAACTAATAAATTGTTTTCATCTTTTGAAAAAGCAAGATGTGTAAATAAAATAATAAATAATCAAATTGGTATAGATATAACATCAAGTTACAAAAGGGCTTCCAACATACTTCAAAGTGAAATGGAAAATAAGGAAATTGAAATAACTAATTCAACTGATCCTGGTATTTTTAAAAGCGATTATGAAAAAAATTTGTTTAAAAAGATATCTGATATAAAGAAGTATTATTCAGATATAGATAATAATGAAAATTTTGAAGAATCTTTATCGGTCTTAGCTGGGGCAAAAAAAGAAGTTTTCGAATTTTTTGATAATGTCAAAGTAAATGAAGATAATGAAGATTTAAGAAAAAATCGTTTGGAACTTATAAATATGTTATGTAAAACCTTTCAAAATTTTATGAATTTTCAATTGTTAAAAGCAAATAATGAATAAGTTAATTGTAAATTTTAAATCTAAAGACACTAAAAAAATTAAAAATCCCAAAAATTTTTTAGGTGGCAAAGGTGCTAATCTATCGGAAATGGGAAGAATGGGTCTTCCAGTTCCGCCTGGATTTACAATTTCAACAAACGTCTGTGATCTTTTTTACCAAAATAAAAAGAGATTGAATTCTTCATTGATCAATCAAATTAAAAAAGAGTTAAAGATAATTGAGAAAGATGTTAGAAAAAAATTTGGAGATCTAAAAAATCCACTTTTATTATCTGTGAGATCTGGTGCCAGAGTATCAATGCCTGGTATGATGGATACAATACTAAATCTTGGTTTGAATGACAAAACTGTTAAAGCATTAGCTATTAAAACTTCTAACGGAAGATTTGCTAAGGATAGTTATAGAAGATTTATTCAAATGTATGGAAATGTTGTTCTTGGGGTAGAAAGTTATTATTTTGAGGAACTTATAGAAAATTATAAATTAACCAAAGGAGTTTTACTGGATACAGATCTTGATGAGGATGATTGGGATGGTTTAATAAATGATTTTAAAAAAATTGTTAAAGAAAAAACAAAAAAAGAATTTCCTCAGGATGTTTATAAACAATTATTTGGAGCAATAAGTGCAGTATTTTTATCTTGGGAAAGTAATAGAGCTAAAATTTACAGAAAGTTAAACCAGATACCATCCGAGTGGGGAACAGCAGTAAATGTTCAATCAATGGTTTTTGGTAATATGGGAAATGATTGTGCTACTGGAGTTGTTTTTACGAGAAATCCATCAGACGGATCAAATGATATTTATGGAGAGTATTTAATTAATGCTCAAGGGGAGGATGTTGTAGCAGGCACAAGGACCCCGCAATATATTACCAAAAAAGGTAAACAAGAGGCAAAAGTTGAGTCACTATCTATGGAAGAGTCTATGCCTAAAGTTTATTTGGAGCTTTATAAAATATTAAAAAAGTTAGAAACGCATTACAAAGATATGCAAGATGTGGAATTTACGGTTGAGAATAAGAAATTATGGATCCTACAAACTAGGTCAGGTAAAAGAACTGCAAAATCAGCAGTTAAGATTGCTGTAGATATGGTAAAGGAAAAATTAATTTCAAAAAAACAAGCAATTTTAAGAATAGATCCAAATTCTTTGGACACACTATTACACCCTACTTTGGATGAAAAAAGTTCTATAGAGATAATTGCGAATGGTTTACCTGCCTCACCTGGAGCTGCTAGTGGAAAGGTGGTGTTTACATCTGAAGAGGCTGAGAGACTTAATAATATGATGCAAGATGTAATATTAGTTAGAGTAGAAACTTCTCCAGAAGATATTCAGGGTATGCACGCTGCTAAAGGAATATTGACTGCTAGGGGAGGAATGACAAGTCATGCAGCTGTAGTTGCAAGAGGAATGGGAAGACCATGTGTTTCTGGTTCGAGTGAAATCGATATTGATTATGAAAAAAAAATTTTTAAAACTGATTCAATTGAAATTAAAGAAGGAGATGTAATTACAATTGATGGGTCCTCTGGGCGAATTATTTTGGGAAGTGTGCCAACAGTAAAACCTGAAATTTCTGGCGACTTTTCAAAATTAATGAGTTGGGCAGACAATGTTAGAAAACTTAGAGTACGAACAAATGCAGAAACACCGTTAGATACAAAAGTTGCAAGAGATTTTGGAGCAGAGGGAATTGGCTTATGCAGAACGGAACACATGTTTTTTGATGAAGAAAGAATTATTTCTGTGCGAGAGATGATACTTTCTAAAACTAAGGAGGATAGATTAAAAGCACTCTTGAAGCTTTTACCGCATCAAAAAAAAGATTTTGTTGAAATATTCAAGATTATGCATGGATTACCAGTTACAGTACGTTTACTTGATCCCCCATTACACGAGTTTCTACCAAAATCTGAAAAAGAAATTTCAGAGGTTGCAGAAGTGGTTGGTATAAGTATTAAAGAAGTAAAATCTCGAATTGATGAACTTCATGAGCAAAATCCCATGCTTGGACACAGAGGTTGTAGATTAGGTATTTCATTCCCAGAAATTTATGAAATGCAATGTGAGGCAATTTTTAAAGCCTTATCAGAGCTTAAAAAGAATAAACAAAAATTTGCATTCCCCGAAATAATGATTCCACTTGTATCGACTGAGGCAGAAATCAAAATAATGAAAGATCTTGTGATTAATACTGCAAGAAAAGTGCAAAAAGCAAATAAAGTGAAAATAGAATTTTTAGTTGGAACAATGATTGAGTTACCAAGAGCAGCGATAAAAGCAAAAGATATCGCAAAACATGCTGAATTTTTTAGCTTTGGGACTAATGATTTAACTCAAACCACTTTTGGTATTAGCAGAGATGATAGTGGAAAATTTCTTAATGATTATATTGAAAACAAGATTTTTTCAATAGATCCATTTATTTCAATAGATGAAGGTGTAGAAGATTTAGTTGAGATAGCTGTTACCAAAGGAAAAAAACAAAACAAAAAAATCAAGTTAGGTATCTGTGGTGAACATGGTGGTGATCCAAAGAGTATTAATTTCTGCTCAAAAATTGGCCTTAATTATGTTTCATGTTCTCCTTATAGAGTTCCCATAGCAAGATTAGCTGCAGCACAAGCTGAAATTAATAAATAGACTTAGAATAAAGCATTATATGCTACCAAATTTCTTAAAACCATATCACACTAACTTTTCAAATTTAATTAGAATTGGGAGAAAATCAGATGGTGGATATGTAATAGATAAACGCGTTATAAAAAAAACAAACACGATCATTACTTGTGGACTTGAAGCGGAATGGAGTTTCGAAAATCATTTTCAAAAATATAATAAAAATTGTAAAATCTTAGCCTTTGACCACACAGTAGATAAAAAGTTTTGGTTAAAAAGATTCTCAAGAAATTTTATTTCCCTAATATTTTTAAAAAAACCAAGTCAAATAACAGACTTTTTTAAATTTGTTGAATATTTAATTTTTTTTAGAGGTAAAAATAAACATTTTTTAAAAAAGATTGTTTCAAAAAAGACAAATAACAATAATCAAATTACAATTACAGATGCAATTGGTAACAATACAAAAATTGTTTTAAAAATTGATATTGAGGGTGATGAGTATAAGATTTTAAAAGAAATAAACAAAAATTCTGATAAATTAAATTTGGTTATTATAGAATTCCACAATCTTCAAAAAAATTTGAAAAAGATAGAGAATTTTATCAGTAAAACAAAATTAAAAAATATTCATATTAATGCAAATAATTTTGGAATGGTTGATGAATTCGGTATTCCACAAGTAATTGAAATGACATTAATAAATCCAAACAAATTTAAGATAAAAAATAAAAAAACTAGAAGGAAATATCCAATTAAAGGTTTAGATTTCAAAAATCGTAAAAGAGGAAAGGAAATCCAAATTACTTTTGATAAGTAAAAATAAATGAATTAAAACCTTTCCAAGATAATTTGTATCCATGTTTTAAAAGATGTTCATAAATTCTCGTATCTTTATAATGTTCATTTTTTTTGTCTACTAATGGCGAAATTTCAATACAAATTACTTTAGGGCTATATCTCTTTAAATTTAGACCTAATAAAACTTGATAATCATAACCTTCAGCGTCAATATTTAAAAAATCTATTATTTTATTTGAACATTTTGTTTCCTCAATAATCTCATCTAATCGTTTACATGAAATAGAATATTTCTTTTTAAAGGGTTCTCTTTGCATGTCAGATTCTGCTAAAGATTTTGATAAAGTATTATGAAAAGACAAATTTTTCTTAGAAAAAAAAAATTTCTTTTCAAACTTATCTGATGCTCCAACATTTAGATTTATATCATCAGGTCTAGCAAGATCGAAAAAATCTATTGATGTAGCACTTATATCAATATTGATACCCCTAAATCCTTTTTTATAAAGTAAATAAGTATTATTAATTCTGTAAGGATGAAAAGCCCCAACATCAATATAAAATCCATTTAATCGATCCTTAAAATACTCTAATAAAAATTTATCCTCCCCCTCTTGTGAGAAACTTTTAGAATTTTTAATTAATTTATAATTTTTAAAAAAGTAAAAATAGTAATTAAAAAAACTATTTATTTTTCTTAAATAATCATTAATCACTGATATGCTTGTTCAATTTATTTTAATTTATAGTTTTTTTTTTAAGACCGCTAGTGTACTTGAGGTTTCTAAAAAAATTATTATAATTTTTTTGTCAAGAGATATAATCATATCTCTCACTCTTTCATTAAGAAGAGTATATTTAGTTTTAATAACTTTTTCTCTTTTTTCATCAAGCTTAATGTAGTGAATACCTAAATCCTGATCTTTTATTTCATTTCCCATTGCACCAACAAGAAATTCTGTCTCATCTTCGTTTAACGGAATTATTTGACTTATTCCTATTGATGGATCGAAATATTTTAAAGGTTCTTCAAAACCATATTTTTTATGCGATTTTTTCAAAGGTGCCTCAGACAAAATTTTCTCTGAGTAATTTTTATAATAATGTTCACCATATGAGGATATAGGCCAACCAAAATTTCTAATATTTGATGACGGGTTGTGATTAATATTTATTTCATCACCTCCTTTTGGCCCATGTTCGGTTGAGATAATAAAATTATTTTTTTTACTATAATAAAGCCCCTGGGGATTCCTGTGACCAAGAGAAACAACTTTAGTATTTTCACCTGTAATACTTATACTTAAAATTTTACCAAAATCGCTCTGAGGGTTTTGTGCCAGGGGTCTGTTTCTAAAATCACCAGTTGTAAACAAAAGATTCATTTCATCAAATTTAACAATTCTTCCACCTGCACCTTGTGCGGGATAAAATCCATGGCTGTTATCTACATTTACACAATTAAGAGTTTGATAAAAATTTTGAAAATTTAAATATTCCTCATTTAATTTCGTAGTTATAATTTTCAAATCGTAACAATTTTCTTTTCTTTTTCCAATATAAGAAACATACAAATTATCATTATCTATAAAAACATCTTTTATACCATACTGATCGTGAAAGTAGAATTTTTCATAATTGATTAGGGTATTAATATTTGATTTAATTTTTTTAAATCTCTCCAAGTTGTCTAGTTTTGCATAAGCAAAAATACCATCGTATGTAGCAAGAAATAAATTTTTTTCATTATTATAGAAATCAATAAAACCAGTTCCAATTGCCCCTCTATTGCCATTAAATA